>JANYGK010000053.1 GCA_025362395.1 Bacteroidota bacterium
CGGCTACATTCCAGCCTGCTTTAGCAAATGTTAATACAGCGGCCTTTCCTATGCCGCTTGAAGAACCTGTGATGATAACTGTTTTCATATTTATTATTTTATTTGTTTTTATTATGGAATAATTATTCTATTTTTTGAAAAAAAATTTATCGTTTAATACTATCCCAACAAAGGGAAAATGCCTGATTTAAAAAAGCTTTATTTATTTTAATATTATGTTTCATACACATAGTTACCAGTTCATTTGCACTACCCATCATGTGGGCAGTTATAATAGTATTATCTATATTTTTCACAAGCAATTCTTTTTTACCTTTATCCAACAATTCAAATACTCCAACAAAAGCCGCGTCATCCAACTTTTTAGATTCGGAGTCAAGAAAATGTGAATTAGAACATTGTTCTACAAAAAAGTGTTCTTCAAAGTAATCAACACGGTTCTTAATGTAATTATCAAAAAGATCTTTCATACTCAACTTAAATGGAGCATTGGGTTTAATGACAGAGTAAATACGATTCGTGTTTAGTCCTTTCAAGCGTTTAAATAAGGAATTAATTAATTCTTCTTTACTTTTAAAGTAGCCATACATAGTACCCATACCTAATTTTGTTTCTTTACCAATGGCAGCCATATTCAATGCAGACAAGCCATTGTTCTTCACCAATTTTAATGTAGCGGTGTATATTATATGTATTTTATCAGGATCTTTTAACTTCACGGTACAAATATAATAGAATATTTATTCCGCAATGTATTTTTAACAATCCGGTTAAGTCCTAATTCGGGTTTAAGTTCAATTAGCAGCTTGGAGCAAGTGAGATTATAGATACTGGTTCAAAATCTCATGCGGTGTTATAAATCAGTAATATGGGACTATTGATTAGCTATACCCTAATCCAAATGGCGTTGCCCGTTTACATATTGTATTCCACACTTTTATTATTTATCTTTAGCGTACAAAATTAAAACCATCCTTAACTTCCTTCCCGAACACAAACTAGGCGAGCTCAGGACCATTTTAGCAGCTTTAAACCGAAAGAGTAAATTGTGTGTTTGGCTACACAGCTCGTTGTTCGCAGAAATTACTAAAAATTAAAAGCCGTTTTCCTCTTAAATTATCAGAGAAAAACGGCTTAGTGTACCCGGAAGGAGACTCGAACTCCCACGTCTTGCGACATACGCACCTCAAGCGCACTTGTATACCATTCCAACACCCGGGCAAAACCCTTTGCATGTATACTTTCCAAAAACAATCGGAACAAACACCTGAGTAAACTCTTTATTACCGTTACAATAATTAAGAACTGCAAAAATGATAATTAATTTTTAAATTAGCATTATAAAATTTATGACTATTCTTAAAAACATTAAGGAACATTGGCTAATAATGTTAGTGCTCGTTTTAGGAATAGCTTTCCGGTTCATTCCTATTAATCAATACCAGTTTAGTTTTGATGAACTGAGCGCATTGAGCCGTACGGGTTATAATAGTTTTTTTGAAGCGGTTAATTATGGTGTTAAGCTTGACGCGCATCCTGCATTGATTCAAATTTTTTTATTTTATTGGGTTAAAATTTTCGATTTCAATGAAATAGCTGTTAAACTGCCTTTTCTACTTTGCGGTATTGCCGCCATTTATATGATTTATCGCTTTTGCCTTGAATTTTTTAGTGTAAAAGTGGCAATGGTTGCTTCTACTTTTGTTTCTCTTTCTTTTATATTTTTAGTTTACAGCTCATACGCACGCATGTATATTACCGGTGTATTGTTTTGCTTAATGCTTTTATACGCTGCGTTTAAAATTTTATTTTCTGAGCGCGTTGCCATAAAGCATTATGTATTATTTTCTCTTTCATGTTTACTGTGCGCTTACAACCACCATATAAGCTGCCTGTTCGCTTTTTCAGTAGGTATACTAAGCGTATTTTATATACCGAAGGAGCGTCTTAAACTATTTGCAGTGTTTTGTGGGATCACCGTAGTGTTTTACCTGCCGCATTTACGCATCACGCTTTATCAGTTCTCTATTGGCGGCATTGGCGCGTCGGCGGGAGGTTGGCTCACACCTCCAAGAAACACAGAGATCTATTTTTTTATAAAAGCACTTTTTGGTTGCGGTATCAGCGGTAAAGTAATTATGGCGTTGTTTTTTATACTACTGTTCACCTCTGTTTTTAAGCTTATCCCTATTTCCAAAAAACAGGTATTTTTATTTTGGATTTTTCTTATGAATTATTTGATCATCCATTTTTATTCCGTTTTTCGAAATCCCATTCTTCAATTTTCTGTTTTGTTATTCTGCGGGCTTTGCCTCATCCTGTTCCTGAGCTCTTTTGTAGAGTTTCTAACTAAAAAGCAAGTAAATGTATTTTGTTTCGTGATTATTTTTTTACTTTCCTTTCAATCTGTTTATAAAAAACAGCTATTTTCAAAAGTTCATATCCAGGATTTTGAATCACAAGTAAAAATAACTTTAGATCTTCAGAAACAATACGGAAAAAATAATGTTGCCGCTGTATTTAAAACAGAAGATTTTTTTGTATACGTCTACGAAAAAAAATACCACACACGTTTAAATTATCTTTCTTTAAAGGACAGCGCCTTACTGAAACCGTATTTATTCAGAAATTATCTCAGTCATTTAAAAAAGTCGTTCATAGTGTTAGGCGGAGCAGGAGCTGAAGACATAGCATTGGCCAAAGAATATTTTCCCTTTATAGTATCACATCAGGAAGATTATTTCAGGAACACTTTGGTGCTGTCAAAAAAAGATTTTCATAACGATGATGCTTCACTCATAAATGTAATTCCTGTTTTAAACAGTGATATAACTATTATTAAAAACAAAACTAAACCTCTTTCTTTTTTAAACGACAGCCTTTATTTTTCAATCTATAAAGACGACGATGAATTTCCATTTAATTTAAATCTTCCATTAAGTAAAACATATTTTAAGCTTGGCCAATTTGTACTTGCCGAAATATCCTATTCGGCTGAGAGCGCCGAAGCCATTGATAAAGAACGTTTATGTGCGGCGGTTTCTGAAAAAGATAAGGAAGCCGTATTTTTTAAAACGTCCCTGCTATCAAATTATTATGACAGCACTAAAACCATACAAACAACTTACCTGGAATATTTTGTAGGGGTAGATGATGTAAGATGGAAAAATAAAAATATGGCCTTAAACTTCTTTATTTGGAAAGCTAAAGGCACACATTATGCCATTCGTGGTTTTAATTTAAAGCAATTGGATTATAATCCTACTAAGTGGACCTTATGGGATTAATATAAATTAATATTAAATCCAATTTGTATAATAGGATTTGTATAAGGAGATAAAGGAGTTTGGTTAACATTATAAAAAATCATGGCTACAAAGCTCGCGTGCTCCGTAAATAATTGTTTGTAGCCGCCGCCTACTAAAAGATTATGTACCCATGCCCTGTCGTTTGCAATGGGCGATGTAAAATCAGGAACGCTTAATCTGTCCCATTCAACTTGCCCAAAAAAATTATCGGTTATCATGTAACGCGCAAACACGCTGCTTCCGTAAACTGTAGAGGCAAATTTTTGTCCACCGTAACTTTGGCTGTAATAATTATAAGTGCCACCAACACCTGCCGAAATTTTTTTATTTATTTTAAAGCCAACTATAGGGGATAAATTAATATATGTAGTGCTGCCAAACCAACCGCTTACGCTCCCGCCTACAAACACGCGTTCTTTAAGGCTTTGAAAATCGCCGGGCGCAGATTGGTTATTTAATGGCTGAGGAGAAGGATTAGGAGTGATTGGGTAATCTTGTGCAGATGCTACATAAGGTACAATAACAGAAGCCAATATGATCAACCCTCTTATAAGTTTCATCATTTTATTTCTTCATAATCTACATATTCGCCGTCACCCGGTTTAAAGTGCGGCTTATGAGCGCTTTGGGTAGAATCTATTTTAACTTCGCCTTCTTTACGCTGCTGCTGTTGGTATGTATTATTTTGATGATTGACACGTTGAGCCTGCATTTTGGATATATTTTTAAAAGCACTCACTATTTTCCATACTACCCAAACAAGTATGACTGTCCATATAATATCACGCACGATTTCCGGTTTTAATTGATACAAAATTACACTATTTAAGAACACACTGCTTGCCGTTAACATAAATTGATGAAACAAAAAACCCTCGCCGTTTGGAGAGGGTTTTCTATTATATATAGATCAATTCTTATTTAGCATCAGGAGCATCTTCTATCGCATCAGAATTTTCTTCTCCTTTTACCTGTGGCTTATAAATAGGCTTGTCAGATTTTGGAGCGTTTGGATCCTGATAATCCCAACTTACGATACGGAATACGGTACGACGATTTTTTTGATGTAAGGCTTCTTTTTCTTCTTTAGTTTTAACTTTAGCAATTTGTGCGTCGGTAACTAATAATTTTTTCTCACCCCAACCTTTAGATTGTAGACGTGCTAAAGGGATTTTTTTCTCTTCATTTAAGTATACAACACAGGATTTAGCACGGTCTTCAGATAATTTCTGATTTTTTGCGTCAGAACCACGGCTATCCGTGTGAGCTTGTAATTCAATCACAATAGTAGGATTATCAACTAACGTCTGATATAAGAAATTTAATGAATCCTTTGATTCAGGACGTAAAGTTGCTTTACCTAAGTCATACTGAACGGCAGGGAAACGAATTTCCGCTTTTACAGGCGTTAACGAGAAATCTTTAATGAAATCTTTTGATTCATTTTCACCTACTGAACTTAATTTACCTAAATCTTTATTAGCTAAGAACCCTAATTTAAAGCTTTGAGAAACAGTGTTTTTATCGGTGGCTACAGTTACTTCATAAGATGTATTTTCTTTTAATTTGAAATTATACTTTCCATCAGCTCCTGTTTTAAATTCAAACATATCTCCGCTTGATCCTTTTAAGTGAATTAAAGCATTTTGTACAGGCTCATTATTTTCAACACTTACTACTGTTCCTGATAAGTTAAAGATTAACGGAGGTAATACAAACGACCAAAGATCATCTCCGCCTTTACCGCCTTCACGGTTTGATGAAAAATACCCTTTCATTTTTTTACCTTCAAACACAATCCCAAAATCATCACCCGCTGAATTCATTGGGTATTTAAGGTTTTCAGGCGCTTTAGTAAATTTGCCGCCCGCGTCTTTTTCAGCTTTAAAAATATCAAGCCCGCCCATTCCTAAATGAGTATTTGATGAGAAATATAATATTTTATCATCATCAGAGATAAAAGGGAACCCTTCAGAACCTGCAGTATTAATGCTTGGGCCAACGTTAACGGGCTGTCCCCATGTTTTTCCTTTTTTGTCGAAAGAGCTGTACCAGATATCAGTCCCGCCATAACCGCCGGGTAATTTAGCATCAAAGTATAACGTATTACCATCAGCAGATAAAGCCGGGTGACGGAAAGCGAATGAATCAATATTAAACGGTAACAACTCAGGTTCAGCCCATGCCGGACCTTGTTTTTTACACATATAAATCTGACATTTCAATTGCTTATTTTTTGCTTCAGGGCAACGTGTCATAAACATCATGTCGCCTTTTTTAGAGATATAAGCACCGCCTTCATTCATTTTTGTATCAATAGCAGTAGCAAACGTAACAGGCGTACTCCATTTACCGTTCTTGTCTAATTTAGTTTCGTAAAGATCAGAGTGGTTTTGTCCGTTTATTACGTCAATGCCGCCTGTAGAGCCCTGACGGGTAGATGTAAAGATTAAAGTAGTAAATTTTTTATCAGAGTAAGCAGGACTGAAATCAGCTTCTTTTGAATTGATCAAAGCCATGTTTTCCACTTTAATACGTGTTTCAGGAGTATTTTTAGCATCCTTCCACTGCTTTGCTAATTCACATGATTTTACGCCTTCTTCTCCGCGTTGGTCAGAGGGCATTTCTTTTTTGTAGTTATTGTACTCAACAATCGCTTCTTCATATTTAGACTGTGCTTTTAAAGCATCTGCTAATTTTAAATAAACGATCGGATCAGGGTATTTTGCCTTAATTGCTTTGCTATAGTAGGTTTCAGCGCCCTTAAGGTCGTTTATTTCTTGGTATGAACTGCCTGTTTTAAATAAAATTTTGGTTTTAACAGCCGCTTTTTTTTCTTTTACATACGCTTGTTTGTAAAGCTCGATGGCGTTAAAATACTGATGGTTGTTATATGCAACCTCAGCATCTTTTAAAAAGTTCTTCTGCGCGCTTATTGAAAATGCAAATGCAATAATAGCGGTAGTGGTTAATGCTAGTTTTTTAAAGTTCTTCATAGTGTTTCAACTTTGTAAGTCGCTAATTTATGTATTTTTTTAAAAAATCAAAAATTTTAAGCAACTTTTTAACCAAATACGTCTAAAAATGATAACTAATTCATCTATAAAATAGCAATGCTAACTAATTATGCATAAAAACGACCGATTGCGAAATGTATAATTTGTAAAAAAGCCCTTGTATAACAGGGCTCTTTATAGTTTATTTACTTACGATAATGCTATCTTAAATACAACATTTCTCTGTATTTAGGTAAAGGCCAGGTGCTGTCGTCAACAATGCTTTCAAGCTTATCAACATTATAACGCATGGTTTCAAAGTAAGGCTTCACTTTTTCGCAATACGCATGGGCTTGTTTCTTGGCACTGTCAAGGGTGTTCGCTTTTTTGCGTTCTTCTGTCATGACATCCGCTTCCGTTTTAATAAGAGTTACGCGCTCCGAAATTTCTTTAATAAGCTCTAATTGGCTTTTGGCAACTGTTTTAAATTCAGCGGGGCTCAAAATATCTTTCATGCCGCGTACATTATCCACTAAGTTTTTCTGATAGTTTAAAGCCGCGGGAATGATCTGATTATTCACCATATCGGCGATAATGCGCGATTCGATTTGGATTTTTTTAGTGTAGGTTTCAAGGCTTATCTCATAGCGCGCTTCCTGTTCGCGGTGGTTCAGGATGCCTTGCGTTTCGAACATTGCCAACGATTTTTTAGAGATCATCGCTTCCAGAGCTCCCGGAGTTGTTGAGATATTATTTAAGCCGCGTTTTTTTGCTTCTGCTTTCCAGGCATCACCGTAGCCGTTTCCTTCAAAACGAATTTTTTTACTTTCAATAATGTATTTTTTCAGGATTTGAAAAATGGCTTCATCCTTTTCTACTTTTTTATTAATTAAAGCATCTACATCTTTTTTGAAAGCAACCAACTGTTCTGCCATAATAGCGTTCAGTACCGTCATGGGCCCGCCGCAATTAGCGGAAGAACCAACGGCCCTGAACTCAAATTTATTTCCCGTAAAAGCAAAAGGTGATGTACGGTTACGATCTGTATTGTCCAATAAAATATCAGGTATACGACCAATATTCATTTTAAGAGCCGTTTTTTCTTCCGGGCTCATTTTACCGTTATGAACTGATTTTTCCAGTTCATCCAGCACTTTAGATAATTGTTCTCCTAAAAACACGGACATGATAGCCGGGGGCGCTTCATTAGCTCCCAAACGGTGGTCGTTATTGGCAGAGGCAATAGAGGCACGTAACAAATCGGCGTGTTCATACACCGCCTTTACAGTATTAACAAAGAAGGTTAAGAACTGTAAATTTGTTTTAGGCGTTTTTCCGGGAGACAATAAATTTTTACCCGTGTTGGTCGCCAGGCTCCAGTTGTTGTGCTTACCGCTGCCGTTAACCCCGGCATAAGGTTTTTCATGCATCAACACACGGAAGTTATGGCGAATAGCTACTTTTTCCATCACATCCATTAATAATAAATTATGATCTACCGCAAGATTTGTTTCTTCAAATACAGGAGCACACTCAAATTGCGCCGGAGCTACTTCGTTATGGCGTGTACGAACGGGAATCCCTAATAAATGGGCTTCATATTCAAAATCGCGCATGTAAGCAGAAACTCTTTCAGGGATAGAGCCCCAGTAATGGTCTTCTAATTGCTGACCTTTAGCAGGTGCGTGTCCAAATAAAGTACGGCCGGTTTGTTGCAGGTCGTAACGGATATTATATAAAGCAGAGTCTACTAAAAAATATTCCTGTTCCCAACCTAAAGTAGCAATAACTTTAGTTACATTTTTATCGAAGTATTGGCAAACATCAGTCGCAGCCTTATCAACAGCATGTAACGATTTTAATAAAGGCGTTTTAAAATCCAACGATTCACCGGTGTAAGAAATAAAAATAGTAGGAATGCATAAGGTCTCTCCCCATATAAACGCAGGCGATGTAGGATCCCAAGCCGTGTAACCGCGGGCTTCAAAAGTATTACGAATGCCGCCGTTAGGAAAAGAAGAGGCATCCGGTTCCTGCTGTACCAGAGCATTTCCACTGAAGCGCTCAATGGCTCTTCCGCCCTCAATAGGCTCAAAAAAACCATCGTGTTTTTCGGCAGTAGCTCCCGATAAAGGTTGAAACCAATGTGTAAAATGAGTCACGCCTTTGCTTTGCGCCCATGCTTTCATACAGGCCGCAACTTGGTCAGCCATTTTACGTTCTACAATAGTTCCTTGGTGCATGGAGTTTTGAATGCTGTTAAAAGCCTCTTCAGATAAAAACTCGCGCATAGCATCTAAGCCGAATACGTTTGATCCATAATATTGTGAAACTTGTTTGTTGGTTTTATTAAACTCAACAGGAACGCGGTTAACCACATCTTGAAGTGCTAAAATTCTCCTGGTACTCATTTTATAGGGGGTTAATAGTGAAATTTTGAACTATTTGGCAAAATTAGGTCAAAAAAAGGGGGGGTGCAAGAAAAAAAGTTAACTTTTTTTGAAAATTATTTTGAAAAAAGAAAGTGGATATTTAAAACATCACGATTAAGTTAGAAAGTTATGCGTACTGTTTTAAGCGCCTGCTATCAGAAAATATTACAGTATTAAAAATTAACGCTTATAAAATGCTATTCAAGATTTAAATAAGTAATATGTACTTTTTCTAAATCATCTTGAGATACAACATAAAAGATCCCGGTTTTTCATTGAAATTTGCAGAACTGAAATCAAAGTGGATATTATCTTCATGTTTAAGGATTAATGATGCATATTTTTTAGTTGAAGTTAAAACCATGCCCGAAGAGTTTTTAAGCCTGTCAAATTCTTTGACCTGATCACTATCAGATACATTAAGATTTTCTGTTACATTATTAAAAAACGTAAACGTTTTTTTGTTATGGGATATACTTGTAATATTTTTGAAAAACCCGGGATTGGGAGAGCCTTCATAATAATGTGATGTATTTCCTTTAGCATATTCATTATTACCAAGCGCATGCGTATACATTCCTTTTGATTTATAGGGGATGTGATTAAAATTTATAATATTGCCGACTTTATCAAATGTGAAAATTCCAATGTCGTCTGTTCTCGTATCTACATAATCTCCTTTTAAATAAGACCTGAATGACTGAAAGATCAATTGATCTCTGTCGTCATCGTCTACATTAAAACTTATAGGAATATTAAATACATATATTTTATTTTTTTCATCTACACTATTTATATTTTTATAAGCAGTGTGTAGCTTTTTTTGAGTGATCTCATATTTGTCACTTATTTTTAATACATCCTTCGATAAGCTTAAAACGGTAACATCTGTTGCTAAAGGTTTATCATAATTAAAGTCCTTTCCTAGAGAATAAGTGTTACAAAGAACAAATTTAGGTTGTTTATTCTTTGTTTCAGAAAATTGACCGCTAATACGAGAGCCCGGTGCAAAACTTTTTTCGATTACAAGCGGAAGATCTTGAAGCGCATTATCAGCAAATTTATAAATTATGGTCTCCTGTTCTTTTTGACTTATTCTACCCACGCTTTTAGATTCCTGCGCATAATTAACGGCAAAATAATAAGCCTTGTTTAATTGAATATTAGAAAGCCGATTCACGTAGGCATATTTTTTCTCGATATTCTTGGAAAAAGTCGAGATTAATTTGTGACGATAAGAATAGCCGGATATTTTCAATCATTTATATTATCATTGATTCGTACAAAGGTTGTAAGATAATAGGTTTCTAAAGAGTCACATTTAGTAATATCAAAAAAGTAGTTACCTAAAGTAAGATGGCTCCGGGTTAAGCCTTCATAGCTTATAAGTTCTTCTTCGCTAATTTTTTCCCCTGTTTTAGGATTAATTATGAATTTAAAAAATTTAATATCAACCCTTGTACTAAATGACATAAAAAAAACCACCGTATTATTAATCTCATATATGCCTGACACTTCAACCTTTCCTTCTTTTTTTGAAACCAATTCCCATATCTCTTTTTGTAATTCCAGTTTAGCTTCTTTATCATATCTCTTCATGAAAAATTTACTACGATGCTTGTCGGCATAAAAAAAAAGTGAAGAGCCGTCATTTAAGCCCAATAAGTAATGCCAGGTATTTATTTGATCGATTTCGTCACTGCTTGTTTTACTTATTATTGATTGGGATTGACTATTTAATGTTATAAAAACAATTATGGCAATAAAGAGTATCTTTTTCATTTGCTGTAGCTACGGAGGTAAGTAGAATTGTAAAATTAATACTATTTTTACACTTGATGAATTTTTTGTTTCCCACATTTTTAATTGGTTTAGCGGCAATAGCCATTCCTATTATTATTCATCTTTTCAATTTCAGAAAATACAAAAAAATATACTTCACCAATGTTCAATTTCTTAAGGAATTAAAGCAGGAAAGCGACAGCAAGTCTAAATTAAAAGAGCTGCTTATTTTAGCCATGCGCATTTTGGCTATTGCCTGTTTGGTATTTGCTTTCGCGCAACCTTTTATTCCGGGCAAAACAAAAATGCAGCAAGGAGAAAAAGCCGTCAGTATTTATATTGATAATTCCTTTAGCATGGAAGGCACCAATAAAACAGGCACTTTGCTGGAAAATGCCAAGACAGATGCAACTGAGATTGTGAACTCATTTAATGCGAGCGATAAGTTTCAATTATTAACAAACGATTTTGAAGGGAAGCACCAACGCTTTTTAAGTAGAGAAGAATTTGTGGAACAGTTGAATGATGTGAAAATTTCTTCCGCTACAAAAAATTTAACAGATGTGATCAAACGTCAGCAGGATTTTTTACAAAATAGCGGTTCCAAAAATAAGCGATTATTTGTTTTAAGCGATTTTCAAAAAAATACATCTCTTATTTCGAAGCAGGACATTGATACGAATGTTGTTATTAATTTAATTCCTATTGTTTCTTCGGAAGTAACTAACATATACATTGATAGTATTTGGTTTGAGACGCCCGTGCAGCAGCTTGGCACGCAACAAATGGTACATGCTGCTATTATTAATAAAAGTACTAAAGATATTGAAAACGGGAGCTTAAAATTATTTATTAATGATAAGCAGGTATCCTTAAATTCATTTAACGCAACAGCAGGCAGCAAAGTGGATGTAAGCATTGGATTTACCGTAAAAGCAAAAGGCATTAATAAAGGCATGCTGAAAATAGAAGATTATCCAATTACGTATGACGATATATTTTATTTTACCTTTAATGCTCAATCTACCATTAGCGCACTTGTTATTAACGGAAAAGAAAGTAAAACAGCCGGCAATTTTAAGTCTTTAATGCAGGATGACAGCTTATTTTTATTTGCAGAAAATAGTGAGTCAACCATTGATTACAGTATCTTTCCTAAATTAAATTTAATTGTGCTGAATGAGCTTACAGGCATCACAACCGGCCTGGCAGCCGAGCTTCAAAAATTTGTTGCTAACGGAGGAAGCCTTGTTATTTTCCCGGCTAAAAAACCGGATCTATTATCTTACAGTGAAGCGTTTAAAAACCTACAACTTCCTTTAATTACCGGGTTGGATACGAGTAATACAAAAACGCAAACCATTAATTTTGAGCAGGGATTATATGAAGGTGTTTTTGAGAAGATCGACCAAAAGATGGATCTGCCAAAGGTTTATGAGCATTACCGCTTTACACAAAACACAAAAAGCAATTCGCAAAATGTAATAGTTCTTCAAAACGGGAACCCATTGCTGTTACAATATAACATAGGTACAGGAAAAATTTACGTATTTGCTATTCCTTCCGATGAGTCGGCTTCTAATTTTATAAAACATGCGTTGTTTGTTCCAACGCTTATTAAAATAGCTATTCTAAGCTTAAAGCCTGATCCTTTATATTATAAAACTGCAGCCAACGAATCTATTGATTTAGTTAATTCATCAAATTATTCGGATAAACCTTTACACATTATTAATACAACAAAAACAACTGATGTGATTCCGGAACACCGGTTAGTAAATAATACAACTCATTTATTTACGCAAAATCAAATTACGCAGGCAGGGTGGTATAATGTGATGAATAATGATTCTGTTTTAAAAGGATTAGCCTTTAATTACGACAGGCGTGAGTCTGATCTTAATTTTTATAATACTGACGAAATTCAAAAGCAAATAGATGATACAGGGCTGAGGAACATTCATATTATTGAGTCAGGTGAAAAAAAGCTGTCTGCTACTTTGCAGGAAGTGAATGACGGGAAAAAATTATGGAAATTATTTTTAATTTTAGCTTTGGGATTTTTAGCAGCTGAAATTTTAATAATAAAATTGTTTAAAAATTAGTCCCGTAGCTTCAGTATTACAGGGATGTGATAGAGAATGTTTAGAATATAAAAAATAAGTCATAATATAAACCTATTAAAGTCTGCGCAGCTCTGCGAAATCTGCGGGAAAATTTAAAGATGAATATACTCATAAAACAAGCTACTGTTGTAAATACGGCGAGCCCATATAATGGCAAAGTAGTGGATATATTAATTGAGAGAGGAGTGATCACTCAAATAAAAAAATCAATTACTCCCGAGAAGGGAATAAAAACAATAGAAGCGGAAGGTTTATATGTATCGTTAGGTTGGTTAGACATGCAGGTAAATTTTTGTGACCCGGGTAACGAACATAAAGAAACATTAGATAACGGCTTGAAGACTGCTGCTAAAGGTGGTTTTACGGGAGTATGCGTGATGAGTGGCACTAACCCACCGCTACATAACAAAGCACAAATTGAATATGTTGTAAACAGGGCAAAGGATAATTTGGTAAATGTTTTCCCGATTGGAACGATCAGTCATAACAGGGAAGGGAAGGACCTTTCGGAAATGTACGATATGCAGCTTGCAGGAGCAGTGGCTTTCAGTGATTATAAAAAAGCGATACAGGATGCGGGATTAATATTAAGAGCGTTACAATATTCGCAAAATATTAACAGCTTTATTATTACACACGCCGATGATAAAACTATTTCGCATGGCGGGCAAATGAATGAAAGCGTTGTTTCTACAAAGCTTGGTTTAAAAGGGATTCCTGCTCTGGCGGAAGAGCTTATGATACAACGTAATTTACAAATACTGGAATATACAAGCGGCAAAATACATTTTCCTACCATAAGTACAAAAGGAAGCATTGATTTGATTAAAAAAGCAAAGGCTAACGGTTTAAACGTTACCTGCGGTGTGGCGGCACATAATTTATTACTGGATGAAACAGAATTAGAAAGCTTTGATACGAATTATAAGCTGAATCCGCCCCTCAGATCAAAAGATGATGTAAATGCACTAAAAAGAGCTTTAGAAAATGGGATTATAGATGTGGTTGTAAGTGACCATAATCCACAGGATATTGAAAGTAAAGATTTAGAGTTTGACCTGGCAGACAGTGGCATTGTGGCTTTGCAAACAGCGTTTAATTGTTTGGTTACAGCGATGCCCAAAATTACTCCCGAAAAAATAGGAGAATGTTTGGCAGAGAACCCGAGAGCTATTTTAGGATTTGAAAATAACATGATCAAAGAGGGGCAAGACGCTAACCTCACTTTATTTACGTTGACAGGCAAAACCACACTTTCAGAAAAAGACATTGTTTCTAAATCGAAGAACACACCATTTATAGGAAAAACATTACAGGGAAAAGTAATTGGCGCTATTAATAATGATAAGATCGTTTTAAATTAATAGCTGTATTTTGAGTAAACCCACGTTAATTATAGTTACCCCGGGTTTTCCAACAAACGAACAGGATACGTCTTGTTTACCTGCCTTTCAGCAGTTCGTCCTCTCCTTAAAAACTCAATTTCCACAAAATAATTTAATGGTTATTTCCTTTCAATATCCTTTCGAAAAAAAAGAATATACTTGGAACGGGATTAGTGTTATTGCTTTAGGCGGAAAGAACAGGTCTAAATTATTTCGCGTCATGATATGGCTTAAAGCCTATCAAGTATTGAGTAGAATAAAGAAACAACATTCTATTATGGGAATTGTAAGTTTATGGGCTACAGAATGCGCTTTAGTTGCAAATACATTTGCTAAAAAAAATAAGTTAAAACACCTGATCTGGATCATAGGCCAAGATGCCAAAGTGACCAATAAGTATATTGCCCTTATTAAACCTGAACCCGGCCAACTTATGGCTATGAGTGATTTTTTGAAGGATGAATTTTTTAAGAACCATCACATAACACCGGGCTTTGTTGTTGAGAACGGCATTAAAGAATCGGTATTCCCGGAATTTAATATTAATGAAAGACCTATTGATATATTTGGCGCGGGCTCGTTGATTCCATTAAAAAACTATAGTTTATTTATTGAATTAATAGCTGAAGTTAAATTAATTTTCCCGGATATACAGGCAGCTATTGCAGGAGGTGGCGAAGAAAAAAATAAATTACAGGACCTTATTAATAAATATGATCTTAGCAAAACTATAACATTACTTGGCGCCAAAACCCACGCTGAAACATTGGATTTAATGAATGCCGGCAAATTGTTTTTGCATACTTCCTTTTACGAAGGTAATTCAACGGTGTTAATGGAGGCATTATATAGTGGCTGTAAAGTCATAAGTACGTGCCCTTTATCTCATCAAACAACAGAGAATTTGTTTATTGAAAGGGAGCATACTAGGTTAAAAGAAAAAATCCTAAAACTATTATCTCAAAACAGTAGTGTTCAAAAAAGAGTGGTGTTTAATACAATGGACAGGTCTGCTCAACGTATCGTTGATCTACTTTTGCAATAGAGAATTTGCAATTGCTTCTATTTTTTTACCTATTGCCTGCAATGATAATTCTTTATTAAAATGTAAAGCAACTTTTGTACTTAATTCTTCCGGATTAATAGTATGAAGCTGTGATAATTTGTGAAGCAGGTCGTTTGTATTTCCGGGTTCAAAAAGAAAACCAAGTTGTCCGTTATCGGTCATTTTTAAAAATGATGAAATAGCTGTAGCTAAAGGAATACAGCCGCATGCCATGGCTTCGCATAAAGCAATGCCGCTGCCTTCGTAGTGTGATCCCGCAATAAAATAATCTGCGGCGCTATACCAATCTTCCAATTCAGGGTGAGGAACTTTTCCAAGTAAATTAATATAAGTTTGTAAATTATTTGTATCAATATAATTTTTTATTTCTTTTTCCAGCTCATCGGTAGCATATATCATATACAACTTAAACTCATTTCCTGACTCTTTAAATTTATGTAACGCTTTTATAACAGTGAGAGGATCTTTATTGTTATCTAACCGCCCGACCCATAAAAACATGAGAGTGTTGGGGGTGTTTAAACGCTTTCTTGCTTCAGCTTTATCTTTTTTACGAAAGAGGGTTGAGCCTTCCATTACCTCAAAGATTTTATGTTTATCTTTTATAATAGCATCCTCTAAAAATACGTCAGCCAATTCTTTTGATGAAAATAAATAGGCATCCGCCCTTGAATAAGCTATTTTTTGAAACAGCCGCTTTACTTTATTAATAAAGGGTTTTTCGGCATGGTGTTGAATAATGAGCTTTGTGGTTTTAGGGATGAAGAGCTGTAATATCAGTAGTTGAACCGGGAACATAAAACCGTGAACCAATATAACTGTAGGATTTTCTTTACAAACATACTTGCATAATTTTAAAGGGAGATAAAAAAATCCGGTACGTCCTTTAACAAATAATTCATTAGTTTTATTCGGAGGAGTAAATCCGGGTTCTGTAAGTTTAAGATGAGTTACTTCAAAACTCTTGCTCATGCTTTCGTAAACCCTGGAATCTATAGTATGCCGGTATTCCAAAAAGTCGAATTCAGATCGCCTGACGGCTAAAAATAATATATTGAATAACTTCATGAAGTGATATGAGTATAAATTTATTACTTTTAGTTTAGCTAAAAAATTTTCTTTATGCGTGTCAGCGCGCTTACCATTTTACATAACCGGGTCGATCTTTTTGCTGATACAGTGCGCTCTGTATTAAGTCAGTCACATCCTGTACATGAGCTGGTAGTGATTGATGACGGTTCCACGGAAGATGTAAAAAGCTTACTGGACAGCTTTAATGATCCGCGGATACACTATTTCTATTATAAAAGAATTGGTGTGATCAGCAAGCTTAGGAACATTGCTATTTTAAAAAGTACCGGCGACTACCTTGCTTTTATTGATTCGGATGACCTTTGGCATGAAGATAAAATAAAGATCCATGTAGAAGAAACATTACGCACCGGTTCGGATATTTCATTCAGTGATTGCCAATTATTTAATGCGGAAGGTAATGTCGGGAAAAATGTAGCGCATCAAATGTATGGTAAAGAAATTGATGTGTTTAAAGAACTTACTGTGCATAATATATCCCTGGCATTTGGGACAAATATTTTTTATAAAAAAGAGATTAATAGGAATGTTCCTTTATTGGATGAGCGTTTATTTGTAGGAGAGCATGATTTGATCGTTCGACTTTCTGCAAAGTATAAGAGTATTTTTATTCCGCGTGTTTTAAATTATATCAGGCGGCATGACAGGAATACGAGTAAAGAAAATACGATTCTGGATACTATTTCTCCTTTGGAATATAACAGGACCGTGGATAAGCTTTTGGCTGAAGGTGCGCTCTCAAAGCAACAATGCCATGTTATTAAAGCAAGAAATTACAGTAAGGTTGGAGGGTATTACTTATATAAAAAACTATATAAAAAAAGCAGGAAATACCTTGTACGATCTCTATTGTTAGATTTTCAATTTTATTATCTGAAGATCTTTCTTAAGATAGTTCTGCACGAAATAAAAAACCGTTGAGGTTCATTTCAAAAAATATCAATATCAGTAAATTGAAATTTTAAATTGCCGGTGTTATAAGTTCCGCTTAGGTTTTTAATTATAACGGCAAAGCCCGGTTCCGGCTTTACAAGTTTTGATAAGGCTGCGTTTAATTGGTTTTGCGGAGATACCATAAAAGTAATAGAAGATGTATTTGTTAAATTTTGAATGGTTTTAATAAGTTGCTGGACTATCTCTTTTTTAAAAGGAGACAATCCGCCAATCCATCCACCTTTCGACACATTTATCCAAAACGATGTTTCGTTTTCCTGAACAATTAAATTTTGACTGTAACTTTTTTTATAGTTTATGTAATTTTTGCTGTAAACAACTCCATCATAACCCTCTTCAACTAATGAGTTATTTATAGTATCGTTTTTTTTCTTAAAATGTATTAATCCCAGCTTCCTGTATAATAATTTATACGGAGTATTTGTAAATTGAAAGCTGAACCTGTTCAATGTTTCGGCATGAGTAAAACCAAGTTTTTGAATAAAGCCGGGATAAGAATTTTGATTCGGAAAGCCAAAAACGAAATGAATGCCTTGTTTTTTCGCCAACTCAAACGTTTGTTTGGCAAGGGTTACAAATAATCCTTTTTTTCGATGATTTGGATGCGTCATCGTATCACACGACTGGGCGGCTAAAACGAGTTGTTTATTAATAGAAACAATAATTGGCACAACACCATAATAGGCAATAGGTATTTCGCCTTCAAATGCTAAAAAGCCAATATATTCTGCGCCTGTATAAGACGTGTTATATTTTAAATCGAAATAATGTTTAGCGCATTTTTTTTGGTATACGGCTTCAAAGAGTATATACAACCCATTTATATTTTCCGCATTGAGCTTAACTATATTATAATTACTCATAATTATTTTTCGAAATATAATACATTTGGTTGATCGCCGATACAAAAGGATTTACGGTAAAACGCTCATATATTTTATTTTTTGAATCTACCCGAAACTTTTTTTCCGTTCCAAACAGCAATGTTAATTCATGATTCTCACAAGCGGTTATAACTTTTTGATTATAACTGCCAAAAGGAAAAGCGATCGCCTCAATGCGTCTATCCAAAACGGCTGCAAAATAATTTACGGAGTTTTCCAATTCGTTATTTATATCAATATCCGATAATGTACTAAGGTCAGTATGGTATAAGCCATGTGAACCAATCTCATAATCCGGGTATTCACTAATTTCTTCCATTTCCTCTTCATTCATTAATTCAAAATAGATCTTATTTTCATCAAGTTTTGCAGGGGGAATTACTTTTATGAGTTCGCGTACAATGCTTTCACGCGTTACGTAAGAAGCGTCATGATAACGTTCCGCAAGTGATACCCCTTCTTTATTTAGGAAACGGTGGTTAAGAAATATTTTCTCTGAAAAAAAATATTCATCGTTAATCTCAACATCATTATTTATTAACAAAGGGGCAATATCAGTAATGTCATTAAACATATATGGCAGCGATGTATTAGCGAGACCCGTTACAAAAAAGACAGCAGGAATACTGTGTTTTTTCAATAAAGGAAATGCATGCGTAAAGTTATTTTTCAAACCGTCATCAAAGGTGATAAGGATATTTAATTTTTCATTCGATAAATTATTATTTTTCAAATCCTTTAACGAAACGAGGTTATACAGTTTTTTGATCAATACAAGATGCTCCTCAAATTGTTTTGCGGTAATAAAACGCGAGTTAAACTTATACGGCTCTGTTTCACAAATCCCGTGATATACCAATATTCTCAGTCCGTTTGCCCGGTGTATTTCTGCAGGGATGTATTTGAATAATTTATAATTGATATTAAAAAAACCCTCCCTTAAAGCTTTAGTAACTTTTTTATAGATATGTTTTAATTTAACCATGAACGTAATTACAAGATAAGTTATTTATTATTAAGCTTATTTTGGAAATAATAGACAGTATAATTTTCAAATTTATTTATTGACCCATAAAATGCCGTCTTAGTGGAAAAAATGGTATTCTTAGTTTTGGAATTAATAAGACTGTCTAAATTTCGGTTTGTCACAAAATAAAATGGAGGCGTTTTATTTTCTCCAAGCCTTTTCAATAAGTGATCTATAAAAACTGACTCAGTCGAATTAGCATCTCCATAGCAGGTAAGGCATGACAAGGTAAAAGGACTGCCTGTGGTGGCATCCAAATAATTTCGTTCATAATAATGATTAAGGGTTGTGTAAACAGACTGCGGATAAACATATACCGGGTCAGCACTTTTAGAATTTGATCTTAAATAGGATGCTGTATTCTTTGACTGTGAGAATGGCTTGATAATATCTTTAATGCAAAAATAAACCCCCGATACACTACTTATAAATAGAGAACTGTAGATCAGGTAGCTGAATGTTTTATTAAATCCGCTATTGCCGTTAGCTATAAGGAGCAACAGCGTTACAATAATCGTGTAGTAAATAGTGAAGTAGCGCATGGCACTAATTGGAAAAATAAAATAGAATAAGAGAATCGGAAAAAAACCTAAAAACAAAACGGATGTTTTATAGGTTTTTTTACATTGAAAATAGATAACCGTAAGAAGTCCTATAGATATCAAGGCAATATAACGTCTTAATAGTATATCGGAAAGTAAAGAAGAATTCCAGTCAGAAATTGTAAAGTTACTTAAGGGAAACAAACCGATTGTAAAGCCTGATAAGCTGTGTGTAAGCCTTGCGGCAAAACTAACATCGAATCTCGGAATTAAATGAGCATTTTTCGGCGTTGAAAAATAAAGTGTCACAAGCATGCCGGCACCAAAAAACAAAATGTGTTTTATTTCCCTGCCTTTAAAAACAGATTTAAGATTGTTAAATTGAATCAGAAATAAAAAGGGTGCCAGCATAAAAAATAAATTATGCGAATTGGCTATTAAAAGTAAAACTATACTATTTCGAAGGCGGCTCGAGGTTTCATAATTAATAAAATATAAAATAACAAAACAAAAAGCGAAAGAATAAGTTCTGACAAGTACTGTATATTCGAAAGCAAGGTTATAACTGAAAACAACAAAAACAAGAATTGACAATGGTAGTTTTGACCTGAATAAAAGAAGATAAGCCGTGATGATTGAAAAGCTTAGATTAATTAATTTCGGGCCAATGTCGGAGTCATACAGCTTATAAGATATAAAATAAAAAAACTCTACGAGCCATGGTTCGCCTTCGTTTTTCATATTATTGTAATAGTCGAAAAATGAATTGCTGTTTTTGCTGATGTTTAGCCGGTGAGCTTCATCCAACCATAGTTCGTGAAAAAAACTGCTGCATAAAACAAGACTTATGAATAAAAAGAATAAGAGAATTTTAATGTGTTTTTTACTCATTATCTCAAATATAATTATTATTTTAGTAATATAATGATCCTGCTTTTTAATCCCCGCGCATCCAATCACAAGCCCCGCATACCTAACAGTATATTGCAGGTAGCGGCCAGTATAAACGGGCAATATGATTGGGTAATAGTAGATGGAAACTTAGAAGCGGATCCCTGGAAAAAAATAAATGATTATTTAGCTACAGGAAAATTCAATTATTTTGGGTGTACCGTTATGCCCGGCCCTCAATTAAAACAAGCCATTCCTTATTCTAAAAAAATTAAAGAATTGTATTCCTACGTCAAAATTATTTGGGGCGGTTATTTTGCTTCTAATCAGTACAAAGTAATTTTAGATTCAGGTTATGTAAATTATATTGTAAACGGGCCCGGTGATAATACATTTCCAAAATTATTAAATGCCTTAGAAAATAATTTACCGGTTAACGACATTAAAAACCTTATCATACACGAGAACGGCCAGTATATTAAAACGGCGAAAGAAGAATTATTAGACCTTGATAAACTACCGGATCTGCCATACGACAAACTAAATGCATTTTATCCTTTATCAAAATACTTAGGCAAAACGTATTTGGGAACGCGTACATTGGCTTACCACAGCAGTTTCGGTTGTCCTTTCACCTGTTCGTTTTGTGCCGTGGTTCCCATTTATAACGCCCGTTGGAAAGGAAAATCTGCCCTTGGAATTTATAACGATGTAAAAGCATTAAAAGAAAAACACAACGTAGATGCAATCGAATTTCATGATAATAATTTTTTTGTATCAGAAAAACGGGTTGTTGAATTTTCTAATCTTATAAAAAACGAGAATATTGTATGGTGGGGGGAAGCCCGTATTGATACAATGGATAAATATAAGGATGAATCTCTTGCCATACTGAGAGCATCAGGTTGTAAGATGATATTTTTTGGTGCTGAAACAGGGAATGACGAAGTACTTAAAAAAATGGATAAAGGAGGCACTCAAACCGGGGCGCAAATTTTACAATTTGCAGAACGTTTAAAAAAGTTTGATATTATTCCTGAATACTCTTTTGTACTTGGTACGCCCGGGGATAATGAAGAAGAAGTGAATAAACAGATTGACGGTGATATTGAATTTATAAAAAAAGTAAAAGCAATTAACCCAAACACAGAAATTATTATTTATACGTACAGTCCCGTACCTACTGAAGGTTCTGATATGTATCAAAAAGTGCTTGACAGCGGCTTTAAATTTCCTGAAACGCTGGAGGATTGGATCAGCCCGGCCTGGGAAAACTTTGATCTGAGAAAGAACCCTTTAACCCCTTGGATCAAACCTTATATGATCGATAAGATCCGTAATTTTGAAACAGTATTGAATGCATACTATCCTACTATATCAGATATTAAATTAAATAAAACAAAAGTATTTTTATTGAAGCTGATGAGCGCTTGGCGTTATAAATTTCATGTATATGTTTTCCCGAAAGAAATACGCTTGCTGCATGTGCTGTGGAAATACAGACAACCTGAAAAAGAAGGCTTTTAATGAACCTGCTGTATCATACATATTATAAATATATTTATAAGCCTGTGGCAACGGTTTATTTAAAATCAGATTCTAATATTACGTTTGATGATTTTAAACTTAAAATTTTAAAAGATGTATTTCATCCTAAGCTGTTTTTCAGTTCACGCTACTTTTATGATTTTTTAAAAACTAAAAATCTATCCGGTAAATTATTTTTAGAGATCGGCTGCGGCTCAGGAATACTAAGCTTATTAGCTTTCAGGAAAAATGCAAAAGTTACTTTAACGGACATTGATCCTAAGGCGATAGAAAATGCTTCGCTAAATTTCAGAACTAATTTTAAAGATTCGTTTAACGAAGCAGAGATGGTACAAAGCGATGTGTTTAGCAATATACCCCAAAAGAAATTTGATGTTATTGTGGTGAATCCTCCTTACTATTTTAAAAAGGTAGAAGTTGATAAACAATTGGCATGGTATTGCGGAGAGAACGGGGAATATTTCGAGAAGTTTTTTTCTACTTTGCAGTTTTATGTATATCCTGCAAGTGATGTGTATATGGTATTAGCCGATACCGCTGAAATAGAACGTATAAAACATATTGCTCAAAAACATAAAATAACTTTTTCTGTAGCAGATGAAAAACAGATAAAGTTTGAAAAGAATTATATCTTCCAATTGAGCCTTCAACACTAAATACTATAGAAACAACAGAATATATATTTACAAAAAGTCGTTTAGAAATCATCAAAGCAGTATTATACTTTGAGGTCTTTGAATACCCGCTAACAGTTGATGAACTTTTCGAGAATTCTGCCGTAAACATTACAAAAGAAGAGTTTGTATCTGAGCTTGAGTTATTATTAGAGAAGAAAACATTAACCAGGTCAGGTCGTTTTATATTAGGATTGAAAGCAAACACTGCTGCTATTGCCAAAAGATTAAATGGAAATAAAGGGGCCGAAAGTATTATGGAAACGGCTTACAGGTATAGTAAAAAAGTAGCCTCCTTTCCTTTTGTAGAAGGCATTTGCTTATCGGGTGGTTTGTCGAAAAATTACTATGACGAAAAAGGAGACATTGATTTTTTTATCATTACAAAGCCCGGAAGATTATGGATCTGTCGAACCTTGTTGATCATTAAATACAAGCTCTTGCCAAAAAGTAAAAAGAAATTTTGGTGTGTTAATTATTTTATTTCCTCTGACAGCTTATCTATTCCTGAGAATAATGTATTTACCGGGACGGAGCTAGCATACCTCATTCCTACAGTAAACTATAGCGTTTATGAAAATCTATTGAATAAAAATAAATGGTATAAAACACGTTTTCCCAATAAAGAAATATTGTCGGACGTTAATTGTATTAATACTCCCACGCCGATTTTGAAATCAGTTATAGAAAATATATTTTCCGGTAAATTGGGAATGTGGCTTGATAATACGTTGCTAAGCCTTACCTTAAAACACTGGAGGAAAAAATACCCTGAAATGAATCATGAAGATTTTGAATTGCAATTCAGATCCAGGAAAGACGTATGTAAGCGACACACTAACGGGTTCCAAAACATAGTGTTGCAAAAATGGACTGAAAAACAAAATGAGTATGAGCAAATGTTGAATATAAAATTTACATAATTAACAGGCATTAATTGAAAGTATTATTTACACATAGTTATTTTTTAAAGTTTGATGCAAAGCAATATAAAACGGCTATGCCTTATCCGCCTTTGGGAACGCTCTATGCCATGTCTTATTTGAAAGAGCATGGTTACGAAGTAAAATTATTTGATACCATGTTTTGTGATTCGGCTAAAGACATCTTCACTACGATTAATACATACAAGCCGGACATATTTATAAGTTACGACGACGGGTTTAATTACTTAACAAAAATGTGCCTGACTAACATGCGTGAAGCATGTTTTGAAATGCAGGAATATGCAAGATCTAAAAACTGTAAAATAATTACGTCGAGTTCTGATGCAGTCGATCATTACGAGGAATATTTAAACCATGGGGCAGACGCTATTGCTATAGGGGAGGCTGAGCAAACTGTACTGGAACTATGTAATGCATTTAAAAATAATACCGGTATTAATTTAATTCCCGGTATTGCCTTTAACGAAGGCGGTTCTTTAAAGCTGACTGCTAAACGCTCGGTTATTAAAGATCTTGATACATTGCCTCCTCCTGCATGGGATGATATTGATGTTGCGCCTTATAAAAACATGTGGGTGGAAAATCACGGCTACTTTTCTCTAAATTTTGTAACCACGCGCGGTTGCCCTTATAAATGTAACTGGTGCGCAAAACCTATATACGGGAACCGTTATAACTCGCATAGCCCGGAAAACATTGTTTTGGAAATTAAAAAAAGACAGCAACAATTCGGTTTCACACATATTTGGTTTGCCGATGATATTTTTGGCTTAAAGCCTCATTGGCTTAGCGAATTTGAACATTACATTAAAAAAGAAAATGTAATTATAAATTACAAAATCCAAAGCCGGGCTGATCTTCTTTTAGAAGAAGACAACATCATTCATTTAGCAAACAGCGGCTGTAAAACTGTTTGGATGGGCGCAGAGAGTGGTTCTCAGAGGATACTTGATGCTATGGATAAAGGCACAAAAGTAGAACAGATCTACAAAGCTACCGAGCTATTAAAAAAACACCACATACATGTAGCATTATTTTTACAGTTGGGTTATTTAGGAGAAACTATTGATGACATAACGCTTACCATAAAAATGGTGGAAGACCTGATGCCTGATGACATAGGGATTTCTGTTTCATATCCTTTACCCGGAACCGTTTTTTATGATAAAGTGAAGCATCAGTTAAAAGAAAAAAGCAACTGGGTGGATAGTGATGATCTTGACCTTATGTTTGAAAATACGTATGGAAAAGAATTTTATAAAGTGCTGCAACGTTACATCCATAAGCGTTACAGGCATGCGGTAGGTATCCGGGCTCTCCATAATTTAAAGAAAGATTTTTCTTTACGGAATATTAAAAATGGATTAGCGCTCCTGCATATTGTTACCTCAGAAAGTAGGGCTAAGAAAAAGTTAATTGCTTTAGAACCTTTAATACGTTCAAAGTTTTAGTTTTGGAAATAGTAAGTCATATTAATTTCCAAGACGGAGTTCATGTTTCCGGGCCAACACGCCAACATTTTTCTGATTTCGAAACACATTATATTTCGGTGAGAAATAAAGAAAAGCGGGTATTATCTATTTCTGAAATTCAACAGCTGCCTTACCCTGATATCACAAACGCAAATTACAACGAATGGAAGCTTCGTCAAAAAAGCATCGAACGCTTTTTATCTTATTTACATAAAAAGAAAACGCCTTTGCGCATTTTAGATATTGGTTGCGGCAATGGTTTTATGACGCATTTAATGGCAAGTAACCAAAATGAGGCTGTGGGCGTCGATGTTAATTTAACGGAGTTAAAACAAGCTGCTATTGCGTTTCCCGGTAAAAATTTAAAATGGTATTATTTAGATATTCTAAACGAAACCTTACCCGAAAAACCCTTTGATATCATAACATTCGGCGCATCGTTCCAGTATTTTAAAGACGCAAAGCAAATTTTGGACACGTGTAAAAATAGGTTATCTAAAGCCGGGGAAATCCATATTATTGACAGCCCTTTTTATTCAGAAAATTCTAAACTAAACGCTAAGGAAAATTCCAAACACTATTTCAATAAAATGGGTGTAGAGCACATGAACAATTATTATAATCATCATTCCTACAGTGTTTTTACCAATTATAAGAGTGAAATACTGTACGATCCAAATTCAATGATCAATAAATTATTCAGAAGATCAAATTCACCTTTTCCTTGGATAAAAATTAGTTAGCTTTGTAAATCTTAATTTAAGAAATGAATCACACTCAACAGGAAGAGCAAGTAAGCGGTGCATTCAGCAGCCAATCGGCGGTATTTGACAGCATTACTGATTCTAACCCGTTGGAAGTAATTTATAGGGAAATTATACGAACCCATGTGTTACAATTTATTTCACCCGGGCAGCAAATGCTCGAATTAAATTGCGGGACAGGCTTGGACGCTCTTTTTTTCGCATCGCAAGGTCTTAAAATTCACGCTACCGATAATTCGGAAGGGATGCTGGAACAATTAAAAAGAAAGATCCTTTTGCAACATATTGAAAACATTACTATTGAAAAATGTTCCTTTAATGCCTTAGAGCTTAAAAAAAATCCGGTGACTCAATTCGATCACCTCTTTTCAAATTACGGTGGTTTAAATTGTGCGGAAGAT
Organism: Bacteroidota bacterium; assembly: GCA_025362395.1. Classification (GTDB taxonomy): domain Bacteria; phylum Bacteroidota; class Bacteroidia; order B-17B0; family Aurantibacillaceae; genus UBA4416. The sequence continues at coordinate 26,292 of JANYGK010000053.1, forward strand.
ATAACCTCTGTTATAAAACAAGCAGATGCTTATTTAAAACCGGGCGGCATGGCTCATTTTGTGTTTATTGCTCCTGTTTGCTTGTGGGAATGGGCAACACTCTTTAAAGGAAAATATAAATTTGCTTTCAGGCGGCTCACAAAAAAAGGAGTAAAATCGCACTTGGAGGGACATTATTTTGACACCTATTATTATTCTCCGAATACGATTAAAAAAGCATTCGGCCATAGATATGAATTAGTGCAATTACGTTCGTTAGGTTGCTTTATGCCGCCAACCTTTAACGATTATTTTCCCGCAAAATATCCTAAATTATTCAATGTCTTAAAAACAATGGAGTTGGCTGTTAACACAAAATGGCCGTTTAACCGGATCGGTGATTTATTTATTATTTCCGTAAAAAAGGAAGAGGCTTAAAAGCTTATCCCAACACTTACTCCGCCCCAAAACGTAAAATACCCGGGATGAAAACCCAAAGCATCATTACTCATAACGGCAGGGGTAATGCCTGCCCTTAAAAAAAAGCCGTCATCCTTTTTTTGATAACGGTAGCCGCAGCGCCAAACGCTGAATAATATATTTTCCCAAAAATAAACATCCGTTTGGTTGGGCCGTTCATTATAACGCCGCTGCATCGTAACACCAACGCCAAACTCTAAATGATGCGGATTTTTAAATAAAATAAAATTATTCTCCAATACATAAGCTTGCTCTATATAAATGCCGTTAAAATTCGGCGCAAAACCCCCACGGACGCTCATTTTTAATTTTTCTTTGTAAAAATAAATTCGTTCATAATTCAAAGAAAAAAAACCGGCATTACCTCCTAATTCTATATAAGCCAAGTTTTTAGACGGATTCACCTCATAATCACGAGCCGGCCGCGGAGCCGTATAATCTTCTTCTTGTGCATTGGCTGAAAAGCCTGATAACACAACAAGAACGAATAGGATCGTATGTTTTAAAAAATGCATTATTCAAACTTACAAAAATTTAGAAGGAAATAGTAAGGCGCGCATACTATTATTCCAATTTTATTAGTTAATACATGGCCATTAAAACTATAGCAGAAGATTTCTTAAGACATTGTGGAGATCACTTATTATAAGGAATCTTACCAAAATGGATAGCTGCCGATTTTTTGCCTTTTAACTTAAATTTAATACGCATTTTTTTACCTTTTTTTAAATTCCAATTTTCTTGCAAATCTGTATTTATAAATAAAATTGTAGAAGAGAGGTTCGAATTATTTTTTAAGGAGAGCATCCACTTATAGTCTTCTAAAAGTTTTGTTTTTTTTCCGGCGAATTTAGCCCAGAAAACAATTAGATAGTAATTTGTAAGGGGCCTATAATCATTATTAATAGGAAAAGCGTTTGAAAGAATAGCCGGTAGCTTGATACTATCGTTTACGCATGGCTGATAGTTTTTATTAAAGTCATAATAAGCTTCCTTTAGTTGTTTCCCGGTACACCTATCCTTGCCTTTATAGCAATATTTAAGGCCCGTGCTATCAAAAAGCAGAATTTCTCCCCGTAAACCATTGAGTATATTTTTAAAAATGTTCGAACTGTCAGAGCAACACTTTATAATATATGAATTTTGTAGGGGAACCTTTGATGCAATTAAATGATTTGTTATACTTTCTGTATTTTCAACTACAGGATTTTTGATTCCTATCATTTTTTTAAGTAGCGGCGAACATGAGTTCAGCGCCATTAAACAATACGTTAAAAAAAATGTATTTTTTTTTAAGATCATTATACTATTATAAAAGTCCTTTACACTAAGGTAAAGGACTTTTTAACATTTTAACTAGTTTAACCAAATTTTGTATCCGCCAAAATTTCCCATCGATGAATTATAAGGATACAAGCCTGCTTTTGCAACTAAATTTCTACCAATTACAGAACCTGCTGTGTTAACCAAAATATCTCCATCAATTGGTAAATTATCAAAATCGCTAGAAGTAGGACGCACATTTGCAAAAAGAATTTCTAAGTAATAATTTCCATTATTGTCCTGCACAATTGGCGCACTATATCTGCCGGGAGTAGGTGTTTGGGGAAACCAAGTGAAATCGCAAAGACCCCATTTTTTGCAATCACTGTTTTTTCTTCCCCATTCTTCCCATGAACATAGTACTAATGTTCCACGCCCTGCGGCTAATAAATCTCTTTTTGAAAGATTAACAAACTCTACATTTTGATAATCTTCCGTAATAGATTGGGGTTCATTAATAGGCTTTAAAGCTATCTGTGCTTTTTTTTCCTTGCTACAGCTAATAAAAACGGTAAGCGCTACCGACAATAATAACGAAGAAGTTAAAATTACTTTTTTCATAGTTAAATTTTTAAAGTTGGTGCCTTATGGCCTAACAAACTTATATTAAATATTAAATTTTATATAGTGAAAAAAACAACTTTATGTCAAAAAAAAGTAACTTTACGTAAACTTAAACTGCTTAAAATGGATATTGGTAATAATATTAAACGGATTCGTGAATTTAAAAACCTAACTCAGGAATATATTGCGACCCAATTAGGAATAAGTCGGCAAACTTACATGATGATAGAAAGCGGACAGACTGACGTAAAATTTGAAAATATTAAAAAAATTGCCGCATTATTAGATGTAAGTGTTAATGATATTATTGCTTATAATGATAAAATGGTTTTAAATAATCGTACTAATTCTAATTTTGGTTATAATTATCAAGCAGTATCGGTTGACGAAAAAGAGCTTTATCAGAAATTATTGGTTGAAAGGGATTTACGATTAAAGCAATATGAAGATCTTTTAAAAGCTAAAGATCAGTTAATTGATTCTTTAAAGAAATAAGATCTGCCCTCCTAAGAAGTATTAATTAAATGTTAAAATCTTATATCTTCTAATTCTAACAAACTTGTATCTTTACCAAGTTTGTTTTTTACTGACGATTTGAAAGTTTTAAAGTTAAAGGTTTGGAAAGTTTTATTGCTTTAACCCTTTAAGTCTTCCGAAACTTTCTCAGCCTTCGTAACTCACAAACCTTCAACTTACAGAAAAATGAAAGATACAACTATAAAATCCGTTTTAATTATTGGTTCAGGCCCTATCGTTATCGGTCAGGCATGCGAGTTTGATTACTCCGGTTCACAGTCTGCCAAAAGCCTTCGTGAAGAAGGAATTGAGGTTACACTCATTAACTCAAACCCGGCAACTATTATGACAGATAAGGTTACGGCAGATCATATTTATTTATTGCCTTTAGAAGTTAAATCCATTATAAAAATATTGGAAGAACGACACATTGATGCCGTATTGCCTACTATGGGCGGCCAAACAGCCTTAAACTTGGCGCTGAAATGCGATGACTTGGGTATCTGGAAAAAATACAATGTTAAAATGATTGGTGTTGATATTGACGCGATTAAAGTTACTGAAGACCGTGACCTGTTTCGTATCCGTATGAATGAAATCGGAATAGCAATGGCACCGAGCAAAATTGCCAAATCATTTTTAGAAGGTAAATCCGTTGCACAGGAATTCGGTTTTCCATTAGTGATCCGCCCTTCGTTTACCCTTGGTGGGAGCGGCGGTTCAGTGGTTTATAGAAAAGAAGATTACGATGCTTTATTAAACAGGGGTTTACAAACATCGCCCATCCATGAAGTGTTAATTGATAAAGCAGTGTTGGGTTGGAAAGAATATGAGCTTGAATTATTGCGTGATAAAAGCGATAACGTGGCCATTATTTGTTCTATCGAAAATTTTGATCCAATGGGTGTGCACACAGGTGACAGTATTACTGTGGCGCCTGCCCAAACACTGAGTGATAGTACCTATCAAAAAATGCGTACTATGGCCATTAAAATGATGCGCAGTATAGGTAATTTCTCAGGTGGTTGTAATGTGCAGTTTGCCGTAAGTGATGATGAAGAGGAAAAAATTATTGCCATTGAAATTAATCCCCGTGTATCCCGTTCGTCGGCATTAGCAAGTAAAGCTACCGGTTACCCCATTGCCCGCATTGCCAGTAAATTGGCCATTGGATATACATTAGACGAATTGCAAAATCAAATTACAAAATTAACGTCAGCCTATTTTGAACCGACGTTAGATTATGTGATTGTAAAAATTCCGCGTTGGAATTTCGATAAATTTAAAGGCTGTAACCGAGAGTTGGGTTTCCAGATGAAATCGGTTGGCGAAGTAATGGCCATTGGCCGCAGCTTTCAGGAAGCTTTGCAAAAAGCATGTCAATCGTTGGAAATTAAACGTAACGGTTTAGGAGCCGACGGTAAAGAAAACACCAACCAGGCTGAGCTGTTAGCGGGCTTGGAAAGGCCGAGTTGGAATAGGTTATTTATGATCTATGACGCCATGAAGCTGGGTATTTCTATTAAAACTATCCAAAAGCTGACACGCATCGATATGTGGTTTCTGGAGCAGATTGAACAAATGATAGCCTTGGAAAACGAAGTATCTAAATACAAACTGAGCGATATTCCTAAAGACTTGTTGTATGAAGCAAAACAGATGGGTTATGCCGACAGGCAGGTAGCGCATTTATTACGTTGCCTTGAGAGCGAAGTCTATAATAAAAGAAAAGAATTGAATATTAACCGCGTGTTTAAAATGGTAGATACCTGCGCCGCAGAATTTGAAGCCAAAACTCCCTATTACTATTCCACCTTTGAGGATGAGAACGAAAGCATTTGCTCCGACAAAAAGAAAATTATTATCTTAGGAAGTGGGCCTAACCGCATAGGGCAGGGCATTGAGTTTGATTACAGTTGTGTGCACGGTGTATTAGCGGCTAAGGAAATGGGCTACGAAACCATTATGATAAACTGTAACCCCGAAACCGTTAGTACTGATTTTAACACAGCCGACAAATTATATTTTGAGCCTGTATTCTGGGAACATATCTATGATATTATTCTACACGAAAAACCGGAAGGTGTTATTGTTCAACTTGGAGGCCAAACCGCTTTAAAGTTGGCTGAAAAACTGGAGCGTTACGGCATTAAAATTATCGGTACCGATTTTAAATCCTTGGATCTGGCTGAAGACAGGGGAAGCTTTTCTAACTTATTAAAAAACAATAACATTCCTTATCCTAAATTCGGGGTCATTAATGATGCTGAAGAAGCCATTACCTTATCCAAAGAATTAGGCTTTCCTTTGTTGGTTCGTCCGAGTTACGTACTGGGCGGACAAAGCATGAAAATTGTGATTAATGAGGAAGAGCTTGAACAGCACGTCGTAAAATTATTGCATGACCTGCCGGACAATAAGGTGTTGCTCGATCACTTTTTGCAAAATGCCATTGAGGCAGAATCTGATTCTATTTGCGACGGAAAAGATGTTTATATTATTGGAATGATGGAACATATAGAGCCCGCCGGGATCCATAGTGGCGACAGTTATGCGGTGCTGCCCCCATTCGATTTAAGCGCTGATGTATTGAGGCAAATGGAAGAACACACCAAAACCATTGCGCTTGCCCTTAATACCGTTGGCTTATTAAATATTCAGTTCGCTATAAAAGAAGGAGTTGTTTATATTATAGAAGCAAACCCCCGCGCATCGCGCACCGTGCCGTTTATAGCAAAAGCTTACGACGAGCCTTATGTAAATTATGCTACTAAAGTAATGCTGGGCGCAAAAGTAAAAGACTTCAACTTTAAGCCTACTAAAAAGGGATATGCCATTAAAATCCCGGTATTCAGTTATGATAAATTCCCGGAGATCCAAAAAGAATTAGGACCTGAAATGAAATCGACCGGCGAGGCTATTTATTTTATTGACAGCCTGCAGGACGAGTACTTCCAAAACATTTACAGCGAGAGGAATTTGTATTTGAGTAAGTAAGTTTATTAGCACATCTTTAATCCCGTTAGTTCTGCTGACGGGATTTTTAATTTCCGGCCAACATAGTTTTTACCCGGCGCCGGTATTTTTTCCTGGTAAACCCATAATATCTTACATCACGGTATATCTGTCTTAAATCAACCCATACACCATAAGAATAATAGGCCCCGCTAAAATTAATATTAGGATTTTTATCCAAAGAAATTCTATAACCCGCAGTACCTGATACGCCTATCCATTTAAACGGTTTCAAAATAATGTTTACACCCCCTCCTGTAATCATAGTGCCGCCTTTTTGATCGGCTAGTATTTTATGAGCAATAGTGTCTTCTGAACGCACGTGGTAACTCCCTAAGCCAACTTCAAGCGGCAAATCCAATTCAAAGAAACGTGTATCCACAATCACATATTGGTAAAACAATGTCATGTATTTTAAACTCAAACTCCGTTTTACAGGAACTTTATTGTCATTTTTGTTTGATATGTTTTGCTTTGAACTATTTCGTAAACTGTACACACCAAATCCAATAGTATGCTTTTCTTTTAAAATAACACCCAGCTGGAAACCTTTAACATTTACGGGTTTGTCTTTAATAAAGGAGTTTCTGTTATCAATAGCTGCAAAAGGCCGCACTACCTTAAACCGGAAAATATGCGCGCTGTCCGTTTTAAATTTTAATGTGAGCGAGTCAATTTTACGTTGTTTAATGTCGTTTTGGCTATAACAGTAGGTGGCAGCTGTACTTAAATATAAAACAAAATATAAAGCGAGTAGATGAATTTTCATAGGATGAACGCGTTTTTTGAAAGCATTAAACTTATAAACAAAAAATGTATTTGCAAATATTTTTTAAGGAAGACAAAATATTAAGCACAAAAAAAGGGTAAGCTACTTTCATCGCACCGCTCAACCATCTACCCTTGCTTTGTTCCCAACCTGGGGGATTTGACAGGAGCTGGTCGTGAAAGACTTACCCGCCGCAAAAGTAGATAATTTATTTCATTATTAGCATTTTTTTCGTAAAATTTGTACATTGACTAAATCATGTCGATTTTTTAAAATTATAGTATGAATATTTCCATTGTTATTCCCTTATTTAACGAAGAAGAATCCCTGCCTGAGCTTCATGATTGGATTAAAAAGGTAATGGATGAGCACCGGTTTTCTTATGAAATTTTGTTTATAGATGACGGCAGTAAGGACAAATCGTGGCAGGTAATAGAATCACTTTCGGCGCTTAATCCCCATGTAAAAGCCATAAAATTCCGTCGTAACTACGGTAAATCCCCCGGTTTGCATGTCGGCTTCAATGCCGCGCAGGGCGACGTTATTATTACGATGGATGCCGATCTGCAAGACTCTCCCGATGAGATTCCTGAATTATATAGAATGGTTACCGAACAAAATTTTGACTTGGTAAGCGGTTGGAAACAAAAGCGGTTTGATAACACGTTTACTAAGAACATTCCGTCGAAATTATATAATTGGACAAATCGAAAAATTTCAGGAATTAAATTACATGACATGAATTGCGGCTTAAAGGCATACCGTAAAGATGTAGTGAAGAGCATTGAAATATATGGGGAGATGCACCGGTTTATCCCGGTACTGGCAAAAAATGCCGGTTTTTATAATATCGGTGAAAAAGTAGTGCAGCACCAAGCCCGTAAATATGGTGTCAGCAAATTTGGCTGGGAACGCTTTATTAACGGGTTTCTCGACCTGTTAACCATTACCTTTTTATCCAAGTTCGGCAAACGCCCCATGCACTTTTTTGGATTAATAGGAACACTGATGTTTGTTATCGGGTTATTTTCAACAATCTATTTGGGAATAGATAAAGCATACCATGCTTTTATTATTCATAAAGCAGCGCGACTGCTCACTGAGCGTCCTTCGTTTTACATTGCATTAACCTCCATGATGTTAGGAACCATGTTGTTTTTAGCAGGATTTATAGGGGAGTTAATTTTAAGAAACTCTTCGGACAGGAATAATTACCTGCTTGAGAAAAAAATTAATATCTGATGACTGAAGAACAACCGCGGAGAAAGCAACGGATCCCATTATCTCCAACAGAGTTGTATTATTTTATTGAGCTTAAAAAATTAAAGCAGGCTCAAAAAATAGAAAAGTTTAAAGCAAGTTTTTTTTATAAAATCACCAATTGCGCCAATATTACCCTAGCGGCTATTTTAACCTATTGTCTTGTTAGTATTGTCATGCTTAATTACTGGCAAAAAACATACGTACTAAAAACCATCAGCGTGTATGGTGAAACAAAAGCACATAACCACCGCCGTACCATTGCAGAACTACAAATTAAAACAACATCGGGCGAACATATTATAGTAAAAACCGACGACTTGTTTGAACTGCCTCAGATGAACCAAGAAATTTATATCGGTAAAGATTTTTTATTCGGCAAGGTATTAAAAGCAAAACTGGCTTACGATGAACGGCCTTTTTGGAGTATTAATTCTTACGCTCGTTTTACGGTCTGTATTTTTGCATTGGCTATGGGATTTTTTATTTACAAAGTCAATAAGCACTTAACCATTAACGGCCTTTTGGTAACCTTTGCCTTATTTTTTTTGGCTAGCCTTTATTTTGTAATGATATAACTGTTTTTAGCTTTATTAAATTTTTTATTCTGAAATATAAGGCTAAAGCTACAAAACCAAGCCCCACACTTAGCCCCAGCCATACGCCGTATACTTGGTAGTTAAAAGTAAACGCAAATAAATAGCATAAGGGTAAAGCGATTACCCAATAGCCGATAAACGCGATATAAGTGGGAAACTTATAATCTTCCAAACCCCTTAAAATACCGATGGCCGTTACCTGTGTGCCGTCAAATAACTGGAACAAAGCAGCATATAATAACAAGGTAGAAGCAATAGAAATAATCTCCTTGTCATTGGTGAAAATAGAAGGCAATACCGTGTTAAAAGAAATAAACAGGAGCGCCATAATGCCCATTGTAATAATAACCGATTTATAAGATGTTTTAATGGCAAGCCTTACATTATGCAAATCATTCATAGCATAATATTTACCTACCCTAATGGTAGTGGCACTGCCAATGCCACTGGCAAACATATAGGTAAAGGCGGCAAGGCTTAAAGCTATACCGTGCCCGTCAATCTGTTCTTTTCCAAACACGCCCGCCATTAAGCCTGATATAGCAAAAGCGGCAACCTCAAAAGTAAACTGTAAAGCAGAGGCAAGGCCGTCTTTTAATAACTGCCAAAAATGCAACGCATTTAATTTAGCTTCTTTAAAGTAAACAGCAAAAGAGTTAACGCTTTTATGGTTAAATAAAAAAATAAGAGAGCCTGCTCCCATAAAAACCCTTGCTATAAAGGTTGCCCAGCATGATCCCATATAGCCCATTTCGGGCAGACCTGCTTTACCGTAAATTAAGCCATAATTTAAAATAACATTAATAATGTTGCCCGCCACGCTAATATACATAGCGGCCCTGGTATTGCCAAGTCCTTCGGTATATTGTTTACATACAAAAAATAAGGAGACCGGGATAATAGAAAAAATTAGCACATCAAAAAAGGGAATAGCTAAGGTTACCACATCTGCCGGTTGCTGCATATATTCCAATACGCCCGAAAGAAAAAACAAAACAATAAATAATAAAATGCCTAACACACTATTAATAAATAACGCGTTTTTAAATAAGGAAGCCTTTTCCTTTTCATTCTTATTTACGTGGGCATCGGTAACAGCGGGAGTTAGCACATAGCTCATGCCAATGCTGAATACTAATACAATTACAAACAGGTTATTGGATAAAATGCCTGCCGCCTGCTCCGTTTTGCCGAGCTTACCTAAAAAAATAGTATCTACCATACCTGTAATAATATGCCCGATCTGGGTTAAAATTAAAGGAATAGAAAGGCTTACGGTTTCTTTAAGGTGCAAATATTTGGCTTCATTTTTCAAGGGATGCAAATGTAAAACAAATTTATTGTCCGGCTTGTATAGGTACCTTTTATTGTTTAAAATATAGGCAAAAGTTAAATTGTTACTATATTTGTGCTTCAATAGTAAAATCTTTAATGCAGCGCGTAATCTTAAAAGATAAAACATTTGTGCCTTACATTACTTCCGATAAAATTTTGGAAAGTGTAAAACACATGGCTCAAAAAATAAATTTGGATCTCGAAAAAGAAATGCCTTTGTTTTTAGTAATATTAAACGGGTCGTTTATGTTTGCTGCCGATCTTTTAAAAGAAGTAACCATACCCTGCGAGATTTCCTTCATTAAGCTTGCTTCATATCACGGCACAAGCAGTACGGGAACCGTTACTGAAATGATAGGACTTACCGAAGAAATTAAAGGCAGAACAGTTGTAGTGGTAGAAGATATTGTGGATACAGGTGTAACGTTAGAAAAACTTGCCATACTGTTGGCAAAAAAGGAAGTTAAACAAATGAAAGTTGCTTCCTTTTTATTAAAGCCTGATGCCTATAAAAAAAGTATTGTAGTGGATTATGTGGGAATGGAAATCCCTAACGCGTTTGTAGTTGGTTACGGCTTAGATTATGACGGTTTGGGAAGAAACATGAAAGATATTTTTGTACTTGATAAATAAATTAAGAACCACTAACCTATAAAAACCATCAATATGTTGAACATTGTTTTATTTGGCCCACCGGGCGCGGGGAAAGGGACACAGTCTCAAAAGCTAATCGATAAATACGGGTTGGTACATTTATCTACCGGCGATTTGTTACGAAGCGAAATTGCCAACGGTACCGCCTTGGGAATGGAAGCAAAACAAATTATGGATCGCGGCGATTTAGTAAGCGACGATATTGTTATTGGGATGATAGAAGCAAGACTGGATGCTAACCAAAACGCTAAGGGATTTATTTTTGACGGATTTCCGCGTACACAGGCGCAAGCTGTCGCATTGGACGATCTGCTTCAGAAAAAAGGGACTGCGATAAGCGCTATGCTAGCTTTAGAAGTTGATAAAGATGAATTGGTAAAACGTTTATTGCTTCGAGGTAAAGAAACCGGAAGACCTGATGACAGTGATGAAACCATTATCACTAATAGGGTAAATGAGTATAACAATAAAACCTTACCCTTAAAAACATATTATTCCGAGCAATCAAAATTCCATTCCATTAAAGGAATAGGCTCTATACAATCAATATTTAATGACCTTATAGAAAGAATTATATTTGTAAACGCTGAAATTGAATTAACTATGTTAGAAAACGATATTGAACATTTAGACTTAACTGTAAACGATTTTGAAGAAGCAACAGAAATTTCTCCTGAGCTTCAAAAAGATATGGATGAAGTAAGAAAAGAAGAAAGTAAAAAAGAGGAAAAGAAAGAAGGAGAGGATGCCGAAAAACCAAAAGGGATCATTGCCGCTATTAAAGAAAAAGTAAGCCATTTTTTACATCTTGATAACAACCAACAGGGATCAGATAAAAAAACCCCTGCTAAGAAGACGGTAAAAAAAGCAAGTCCAAAAAAGCTTGCCCCGGTTAAAAAAGCGACGGCTAAGCCTGTAGCTGCAGTGGCAGCAAAGGCTAAGAAAGCGGTTAAAAAAGTAGCAACAAAATCGGTTAAAGCGACTGCCCCCGTTAAAAAGGCGTTAAAGAAAGCAGTTAAAAAAATAGCGGCCAAAAAAGCAATCGTTAAAAGGGCAATAGCTAAAAAACCCGTTAAAAAAGCAATTGCTAAAGCGGCCAAAAAAGCTACACCCAAAAAAGTAATTAAAAAAATAACTCAGGCGGTAAAAAAGGCAGCCCCTAAAAAATTACTTAAAAAGGTAGTCAAAAAAGTCGCTCCAAAAAAAGCAGTTAAAAAAACTAGTACAGCTAAAGCTCCAATTAAAAAAGCTGCAAAAAAAGTGGTTAAAGCAGTTAAAAAAGCAGCCCAAAAAAAAGCAATTAAAAAAGTAACAACGCCTGTAAAAAAAGCCGTGAAAAAAATTGCCCCGAAAAAAGCAGCTAAAAAAAAGAAATAATGTATTGACTCAGGATAAAGATTTAAGATAGAAGGATTCAGTCTTTTGTCTTAAATCTTTTATCTTTTATTTAAAAAAGGTGGACTCTAATTTTGTTGATTACGTAAAAATTTGTTGCAGGAGCGGTAAAGGCGGAGCAGGATCTACGCATTTACATCGTGATATATTAACTGCTTACGGCGGACCCGACGGCGGCGACGGCGGTAGAGGAGGGCATATTATTTTGCGCGGTAATAAACAATTCTGGACACTTATTCACTTAAAATACAGGAAACATATTATTGCTGAACCGGGTGGTGGCGGAGGTTCTTCGCACAAGTCGGGTAAAGAAGGAGAGGATCAGATTTTAGATGTGCCGCTTGGAACCATAGCCAGAGACGCGGAAACAGACGAATTTATATGCGAAATTACGGAAGAAGGGCAAGAGGTTATTCTATTGCCGGGCGGAAGAGGCGGTTTAGGAAATGCACACTTTAAATCGCCAACCAATCAAACCCCCCGTTACTCACAGCCCGGGGAAGAGGGCAAAACAGAATGGAAAGTTCTTGAATTAAAAGTATTGGCTGATGTTGGGTTGGTTGGTTTACCTAATGCGGGCAAGTCAACTTTATTATCTGTTATATCTGCAGCTAAACCCGAAATTGCTAATTATGCTTTTACAACGCTTACACCTAATTTAGGAATTGTGCCTTATAGGGATTATAAAAGTTTTGTAGTGGCCGACATTCCCGGAATTATTGAAGGGGCAAGCGACGGAAAAGGCCTTGGTACAAGGTTTCTGAGGCATATTGAAAGAAACTCCAGTTTATTGTTTATGGTAAGTTGCCAAAGCAGTAATATTTATGAAGAGTATAAAATATTATTGAACGAACTAAAACAATATAATCCTGAATTGCTCGATAAGCAACGGTTACTGGCTATTTCGCAGTGCGATACCATTGACGAAGAATTAATTGAGGAGCTCGATAAGGACCTTAAAAAAAGAATGAAAGGCAAATTTAAAATACCTTATATCTTTATATCCTCTCAGTCGGGCTATAACATTCCACAGCTTAAAGATATGCTGTGGCAGCAATTAAATTAACAACTAATTGAAGTTCGCTATTTTATTTAATCAATCCTTTTAGACCAAGTATAGGTGGTAGAAATTAAATTACCTGTATTTTTATAGCATGTTTATTTGGCTGTTTAAATTAGGAGGGTGGAAGATTACACATTACCTGCCCGAACACATTAAAAAATGCGTCATAATAGCCGCCCCTCATACCGGTAATTGGGATTTTATGTATGGTATGGGCGCTATAAAGGCTATGAAGCTTAAAATGCGGTTTACCATTAAAAAAGAATGGATCAAATTTCCTTTTAAAACATTAATGTACAGGCTTGGTGCTCTGCCCATAGACAGAACGCAAAATGCCGACGGTACAAAAAAAGGTACCGTAGAGGCTATTGCTGAATTATTTGAAAAACATAACGAAATCCTTTTGCTGATTACTCCCGAAGGAACCCGTTCGAAGGTAGAAAAGTGGAAGACCGGTTTTTATTATGTTGCCCTAAAAGCTAAGGTACCGTTGGCTCTTGGCTTTATGGATTATGCGAAGCATGAATGTGGTATCGATAAAATAATATACCCTACCGGTGACTTTTATAGGGATATGAAAGAGATCATGGATTTTTATTCTACAAAAACGGGAAAAAACCCGCAAAATTTCTCTATAGATACTTCCATCAGCGTTTAGTTAGTTTTAGGAACGTATTTATATAAAGTGTACTTTTGCCTTCGGTTAAGTCTTTTTTTTGAAAAAATGGTTTCAAATATTTTTTTCTATACTTTTGTTGTTAAGCTTAAGCTGGCAATGCAGCGCAAAAAGTATTATTTACTTTAACTTTAAATACCGCCAAAATGAGCTGGCAAAAACCCTTTGCGAAAACAAAACTAAGCCCGGCAGCTGCTGTAAAGCAAAATGTTATTTAGCTAAAGAAATTAAAAAAGAAGAAAAAAGACAATCCGATCTTCCGGCTTCTATTAAAGATAAAAACGAAAAGGCAGAACTGTTTTCAGGTTTTTTGTCTTTCTCTTATTTAGAAAATCCGGTTGTTGTAAGCGCTGCATTTAACTATTCGCAAACTCTGCCAAATTTTCAATTGGGCTCTGTCTTTCACCCGCCAACAGTTTAACGGTTTTATGTATATGTAGGTTATTGTGTTCATACAATAGCTTGGCTTACTATTTTAATAAAATACATTAAACTTAAACAGCTGAAAATAATAATCTTTATTTTTTTGCCTTTAACTGTATATATGCTGAACGAATACTGTTTAATCAGAAAATACATAAAGGCTATTGAAAGAGCCGATTAAAAGCAATAACACCATTCTTTAATTATATGCCTCCTTTTTAAAAGGGATGATACAATATGTAAAAAACTTAAACTATATTAAAATGAAATCAATGTATAAAATAAGCGCACTGCTGTTACTCATAACAGTAATGCCGAATTGTAAAAAAGAAACAAAAGTACCTGCACCGGAGCCTATACCAACTGTTTCAACTACGGCAGCGGGAAGCATGAAAATAGAATTTGAAGCAACAGTGGGCGACTCCGATTTAGTGTTTTCAACAGCAACCTACACAAATTTTGCAGGCAATACATTTAAAATAACCCTGTTTAAATATTACATCAGTAATATTAAAATCACCATAAGTGATAATACTGTGTGGGCGGAACCGAACAGTTATCATTTAGTGGATCATTCCGAGGCTTCTACCACTATAATCAAAATGCAAGGGGTTCCTTATGCCGAGTATAAAGCCATTGAATTTATGATTGGTGTAGATAGTGTAAGCAATGTTTCGGGCGCACAAAACGGCGATCTTGATCCCGTTAAAGGAATGTTTTGGAGCTGGAACAGTGGTTATATTATGGCAAAAATGGAAGGTACCTCTGCTCAGTCTTCAGCAACGGATCATAAGCTTACAATCCATGTAGGGGGCTTTAGCGGCCCTAATTCAGTACTTAAAGTTATTTCTCTTTCCTTTAACGGAGGTGTTGCAAAAGTAACAAGCTCAGGTACACCTGCGATCCGGCTAAAAAGTAATATCATGCAATGGTTTCAAGCACCAAATGTTATTGATTTTAATATATTGAATACAGTACACATGCCGGGAACAGATGCTAAAAAAGTATCTGATAATTACGCAGATATGTTCAGTATAGCATACATCCATAACAACTAAGCTGTATGATAAAAATTAAATGGATTGCTCTGTGTATTTTTTTAAGTACTTTATATTCTTCTTTAGGATGTGATATTTGCGGGAATTTTATAGGGGTTACGCCTTACAACAACCGAAACAGTATTTCTTTTTTGCACAGGTACAGGATCTTTAACGGCTACAGAGATTACGGTGAAAGAAGCAACTTTTTCCCTGCGGCGGCTTACAGGACAAATCATACAGAGCATATGGTGGATACGGCCTCTACTATTTTAAATAAACATTCGAGTAAAGATTTTGAATCGTATAAAGTATTTGAATTAAGAATGAAATACTTTGTGCATAAACGAATAGAACTCAATGTTTTTTTGCCGGTGTTGGATAATAAAACCAAAACCAACGAAGTGTATTCGCATCATACGGGTTTTGGTGATATGTCGTTTAATGCCGGCTTCCATGTAATCTTACCAAAAGAATATTGTAAATTAAAACAGAAACTGGTTTTTGGCGCAGGCGTAAAATTGCCAACCGGTAATTTTTATGCACATGACCGGTACAGTAACCGCTTACCCTTTGAAATGCAGCCGGGGACGGGCAGTTTAGACGAGTTCGTGTATTTTAATTATATTTTAATGTATGAAAAATTGGGAGTGAATATAAACGGTAATTATAAAATGAACGGCCAAAATAGTTATAAGGAAAAAGTAAATAACAGCACTACCGGGTTTGTTTCTATATTTTACAAACTGAAATACAGATCAGTGATGTTTTACCCTTCCGCGCAATTTTATTATGAATTTACTAAAGGGTTGCAGGTAAAGCATGTGTTGCAGCCGGTAATGGCTGTAAATGCTTTAATGATAGGGCCCGCGTTAGATGTATACTATAAAGCCTTCTCTTTAAATACCTCTTGGCAGTTTACCGTAGCAGAAAAAATAGTACCCGACAAATTAAAAAGTGCGGGACGCTTAAGTGTTGCCTTGAATTATAATTTCGGCGGTAAAAAGAAATGAAATTCTTTTCCTAAACTAAAAATCCCAGTTTTGCAAGCGGGGATTTTTTATGTCGATTTAAAATAGTTATTTATTTTACTTTCTCTATCACCATTCCAAAATCCATGATCAGGGGTAATGGATTGCTTCGCATACCTTGCTCAAACGTAAAATTATATTTCCCTTTTTGAGGAAATACTACATTTTGTTTCAATGGTATTTTATTATCCCAAAGATCGCCTGCGCCATCGCCCTGCCATTCTCCCTTTTTGTTGGCTAACGCGCACTCTAGTGTATCAACCGATTTTTTTCCGTCAGGATAAGTAGTCGTTAAAAACACAAATAAATTGCTGTAAGGATAGGCATCCGCGTGTCTTACAGTTAAAAATACGTTATGATAAGCGCTGTTGTTATCGATAGTTACATCGTACGATAATTTATTTTCGGTTCTCCAGCCTTCTTCCGGTATTTTTTTATACTCACTGAACACTACATTTTTATTGCAGGAAAAAAATAAACTGCTTAGCAGTATGCAAACCGTTAGTTTAAAAAAGCTATGCTTTATCGCCGCCATCATTTTTAGGTTTTGGTTTATGGTTATGTACCGGTTTTTTATGCTGAGGGTTCGGGTTTTGAGATTTTGGCTGCCCTTGTGGACTATTTTTTTGAGGAGGCTGTTTTAAATTTTTGTTATGCTGAGGTTGTTGCAGTTTATTTTGTGTATTCTGTTCAGGTTTGGCCTGGTTAGCGTGTGGCTTGTGTTGAGGCCTGTCATGTTTTTTTGGTTGTTGATTAGGATCAATATTTTCATCGACCTGCTCAGTTCCTGCCAAATTTTTCAGATGAGTATTTTGTCTTTTTTGATTATTGTTTTTTGGTTTGGTGTGCTGTTGTTTTTTTCGGGTATCAAAACGGGTTAAAGAATCCTGGCCAACCACATTTTCATAATCAGGCTGCTTAACTTCCTGTAGCTCCTTATATTGTTTTGGCTCCAGCAGATCGGCCGGCTTAATATTTTCCGCGTTTAATTTAAAAATTTCTTTGGTGCGCTCAATGGATAGTGCATGAAACACATCGGGTTCACTTGTATACGACCACCAAATGATCCGCTTAAAAATATCTGTTTTTTGATGAAAAGCATATCCTTTTTCAGTAGCCAGTTTTTTATTATCAATTTCCGGAAACTCCTTTAAAGCGTCCATATAGCTGTCGAGCTCATAATTTAAGCAGCATTTTAATTTACCGCATTGTCCTGCCAGCTTTAAAGGGTTTAAAGAGAGTTGCTGGTAACGAGCCGCAGAGGTAGTAACTGTTCTAAAATCATTTAACCAAGTTGAGCAACATAGCTCCCTGCCACATGAGCCTATCGCCCCAAGCCTTGCCGCTTCCTGCCTTGCACCAATCTGGCGCATTTCTATCCGCACCTTAAATTCATCAGCCATTACTTTAATCAGTTCCCTGAAATCGACCCGGCCGTTTGCAGTGTAATAAAATACCGCTTTACTTTTATCGCCTTGGTATTCCACATCGCTTATCTTCATTTGTAAGCCAAGCTTAAGGGCCAGCGTGCGGGCCTTGTACATCGTTTCCACTTCCAGGCTTTGGGCTTCGCGCCATTTGTCAATGTCCTGCTGTTTGGCTTTACGGTATATTTTTTTTATTTCCTCGCTGTCATAACTTACGTTCTTCTTCTTCAGTTGAAGCCTTACCAATTCCCCGGTAATGGAAACCACACCAATATCATGACCGGGTGATGATTCTACAGCCACTACATCGCCTACGTGTAATGATAAATTATTGACGTTCTTAAAAAATTCTTTACGCGAATTTTTAAACCGGATCTCTAAAACATCGCAGGGTACCTGTCCTTCCGGCAGGCTCATATTGCCCAGCCAATCAAACACATTAAGCTTATTACATCCGCCCCCTGTTCCGCAGGAACCGTTATTATTACACCCTTTCGGAATTCCGCTATTATCCTGCCCCGTAGAGCAACTTGTACAAGACATATCTATTTATATAGTTCAAAACCATATTCTAAATTTTAATTTAGAGTATAAATTTATGAAGGTTAAACACTAATTGGCCCTCTTTAAAAAAGAGTTGCATAAATATACTTAATTTTACAGGAATATTTTTTCCTATGTAACATTGTTATAAAGGATTGGTTTTTTATATTTTAGTGTTACTTATTTAGCAAAATAATTATGATCGCATGTATTACAGGAGCCACGTCAGGCATAGGTAAAGCAACCGCATTAATCTTCGCGGAAAACAACTATGACCTTATTATTACGGGAAGGCGAGCCGAACGGTTGCAGGAATTAAAAAACGAAATAATAAATAAGTACCGCGTAAAAGTGGTGGATCTGTGTTTTGACATAAGAGATGAACAGCAGGTAAAAAATGCCGTAAATACATTACCGGGCGAATTTAGCCGGATAGATGTGTTAGTTAATAATGCCGGGTTAGCAGCAGGGTTGGCTCCAATACAAGACGGACAAATTGCTCATTGGGAGCAAATGATAGATACAAACATTAAAGGTTTATTGTACATGTCAAAACATGTTGCTAATATAATGATCCCCAATAAAAAAGGACATATTATAAATATAGGGTCTGTTGCGGGTAAAGAAGTGTATGCAAACGGAAATGTATATTGTGCTACCAAGCATGCCGTAGATGCTTTAAACAAAGGCATGAGAATAGATCTTCTCCCGCATAATATAAGAGTGTCTGCCGTTAACCCGGGCATGGTGGAAACAGAATTTAGCATAGTACGTTTTGAAGGTGATGAGGAGCGGGCAAAAAAAGTATATGAAAACATTGTGCCCTTAAAACCGGAAGATATTGCGGAAACCATTTATTGGATAGCTTCCCGGCCTGCCCACGTAAATATTAACGACATTTTAATTATGCCGACCATCCAGGCAAATGCCACTACAATTTTGAGGTAAATAATATAATCGAGTATTAGTTATTTCAAATGTGCAACTCATCTCTTATCCTATTACTTTCCTTCAATCCAATTGACGATTTTTTTGCAGTCGGGACTTTTAAAGGAAACAACGTGGCCTACTAAAAAACCGTTTTCATCGATCATGTATTTTTGAAAATTCCATTTAACGGAACTGTTTTCAACGCCGTTTTTTTCTTTAGAAGTAAGCCATTTATAAATGCCGGCAGCGTTGTCTCCTTTAACGTCTGTTTTTTCCATCATAGGAAATGTTACACCGTAATTTTTGGTACAAAACGATTTAATTTCGGTTCCTGAGCCGGGGTCTTGGTTTCCAAACTGGTTGCAAGGGAAACCGATAATAGCAAAATTCTTATCCTTATACTTTTCAAATAAAGCTTCCAGGTGTTCAAACTGGGGAGTAAAACCGCATTTGCTCGCCGTGTTTACCACCAATATTTTTTTTCCTTTCAGAGAAGAAAAATCAAATTCCGTTCCTTCAATGGTATTTACCTTAAAACCATATATAGTGGAGGTTGGAGTGCCTTTAAGTTTAAAAAAAGAAAACATCATAAATGAAGCGCTAATTATAATAAATATAATAATTGTTTTACTCATTTTAAATAAACTTTTAGAATAATTATTGTAATAATAAGAAAAAAATCACTACGTTTGAAATTACATGATTTTTAATACCCTCACTAATACTATGAAAAAATTATATCCTATTCTATTAATTTTGTTTAGCACAATTACAGTTATAAATGCTCAAACGATACTTTTATCTACACAAAGTTACCAAAATTTAAAGCAAAAAGGGCAACTGGTTTTCGGTGTTAATTATAAGTTTATAAATTCTCCCAACAGTTCTCATACTACAGCTAATGTTTCAACCGCCGCTAATCCGTTAAGTATTCAAAACCTGCCTGTAGCTAAAACTACTACAACCGCCGCAGGGCCATGTGCTTGTTATGTGCCTATAGACCCTACTTTTTCGGTAGTTCCATTCGATTTTCAAACCCCGCCGGATTATAGAAATGATGATGCTACAACAACTTCAATCCCATTAGGGTTTAATTTTTGTTTTTACGGTACAACATTTACTTCTTGTTTTATTAATAATAATGGAAATATTTCTTTTGGAGCAGGGTATACTCCTTTTAGTTCAACAGGTTTTCCTTCCGGCGCTGTAAGTATGATTGCTCCCTTTTGGGCCGATGTAGATACACAGTCTCCTCTCAGTGGCTTGGTATATTATAAAAAAACGCCGACGGCTTTAATAGTAAAGTGGAAAGATGTAGGTTACTATAGCTCACACGGGGATAAATTAAACGATTTTCAATTGATTATTACAGACGGAACAGATCCCCTGTTACCGAACGGCAATAATGTGGCATTTTGTTATGGAGATATGCAATGGACTACCGGAGATGTATCCCCTCCGGGTAACGTTGGCGGATTTGGCGGAATAGCTTCTACAGTTGGTGTAAATAAAGGGGATGGAACAAATTTTATTCAAATTGGAAGATTTAATCTTAATAATTCAGCTTATGACGGGCCTTATGGCTTGAATGACGGTGTTAACTTTTTGGATAACAAATCTTATTTTTTTAATACCTGTGGTACAAATAATAATTTACCGCCTATTGTTCAGGATGCTACAGGTGGTGGCTCTGCCTGCGGCGATACAATAAGGATTTGTGCTTTGGGCGATACACTGGTTTATACCACAAGTTTTCTGGCACCTGAAAATAATCAAACTATTACAGTTACGGGAAGCGCGCCAACATTAGGTTCGAGTTTTGTTCCTTTAGGAGTAACCACTACAACGGCAGGTATTACAACTTATGCCTGGATGGTTGTTGCCAGCCCAACGGTTACAGGCGTGCATACGGTTATAATTACAGGTACAGATAACGGCAGTCCTCCTCTTGCTTCATCGGCCACATATTATATAAAAATTCAAAATATTGCTATTCCTCATCCAACTCTCTCTTTAGCGCCTGCTACCGGGAGTATATGTGCAACCCCTGGTGGCACCATAACGTTAACAAACTGTTCAGCTTATGATAATGTGTATTGGAGCAACGGTACAAGCGGCTGTTCAACAATTGCAAATGTAACAGGAGTTTATTTTGTAACAGTCAGTAAGTTGGGTTGTTATAAATCATCATCCGATACAATCGGCGTATATCCAAATCCTATTCCTGTAGTTACAGGCCCTCTTAATTACTGCCCCCCGGCACTAAGCACAACCCTTGCTTTAGCTCCGCCGTTAACAGGTATGGCAGCATACAGCACATATACCTGGACACCGGGAGTTATAAATACTTCAACAGCCTCACTAACGGGAACACCAATAGGCACGCAGTATACAGTAGCTGTTACGGATGCTAACGGGTGTAAAGGACAAAGCAGTTTTACGGTATCATCAGGCTCACCAACAGTTGGTATTACAGCTAATCCGCTTTCTATATGCGGTACGGGTTCATCTACTTTAACGGCCAGTATTACAGGCGCTACAAGTTATAGCTGGTCAAACGGTGGAACAGGGCAATCCACTACAGTTAATGTTGGTGGCGTATACAGCTTAACGGTAACAAATGCTAACTGTGTATCTACGCAAACCGTTAATGTAAATATTTCACCTACACCAACAGTTATTATTACACCGTCCATTACATTATGTGCCGGCAGCACAGGAACTGTTGCCGTAGTTTCTTTTAATCCTTCAGGAGGGTCGTACACTTATACATGGAGTACTGGAGTGCATACACCAACCGTTTTAGTAAATGCGGATACACTCATTTCTTTAGTTGTAACCAATACAGTAACAGGCTGCATCAGCGATACTTCAAACATCTGTACAGTTTCAGTGTCCTCTAACCCGGCGCCAAATTTTATTATTTCAGGACCGTTTAATTACTGTCCGCCTGTCACAAGTACGGTTTTAAATATATTACCTCCTTTTACAGGAATGCCTGCATATAGCACCTATAGTTGGACCCCGGGAGCAATTACCACATCCTCTGCCAATTTAACCGGGCCTACAGACTACACCGTCACAGTAACAGATGTAAATGGATGTTTTGCCAGCCAGGCCTTTACGGTGTCAAATACCAGTCCTACATTAGCTGTTACAGCTAACCCTGTATCCATCTGTGGCACAACGGCTTCTACGTTAACGCCTTCCATTTTAGGAGCAACAAGTTACAGCTGGTCAACAGGTGCAACTACCGAAACCATAAGTGTTACTTCAAGCGGTACCTATTCAGTTCATGTCGTTGCTAATAATTGCACGGCAAACGCTTCAGTAAGCGTTACTATTAATCCTACACCCACAGTTACCATCCCCCCTAATTTAGGAATTTGCTCGGGCGCAGCTGCTACAGTCACACCTATATCCATTACCCCTGCGGGGGTATATACCTATACATGGAGTAACGGGTCGCATGCAACTTCACAAACTATTACAACGCCTACGGTATTAACGCTGCAAATTACAAATACGGCAACAGGCTGCAGCGCAATATCTAACCCCTGTACAATAGTAGTAGCAACAAACCCCGCGGTATCTTTATCAGGCGCGCCGGTCGTTTTTTGTGAAGGATTAAATGCTATATTAACTCCAACTGTAACAGGCGGCACGCCGGCTTATTCTTATTTTTGGACACCTTCTTCTTTAGGCAACGGCTCAACGGCCACTACTCCTAATGTAGGAACATACTCTGTTTTGGTAAGAGATCAAAATTTATGTAAGGGAAGTGCGACAGTTTCAACCGTAAAATCAAATCCTTCTGTAGTGTTGTCATCACCTGATTTGGTTATTTGTCCCCGTGAGTGTTCAAAAATTAAAGCTGTAGGAACTTCTTCCTACCCTCCGTTTACATATTCTTGGTCAAATAACCCCGCTTCTACACGTGATACAACATCTGCCTGTGTTATTGGAACCGTAACAGTTACAGCTACTGATGCTCAAGGCTGTGTGGCAAGAAATGTTATTACTGTAACAGCCGATATATCTCCTGTGGCGAGCTTCACCTATTCTCCTTTATCACCCGTAGCTGCGGGCCAGTCTATTAATTTCACCAGTACTTCTACTATTCCTTCAGGATCTATTACAAGTACTACTTGGACTTTTGGTGAAGGAACCGGAACAAGCGGAACTACTGCAACTCACGCTTATGCAAGTGTTGGTTCTTATACGGTAACGCTTACAGTAACAGGTTCTGCGGGTTGCTTAGATGCAGCAACAACTGTTATTGTGGTTAATGCTACGCTTGTAATACCTAACGTTATTACACCTAACGGCGACGGTGCTAACGACTTCCTGAAATTCAGATATTTAGAAAGCTTCGGAAATAATAACTTAACCGTATTTAACCGTTGGGGAACAAAAATATTTGAACAGGATAATTATAAAAACGATTGGAATGGCGGCGGACATGTAGATGGAACTTATTTCTTTATTTTAAGTGTACCTGGCGCAACCCCTAACGTTTATAAAGGATACTTCCAATTGATACGATAAAATTGTGATTTTGACTATTTGGGTGTAAATTTGCGCCCAAATGTCAAAGCAACAATTAACAGCTCTTATTAAGAAAGAATTTGTATTGGAATTCCGGCAAAAATCAACCCTTGCCGGAATTGCTGTTTATATTATTGCCACTGTTTTTATTTCTGCACTGTCATTCAAAAAAATTATTCACCCTATAGTCTGGAATGCCCTGTTTTGGGTCATCTTCATGTTTATTGCCGTAAACGTATCAAGCAAAAGCTTTACGCAGGAAACCAAAGGAAAAGGCTTATACAATTACATCTATTATAATGCGAGGCAATTTATATTAAGTAAAATACTTTATAATATGCTGCTCATGTCGGTATTAAGTGTATTTACTTTTTTCTTTTATTCCTGGTTTGTCGGCAGTATGGTAGAAGACCTGCCATTGTTTTTAATAGTATTGATATTTAGCTCCACCGCTTTTTCAGGGGTGTTAAGTTTAATGAGTGCCATCGCTTCAAAAGCGGGAAATAACATGAGCCTGATGGCTATTTTAAGCTTTCCGGTATTAATGCCGTTATTATTGGTTTCTATTAAGCTTAGTAAAAATGCCATAGACGGCTTGGCCTGGAGTGTAAGCGCAAATTACTTATTGGTTTTAATCATGCTAAATTTTGTTGTAATTACATTGGCAACACTATTATTTAACTACCTTTGGCGCGAATGATAAAGTGGTGGAAAATATTGGCAGCATTGATTATCGTCTACACATTAATATGGGGAATGCTGGGGCCTGTTCCAAAATTAAATATATTATACGAAACCATTCGTAATGTATATTACCATGTGCCAATTTGGTTTGCTATGCTGTTTCAAATGGGCTTTTCGGTGGTATGTGCCGTTAACTATTTATACAAAAGCGATTTAAGATCTGATCTTATAAGTGAACAAGCCGCACAGGTTGGTTTATTTTTTAGTCTGCCCGGTTTGTTAACAGGTTGCATGTGGGCCAAATTTACATGGGGCACCTGGTGGACATTTCAAGACCCGAAACTGAACGGGGTTGCCATTGCAATACTGATTTATCTTGCTTATTTTATTTTAAGAAGCTCTATAACCGACGAATTAAAGCGCGCGCGCATCTCCGCAGTATATAATATTTTTGCATTTGTTATGATGTTTGTTTTCATAATGATCTTACCAAGGCTCACAGATTCATTACATCCCGGGAACGGTAATAATCCTGCATTCGGAAAATACGATCTCGACAATCACATGCGCATGGTATTTTATCCTGCTATTATCGGTTGGATCTTATTAAGCTTATGGATTTTGGATATTAAAAAACGAATTTCCATTTTAAAATATAATGCAGAAAATGAATAAAATAATTTACTTAATGGTTTTTGTATTGAGCTCATTTATCGGCTCCGCTCAAGAAATTAATAAACCCGAACCAAACGTTAAGGATACTCTTTTAACTAACTTAAAAAATAATGCTTTATCCGAAGCTCAACCGGAGCCTGCTATGGCAGATGCTTTTAGAAGTGAAGGGAAAATTTATGTGGTTATTGCCGTTTTAGTTATAATTTTTTTATGCATTATAGGGTACTTAATTTACTTAGATGTTAAGTTGAGAAAAATAGAAAACAATACTAAGGAAAAATTGTAATACTTAAAAACCTCCGCGATCTCTGCAAAAACTCTTGCGAACTTTGCGGTTAAAATAAATTAAAATGAAAAAGCTTCACATTGTAGGTATCATCGTTATAGCTGTTGCTATCGGTGTTATTTTTACATCCCTTCAAAGCAACGCTTCTTATTCTGATTTTTCGGAGGCATCCCTAAATCCCGATACAGAATACCATGTAGTGGGTAAGTTAAATAAAACAGTACCCGTTGAGTACGACCCGAAAGTTAATGCTGACGAATGCTCTTTTTTAATGACAGATAATAAAGGTGTTGAAAAAAGAGTAGTATTGCATAAAAGCGTGCCGCAGGATATGGAAAAATCAGAACAAATTGTTTTGATAGGCAAAATGCAGGCAGGGGAGTTTCACGCTAACGAAATTCTAATGAAATGTCCTAGTAAATACAACGACGGGAAACCTCAAATTAAAGCCTAAAGGGGCAACAGTAACTTGGACAAAATTACATTCATCGGCGAACATTTATGGGTAGGGATATTAGGAAATACGTTTGTATTTCTGTCATTAATTTCAGCCCTTGTGGCTGCGGTTGCCTATTATTTTTATTCTAAAGAACAGCTTACTCACGAGTGGAAAATATTTGCGCGTACCGCTTTTTCTATTCACAGTATTTCAGTAATAGGTATTGCGGCTACCTTGTTCTATGCCTTATTTAATCATTTTTACGAATACTCTTATGTTTGGCAGCATAGTAGCAATTCCATGCCCATGCAATACATTATGTCTTGTTTTTGGGAAGGGCAGGAGGGAAGCTTTTTACTTTGGACATTTTGGAATGTTGTATTAGGTAATATTCTTCGCCGTACTATTGACAGTAAGTGGGAAGCGCCAACCATGGCGGTCATCTCTTTAGTACAGGTGTTTTTAGCCAGCATGTTATTGGGAATTGTTTTAGGCGATTATAATTTAGGAACCAATCCTTTTATTTTATTAAGGGAAAATCCTGAGTTTGCCAATATGCCTTTCATTCAAATTCCTACTTATTTAGTTAAGCTTGATGGCAGAGGATTAAATCCTTTGTTAATGAACTATTGGATGACCATTCATCCGCCAACCTTGTTTTTAGGCTTCGCATCTACATTGCCGCCATTCGCCTTTGCATTGGCCGGTTTATGGAAGCGCGATTTTATAAGCTGGCAAAAACCGGCATTGACCTGGACATTTTTCAGCATCATGATCTTAGGGACAGGTATTTTAATGGGTGGCGCATGGGCTTATGAAGCCTTGAGCTTTGGCGGTTTCTGGGCCTGGGATCCTGTAGAAAATTCTTCGTTAGTACCATGGATCGTTATGGTTGGAGCAGGCCATGTAATGATCATTAATAAAAATAAAGGCGGATCATTGTTTATGACACACCTTTTGGCAATTGCGTCTTTCTTATTAGTGTTATACTCTACATTCCTTACACGCAGCGGTATTTTAGGCGAGAGCTCAGTGCATGCTTTTACAGACCTTGGTATGCAAGGGCAATTGGTTATATACGTGATCAGTTTTATTTTTCTGTGCGTAGCTTTATTAATTCACGACAAACTCATACGGGTATCGTATGCCATGTGTTCTATTTTAATGTTAGCGATCTCTGTATTATACGGCTATAAAAAAATAATCTTATTGGGTTGGTTGGGAGCAAGTACCGGCATTACTATTTTTTCTTACATAAAATACTTCCCTAAAGAGGAAGAAGAGGAAAGCCTTTATTCACGGGAGTTTTGGATGTTTATCGGTTCGCTCGTATTAATGCTGTCTGCTTTGGTAATTACGTATTTTACATCTATTCCTGTTTTAAATAAATTATTTACGTTGAATAAAGCGCCGGTAAAGATTCCTGAATATAATTTATGGCAAATTCCTTTTTCAATTATAACCTTAACATTAGTTGCCGTTACTCAATTTTTTAAATACAAAAAAACAGATCCCAAAATAGTCTTTAAGCAACTTCGGTTCTCTCTCCTATTAGCACTTGTGTTTGGTTTAACCTGCTCCATTCCTTTATATTTTTTAAAAGAGTATGCAGGCGCTAAAAATTTAGAGAAATGGAATTTAATTTCTTACAGCCTCTTATTTATCGCCGGCTTGTTTGCCGTGTTTGCTAATGCAGAATATGCGATACGCGTATTGAAAGGCAAGATAAGACATGCGGGTTCTTCTATTGCTCACATTGGCTTTGCCTTGATATTAATAGGCGCTTTAATTTCAACTTCTAAAAAACAAACCATCTCTCAAAATACTTCTAAAAAAAGTGTGGAAGGCTTGGGTGAAGACTTTAATGCTAAAAAAAGCTTACTGTTAACAAAAGGGGATACCTTGCCGTTAGGAAAATATATGGTAACCTATAAAGGCAAAGAACGCATAGGAATAGACGTGTTCTTTCATATGGATTATTTTACAAAGAACGAAAAAGGAGTTTTAGTAAAAGCATTTGAATTAAGTCCGATGGTGCAGGATAACCCGCGAATGGGTAAAGCTTCGAACCCCGATACAAAACATTTTTTAAATAACGACATCTACACACACATTACATACGCCGACCTTTCAGACGATTCACCTAAAAACAAAGATGCTTATAAAGAACCGACTAATTTTGTGGGTCACATGGGAGATACCATCTTTTCAGGTAACGCCATTATATTAATTGACAGTATTACTACTAACTTAAACGAAGAACAGTTTTCTAAAAACGATAGTTTTTTAGTAGTGACGGCTGTTTTAAAAGCAACCGATGTAAACGGAAAAGTATACAGGGCAACCCCTAAATATATTTTAAAGAACAGCATGGTAATGCCAGATCAATTTGAACTGAGTGCACTTGGCTTAAAATTTATTTTTTGGAAAATAAATCCGACGGAAGGCAGCGTAGAAATACAGATGAGCGAAAAAGTAAGCAACGCCAAAGAGTTTGTAGTGCTTGAAGCCTATATGTTCCCGTATATTAATGTATTGTGGTTAGGCTGTCTTATAATGATAACAGGCACGCTGATCGCCATTTTTGAAAGACGAAGGGTTAACCGTTTAAAAAAGCATACACTCTCCGGAGAAAAAAATAATTAATGCGTTCAGCGTTATGTGTTTTTTAAAAATTGTAAAATGTTGTTACAGCCGTTAAAAATAATTATTATAGGAACAGGAAATGTAGCCGGGCATATAGCGGAATCGTTTACTGAAATTAACACTCTTAAACTAGTTCAGGTCTTTAATCACCGGAAGTCAAAGCAAGCTATGGCTTTTTCCAAAAAACATGGAACAACTTTACTTGTTGATTATAAAAAGATAGATACAACGGCCGACCTCTATATCATTTCCGTAAAAGATGATGCGATCGCAGAGGTGGTTAAACAACTTTCCGGCTTAAAGCTTAAAGGCTTGGTGGCGCACACTTCCGGGAGCATAGATATAAATGCATTGAAAACTGCTTCCATGCAAACAGGCGTTTATTACCCTTTACAAACCTTTACCAAAAATAACAGTATCGATTGGAGAACAACTCCTTTACTAATCGAATCAAACACTCCGAAGGGCTTAGCCATACTTAAAAAAGTGGCAGGTTCTGTATCAGGCACCGTTAAAACCATTAATTCAACAACACGACTAAAGTTACATGTATCGGCTGTATTTGCCTGTAACTTTACTAACGCCTTGTATGCTGCCGCTTTCGAAATAATAGAAACCGGTTTAAATAAAAAAGATACGGCTTTATTAAAACCTATTATGCTGCAGTCGTATTTAAAGCTTGATACCATGAGCCCAAAACAAGCGCAAACAGGCCCTGCTATGCGGAATGATAAAACGGTCATGAAAAAACATTTATCTTTATTGAAATCAGATAAGCAGTTAACAGCGGTATACAAATTACTGTCTGACCTCATTATAAAACAACATACATAAACCAATTTCTGTGGAAAATTTCAAACAAAAGCTGACGCGTATAAAAACAATTTTGTTGGATGTAGACGGTGTTTTAACCAACGGGCAGGTATTATTAATGGAGAACGGTGAGTTTGTGCGCAATATGAATTCTAAAGACGGGTATGCTCTGCAGCTGGCAGTTAAAAAAGGATACAGGATCACTATTATTTCCGGCGGCAACAGTTTAACCGTTAAAAAAGCCTTGGAAAACTTAGGTATCACCGATATATTTTTAAGCCGGCATGATAAGCTACAATGCTATAAAGATTACATCAACGAACTTAATATTATAGAAGAAGAGATTTTATACATGGGCGATGATCTCCCGGATTATGATGTAATGAAAAGGGTAGGCATAGCGGCTTGCCCTTTTAATGCCGCCCATGAGATCAAAGATATCAGCATGTATATTTCAAACAGGAACGGCGGCGAAGGCTGTGTGCGCGATATTATTGAACAAGTAATGCGCTCACAGGGAACCTGGGAAATCACGGGTTGGTAAAGTAGTTTTTAATTGAGCCTATAAATTGATCAGTTTTTTCTCCAATAGGTAAGTTGTCTTCATAATTGCCGCAACACTAATGGCATCTGTTATTTTACCTTTCATTACCATATCAAACGCTTCGCTGATATGTACCTTTTTAACGTTAAGGTCTTCCGTTTCTTCGGGCTCAGCTTCTTCAAAACTTAAACCGGTTGCTAAAAAAACAAAGGCATGTTCATCAGTAGCAGAATTGCTTAAATGCAGCTGCATAATTTCTTCAAATTTTACGGCAACAATTCCTGTTTCTTCTTTTAATTCTCTTTTTGCGGTTTCCACAGGTTTTTCTCCAAGCGGGCCGCCGCCTTCAGGTATTTCCCAACTATAGGCATTTAAAGGATAGCGCCATTGGCCTACAAGCCAAGTGAAGCCGTCTGTGCTTAAAGGTAAAATACCTATTGCCAAATTTTTAAAATTTACAACACTGTAAATTGCGGGCTTGCCTGCCGGGTTAGTGGTTTGGTGCTTGTTTACGGCAATCCATGCTGACTCATAAACTAATTCGGAAGACAGCGTTTTCCATGTATTAAGCGAATCATTATCAATGTTCATTACAAATGGCTTTTATTTAATGATAATAAATTTATCTTTTTTAAATAAATGAGCACCTTGTCTAATAGTATAAAAATATAATCCTTCACTGAGCGCAGTAAGATTTATTTGTAATTTGCCTTCAGTACTCTCTAAATAGGAACTTTCTAATACTCTACTGGTTACATCAGTAATTATAAGTTGTGCCGCTTCCGGTGAATTTAACCTGTAGTTTAATTCCATAGTTCCATTGTTAGGATTAGGGTATAATGAAAAAAAGGAGTCAGGAGTATTTTCATTTAAATAATTATCATTTTGATCAGAAGACATGATGATAGAAGAACCGCCTCCACCGGGAGGAACCGCAGTTCCACAATATATAGCCGATCCGCCTACAACCTTGATCCCTAATGTAGAACCTGTTTGATACTCTTGCCCTGATACAACAGCCAAGTTTAATATAGGAGCAGTATGTATAGGGCTTGAAGTATTGGCGTTCACATACAAAGGAGAAAAACACGTAGCGGCAGATTGGTTTACGTTTATCGAATTAACCACAAATGTTTCAGCATGAACAATAGTAGTCCATAAATTTCCGGATTGGTTATTACTTGAGCCTGAGCTACCCTGAGCGCCGATAACTCCGTTTGTATTTAATTCAAGCCCGTGGTAACTGGCAGACATGCTGTTTACCAACCAAGCATTTGTGCAATTACCTGTAAATAAAAAGCACCGCCCTGTTTGCGACACTACATTACAGTTTACCACACCGCCATAACTGTTGGTAAGTGAAATGCCGTTTATATAAGTGTAATTACCTGAAGTTACACCGCTTCCTGTAGCCATAATATTAGGGTTATTAGCTATAGTGGGAGCGTAACAGTTATTCAATACAATACCGTTGCGTGTAAATGATCCCGTACCGCCGTAAGTTTTTGTTTGCTCAAAACTTATTAACGGATTGTCATGTATAAATAAGCCACCTTGCAGGCTGTTGCCAACAACGCCATTATACACCTGTTGTATGGTGTTTTGTGTAACACCTAGTGAATTATTAGTAAGCGTATAAGTAGTTACAGGTTGATCTATTTGTATAGCCGCGCCACAGTATCCAGATGCAGAAGGCGAACTTATACTGTTTGTATTAATAGCAATTAAACCTATTGCGGAGTTAGTAATAGAATGGCTTAAATAGATGCCGGATCTTAAATTGATTATTTTATTATTGCTGATATTACCCGTTGCAGTTAGGCCTTTTATCCATATACCGCTTTGAGCAACCCAGCTATAATAAGTTGGTATCGGTAAGCTTCCTGTATAGACAGGAGTTCCTGATGAATACAAGTAGTTTCCTTTTGCGATAGTATTGGCAACATTATTACTAAATACTCCTTTGTTACACCCGTCAAAGCTATTTCCTTTGGGGTATGAAGCAGCCGCAGTGGAAGGCACTGTATTGCCTGAACCTACAATTAACTTATAGCCGCCTCCTATTGTATGGTCGGCAGCTACACCAATACCAATTTCCTGTAAACCGGTAGCTCCGGTTTGGTTAGGACTTCCCGTCAGATTAGTGAAGTTGTTATTTTTTACTTCGGTAGTATTGTCTTTCGTTGCAATACCAATATCTAAATTATTAAATAAATTAGTATTGTTAACAGAAGTTGTATCACCAATAAGAATAGTGTTTTTTGGGACTTTTGCAATATATACTCCCACAAACCCTCTTGGAAACTGCACATATGGTAAAGTGTTATTAGTTATTTGATTATAATTATAAGTATAAAGGGTTGAAGGTTTTAAAGTAGTGCCGGGTGAATTAGCGGATGTAATAGTATTGAAGGTAGTTGTACTCACGGATAAAGGGTAATAAGAAGACCCGTAACCTGTATTTTTAATTACCTGTATGCTAATGTAATTTTTATTAAATAAAGTTTTAGTGGAAAGAATACTTCCCTGTATTCCATTGGGATTTCCCGCGGCAGTGTTTTGCCAGTCGGCCACAATTCCCTGGTGCATATCCTCCACCGTAGTATTATAAAAACTGATGCTTCCCGAAACGGAGCTGGTAGTTAATAATTGAATGCCCCACCAAAGTTCACTACAACTGAAAAGATTACAATTGGATAATTTTAATGAGCCTGTAGAAGTAATTTCGATCTTTGCAGTAGGTTCCATTCTTACCCTAACCCCGCTCCAGGCTGTCGCCTGATTAATAGTTAATGTGCCTGATATAACAATATCGGCAACCCCTAAAGGGCTTGATCCTGCATAGCTTAAAAAAGAAGAAGGTAAAATTGCTACTCCGTAACCCGTGCCTAACCTGTTACTTACGGCCGGCATACTGCAGCAATACTGGCCTGCTTGGTAATAAGCCACTGTATTAGTAGCTGTACCGCACATATTGGAGGCAGTGAGTGTATAAACAGTAAACGCACCCGGGTTTGCCAAAGGGTTTGAAACAGTTGAGCTGCTTAAACCTGTAGTTGGAAGCCAGAAATAGTTTGTATTAGGTAATGCCGGGCCACCGATATTAACTAATGGAGAAGAGCTACAGCCTACTACGCTTCCCGCTGTTGTAGCTATTGGATAATTAATAACATATACAGTTTGTGTAGCAGTAGCTGAACAACTGTTCGCTCCCGTTACTGTATATACTGTTGTAGCTATAGGAGTTACCGTTAAGGAAGCGGTGTTACATCCACTGCTGCATGGTAACCAACTGTAAGTACTTGTTCCCGAGGCGGTAAGTGTTGTTGTTTGACCTGCGCAAATAGTAGAACTCGAGGCGGTTATACTGATGGAAGGTACAGGTAATACAGTTATTGCCACTGTGTTTGTAGCAGTACAGCCATATATGTTTGTTCCTGTAACCGTGTAAATGGTTGAAGATGCAGCGCTAACGGTTAACGTAGTAGTATTACAGCTGCTCACACAAGGTGCCCATGTGTAGGTGCTTGCGCCTGAAACAGAAAGAGTAGTCGCAGCGCCTTGGCAAACACTGTACTGGCTTGCCGTTACAGATAAAACAGGAGATAAAACAGTAACTGTTGTAGAGGCATAGGATGTGCCGCAACTGTTGGTAACACTTAAAGTATAAACCGTAGTTGTGCCTGGTGAAGCTACCGGCCCCGCACAGGTGTAACAAGATAAACCTGCGGCCGGAAGCCATTGGTATGTGCCGCTACCGCTGCCGGTTAAAGTGACTGACCCGGTAGGACAGATGGTGAAGCTCGGACCTGCATTGGCATTTGGAGAGCCTGTTAGAGTAACCATTACAGTATGCGTAATTACAATAGGATATGTAACAAGCGGACCGCTTAAAGTAGCTGTAACTAAATACGTTCCGGGGCTATTAAATACATGGGTAGATGAAGCGCCGCTACCGGTAGGAGTACCGTCACCATAGTTCCAGCTTACAGTATACTGTTTGTAACAATTATTAACCTCGAACAAGTAGGTAGGACATCCTGCTATAATATTGGTAACGCTAAAATCAGGTGTAACATAGGAGGGTATAGTTGCATCCATGTTATTTACAATAGTATTAGAATTTATCATTCTGATAGGAGTTCCTGCTGCCCCCGCAGTAGTAACAAGACTTACATTAGATTGGACCGCAATATTACCTGTTGCAGCATCCGGGTTCGGGATTTCATTTAAATAATCTTGTTTTGAATAATTTGCAAAGTATAAATGATTATTTGGACCAAGTTGCATATAAGTAGGTGTAGCATTAAATGGCAAGTTAATCGCAGAATTTGAATTTGATAAAATATCGTATTTTATAATAAAATCATTTATTATTATGCCACCCGCATATCCTAATACAGTTGAATAAATATATTGTCCATTAGGACTGAAACTACAGCCATAATATTTTCCTCCGCCATAATAATGAGGAGTAATTATTTCATTACTAATAACGCCGGTTGAACTGTTAAAGTCATAAATTGATAAATTAGAACCCGACATGGCTATCTTATTTCCTAAAGGAGACGCTTTAAGTTGTAATTGAGATGATGTTAAAGGATCCGCATTAAAAGCACCGGTACAGGATGGATAAGAATCGGCCTCCAAACTTGTAAATATATTGTTAGTGATGCCGTTTTGTGTTACCATATACACATAAAAGCGCCTGTTTTGCCTGCTGTAAAAAATCACCCAATAGTCTTTGCCGTTACAGTGTGGAATAGCAGTGATGGCAGTACTCAAAGCTTCAGACCCGGCACATGATGGTAAAGGTAATAAGCCCTGATTCATAACTGTGCCACCAGCTACATCTATAAGTGCATAACCACCCCTTGCATTCATTAAATTAGATGGTAGGCCGTCGGGAGCATTAAATATATAATATTTATTGGGAAATCCCGGAGCAGGAAAACTGATACTGTTTGAAGTTGCCTTTTTAAAGCTTTGCCCTAAATTATTAATACCGGGAGTTGAATAAACACTTGGGAGCGGAGCGGTCGTATTAATTTTAGAAGGTACGCCACCTGAAATTTTCCAAGCATCGACTCCATTGGCATAATATAGGTCCGAACCTGTATTGTCAGAAATAGAAACGCATAACGTTCCCGCATTGTTTATAGAGGTTTGAGGCGTAAAGGTATTATCATTTTTTATGGGCACACCTGTATTAAAATCTAAAGAAATGTAATCTCCGAAATGCCAGTTAGCTTGACTTTTTTTAGAGGGATCAAGAATACAATCTACAACCAAAACCTGCAGTGTGGATGTTTGTGTAGCGCTTAAAGGGTCGGTTACTGTCAGGCTGATAGTATAAGTACCTGCTGAACTAAAAGTGACAGCGGGTGGGTTAGCAGAAGCACAAGCTGTGCTAATATAAGAAGTAGAACTGCTTCCCGGCATACTCCAATTCCAGTTTACCGCTGCATTACCGCTATAGCAGGAAACAGCACTAAAATTAATGGGTTTTCCTACACAGGCATAAGCATCGGAACCGGTAATATCAGAAACTAAAGCTTTGTTTCCCACACACCCACCTGTGCCTATAAGTCCCGTTTGAACTAAATTTCCGGTAGTCCATAAATGGGACCACTTAATATTAAGGCAAGCCCACATTCTCAGTTTTTGATCATGCGTAAAGGTGTTCCAACATGGATCGCTTTCATAAGACATATAGTCATTTGGCATGTCTTCAATACCGCATGCAGGCGTATAATATTCTATACATGAATTAGGTCGTGACGCTGGGTTGCAAAGCCCTGTAGAACTTGCGCACATAGGAGCAATATCGCAAATAGCATCGCCCTCTAAATCACATTGGTCACTGGCACTTCCTGCTGCATACGTACCTACACAGCCAGTATTAAGTGCAAACGGATTCAATCCACTGTTTGGATAAAAAGTATGTTGTACCGCAAGAAAATGACCTACTTCATGTGCCAGAGTCTTTCCATCTTGTTTGTTAGATAAAAGATTAAATGAATTTCCTGTTAAAGTATTTTCACCAAAGCACTCTGAATCCATTACTACTCCTTCAGCTTCCGAGATATTTATAATATTGTTACCGAAATAAACTCCTGCTGCTTGACCAGTTTGAGCAGAAATATTATCTACAACCCAAATATTAAAATAGTTTAATTTATTAAAACTACTTCTACTTGCATCATTTGTTAATACTACAAATGGATTAAATTGAGACAAAGGAATTGCTGATAAGTTAACATTAATAGCAGGGTCACTTAAATTAGGAACATCGTAACGCATTACACCGTATTCAACATTACTCGATGGATCTAAAGACCAGGCTAACGTGCTTGGTTGGGTATTTCTCGCCAAACAAAATTGGATTTGAGTGTTCACACTATAAATGCCTTGGTAATTGGCTTGACTTGCAGCATAAGCAACATTTAACGAGTTAATTTGAGATTTTATTTGCGCATAAGATATATTAGTACCTGTCCCGTATGTCATTCCCGGCGTTTTAATAACATGCACTACTACAGGAATTGTATAGAGCGTACCGCTTGGCAAGAGATTGTGAGTTGAATAATTAGCGGCAATATAATTTTTTACCTGTTTGTTAAAGGCTAAGTTTAATTCGTCATATTTAGGATTTTCTTTTCTACCCATAGTTTCAAGTTCGTGATTACCGCAGGGAAGTTTTTGAGAATAAACATTTTTACTGATTGAAATCAGCAAACAAAATAGAATAAATAAATTTTTCATAGTATTTTAATTAATGGTAAGTAGTAAATGACAATATTTAAAATTATACAATAATTTAACATATTTAACAATAAGTGTAAAAATCACTATAAATAGGTATATAAACGAAAATATTAAAAACAGACATTTATATATTAACTATTAGTTAATA
The DNA here is from genome assembly GCA_025362395.1 of Bacteroidota bacterium. Classification (GTDB taxonomy): domain Bacteria; phylum Bacteroidota; class Bacteroidia; order B-17B0; family Aurantibacillaceae; genus UBA4416. The sequence continues at coordinate 62,862 of JANYGK010000053.1, forward strand.
GGTTAAATACATGTTTCAAACACTTAAATGTGAATACCGGCTTATTTTTTGTTGTTTTAGAAACCTAAATCAGTTATTTTCGTAAAAGTTAAAAAGTGTTATGTTGAGAAAACTATTATTACTATTTATCCTTTCATTTTCGTATTTCATTCATTCCCAAACTTTATATTGGATTGGTGGCTCAGGTTATTGGAATGATGTGAACCATTGGTCAACTATTTCCGGTGGAGCTTCTGCCGGTGTAGTTCCGGGTAATCTTACAGATATTATGTTTGATGATCATTCCGGATCGGTGAATGCTGTTATACATGCTACACAAAATGTTGAAATTGGATCCATAAAATCAATTAACCGTAATTTTTCAGTTCAGCTGATTGGCAGCCCTACAGTAAACTTTAAAATCAATTCATATGTTGCGTTAAACGAATATTTTAAATTCGATTATAATGGAAAAATTTTGTTAACACCTGCGCAACCTACAATTTATCAATTCTCTCAAACCATATTTAAAGGAGAATTAATTGTTAATTCTAATTATGATATTGAATTAGGATTTATAAACAGCTTGTCAAAAATTACTATGGCAGGAAATTTTTCTTTAAAAAACACAATTTGTAAAAGCTCAGAGCTTCAATTTTTAAATTCCAATGTGATTTTAAGTAATGTAACTTTAAACTCCATAGGCATTGTCTCTATTTCAAATTCCACCTTAACCGGGGGAATGGGTATTAACAGATTAATTGTACAAAGAAATAATTTAAGCGTTGCTCAACTTACCGCATTAGAAAGCTCTAATATTATTATTAGAAATCCGATTCCTCAATCAAATACTCCCGTATTAACAAATTCAACTAATCCTACTTGCCCGGGCGTATGTGATGGTACGGCTACTGTAAACCTGGCGGCTGTAACAAATCAGCCTCTTACGATACAATGGTTAAATGCAGGAGGGGCAGGACCCTGTCAAACTTTTCCGCCGTTTGATCCCTCTTATACAGGAACAACTTATACAACAAATACAATTTGCGGGTGTGGCTCGCAGTATACTATATTGTTTGAAAATTCCATCGGAGAACAAGGAGTTGTAACTATTAGTTGTGTTGACCCCCCTTCTACTTTATTGTCTTTCTCTTTCGCGCAACCATCCTGTAATGGTCTATGCAACGGACAAATAAGGGTTAATTTAATTTCCGGAGCGGCTCCATTATCATTAAACTGGAATCCGCCAAATGTTACTCATAATAATATTATATCAAAAGATACACTAAAAAATGCCTGTGCGGGTTCACATACACTTACTGTAACTAATGCTAACGGTTGTATTAATTTATTTACAACTACATTGCTTCAGCCGGCAATTCTTTTATCTAACGGCTCAAGCACTAGTGTTACCTGTAATGGTTTTTGTAACGGGACTGCAACTATTGCCGCAACGGGCGGCACGATGCCATACAGTTATATTTGGAGTCCGTCAGCTCTTACAACTTCAGTTAATCCTAATTTATGCATAGGGGTAGTAACCGCTACGGTAACTGATATCAAAGGCTGTACAGCTACTTATTCTACTACCATTACACAGCCGCCGGCGATTACTTTAACGGCCACAAAAACAAATTTAATTTGCGGAGCCATTTGTGATGGTTCGGCCTCTATAACTGCTACAGGGGGCAGCGGTGTTGGATTTACCTATTCTTGGACACCAAATGTTTCATCTTCTTCATCGGCTTCCGCGCTATGCGTAGGAAATTATACAGTTGATGTGAGGGATAATTTAAACTGTTTAAAAACAGTAACTTTTTCCATTATCGCTCCTCCAACATTAACCATGGTTCCCACGCAAACAAATATTGCCTGTAACGGAGCATGCACGGGCGCAATAAATATGAACCCCGCCGGCGGCACAGGTGGATATACCTATTCATGGAATCCATCTGTGTCATCAGGTTCAACAGCCATTAATTTGTGTGCATTACCGTATTCATTTACGGTAACAGACGCGGTTGGCTGTACATCTATAAAAACGGTAACGATTACACAGCCTTCGGCATTGTCTTTAACAATGACAAAAACTAATTTGGCGTGTTTCGGCGTTTGTAATGGAACTGCTACAGGTAGCGTCACCGGTGGAACCGCACCTTACACTTACACATGGACAGCGGGCGCTTTTACAGGTCAGGGTACTAACTCTGTTACAAATTTATGTCAGGGCACTTTTACATTAACCGTAAAAGACGCGAACAATTGCACAGTAACAGGTGTAGTAGTTATTGCGCAACCATTACCTATTGCATTTAATATTACTACAATATTACCAACCTGTAATGGGTTATGTAATGGATCTATTAACGCATCACCGTCGGGCGGTTCAGGCGTGTATACTTATACTTTACAACCTCCCGTGGGTGCCGCTATCGTTTCGAATCCGCCATTCACAAGCCTTTGTGCAGGGTTATATTCATTAACCGTTAGTGATAACCTTGGATGTGTAATTAGCCAAACAATTAATCTGACACAGCCGAATCCTATTACACTATCGTTAAACTCTACGCCGATCAATTGTTTTAATCAATGCAACGCATCTATATCAACCTTAGTAAACGGAGGTACGCCCGCTTATACCTTTACATGGAGCACAGGTAGTAATGCTTCGGTTATTAATAACCAATGCGTTGGTGTTTATACGGCAACGGTAAGCGATTTTTTCGGCTGCCGGGCTACTGCTTCCGTTAACATTACCTCGCCTTCTGATATGACGGTTTCTATAACGCCGACGAATCCTAATTGCGATGCCCAGTGTACGGGCGTAGCTACCGGTACAGTTAGCGGAGGAACACCAAACTACACATACAATTGGAATAACGGAGATGTTGGAAACCTGAGCCCTAATTTATGCGCCGGAAATTATACACTAACGGTTCATGATTTTTTTGGGTGTGTAAAAACACAAACAGTCGTTATAGTAACTCCTCCCGCAATAACATTAACTCCCGTAAACGGAACAGTTACCTGTTCAGGTGCCTGTAACGGTACAATATCTGTAATACCAAGCGGTGGCACATCAGGATATTTTTACAGCTGGAGCTCTGTTCCAACACAAAATACACAAGTTGCAACAGGCCTGTGTGTAGGCAATTACGCTGTTTCTGTAACAGACAGTAAAGGGTGTATTGCATTTATATCTGCTAATGTAGCTCAGCCCTCAGTGCTTACAGCCTCTATCAGTAATGTGCAACCAAGCTGTAATGTATGTATCGGCGCAGCTACAGGTAACGGGGTTGGTGGCACAATGCCTTATACCTATTCATGGTCAGGCGGGCAAGCGGTGCAAACTCCCACTAATTTGTGTGTAGGGCCTCAAACAGTAACGGTAACAGATGCCGGCGGCTGTATTGCCACATCAACAGTTAATATTTCTCAAACAGTAATTGTGCTCGTAACATCTAATGGTAGTACTTTAACCTGCAACGGTGGCTGTTCGGGTGTTGCTACCGCTAATGCAAGCGGAGGCGCGGGCCCGTATTCTTTTACATGGACTCCCGCACCACTACAAAACACACAAACTGCCGTAGGCTTATGTGCGGGAACTCACAGTGTAATAGTGGCTGATATAAACGGCTGTTCAAATACAGATCAGGTAACTTTTACAGATCCTCCGGCTATGACATTTACCGTAACTAAAACAGATGTTACTTGTAACGGGGCATGCAATGGGACAGGAAGTTCAGGCGCAAGCGGAGGTACAGGAACCATTACGTATTTATGGCAACCGGGTAATTTGACGACTCAAAACATTGGAGGTCTGTGTCCGGGAAATTATACTGTAACGGCGTCGGATGCTAATAATTGTTCGAAGACACAGGTTATTAGCATTACAGAATCTAATTCACTAACGGCTACTTTTTCGTTTACAAACCCTTCGAGCTGCCCGGTTAATGATGGGGTTATTTCTTTTGTTGCTTCAGGCGGGGTAAGCCCTTATACATTTACATGGACCCCCGGCGGTTCAGCTAATCCCTTAACAAATTTAAGTGATGGTATATATGTTTTAACGCTAAAAGATGTAAACGGATGTTTAAGATCGTTTACAACAACTTTAAGTGACCCTACGGGTCCTACGGTTACCGTTAATTCTACTTCCATTGCATGCTTTGGTTTATGCACGGGCGCCGCAACGTTATCAATTACGGGAGCGGCACCTTTTTCAATTAACTGGCCGGCCATACCATCAACAAATCCTATTGTTAGCGGCTTATGCACAGGTAACTATGTGGCGCAGGTAATGGATGTAAACATGTGCATCACCAATCAAACAGTTAATATTGTACAGCCGGCACAAATTAACTCATCGGGCATTGTAACCAACGCGTCTTGTAATGCAATATGCAGCGCATCTATAAACTTAACGGCTACGGGAGGCAATCCGGGATATACTTATTCGTGGACCCCCGCAGGCGGCGCCGCACAAGACCCTGTAAATTTATGTGCCAATACTTATTCAGTAGCCATAACGGATGCAAATTTATGTTCAGTTACCAATACGTTTATTATTACTCAACCAACGCCTTTAACATTAAGTTTTAATAAAAAAGATGTATTGTGTAACGGTAACTGCACAGGTGGTGTAAGGGCCGTTGTAGGAGGCGCTACTACTCCTTATACATATACTTGGACGCCTTTCGGTTCTTTTGCAGGAGCAAATATTGATACTATTATTAATTTATGTACGGGAGTGTATACCGTTACCGCAGGAGATGCAAGCGGTTGCACTATTACGGGAACTGTAAATATCGGTCAGCCGCCTGTGCTTACTTCAACAATAACAAGTACTAATAATTTATGTAACGGCCAGTGTAATGGTTCCGCAACCATAACCCCTGCCGGAGGCACGATCCCTTACAGCTATTCTTATAATACAAGCCCTGTAACGTCTACACCGATCGTAAACGGATTATGTTTCGGTACTTATAACGGAATTGTAAGAGATGCTAACGGCTGTTCAAGCCTGAAAACATTTAATATAACACAGCCTCTACCTATTGTTGTAACCACTACAGTAACGAATCCTTTATGTAATGCAGTCTGCAACGGGAGCATTACTACTTCGGTTACGGGTGGTACAGCGGGTTATACCTTCAGCTGGATAACTGCCGGCGGAACGGCTCAAAATCCTACCGGCTTATGTGCGGGAAGCTATACCGTAACCGTTACGGATATTAATTTATGTACCGGTTTTGGTTTGGCAACTTTAGTAAATCCCCCGTCTTTAATAGCAAATACATCGTTTACAAACCCTGTATGCGGCGGCGGTTGCTCAGGCATTGTAAAGGCTAATCCTATAGGCGGAACAGGTCCTTATTCTTATTTATGGGCCGCTCCAACCAATACAAATCAAACAGTTACCGCGTTGTGTGCAGGCAATTATACGGTTGTAGTTACTGATGCAAATTTATGCTCGGATATGCAAACCGTTAATTTAGTTGCACCTGTTACTGTATCGGTTAATCCCGGGGTTACACCTGCGTCTTGTGGAGTAAATAACGGCTCTATAAACGCATCTGCTTCTGCGGGCAATCCTCCTTTTACTTACAATTGGTTACCTCCGGTTCCTGCAGCACAGTCAACCTTTACGGTGGTTACAGGATTAGGCGCAGGAATTTATACAGTTGTTGTTACAGATGCCAGTGCTTGTTCAATAACGGTAGCTATTGCTTTAAGCAATTCAAACGGACCTTCGGGTTCAACACATACTTTTACGGATGTTGTTTGTAACGGGCAATGTAATGGCGTAGCCTCCATATCGAACCCTGTAGGAGGTACAGCGCCTTATACAATAAATTGGGTAAGTCCTGCCATTTCGGGGACTGTGATAACAAGCTTATGCCCCGGAACATATACAGCTAAAATTACAGATGCCGCCAATTGTATTTTATTTGAAACGGTAACTATTGCAGAGCCTCAATTAATACAAGACAATGCTACTTTAAACAGTTCGGCCTGTTTCGGGAATTGTAATGGGTTTGTAAATTTAAATCCAACCGGCGGAAACGGCGGATACACCTACTTATGGAGTAACGCCGCTGTTACACAAACTATTTCAAATCTTTGCCCGGGCTCGTATGCCGTAACTATTACAGACAGTAAAAACTGTATGCTGACAAAAACATATAACCTGCCGGGCTTAACCACTATTACAAGCTCCACTTTTGTTACAAATAACACCTGTTTTCAAAACTGCGCCGGAACAGCCCTGGCAACTAATGTGGCAGGAGGTTTGCCGCCCTATACTTTTAACTGGACCGATCCTTTAGGCCAATCAAACATACAAGCTATAGGGTTATGCAATGGTACGTATTCCGTTACTATAACAGATGCCAACGGTTGTTTTAATATGATACCGGCAACTATTATTTCACCTTCTAAAGTTACCTTTACTCCAAACATATCGCCGCCAAGCTGTAATATGTGTAATGGTTCTGCGTCTGTAACACCAACCGGGGGTACACCATCTTATACATTAGCATGGAGCGACGGGCAAACCGGTAATACCGTTTCCAACTTATGTTCAGGTGTATATATGGTGCATATTAAAGATGGCAACGGCTGTATTAATGATACAACTGTAGTAGTTAACAGCAGTTCAGGAATTACAGGTGAAACCATCACACAAACAAATGTAAGTTGTGTGGGTGTTTGCGATGGAAGCGTAACTATAACTGCTGTTGGAGGCCTTGCCCCCATTACTTATAATTGGGTTTATAATGGTTCATCGTCTCAAACACAAATTGGTTTATGTGTAGGAACTTATTTTTGTAATATGACAGACGCGAGCGGTTGTTCGAGAACCGCAAGTATAGTAATTGGTTCATCAGCTACCTTAAATTTCACCTCACAGGTAACGCAATCATCCTGTATGATGAACACAGGGTCAATTACCGTAAATGTAACAGGCGGAACATTACCTTATACGTATGCATGGCTGCCGGCGGGTAACACGGCAACCCTTGCCAATCTTACCCCGGGTAGTTACACATTAACGGTAACGGATGCATTAGGGTGCTCTAAAACACAAATATATTCAATGGGTTCTATTAACGGGCCTTCCCTTACATTTACTAAAAAAGATATAGCTTGTGGCGGGGCATGTACCGGTAACATCGCCTTAACCATTACGGGTGGCGCGCCTGCGTATAGTATTTTATGGTCAAACGGTGCAACAACCCCGTCCCTAAGCGCCCTATGCCCTGGAGCTTACTCTGTAGTTGTAACAGATGCGGGTGGGTGTAAGGCGGTTCAGAATTTCTCATTAATTACAGGGACACCGATTGTTTTTAATTCACCTAATTCAAATGATCCTAAATGCCATAATGATTGTAATGGTTCACTTACTGCTCTTCCGCTTGGAGGCGTTTTACCATATGTGTTTAACTGGACACCGATCTCTTCCACAGGCGCAACCCTAAATAGTTTATGTTCAGGAAATTATTCGATACAGGTTACAGATGCAAGCGGATGTTCAGCTTCGCAGGCCTATTCGTTACTTAACCCGCCAACATTAGCGTTAACAGGCACTATCACAGGCGCAAGCTGTAATAATGTTGCCGATGGCGCTATTAATATAACTGTTACCGGTGGCGCTCCTGTTTACACTTATAGTTGGACACCCGGCGGAGCAACCACACAAACTCTTACAAATGTATTACCCGGAACTTATACATTATCACTCATTGATAACGGAGGTACAGGTTGTAAAAAAGATACAGTGTTTTTTATTGCTCCTGCCATTACAGTTAATGCCTTAACAGGAAATGATACTACATTTTGTCAAAACGGAGCTCTGCAATTAAATGGATCTAATTCGAATGGCGGCACGAGTTACCAATGGTTTAAAATACCTTCAAACAGTGTAATTTCAAATTCATTAATTGTTACCGTAACTCCTGCAACAGGCACTAATACATACGTGTTGGTGGCTGTCAACGGCGCTTGTATTGACAGCGACACGATCAAAGTAACTTCTAATCCGCTACCGTATGTAGATGCAGGGCCGTTTACGAGTATCCCGATTTTTTCAACGGCAAATATAGGAGGTAATCCTACAGCCTTACCGGGAAGTACTTTTTCATGGTCGCCTGCTACCACACTCGATAATTCTATCCTATCTAATCCTCTAACAACCACAACTGTAACTACTATATTTACGGTAAGCATTTTAGATGCAAACGGTTGTGCTAATTCTGATACGGTTACGGTTTACGTTTATCCTCAAATTAAAATACCTAACGGTTTTTCCCCTAATGGTGACGGCAAAAATGATGTATGGCAATTAGATATGATTTATTTATTCCCTAATAATGAAGTAGAGGTTTATAACCGTTGGGGTGAATTATTGTTTTATTCCAAAGGATACCCTGTTCCGTTTAACGGCCAGTATAAAAATCAGAATTTACCGGTAGGCACTTATTATTATGTCATCAGGCTTAATCATCCATCCTACCCGGATGCATATACAGGGCCATTAACTATATTCAGATAAACAAATGAAGAAAATTATTTATATACTTTTTATAGTATTTCTTTTTTCAGGCATTCGCGCGCAACAGTTGCCACAGTACACGCAATATATGCTTAATGAAATGGCTATTAACCCTGCCGTTGCGGGTAAGGATAATTATACCGATGTGCGCTCTAACAATCGTTACCAATGGGTTGGTATAGCGGACGCGCCAAGAACATATATGCTTACATTAAGCGCACCTTTTAAAAAGCGTAATATGGGCTTAGGAACTAATATTTACACTGATATTGTTGGGCCGACAAGAAGAGTGGGGATAAGTATGTCGTACGCGTATCATATCAGGCTTAATAAAAAAACAAGATTATCGTTAGGCTTAAGCGCAGGTATACAACAATGGGGTATTGACGGCCATAAAATTACTTTGCATGATGAAGGAGATAATAATTTATTGATTCAGTATCAAACCAGGACGGTTCCTGATTTTGGAGCCGGCATTTATGTGCATAATGATACGTGGTATTTAGGTTTAAGTGCGCCGCAATTATACCAAAGCCCTATACACCTTTATAAAGGAGGCGATAATAAAGGAACATTGGTAACTCATTTTATGTTGAACGGTGCTTACAAATTTAAAATGGGAGATGACTTTAAATTAGAGCCCTCATTCCTTGTAAAATACGCTACCCCTGCACCGGTAAAAATTGATGTGGGCTTACGTTGTATTTACCAAAACCAATTTTGGCTTGGCGCGGGCTTAAGGTATAATGATGCGTTTACGGCTTTAGTGGGCTTTTTGTATAAAAATTATTTAATGTTCGGTTACTCTTATGACTTTACTACCACAAACTTAAAAAAATACGCATCGGGTACACATGAGTTGATGCTGGGCTTAAGGTTTTCAAGACAACAGGCTAAACACTGGCCCGAGGAAGATCAAAGCAAATAATTTAGCTTGATCTATTTTATAATTTGGGTTTAAATCCCAATTAATCTTATTTTTGTTTTTAAAATTTAACGAATCAATGAAATTTCATAAAGAAGGTATACCAACATTAATAGTTACTATTATATTTAGCGTTATTATTATTTCTATAGCGCAATTACTATTTTCGCCCTACGCCATTGCTCATTGGTTCTCGTATTTATTATCAGGTTTTTTATTGATCGTTGTTATTCAATTTTTTCGTCACCCGACCCGTACACACACAATCAGTGATAATGAAATTATAGCGCCTGCCGATGGCAAGGTTGTGGTTATTGAAGAGACAGAAGAAACGGAATATTTTAAAAATAAACGCATCCAGGTTTCTATTTTTATGTCACCTACTAATGTGCATGTAAACCGCTACCCTATTGGCGGCGATGTAGTACATGCAAAATATTTTGAGGGAAAATTTTTAGTGGCTTCTTTACCAAAAGCAAGCACAGAAAATGAACGCACAAGCATTGTAGTAAAACACGCTGCAAACGGCAAATCTGTTTTATTCAGGCAAGTTGCAGGCGCTTTGGCGCGACGTATTGTTATGTATAGTAAGGTGGGCGATAAAGCAACGCAATGCGGAGAAATGGGATTTATTAAATTCGGTTCGCGCGTTGATCTGTTTTTGCCTTTAGATGTAAAGATGAAAGTAAAAATAGGCGATGTGGTAATAGGCTCACAAACCGTTATCGCTGAGTTTTAATATACGTAAGAAAGTATATTTGAAGGAATACTGTAGTCTTTATTTAATTGGTAAAATTCTTCAAAGTGCTCGTTTAATGCACGAACACATCCTCTTAATCCAATAATCGATTTCGCTTTTATTGAATTGTTCATTATCTTTTTAATTTGTGTATTTAAAGTATCAATATCAATGTTAGCCCCTTGATTCGAAAGTTGAAGAGCGGGTTTAAAGCTTCTTTTAATTTGGAAATAAGGAAATGGTTTATGAAGCTGAATAAAATATCTATTCTTTATAACTATAGCAACTTCCCTGCTTACATTTCCTCTTTCAATTGCTTTAGCAGCATTTGATTCCAAGACAAAGCCTAAGGAAGAATTATATACTTGGCCACCTTCAGCAATTAAATAAAATGCAGCGTTACATATAATATTCGGATTAACTGCTAATGTAGCATCCACAAAAATTCCGGTAAGATTTTTCTTTTTTACGGAATCGGAAGTATTGGAATAAAAAAAATAAACAGGGCAAAATGTAAATTCTTTTAAATAAGCGGCTATAACAATTTTATTGGTTATTGCTGTTTCTCTTTCCATCTGTGTGGCCATATCTATATTGCCTGCGACTTTAAATTCGTTTATTAAGTTTGAATTTGTTTTAAGCCTTACTAATAAAGCGCCTTTTTTTAATAAAATAATCTGTGCTTTTGCTACACCGTCTCTAAGACTGCTGAAATCTGTATAAGAAGTGTCGTTTTTATAATCTTTAATTTTTGGAGATTTCACACCTTCTCCTTCCTCTTGAGAAAAGCCTATAGTGCTAAATAAGCATAAGGCACCCAATAATATTTTATTTAATTTCTGAGCCATTATTAAAGTCAGGTTTTGTAGAATTCATAAAACTTAGTTCTCCCTCTGCATTCGAGGCCATTAAGATCATCCCTTGACTTTCAATCCCTTTTATTTTACGGGGTGCCAAGTTAACTAATACACTTACCTTTTGTCCTATAATATCTTCCGGTTTATACCATTCCGCAATACCGCTTACTACTGTGCGTGTATCAATACCCACATCTATTTTTAATTTTAAAAGCTTATCTGTTTTAGGAACTCGTTCAGCTTCTAATATAGTGCCTGTACGAATATCCATTTTACTGAAATCATCAAAGCTTGTTTCTGCTTTAGCGGGCGGGACTACAATTACTGTATTGTTTTTCTTACTAAGCTCCAGTTTATCTATCTGTATTTTAATCTCTTCATCTTCGATCTTAGCAAATAATAATTCGTCCTTATTAATTTGGTGTCCGGCAGCCATATTAGATGTCTGTTTAGCAGCGTGCCATTTTAAAACAGGCATATTAAGCATGTTCAATAATTTTGCTGAGGTAAACGGCAAGAACGGTTCGCATACAATAGCAAGGTTACAGGTAATTTGTAACGCAATGTTCATAATGGTTTTTACGCGAACTTCATCTGTTTTAATAAGCTTCCATGGCTCAGTGTCGGCTAAATATTTATTTCCTAACCGGGCTAAGTTCATCATTTCCGCCAAAGCTTCCCTAAACCTGAATGCTTCAATAGAAGCCACTATTTTATCCGGAAATGATGCCAGTTGTTCAAGAGTTAAAAGATCTTCTTTTGTAAATGTTTCAGCGGAAGGCACACTGCCGTGATAGTATTTATGCGTTAATACCAAGGTACGGTTCACAAAATTACCAAGTATAGCAACAAGCTCACTGTTATTTTTAGTTTGGAAATCAGCCCAAGTAAAATCATTGTCTTTTGTTTCGGGAGCATTGGCGCAAAGCATATAACGGAGTACGTCCTGCTTGTCTTTAAAATCGATTAAGTACTCGTGCAGCCAAACTGCCCAGTTTTTGGAAGTGGAGATTTTATTTCCTTCTAAATTTAAAAACTCATTGGCCGGTACATTATCAGCTAATATATAATCGCCGTGTTCCATTAACATAGCGGGAAAAATAATGCAATGAAATACAATATTATCCTTACCTATAAAATGGATCAAGCGCGTGTCTTTATTCTTCCAATATAATTCCCAATCTGTCGGTCTTAATTCTTTGGTTGCAGAAATGTACCCGATGGGCGCATCAAACCATACGTACAATACTTTGCCTTCTGCGCCTTTAACCGGTACGGGTACACCCCAGTCAAGGTCACGGGTCATAGCGCGCGGCTGTAACCCGTCGCCATTGTCGAGCCAGCTTTTGCATTGGCCTGTAACATTTGCTTTCCAGTCTTTATGCTCATTTAAATAAGCCTGAATTTTTGGTTGCAATTTATCTAAAGGTAAAAACCAGTTTTTGGTGAGTTTTAAAACAGGCTTGCTCCCGCTCAACGTCGATTTGGGATTAATAAGGTCGGTTGCATTTAAAGTACTTCCGCATTTTTCGCATTGGTCGCCATACGCATTGGGATTTGCGCAATTAGGGCAGGTCCCAATGATATAACGGTCTGATAGAAACTGCTTTGCTTCTTCGTCATAATATTGTTCTGTGGTTTCTTCGGTAAAGGAACCTTTGTCATACAATGTTTTAAAAAAATCGGAAGCCGTTTGATGGTGAATTTGATTAGAGGTACGTGAATACACATCAAAAGAGATCCCGAACTCTTTGAAAGAATCACCCATCATTTTATGGTATTTATCAACGATTTCTTTAGGCGTAGTACCTTCTATTTTTGCCCTTATAGGGATAGCAGCGCCGTGTTCATCGCTTCCGCAAATAAATAAGATGTCTTCGCCTTTACTTCTTTTATACCTCACATAAATATCGGAAGGCAGGTAGCAGCCTGCCAAATGGCCTATATGGAGCGGGCCGTTAGCATAAGGTAGTGCGGAAGTAACAAGTGTACGTTTATAAATAGCCGGCATAGTGATGGTTAATAGAAAAAAATAGTGTAAAATTGTGTAAAGATAGCATTAAACTTTTATTCATTAAAACTCAAAAATGTATGGCAAGCAACGGTAAAGAAATCTGGAAACAAATTCCATCGTTAAAAGGAACTACCAATAGAAATTATGCAGTCTCCAATCATGGAAGGCTGGCCTCGTTTGATACCGACCTAAATAATAAATTAATGCTAAAACCACATTTGAACGGTGGTTTTCCTTTGATTTCCGTAAACAGTAACGGAAAATCAAAAGCATTATTTATTCATAATGCAGTTGCTGAAGTTTTTTTAAAAAAGCGGAATCCCAAATGTATACGTGTCATCCATCTTGACCATAATAAAGCTAATAATGAATTTTCTAATTTAAAATGGGTCACACAAACGGAGCAAATCGAGCATAGTAAAAAAAGTCCTTTAGTACGTGAGGCCATTGCACGGAAAGTACATACAGGGGCAACCGCTAAAAAATTAGACGAGAAAAAAGTAATTCGACTTAAAAAAGAATTATGGGATCCTAAACGTAAGATTACCCTTAAAAAATTAGCGGAAAAATACGGCATTGCCGAAATGAATTTGTACCGTATTAAAAGCGGTGAAATGTGGTTCCATGTTCATGTGGAAGGCGAGCCGATGTTTACAAAGTATAAAGAACAATTGAAAAACATTGAATTCCATAATAAAAAGGAGGCAAAAGCAACCGCTGAAAAAGTAAAAAAGATAGCAGCTGCGAAAAAAGTAGAAGTAGAACGAAAAAAGAAAAGCGATACGGCAAAAAAATCCAAAGTATCAAAACCTGCGCCTAAAAAAGAAAAAAAATCAGCAGATAAACCTAAGTCCTTAAAGAAGGGAAAAGAAAAAGAACCTAAAAAAGGCAAAAAAGACAAGAAGAATAAGAAGAGTAAAAAAAAGTAACATGATACAACCTTCTTACTTAAAAAAAGGTGATGCCGTTGCAATTGTTGCTACTGCAAGAAAAATAAGTAAAGGAGAAATACAGCCGGCCGTAACTTTTTTGGAGAGTTACGGCCTTTCGGTTGAGCTTGGAGAAAACTTATTTGCGCTCGATCATCAGTATGCCGGCACGGATAAACAAAGAACGAACGATCTGCAAAAGGCATTAGATGATACGACGATAAAGGCCGTTTTTATAGCCCGTGGCGGTTATGGCACCGTGAGACTTATTGAGGCACTTAATTTTTCTGAATTCTTAAAACACCCTAAGTGGATAATAGGTTACAGTGATGTAACTGTATTGCATAACGCCGTTTTTAATTTGGGTGTTATGACCTTGCATGCCACCATGCCTATTAATTTTCATAAGCATGAACAAGCTGCAAAAACTATGATGCAGGCTTTATTTGGAGAGTTAAAACATATTACTACCCCTGTGGAAAAGGTAAACCGATTTGGAAAATCCAAAGCCAAAGTTGTTGGCGGAAATTTATCGTTGATCTATTCTCTTTCCGGAACCCCTTACGATATTAATACGGACGGTACTATTTTATTTTTGGAAGACCTTGATGAATATTTGTACCATATTGACCGTATGATGATGCAATTAAAATTAGCGGGCAAATTAAAAAACCTTGCAGGGCTTATAGTTGGGGGCATGACAGACATGAAGGATAATTTAGTGCCATTCGGGAAAACAGCCGAACACATTATTTTAGATGCCGTGAAAGAATATAATTACCCGGTGTGCTTTAATTTTCCCGCGGGACATATTGATAAGAATCTGGCCTTATATCTTGGTAAAGAAGCTGAATTGAATGTAACAAACGAAAGTGTAACTTTGATATATCTTTAAGAACTATAATACCATGTTTTGTAAAACAAGCGATAATTTAAATATCTACTACGAAGTTCATGGAAATGAACAGGCTGCTGAAACAATAGTGTTTTTAAATGGCCTGTCACAGTCCACGATAGCTTGGATGTTAACGCTTCCTTATTTTAAAAAGGAATACAAAATCGTTTTAATTGATTTCATCTTTCAGGGAAAAAGCGACAAGACAGGCGAGTGGCGTAATTTTGATCAGCACGCTAAAGATCTTTTATCTGTATTGGATGCACTCAACATTCAAAAGTCGGTAATTGCCGGTTTATCTTACGGAAGCATGGTAGCACAACATTTTACGGTTAATTATCCGACTCGTGTTTCTAAATTATTACTAATGGCCACCTTCGCCAATAAAACACCTTATTACGAGGCTATTGAGCTGTCGTGGTGGCGGGCGCTTGAGTTTGGCGGGTATAATTTAATGTTAGATATTATGTTGCCTACTGTTTTAAGCGAACGTTATTTTTCGAACCCCCTCATGCCGATTGATTTGATGAAGCAAGCAAGGCAGGAAACGCAGGATGATAAGCAATCGCTGTTTAAATTAATGCGAGCCACCAAAGAACGCCCGGATTACAGGCCCGAACTTAAAAAAATTACCGTTCCTACATTAGTGATACAAGGAGAAAAGGACATGCTGCTTCCCGTACATTTAGCGGATGAAGTAACTAAAGCTATTCCTAACGCTCAACTAAAAGTTATTCCCAATGCAGGCCATACGCTCAACTTGGAAGCAGTGCCGCAAATGTGTGCCCTGATCAGTGATTTTATAAAAAGGTAAAATAACTTTTTGTACATCCGCATCCGTGAAATCTGCGAAATCTGCGGGACTAATCCACAATTATTTCTATTTTTGATGTTCAGTTTTTTACGATGGAAAATAATTTTATAGAGGAGTTAACCTGGCGCGGCGTTTTACACGATATCATGCCCGGTACGGAAGAGTTATTAGCTAAAGGAGTTACGACAGGGTATATCGGGTTTGACCCGACTGCAGATAGTTTACACGTTGGGAGCTTAGCGCAAATTATGACTTTAGTACGCTTTCAAAGAGCAGGACATAAACCGTTAGCTTTAGTGGGTGGCGCTACAGGTATGGTTGGTGACCCAAGCGGTAAATCGGCCGAACGTAATTTGCTCGATAATGAAACACTTAATAAAAACGTAGAAGGGATTAAAAATCAATTAAGTAAATTCCTTGATTTTAATGATTCTGCCAACGGAGCGGAACTGGTAAATAATTACGATTGGTTTAAAAATTATTCATTTCTTGATTTTATTCGTGATGCCGGGAAACACATTACGGTAAATTACATGATGGCAAAAGATTCTGTAAAGAACCGCATTACTGGCGATACGGGCATGTCTTTTACCGAATTCAGCTACCAGTTAATTCAAGGGTATGATTTTTACCATTTATGGAAAGAAAAAAACTGTACACTCCAAATGGGTGGAAGCGATCAGTGGGGAAATATTACAACAGGTACCGAATTTATCAGGCGCAAGGCAAGCGGTGAAGCATTTGCTTTAACGACGCAGCTCATTAAAAAAGCAGACGGAACTAAATTCGGAAAATCGGAAAGCGGAAATATTTGGTTGGATCCGGAGAAGACGTCGCCTTATAAATTTCATCAGTTTTGGTTGAATGTAAGTGATGAAGATGCTAAAGCATACATTCGTATTTTTACATTACTATCTAAAACGGATGTAGAAACATTGGAAAGTAAACACGCCGAAGCCCCCCATGAACGCCATTTACAAAAGGCATTAGCCAATGAAATTACCGAGAGGGTGCATCAGGCAGATGCGGTAAAAGAAGCTGTTGCGACAGCTGAATTTTTATTTAAAGCTAAATCAGAAGATGTTTCTAAACTCAGTGAAACTGAATTTGGAAAATTATTAGGCGGTATTGATACATTTGAGGTAAGTAAGCAAGACGTTATACCCGGTATTTCTTTGGTAGATTTGTTAGTGGATAAAACCACTGTTTTTCCGAGTAAAACAGAAGCCCGTAAAATGATACAAGGCAATGCCGTAAGTCTTAATAAAATAAAAATAGTGGACACAAACGCTCAAATAACCCTATCACAATTTAATACAGAAAAACATTTATTGATCAGCAAAGGAAAAAAAGAAAATTATTTAATAAAACTAGTTTAAGCCCACTTTTTTCTCTACGAAAATTCATTGCGCCTTTGCGTTTAAAAATAGAATTAACATGATAAAAGATATTATATTTCCGGAAGTAGAAGATGTGGCTGTTGCTATAGTGCAAGAACACGAAGGCTTGGAGGAATACGCCGTGTACTTGATCAATTTAAAAGCTGTTTCTATACTTAATGTGTTGGTTACTTCCACCGGTTACGGATTAATAAATGATGAGCATAAAAAAACAAGCACCCTTCGTCATTTTTTTGAAGAAATAAAACAGCACGATTTTATTCAGATAGAGCCTATTACAAATGAAGTGTTTGGTTTAACTAACGAATATTGGGTCAGTTTTACTTTAAATGATCAGCTGTTGGATAAAAAATTTATCTTCCTCCCTGAAACCATTGTGCCTGATAATTTTATAACAATCCCGATCATTAATAAAAAAGGAGTATTAATAAAATAAGGCTTATTTTTCTCTAAAAATTTAGACGTACCCACTGTTTTTTCTGACGATTGTTTTGGTCATACCAAAGTAAATTTCATATATTTAGTATTCTTAAGTATTAAATATACATGGCTATTACAACGTTAGATCCTGAATCAGTGAAGACAAAAATATCGATCGATACTCTTAAAAAAGCTTATACTTTAATGTGCACTGCCAAAAGCATGGCAGAATTATATGAAGCTAATAAAGAGATCACGGCAAAATATGTACACGCTACATCCCGCGGACACGAAGCCATTCAGCTTGCCCTGGGTTTACAGTTGTTGCCACAGGATTTTGTGAGCCCGTATTATCGTGACGACAGTATGCTGTTAGCCATTGGTATGACTCCGTTTGAGTTGATGTTGCAACTATTGGCAAAACGGAATGACCCTTTTTCCGGGGGAAGAACGTATTATTCTCACCCGAGTTTACGTCGGGACGATATGCCTAAAATCCCTCATCAGAGCAGTGCTACAGGCATGCAGGCAATTCCTACAACCGGCATTGCCATGGGCTTACAATATTTAGAGTTAAATAATTTACAAAAAGATTTTGGCGGGCAAAACCCGGTTTCAGTTTGTTCGTTAGGGGATGCGAGCTGTACAGAGGGTGAAGTAGCAGAAGCTTTCCAGATGGCCGTATTGAAAAAATTGCCGATCCTTTACTTAGTGCAGGATAATGAATGGGATATTTCGGCGCATGCCGGTGAAATCCGTTCACAGGATATTACAGAATATGCCAAAGGATTTAAAGGACTGGAAACACGGACTATTGACGGAACAGACTTTATTTTATCTTACAATACAGTAAATGAGTGTCTTGATACTATCCGTAAAGAACGCCGGCCAATGTTGATACACGCAAAGGTTCCTTTGTTAAACCATCATACATCAGGTGTGCGTAAAGAATGGTACAGACACGATTTGGAAGAGGCAGCCAAAAAAGATCCGTTACCCCGTTTAAGAAATCAACTAATTATTGCAGGTGTTGATGCTATTGAAATAAAAAGAATAGAAGACGAAGCCGTTATATTTGTTGAAGCTGAATACCAAAAAGCTTTATTGGAAGAAGATCCCCGCCCCGAAGATTTATTTTTACATGACTTTGCACCTACTCCTATCACGGAAGAAAAAGGTAACAGGGAACCGAGCGGAAAGGAGCGAACCGTTATGGTGGACAGCGCTTTATTTGCCATTCGTGAATTAATGGAAAAACACCCTGAATGTTTATTATACGGACAGGATGTTGGGAAACGTTTAGGCGGAGTGTTCAGAGAAGCAGCTACTTTAGCGCAAAAATTTGGCGATGAGCGTGTGTTTAATACGCCCATACAGGAAGCATTTATAATTGGCAGTACTGTTGGGATGAGTGCGGTTGGCTTAAAACCAATTGTTGAAGTTCAGTTTGCAGACTATATATGGCCGGGCTTAAATCAATTGTTTACAGAAGTAAGCCGTTCCTGTTATTTAAGTAACGGTAAATGGCCTGTAAGCTGCATTATCCGCGTGCCTATCGGTGCATACGGCAGTGGCGGACCTTATCATTCAAGCTCTGTAGAAAGCGTATTGGCAAATATTAAAGGTATTAAAATAGCATACCCGAGCACGGGAGCTGATTTAAAAGGATTAATGAAAGCAGCTTATTACGATCCAAACCCCGTGGTAATGCTGGAACATAAGGGGTTGTACTGGAGTAAAATAAAAGGAACAGAAGATGCTAAAACGATTGAACCTGACGAAGACTATGTAATCCCTTTCGGTAAAGCAAGAATTGTACAAGAAGCATCGGAAGAAAATATTAAAAAAGGCAAGTCTTTAACCGTTATAACTTACGGCATGGGAGTTTATTGGGCGAAGAGTGCGGCTAAAAAATTTGAAGGACAAATAGAGATTATTGATCTGAGAACTATTTCACCGGTTGACGAACACGCTATTTTTGAAAGCACTAATAAGCACGGAAAATGCATGGTATTAACGGAAGAGCCTGTTTTTAACGGGTTTGCGCAAAGTATTGCTTCCCGTATTTCGCAGGCATGCTTTAAAAAGCTGGATGCACCGGTAAGAGTGATCGGTTCTGAAAATTTACCGGCAATTCCTTTAAATTCAACTTTAGAAAAAACCATGTTGCCTAATGCAGATAAGGTGGAAGCAGCAATCCGGGAGTTATTGAATTATTAACTCAAAAAGAGCACTAAAATAACTCTTTTTTTATTTTACTTTGATCCAAAGGGTTGTTCTGCCAAGTAGCGACACACCTATAAAGCCTCTTACATTTAAGTTTCCTTTTTCGTCGCGGTTAATTTTGCAGCTGTAAGTTTTGCCGTTTTTAGGATCGTAAATGGTTCCGTTTTCCCAAGTTCCGTCATCAAACGTAAACTCCTTTAAAATTTCTTTCCCGGCCAACTTTTCCGTTTGCCGTTTTTTATCAGGGTTGTTAGCGTCAAGCTTACCGGGCGTTACAGTCCAAACAAGCTTGCCGTAATACTTTGCCTCTCTTTTGGTAACTTCAACCATGCCTTCATTTTTATCGGTCATGTAAGTACCGATAATATCATCCGCTTTTGTTTGAGAAAAAGCAAAAGAAGAAATAAAAACGTATAGGATACATAAAGTGTGTTTCATGGTTTTTTATTATAAAGTTAAAATTATTCTTCAAATAAACAAATGGTGAAACAATTTAAGTATAGCTAGTGTGTTACTACAATTAATTTAGTAACAGAATTAAGCTTATAATCACTGATCTTTAAATTATAAATTCCCTCAGTAATATTTTTTACATTTAATTCTATCAACGCGTTTTGTGAAGAAGCAGACGTAATTTCTTTCCCCATCATATCAAACAGCTTCACGTCAATTTTGATATTGGTGTGGTTTGAAATGTTAATGACTTCATTTGCGGGATTAGGATAAATTATGAATTGAACACCGTTTAATTCACTAATACCTACACACCCGTTCGAAGAAACCGTATTTGTTTTTGCAGCGCTTGACCCGCCCGCATTTGAAGCAATTAACGTAATGTTTTTTGAACCGGAAGTTGTATATGTAACCACAGGGTTTTGCAGGGTTGACGTGGAAGGATTACCGCCCGGTAAATTCCACAACCATGAGTTAGGGGAATTTGTTGAAAGGTCTGTTAGGGTAAACGTTTGAATACAATTTGCGTCAGTGCCCGAAGCAGTAAAATCAGCTGCCGGCTGGTATTGTGTTACCGCGTCGTTACGGGTATACCAAATAGGAGATGTATAGATTACGTTACCATCCGACTGCGTTATTTTAAGATAATAATAATACGTTGTAGCGTTTGCTAACGCATGCATATAGGTTAACGAGTTGGAGCTTGAATTAGAGGTTAATACTGTTGCAGCAATGCCGCTTCCGGGTACACCATAATATAAACTCATAGCGGATACATTCTCTCCGTCAGGATCAGTAACGGTTACAGATAAGGTAGCAGTTCCCGAATGCGTTATTACACTTCCCATCACTTGTCCGTTCAACGTAAAATTTACTTTGGCATTCCAATCATCCGATCCGTAAAAGTGCATGCTTTTCATGGCATCAAACAAATCTATCTCCGTCAATGCAGGAGCCATAATCACTAACCTTCCCGCAGTTTGTCTGCCAAACACGGAGTTATGCGTATCATGGTCTAAACCAATGCCAACATGGTAGCCTCTTTTAAGCGCATCCGTATAACGTGTCATGTAATTACTTGTTGCAGGATCAGAATACGTTGTATTTGTTGAAAAAGCCGGCCCGCTTTTATAAGGAATGCCTACAATAGCGCTATCAAAAGATGCGTTATAGGGTTTGTAAAAAAGGCTGTCGTAGTCTGTATTTGCGGGATGTGCAAGGCATGCAAAGGCGCTTGGTTTTTTATTGATCGTTTTCCATAAGGTCGTATAATTATATTCTGAATTAAATACATCGTAATCATTATTATCCCAGCCCAGTAATAAAGAATCATAACCATAAACAATTACGTGGCCCCCGTTCGAAATTACACCGTATTCCATTCCATATAATGCAATAAAAGTTCCCGGTACAGTAGCGGCCTTCGCATCCCTTGCGCCTTGGTGATAATGAGTGGGAGAAGTTAAACCCGCGTTTAAATGGTTATGCTCTGAAATGCCATAAAAATCAATGTGTTGAGAATTCTTAGCGTAATTAAAGTTCTGTATGGGTTTCGTTAAAAGAGATGTTGCGCTGTCTTTATTTCCATCGGAATAAGAAGAATGCGAGTGCAGGTTACCGAAATAGTAATTAAGGGTTTGCGCATTTACAAGGTTAATAATTAACAGAAATAGGCCGGCGATGAATGCTTGTTTTTTCATTTTAAATTAGGTTCGTTTAGGCATAGTATAAATTACTTTTTAATTTTACTTTGTATAAATAAGTCTGCATTCTGATAATTTATGGTGCCGGTATAATTCCCGTTCACAAATTCTTTATTTGCTTTTTCAAACAGGCTGCTTGAGCTTTGTGCAAATAATACGTTAAAACGAAATACTAAAATTATGAAGAATAGCTTGTACATTAATCTTACAAAAATAATGGATATTTAGATGCCAATTCCGGATTTTGTATGTAATTGTGTTTTATAATTTACTTATTTTTAGAAAAATTTTTATATGCTGCGCTATTTAACGTTTTACTTCGTTTTTATTCAACTTTCATTCTTTTCGCAAACCATTAATGAGCAATGGGTAAAGGAACATTATACTAAAAAAGAGTACGCGATTACGATGCGTGACGGTGTTAAACTATTTACGGCAGTTTATGCACCCAAGGATACAAAAGAAAAGCATCCTTTCTTAATGGTACGTACACCATACTCATGCGCGCCTTACGGAGAAGATAAAATACAGGGACGCTTGTATGATTTCCATTGGAAAGAATACTTAAAGGAAGGGTATATTTTTGTTTTTCAGGATGTGCGCGGCCGTTGGATGAGCGAGGGAACGTTTATGGATGTAAGGCCATTTAACCCGAACAAAAAAAAGAAAATAGATATTGATGAAGCAAGCGATACTTATGACGCGGTTGATTGGTTAGTAAAAAACATCCCGGGCAATAACGGTAATGTAGGTGTATTCGGCACGTCTTACCCCGGTTTTTATTCAACTATGGCCGCATTGAGCGGACACCCTGCCATTAAAGCGGTTAGCCCGCAGGCGCCTGTAACTGAATGGTTCCTGGGGGATGACTTTCATCATAACGGCGCTTTTATGTTAGGCGATGCCTTTAATTTTTATTCAGGCTTTGGTCAGCCGCGCCCTAAGCCCACCACTATTGGCCCGAAAGAATTTAACTATTATACAACGGATGCTTACAAATTTTATTTGGAAACAGGGGCTGTAAAGAATTTTACAAAATTAATGGGAGACAGTATTTTATTTTGGAAAGACTTAATGAACCACCCTAATTATGATGCCTGGTGGAAAGAACGGGATGCGCGCACCGGTTGCGTAAACGTAAAGCCCGCTATACTAACGGTTGGCGGTTTGTTTGATGCGGAAGATTGTTACGGCGCCTGGCATTTATATGAAGCTATTGAAAAACAAAGTCCCGCCACCAATAATAAAATAGTAATGGGGCCTTGGTTTCATGGCGGTTGGTCAAAAAGCGATGGCAGCTATTTAGGAAATGTCCGTTTTGGAAGCAAAACAGCTAAGTATTTTCAGGATAATATTGAAATTCCTTTTTTTAATTATTACTTAAAAGGGAAAGGAAGTATTGATAAATTAGCGGAAGCATCTATTTTCTTTACAGGAGAAAATACTTGGAGAAGCTTATCTATTTGGCCTCCGAAAGAAGTTATTTCCACGCCCGTTTATTTTAATGATCATGCAACACTGTCATTTACTAAAACGAACTCAACAAACGCGTTTACAGAATATATAAGCGACCCTTCAAAACCGGTTCCTTACACAGAAGATGTATTAGATCACAGAACGAGAGAATATATGACCGATGATCAGCGTTTCGCGAGCAGGAGAACGGATGTAATTACGTTTAAAACAACAGCGCTGGAAAATGATATAACCCTGGCAGGTGCTATTACAGCAGATCTTAAGGTTGCCCTCTCTACAACTGATGCTGATTTTGTTGTAAAAATTATTGATGTGTTTCCGGATGATTATAAGTATGATACCTTAGCTTTTGGAAAGGGCAACGGTAAAGAGTATTTAATGAACGGGTATGAAATGTTGGTACGCGGAGAAATAATGCGCGGACGATTCAGAAATAGTTTTGAAAAACCCGAAGCATTTGAGCCGAACAAAATAACAAACGTTAAGTTTGAATTACCCGATGTGGCGCATACCTTTAAAAAAGGACATCGTTTAATGATACAGGTTCAAAGCTCCTGGTTTCCTTTAGCAGACAGGAATCCGCAACAGTTTATTGATATTTACCGATGCGACGATAAAGATTTTATAAAGTCAGATATTAAATTATATCATGATGAGCAGCATGCATCAAGCGTGGTGTTGCCGGTTTTGAAATAAGAACTTAATTGTTTTACAATAAAGTACAAGGCTCTAATTAAAGTTTGGTCATGCTGAAGTTGTTCAGCATCCCTAAAATAGGCGAAGCCCTGAATCAAGTTAAGGGTGACGTTTTTATAAAGTGGAGATACTATAAACTCTGAAACGCTGCTTCAAAAGCTTTAATTGTTTTATCAATATCTTCCCGTGTATGCGCTTCGCTCATAAAGCCAACCTCATAGCCCGAAGGGCCTGAGTAAATGCCGTTTTCCAACAATGAGTGGTATACTATTTTAAAATGTTTCATACTGTCAGCGTCAATATCTTCCGCGCAGGTAATCGTTTTTTTATCGGTAAATGCTAACCAAAAAATAGAACCAATGCTGAATATTTTAAAATTATGTTTTGTGTTTTTTGATAAGCCCGCAATTAAAGTCTGTGTTTTAGTTTCCAGATCTTTATAAAAATTTGGTTTCAGGCACTCCGTTAATTGCGCAATACCCGCCGTCATAGCTACAGGGTTCCCGCTTAAAGTTCCGGCTTGGTATACATTGCCTTCAGGCGATATGCTCGACATAATTTCTTTGCTTGCGCCATAAGCCCCAACAGGAAAACCGCCGCCAATGATTTTTCCGTACATAATAATATCAGGTTTAACATCATAATAACCGGCCGCTCCGCAAAAGCCTACTCTGAATCCGCTGATCACTTCATCAAATAATAACAAGGTTTTGTTTACTGTGCAGATCTCTCTTAAAAATTGTAAGTATTCTTTTGTCTGTAATAGTAGCCCATTATTAGCAGGGATTGGCTCAATGATTACACAGGCAATTTCATCTTTAAATTGGGCAAAGGCTTGCGCTACGGCTTCTTTATTGTTTAGTGATACAACAATAGTTTCTTTCACAAAACTTTCAGGAACGCCTGCTGAAGAAGTGTTTCCGAAGGTTACCAATCCGGAACCGGCTTTTACCAATAACGAATCAGAATGCCCGTGGTAGCAACCTTCAAATTTTAATATTTTATCTCTGCCCGTAAAGCCTCTCGCTAAGCGTATCGCGCTCATCACAGCTTCTGTTCCGCTGCTAACAAAGCGTATTTTTTCAATGTAATGATTGTTTGACAGGATCAATTCTGCCAACTCATTTTCCAAACGTGTAGGAGCGCCGAAAGAAGTGCCGTTACGCATGGTTTTTTCTACAGCGTTCAATACAGTATCATTAGCATGCCCTAAAATCAATGGGCCCCAGCTTGCGCAGTAATCAATGTATTCGTTTCCGTCGGCATCCCAAATATGCGAGCCTTTCCCTTTTTCAATAAACACAGGTGTTCCGCCTACACTTTTAAAAGCGCGCACGGGAGAGTTGACGCCACCGGGAAAAAAAGCTTTTGCTTTTTCGAATAATTGTGCTGATACCTTATTTTTCATGATTAGAAATTTGTGGCAAAGATAGCCGTTTGTCGTTTATATTTTTAATCTTATTCCCATAAAAAAAGCTATCCGTTAGAATAGCTTTTAAAGAGAGGAATTATTTATTTTTAGTTTCTTTTTCCGAAAATTCTTAATAAGGACATAAATAAATTAATGAAATCAAGGTATAATGTCAATGCTCCCATAACGCCTAATTTCTTAAAATCACTTGTACCGGTGTTTTGCAATGATAACGCTTTAATTTTTTGTACATCATAAGCCGTTAAACCCGTAAAAATAACAACGCTGATAATACTGATAATGTAGCCCATAGCCTCACTTCTCATAAACATATTAATGAGAGATGCAATGATAATTCCGATTAGTCCAATAATTAACAGCGAGCCCATTTTTGTAAGATCAGCTTTGGTGGTATATCCTGCAACAGCCATAACGCCAAATAATGCGCAGGTACTTGCAAATACAGTCCCGATAGAATCCAGCCTGTAAATATAAAATATGGAGCTGAAACTGATTCCGAACAACGCGGAAAAAGTAAAAAATATTGCCATCAATGAAACGAATGATAATTTGTTATAAGCAAAGTTCATCAGTAATACCAGGCCTAGTGGAGCAAGCATGGCCACCCACCCGATAACAGAGGTATGCATTCTTCCCATTGCATCTTCAGAATAAAGCATTTGACCTAAAGAAGGGTTATAAGCAAATAAAAGTGAGAATAATGTTGTAATACCAAGTGCAACAAACATCCAGGTAAATACAGAAGCAAATAAAGAGCGCGTATTATCAATAGTTGCGCCTTGTATGTTATTTAGATTAGTATTTTTAAAGTTGGTTTCCATTTTGTTTTTTTGAGTGTAAAGATACTATTATTTTGAAGGCATTTTTAGATAAAAAATGCTAAACGCTTGCTAAACCTTAAACGCCAATTGCATAATAAACATTCTTGGCGGCCTTATGTCGCCGGGGCGCGCGGAGTATTCTGTATTAAATAAATTATTAACCAGGAAAGATGTTTTAACTATTTTGGTAACCCGGTAAGAGATCCTCAGATCATGTATCCATATCCCCGTATGGTATTTTTCACGGTATTCTTTTAAGCCCGGTAAAATGTATGTTGAAGGCACATCATCAAAATTGGTTGACGGTGTGCTGTATTCATGTAATATACTTGTTACAAAGCGCCTGTCAATATTTTCCATAAAACTATAGTAGCGTGTGCTAAACCCGATAGAAAACTTTTTATAATCCAGCTGAATATCATTTTTAAATAAATGCCTGTTCCTGTATTTTAAAATCTTTACTCCGGATAAGCCTAATGTATCTGTTTTAGAATTATAATTTGGATCAATCGGGTTTGTGTAGGTGTAACCGGTTAACAAGCTTACATTA
Organism: Bacteroidota bacterium; assembly: GCA_025362395.1. GTDB lineage: Bacteria > Bacteroidota > Bacteroidia > B-17B0 > Aurantibacillaceae > UBA4416. The sequence goes on from JANYGK010000053.1 coordinate 89,745, forward strand.
ATAGGTCCGATTTTTCCTGCACCGGTTACTGTTACATCAATACCATTAATTCTTGCCCTACCCGTATTTTGAGATTTAAAGCCGGCGTATTTTACGTCATTGGCAAAAAAACCGGTTTTAGGCCCATAAATATCAAATATAAATTCCACCATGTTTTGGTATTCTGTCCAAAAGCCGGCTACATCCAAAAAGCCTTTAAAGCCGCCTATCGTAAACCCTTGTTTAATACCTATTTCAGCGCTCCAGCCGCGTTCGGGCTGTAAATTATAATTAGGATATACTTTTAAGGCGCTTACACTTGTGCTGATATATTTTTCGGCGATGCTCGGGAAACGGTATCCCTGCCCGAAAGAAGCCCTTAAAAAAGTAAAATTAAATAAATGATAATTTAAGCCCGCCCTAAGTACCGGTTGGAAGGGAAGTTTATTGATTTTAGGGCTTATATAACCTCTTGTATAGGCTGTATCCACCTTATAGTATTCGCCCCTGAGGCCTAACGATGTGGTAAGTTTGCCGAATTTTTTATCGAGCTGCAAATAGCCCGCGTAGTTTATCCCGGTATGTTTTCCGTATAAAGAATCGCCCAGTACCTGTTGCTCCATAACAACGGCTCCGGCTGTAAAGTTTAAATTATTATTGAAACGTTTTTGATATTGTAGTTCTGAATAATAAAGCTCGGCGCGTGCTCCCTGGCCTTTGTTGTTTTTATTATCCGTTAAAAAATAGCGTGTCCTTAAGCTTATCTTACCGCCTTTGCGAAACAAGTAATTAATGTAAGGATCAATATTAAAACGCTTGTTATCATATTTTTGAATGTCATGGCCTTGAGGAATATAAGCAGAATCAGCATTTTGCCATAGGAAGAAAAGGCCGCCCTCAGTTTCCATCATATTGGTATTAACACCAAGCGCCAAACCACGCAGTTTGCCTTTAAAATTATAACGGATGTTCGCATTTATCCTCTGTCGTTTTTCTGTTTCAAGATACCGGTAGCCATCATCATCATACATGTGCCCGCCAATTACGAGGTCCCAGTTATTTATTTTTTCGGCATGCGAAAAGTTTACTCCCTTTTGTGTTTGAGAAGTGCCCCTCCACCATTTTAAAGAGTTTCTTTGCGGAGCATCATAGCTTCCGTAAAACACAGTTACTTTTGTAACGGGCTTGTCTTTTGCATAAGCCGTACGCAGGTTTATAGCGCCGTTCAGTGCTGATGAACCAAATAAAGCAGAGGCCGCGCCTTTAATAACCTCTACCTGTTCCAAGTTTTCAAGCGGTAAATAATTCCATTTAATGTCATTGGCATCCGCACTTAACATCGGCATTTCATCTACCAATAATAATACCCTGCTGCCTGCGCCGTAGCTGAAACCGCTTCCTCCCCTAATGCTGGCTTGCCCGTCGGCAACGGTTACACCCGGTACCTGGTTCATAATTATATCAAGCGAGGTTGTATTTTTATTTTCTATAAGTTCCGGTTTAATCACTTCCATACTTACCGTAATATCCGAAAGCTTTTGTTCAAATTTTCCGGCAGACACTACTACCTCATCCAACAGTTGATTTCCGGATACGTCGGCATTTATCAAAATGGTTACAATAACGGTATCATTTGCTTTTATGGTTATGAGTTGCGAAAACTTTGTGTAACCCATCATATCACATACTAATGTGTATGTTCCTTCCGCTGTTTTCAATGTAAATTCTCCGTTTACATCCGTGCTTGTTCCGGTAATTTTATCGAGTATTAATGTGGCTCCGGGTAAGTTTTCATTCGTTAATTTATCTTTCACAATACCTTTTACCACGCCCGTGTTTTGCCCGTGTAGCAGGCAGGAATAGAAAAAGAGGACTGTTAAAATATATTTAATGGTTTTTATCATTATCCGGTTAATTTTGTGAACACAATGTAATAATTTACAATTAATCTGCAAATGCACACCGGCGAATTAACATATCAAATAGCCTTAACTTTATTGGATAATATAGGCGATGTATTGGCTAAAAATTTAATAGCCTATTGTGGAAGTGCAGAGCAGGTTTTTAAAACTAAAAGTTCGCAATTCGAAAAAATTCCGGGTATAGGTTCCATTAAAGCCAAATCAATTGTATACAGCAAACAACTTATTGAAAGAGCAGAACAGGAAGTGCAGTTTATTAAAGATAACCATATTGAGCCCCTGTTTTTTACGGATAAAAAATATCCTCAGCGATTAAAAAATTGCTATGATAGCCCTATTATGCTTTATTATAAAGGCAACTCGGATTTAAATACGGCAAAAATTGTTTCGGTTGTGGGAACCAGAACACCCTCTTTATATGGGAAAGATATTGCCGAAAAATTAATAGAAGACCTGAAAGGCTCCGGCTGTTTAATTGTAAGCGGCCTGGCTTACGGTATTGATATTACCGCACATAAATCTTCACTGGAAGCAGGATTAAATACAGTAGGCGTATTAGCGCATGGTTTAGACAGGGTATATCCTTCAGCGCACACGCAATATGCAGAGCGAATGATCAAACAAGGAGGATTGCTTACAGAATGCATAAGCGGAACGAACCCTGATCGTGAAAATTTTCCTAAACGTAACCGCATTGTGGCGGGCTTATGTGATGCTTTAGTGGTGATTGAATCAAAAAGAGGTGGTGGCAGCCTTATTACCGCAACCATTGCAAACGCTTATAATAAAGATGTGTTTGCGTTTCCGGGTAAGGTAGGAGACGCGTTAAGCGAGGGTTGTAACGGATTAATTAAAACCAATAAGGCAAGTTTAATAGAAAGTGTGGCCGACCTGTTTTATATTATGAATTGGAATGAAGAGGCAAAACCTAAAAAAGCTTCAAAGCAAATTCCTTTACTAATAAACCTGACACCCGAAGAACAAAAAATAGTAGAGGCATTGACAAAGAAAGATCAGCTGCATATTGATGAGATTTGTTATGCAACAAATTTCCCCATCAGTAAAACATCCTCTTGCTTACTGCAAATGGAGTTTTCAAATATTATTACATCTCTTCCCGGTAAAATTTATACTTTAAAGTAGTAAACAATGTTATGGTTGAACTGTTTATATGCTAAATACCTTAAAATTATTGTAAGCTGAAAAAAACGCTGTAAATTTACTAATTCTAAATGTTATTGAATATGCAAACCAAAAATGTTGATGTTCTTGTAATAGGAGCAGGCCCCGCAGGAACAGTTGCTGCAAGTATCATTCATAAATCAGGCTTAAAAGTACATGTGGTGGAGAAAGAACAATTTCCGCGTTTTGTTATAGGCGAAAGTCTTTTACCGCGTTGTATGGAAGCTTTAGAAGAGGCCGATTTATTAGAGGCTGTTAAAGCAAAAGGGTTCCAACAAAAATTTGGTGCTAAGTTCGTAAGAGGAAATGAATGTTGTGATTTTAATTTTGAAGAACAATTTACAGACGGCTACAAATGGACTTGGCAAGTACCTAGAGGAGATTTTGATAATACATTAGCGGAGGAAGTTCAGAGAAAAGGCGTTGTAATTGATTTTGAAACGACGGTTACCGATATAAAATTTGACGGTACAAATTCAACTACTACGGTTGTAGATAAAACAGGAAATACCTCTTATATAAAAGCACGTTTTATTGTAGACAGCAGCGGCTACGGAAGAGTCATACCTCGTTTGTTTAACCTTGATAAGCCAAGTAACCTGCCGCCGCGTAAGTCAATGTTTGCACACATTAACGATCCTAACCGTTTAAAATACGAAGAGCCCAACCGTATTATGGTAGTGGTTCATCAGCCTAAAACATGGATTTGGGTCATTCCTTTTTCTACAGGTATATCATCCGTTGGGTTTGTAGGAAGTCCTGAATTTTTTGCAGAGCATGCCGGTAAGACGCACGAAGAACACTTACGGTTTTTAATTAATTCGGAGCCTCATTTAAAAGAGCGTTTCGGGAATGAAAAATTTATGTTCGAGCCTAAAATTTTGGAAGGGTGGAGCGTAACAACAGAACAATTTTTTGGGGATGGTTTTGTGCTGACGGGTAATGTAACCGAATTTTTGGACCCCATGTTTTCAAGCGGCGTTACCTTGGCAACAGCATCAAGCCAAAGGGCCGCTAACTTAGTTATTAAACAATTGAACGGTGAAACAGTAGATTGGAAAAAGGAATTTGTAGAACCAACCATGAAAGGCGTTGACGTATTTAGAACTTATGTAATGGGTTGGTATGACGGTACATTGCACGACATATTTTTTGCTAAAGAGATTAACCAAGATTTTAAAAAACAAATATGTTCTGTATTGGCAGGGTATGTTTGGGATCTCGACAATCCTTTCGTCAAAAAACATGACCGTGCTATTAAATCATTAGCTGAGGTAATTCGAATTAACCGGCAACAAAAACATTTAAAGCTTTTATAATCCTATAATGCGGGCTCTTCAAGTTCATGTGTAGCACTATCAAAACGATACCACTTTCCGGTTAAATCCTGCCATTTGTTATCAGGAACTTCCGTCCAGTTTTTACCGTCGCTATTGTACATCAGTTTGCCTTCATAAATACAGAACCATCTTCCTTGTTGATCTTGCCATACAGCATCAGAAGCTTTTCTCCATCTTGTTCCATTAACTGAAAATTTAACAGCGTTATTTTTCTTGTCAATCTTATACCGGGTATTATAATTGCCGAGCCATATTCCTTTTTCTGATTTAACCCAACTATTTTTTATGGGAGCAGGTTTTTCAGGCCCATTAAACGCTGTATGTGCTGAAATAAAACTTATATGAACGCTTAAGATAAGAGCGAAAGTTAAAAATGTTTTCATGATGTAAAATTTTGATGTTAAACATCTATCCTATTACTAAAAGCATGCCCGCACCAAAACCCTTGTTAATAAAGACTTCACATTTTTTTACATTGTGGGATTAGCGATAATTTTCCCTGATGCGAGTAGACCATTCCCCAAAGGTAATGCGGCAGAACCATTTTTATTTTATAATTTTTGAACAGAAGTCAATAAAAAAGCCTCAACATGCGTTAAGGTTTTTAGGGACTTTTACTGACAAAATATCCACGAACTAATTTAAGAATATTGAAACAGAATCGAACTTAAGTGATACATTTCAAACCATTAGATGCCTTTAGTTGTTTTGCAAATAAAATGCATGGGGTGTAATTTTATTGATAATGGTTGTCGTTCTTCAATAACCTCATTCCTTCTAATTAAAAATAAGAATTCTTCACTTTTTTTAAAGTTTGGGTAAGCGATTAATAGAAGAATTGTTCTGAAATTATTTTACCGTCCTTAACTCCAAACACACACATTTCATCCCAAACTACTCTTCCCATTCCTTTAAGAGTCGCATCTAATTTGCATACAAAACTAAAATAATTACCGGCAATAATTGGGTCTTCAAACGAGCCGCTGTGGCGTTCTTCAATTAAGGATGCAAAGTGTTTTCCTTTTGCCAATACAGCTTCTTTACCAATAGCAACAGGTGTAGGAGAATGTATTGGCTCATGGCTTGTTACGTCATCGGCAAAAAGTTCCTGCTGTGATTCTAACACTTGTCCTTTGCGACAAAGTTCAACTAATCTGTTTGCTACCTCTTGGGTTGTCATTGTTTTTGTAGACATCTTTTCTTTTTTTTGATTGTTTTTAAATAATTGAACTATACCCTAATAACGATTGTATTTTCAGAATTGGACAAAGTAGTAAAATATTTTTACGATTTTATATCATAACAAGCTCCATGCAAACATATTGTATACAAAATGTGTTTCCCAAAGTAAGTTATAAGTTATTACTTACAATTTTATCAGAACACCGGATTTAATTTAAGATCTTTGAACTAATAAATGAAATTAAAACATAACTAAGTGGAAAAAATTCTAATAACCGGGGCTACGGGTAATGTAGGAGCAGAAATAATTAAATACCTAGCTATTTTAAATCCAACTTTTGACATACTTGCAGGTGTAAAAAATCCAAATGAAAAAAAGCCGATTTCTTCCATTGTTAAATTTGTAGAATTCGACTTTATGAATGTTAACACTTTTAAGCCGGCATTGATACATATTGATATATTATTTTTACTGCGACCGCCTCAAATTTCGGATGTACACAAGTATTTTGAGCCATTAATTAATGCTGCAAAAGCTAATGGAATTAAACACCTTGTTTTTTTATCTGTTCAGGGTGTTGAAAAAAGTAAAATAATCCCTCATCATAAGATTGAAAAATTGATCATTGACAGCAAAATTCCTTACACCTTTTTACGGCCTGCTTATTTTATGCAAAATTTTATCGGGTCATTAAATAATGATCTGATAAACAAACACCGGATTTATCTTCCCGCAGGAAATGCAAAATTTACACTAGTGGATGTAGCTGATGTAGGCGCTGTTGCAGCTACGGTTTTATTAAATACGGAAGCGCATTTAAACAAAGCTTACGAGTTAACAAATAATGAAAAACTTAGTTTCAGCGAAATGGCATTAAAACTAAGTGCCGGTCTTGGTAAAAATATCACTTATAAATCACCCAATCTTTTACGTTTCTTTTTTGTTAAGAGAAAAGAAAAGATTCCTGCAATGCTCATTTTAGTAATGATCATGCTTCACTACCTCCCAAGGTTTCAACAGGAGCCCATTATTACCAATTGGATTAAAAAGATCACCGGTAAGGCGCCTGTTTCATTTAATGAATTTATTGCCAAAAATAAATTATTACTTGGCGCTTGAGCTAAATAATAAAGACTCCAAAAACAAAATAATTTTTTTATCATCTTCCTCTTTAGGGAAATCCGTTAAAGCGGGTAAGTTCTGTTTAAAAAATTTCTGAGAATGCGCCATCTCTAAAATAGTACTTGCCAGGGAATGCGGAAATTTGTATTTCGGATTGTATTCTTTTATGATGGATGAAAAACGTTCGCACAAATCTTTATAAGGTTTAAATAAACGGTCTTTATTATCTTTACTAACATTTCGGGTAAGGTAGGACTTAGATCCTTCCCAAATAACCAATTTGTAGCTTTCAAACTCAGAAATAAAATCCGTTTTAACAGATTCATTCATAGGTTCTTCAGTAATTATTTTAATAATGGTTTTTAGCTTGGTTTCAGAATTTGTCATATTGTTAATGCTGAATACCACCTTATATTCCAAAAAGCTCCAATACCAAGTTATTAGGTAGACAAGCAACTTATGTTTATTTTCAAAATAACGGTAGATGCTTGCCTCGGTAGTGTTAACTTCAGTAGCCAATTTTTTAAAAGTAAAATCTTCAAAGCCCAGCTTGTTAATTAAAGCCAGTCCATGTTTAACAATCCTTTTTCCTAAAGCTGATTCTTCGGGATTCCTTAAAAACAACTTATCATTCATTTTAATACGTACTTCCGGCAGCATAGGTTGTTTTTTTAATAATAGTACAAATATAATAAATATTAAATTTATGTAATAAATAATAGTATTACTATTATTTATTAAAATATTACTACATTTGTGAAAATATTATTATGAATAAGCCTCAATTACTTTTTAAGTGGTTATTGAAAGAAAAATCTATAGTTGCTAAAATTTATGTTTTAGCCATTTTGGAAGGTCTGATGTACCTTGCCATACCTTTGGGTATTCAAGGTATAGTTACTTACATTATGGCGGGAAGCTTCTCCGCTTCTCTTATTTTGCTAAGCAGCATCACAATTTGTGTAACGGCATTTATTGGCTTTTTTCAGCTATGGCAAATGCGAATTAATGAAACATTGCACCAAAAGATTTTCGGTGACTTGGCGATGAAAATTAATTTTTTTTTGGAAAGAAACGAATCGTCAACTGCATCCTTCACGAAACTTAATAAGTTTTTTGAAGTGGTAACGTTGCAAAAAGGTATCAGTAAAATTTTATTAGATTTTTCTTTCTCTGTTATAAGTATTGTTTTTGGTTTGCTGCTATTACCAATATACAGTTCCTGGTTTCTCATTTTTACCATTTTGTTAGGCGCGGCTTTTTATTTTATTATCCGATATTATGGTAAAAAAGGAATTGAAACAAATATTCTGGCATCCAATGAAAAATATAATTTGATTGAATGGTTCCAAGAGAATGCCCTTGAAAAACAAAACATCGGTTTAAATGCCGGAACAGAACTAACCTTGCAAAATTATTTTATTCAAAGAACAAAACATTATAGCATCTTAGAGAAACAATTTAAGGGCATTATACTGTTTAAAGTAAGTTTTATAGGGTTGCTTTTGTTTTTTGGCGCCTATTTAGTGCAAAGCGGCGCTTTAAATGTAGGGCAATTTATCGCTTCAGAAATCATTATTTTTTTAGTGATCAATGCTGTTGAAAAGCTTGTAGGCAGCCTTAATACATGTTACGATATTATTACCGCTCTTTACAAGATAGAAAACGTTTTTGGTGAGGATAAAGAATTTTCTTCTTTAGATTTTGAGAATACCGGTCTGAAAAGTTTAGCGATTATTTATGTAAAACCCTATTCTAAAGCTATAAAATATTCTTTAGCAGCGCTTTTTATCACGGGGTTTATAGCGCTTTTAATGCCCTGGACACAAAGCATTTCATCAAACGGTAAAGTAAGCACTTTAAACCCTGAAAACAGACCACAAACCATTACTTCCAGAATTCCGGGAAGGATTGAAAAATGGTACATTCGGGAAGGTGATCCGGTAAAAAAAAATGATACGATCGCTTTTATATCAGAAATTAAAGATGAGTATGTAGATCCTCAATTAATCGATCGTTCGGAGTCTATCATTAAAGCCAAAGAAACAACCATAAAATCTTATGAAGCTAAAATCAGTGCTGTTGATTCTCAAATTGACGCTTTAAATAAATCCCTGCTTTTAAAGATGGAACAGGGTCGTAATAAAATCATTCAGGCTAAATTAAAAATAGCAACAGATAGTATGGAAGCCATCACATCAACCAATAATTTTAAGGTGGCTGAAGAGCAATTGAAGCGTTACGAAGAATTATTAAGTAAAGGGGTGATTTCTAAAACAGAGCTTGAAAACAGAAGGGTTAAATTGCAGGATGCATTGGCAAAAAAAACATCAGCAGACAACAAATTTATTTCCACTAAAAATGAATTACTAAATTCGGAAATAGAACTAAACTCCATTCAGCAGGATTACCAAGAGAAGTTAATGAAAACGGAATCTGATAAATTCTCTGCCCTTTCTCTTTTATATGAAGGCGAGGGATCATTAACAAAACTTCAGAACCAACTGGCAAACTATACTATGCGTCAAGGTTTTTATTATGTATTGGCGCCGCAGGACGGATACATTACCAAAACAACTGTTCAGGGCATTGGCGAAATTATTAAGGAAGGCGCGGCTTTATGCAATATTGTGCCAAACCAAGATGAGCAAGCGGTTGAATTATATATTAACCCTATTGATTTGCCACTTATTAAAAAAGGACAAAAAGTACAATTACAGTTTGACGGTTGGCCTGCATTTGTTTTTTCGGGTTGGCCCGGAATAAGCTATGGCACCTACACGGCGGAAATTGTTGCTTACGATAAAGTGCTCTCTGAAAATGGAAAATTTAGAATACTGGCAAAAAACACCGGTGATAAGTGGCCGGACGCTATACAAATTGGCGGGGGTGTTAAGGGATTTGCACTGCTGAAAAATGTACCGTTATTTTATGAATTATGGCGCACAATAAATGGATTTCCGCCGGAGTTTTATGTTACAGATGTTTCTAAAAAGAATGAAAATAAAAAATAGTATGAAAAAGCTATTGTTATCTACTATATTTTTAAGCTCAATAATATGTTTTGGGCAAACTGCTTTGTTGCCTTCATACAATGATTTTATAGACGGAATATTAAAGAATAACCCTTTAGTTAAACGCGCGGCTAACGAAAAAAAATATGCGGAGCTACAGTTAAGGGCTTCGAGAGGTAATTACGATCCTCTAATAAGTGGTACCTACAATCAAAAACAATTTAACGGCGCAAATTATTTTACAACTTTAAACACCGAAATAAAACAACCCATATTTACGAATCAATATCTGAAGTTTGGATATGACTATGGCGTAGGATCCAATGTAAATCCCGAACTCTATACTCCATCACAGGGCTTGCCATATTTAGGCGTGGAAATAGGTGTTTTACAAGGATTGTTGATCGATAAACGAAGGGCTGAGGTTTTAAAATCTAAGGCATACATCCATTACTATACTGCCGAACAAAAAATACAACTCAATACTTTTTTATTTGAATCGTCGCAACGTTATTTTGAATGGTTATTCAGTGCGAACCAAATAGCACTTAATAATTATTTTATGGGTGCGGCAAGGAAAAGATTGGAAGGTATTGAAGCCTTGGCAAATAATGGAGAGAGAGCAACCATTGATACGGTTGAAGCGGCTATATTTTATCAAACACGTTTATTAGATTTACAAAACGCTTTGATGGACAATCAAAAAAATACGAATGATCTTTCGGGGCTTATTTGGCAGAACAACGCCCCATCAGCATTAGTAAATAATTACCGGGCAATTGATAGTCTGGAGATATACTATAACAAAGCTAAAACCGTGCTAACCGAAAATTTGAATTTAGCAAATTCCCAAAATCCCATTCTTTCTAAATACAGTGCTTACCAAAAAGTTTTGGACACAGAAGTTAGATTTAAAAAAGAAATGATTAAACCCATTCTTAACGTAAAATATAATTTTATTTCTAACAGTGGTTCGGCTATTAATCCTGTTCTTTCCAATAATAATTATAAATGGGGCTTAAACATGTCATTTCCGTTGTTATTGAGAAATCCAATTAACGAGTATAAAATGGCAAAGGTTATTTCTGAAAATAATAGTTTAGAACTATTAAATAAAACCAATGAATTAAATTTTAAGATAAATGCCTTACAAAAAACAGTTTCTATTTTAGCGCAACAGCTCTTAAACGCAGAACGATCTGTAAGTTATAGCAAGTTATTACTGGAAGCAGAAAAATTAAAATTTGAAAATGGAGAAAGTTCTGTATTCATGATTAATACCCGCGAAAATAAATTACTGGAAACCGAATTAAAGTTGGCAGAATACAAACTTAAATTTATAAAAATGGTTCTTAATATTATTTATTTAAACGGCAGTTTAAATTATAAAATAGGATAGCATTAACTATTATTTAGAAGTTGAATAAAAAGCCATAGTCTTTGTTGAGTTTGCAATTCGGCAATAAACTTTGACTCATGATTATTTGTCAATGATAAATTTTTTGCCACTGATCAAACTACGAATTGATTATAATAGTTATAGATTTGCATCATGAAGACAGTAACAATCTTATTTTTAATTTTCATTTTTTCAATAATTGGATGTAAAAAATCTGAGATCACTGAACCTCTGCCTGAAAAAATAAATAAAAATCTTAAATATTTTGGCTTTACATTGGTTGATGTTGGCTGGGACGAACCCGGCGACCACTCTTCTAAAACCAATTATACTGATGAAGTACACTCGTTTTCTAACGTTGCCGACATTCTTGTTATTAAGCCTTCTGACAATATAGTTGATAGAATAGAATACATGAATAGCTTTTCTGTAAAGCCCATCTTACATTTAAGTCAGGTATTTTTTGAGCAAAAAGAAAAAGGTGGGAATAAAAGTGGTGTAATTTATGGGTTGAAAACAGATTATAAACAAAGATGGGATGAATTTGCAGCTGAAAATAATCTAACCGTAAACTATTTTAAAATACACTCTTTTTATATTGGTGAAGAACCTGCATGGAATGGAATAACAGAGGTTGAATTTAAAATGGCTTGCGATTATGTCAAATCCACTATTCCCCAAGTGCCCATTATGCTAATAGAGGCATATTCGGCTATGAATGATTTTTACGCCCCCACATCGGTAGACTATGTAGGGTTTGATCATTATTTTTTAAAAAAATCTACTCAATCGACAGAATATGCCTCGGAATTTCAAACCATGAAATCAAAAATGCTGAGCCATCAAAAAATTTTCCTGGTGATGGATGCTCACTGGATAAAAAAACTTCATGGTAGCTCAGGTATCGGGAAAACCGATTTAGATTATATAGCCCGAAATTATTATAAATTTGCTAATTCGGATACTTCTATTGTCGGGATTATAGGTTATTTTTGGCCCGATGGATTTGATATGAGGGGTTCAGTCGGTGCCAGAAATCTTCCCAAACATGTTAAACGCGAGTATGAAAAAATAGGGAAGGCCATAACGGGAAAATGATGAATACTATTACTAAAATATTTTTTGTGATTTTCGCCCTGTTTTTTTATAAAAGTAATTTAGTAGCGCAGCTGAATACTTCATCAGATAAAGGAAACATTAATATGCATTTTGGCACCATTGCCGTATATAATACTTTTTCCATTGGGTATGAATTACCTGATATATTAAAAAAGTCGCAAAAACATACTATCAGGGCATTAATAAGGTTAGGTATTTGGAATTCTAATCTTGTACATTATAACAACGGTACTCAGGGCGCTGTTGGCTTCTCATATATATTCGGAAGTAAAAAACATCATTTTGAACATAGTTCTGAATTTGTAATGCATTTTGATAAAGGGCTCAAAGGACAAACAATAGTTTATATCGGTAGTTTATACCGCCCATTCATTGGTTACAGATTCGAAGCTGAAAACTCTCCGCTTATTTTTAGAATAGGAATAGGGTGGAAGGAAGCTTTACAAATTGGATTTGGATATAAATTTTAAATATATCTATGGCTATAGTGAGTACATAAGAATATAATTTTAAGCAGGCCGGTTAAAAACGGCCTGCTTAAAATTTTCTTCTGTTTTTTACTAAGTCTTTTAAATTGAAAAGTAAAATAAAAAAAATTGTATAACTTAGCGTATGAAGTTTTATCTTGCATTTATATTAGCCATATTTTGCTACCTCGCAACATCTCAATCCCAATACACAAGCTATTACATCGGAGATACTAATAACGTAAGCACCCCTACGGACTATCGGATATGTTTAATGGGTGGTGCCACCGAAGATGATAACGCAATGAAATGGTTTTTAAATGGAAGCGGCGGCGGCGACATTGTAGTAATAAGGGTTTCCGGCACGAGTGGTTATAATGCGTATATATATACTACGTTAGGAATTACTGTTAATTCGGTTGAAACAATTGTAATACCAAGTATTAGCGCGGCCAATCATCCCTATGTTCGACGGAGGTTAAGAGAGGCAGAAGCTGTTTTTATTGCCGGCGGTAATCAGTTTGACTATCTCAGCTATTGGAAGAATACAGCTGTTGATAGCGCGCTCAATTATTTAATTAATATAAAAAAAGTTCCTATCGGCGGAACCAGCGCCGGTATGGCTGTTCAGGGCCAATGCTATTACAGTGCAGCTGTTGGTTCAATAACATCGGCCGTTGCTATGGCCAATCCTTACAATACACAAGTTACAATCGGAAGCAATGATTTTTTGCACCATAAATTTTTAAACCGTGTTATTACCGATACGCATTATGATAATCCTGATAGAAGGGGTCGGCATAGTAGTTTTTTAGCACGGTTACTTCAGGACAGCGCAAAAGCATTTTTTGGTATTGCGTGTGACGAATATACCGCCGTTTGTATAGATAACAATGGCATAGCAAAAGTTTTTGGCGGTTTTCCTACACAGGATGATAACGCGTATTTTATTCAACCGAATTGCGTACTACCTAATACGCCCGAAAACTGTTTATCCAATCAATCATTAACATGGAACAGGTCGTCGCAGGCTCTAAAAGTATACGCTGTAAAAGGCACTTCAGCAGGCAACGGAAGCTTTGATCTTAATAACTGGCAAAATGCGAATGTAAGCGGAGGTGCTTGGGAGAACTGGTTTGTTATTAACGGAACTTTTTCGGTAACACCAACTGCAAGCAGCATATCATGCATATCTACCGGATTAGAGGACCATACGATAAAGGAAATAAATATGTACCCCAATCCGGTTAAGGATATTTTAAACTTTGAAAGTTTAATGGATGAAGTAACGGTTATGGGGATGTACGGTAAAGTAGAAGAAAGTAGAACTAATTGCGACAAAATAAACATTAGTCAATTAATCCCCGGAATGTATCTTATTAAGTTACGATTTGAAAATTCGATTATTGTAAAGCATTTTATTAAAGAATAATTCAAGAACGGCAAAATTTTAGTTAGGGTTTACAGGTTTTCTGCTGCAATAATTACTGACAATGGTACTATGTTTATTAGACATTTGCAAAAACAAATGTGTGTGAAATCCACTTACATTAATAAAAACAGTAATCAATTACTAAAATATTTAATATTTGTCAAACCACTCAAACGTATCTTTAATAATTTTTTCTTTATCAGCTTTAATATATTTTAAATACGCTTCGGCTACCGGCGAAAATTTTTTGTGTTTAGGCCATATTAAATGCCAGGTCGACTTAATCGGAAAATCTTTTACATTAACAATCTGAAGATCTTTATTTAAGAGTTCATTTTTGAGCCCGATTAATGGCATTATGGAATAGCCCAGGCCGGCTATTACTGCCTGCTTTACCGCTTCGTTTGACGTAAGTTCCATTTTTTTATGAATGGGTAATTTATTTTTTGCTATAAATTTTTCCATTACCACGCGTGTGCCTGAGCCCGGCTCCCTAAAAATAAACGGAAGCTCCTCAAATATTTTTTTATCATAAATACCTTTTTTAAATATTTTATCCATATTGCCGACCACGTAAAGTTTATTAGGCATCAAATCTACTTTTTCTACGGGCAGCTTTTCCGGCAATACCGATACCAAAGCAAAATCTACCTCATTATTTTCAAGGCTATTCATAACTTTACTTTTATTGGTAACATCTAATAGTAACTCAACATTGGAATGCTTGTTTAAAAAGTTAGCGAGAAAGTAAGGCATTATATATTTGCCTGTAGATACAATTGAAATTTTAAGTCGCCCTGATAAATGTCCTTTATAAGCATGGGTCTTATAGTTAATAGCATATACTTCGTTAATAATCCGTTCAGCCATTCCAAAAATCTCTAACCCAAAGTCTGTTACATAAAGCTGCCTGCCTACAATTTCCGTTAAAGGAATATCAAATTGATCCTGCAGGTTTTTCAACTGAATAGAAACGGCGGGTTGTGTCATGTGAAGCTCTTCCGCTGCCTTTGTAATACTTTTTTTATGAACGACTTTAGCGAAAACCTGTAATTGATGTAATGTATAATGCATAAATAATATTTATATATAATATAACAAATATAAATAAAAATAAATGGATTTTGATAATGAAATTTGTGGCATGAAAAATAAAACAACCCTCACAACAGCCGAAAAATTAATGCCTCTTATCATTGGATGTTTACTAGCAGCTATTCTCTTCTTGGTTAACCATTTTAAATTACTTAACCTAACCCTTGAAGTGGTTCTGTCACCAATTGTTGTAATCAGTTTACTGGCTTATGGTGAATCTCTGCTTATTTATCTTTTTTACCTTGTTTTTGCGCCTGTAAGTATTTGCGTTAAAATAATAAAAGCAATAAATCAACTGCCAAAAACAGTAAAACAAAAATTAACCTTTAAACAAGCCTAATATGAAAAAAGAAGAAACGGATTACAGACCCTTAGCAGTAATAGGTTTACTTATTCTGGCAGGAACATTTTATCCCTCTAATGGTGTAGATGACAGAGTTTATAAAACGCCTACGGAAATTTTAACGACCATGTTAATAGGCATATTAGCCGGTATTGCTGGCTACTATGTGTGGACCTTAAGTCCAAAATATAAAAACTCCGGCGAAATAGCAAGAGCTAATAAAACTAATTCTTTAAACCCAAATATTTAATAAACTATGACACGAATAACTATAGCAAAAGGAGATGGCATTGGACCTGAAATAATGGATGCCACCTTAAAAATACTTTTAGCGGCCGGCGCAAAAATTGAAATTGATGAAATTGAAGTTGGCGAGAAAGTTTATCTTGCCGGCAATACTTCGGGAATAGCAAAAGAATCCTGGGATATTATCCGGAAAAACAAAGTATTTCTTAAGGCACCAATTACAACCCCGCAGGGCGGAGGGTATAAAAGCCTGAATGTTACAACCAGAAAATTTCTCGGACTCTATTCCAATGTTAGACCGTGTATGAGCTTACATCCATTTGTGAAAACAAAACACCCCGAAATGGATATGGTTATTATCAGGGAAAACGAGGAAGACCTTTATGCCGGTATCGAACATCAGCAAACAGATGAGGTTGTGCAATGCTTAAAAATAATAAGCAGGCCGGGTTGCGAAAAAATTGTGCGTTATGCTTTTGAATACGCTAAACAGTATGGCAGGAAAAAAGTAACGTGTTTTACAAAGGATAATATTATGAAACAAACCGATGGTCTTTTTCATCGGGTGTTTGATGAGATCGCAAAAGAATATCCTGAAATAGAAAATGAACACTGGATTATTGACATTGGCGCTGCGAAGATGGCAGATACGCCGGAAGTATTTGATGTTATTGTTACCTTAAATTTATACGGCGATGTATTATCAGATGTGGCAGCGCAAATTGCAGGTTCAGTAGGGCTTGCAGGCTCAGCTAACATTGGTGAAGAATGCGCGATGTTTGAAGCCATACATGGTTCGGCACCTCGCAGAGCAGGACAAAATTTAGCAAATCCATCAGGCTTATTACAAGGCGCTATTATGATGCTAAATCATATAGGCGAAACAGTAGCCGCGGAAAAAATACAAAATGCCTGGCTAAAAACAATTGAAGACGGCACTCATACCTACGATATTTTTAAAGAAAATAGTAGTAAACAAAAAGTTGGAACAATTGAGTTCGCGGATGCGGTGATTGCTAACCTTGGCAAACAGCCTTCTACTTTAAAGAAAGTATCTTATGTAAATAGCTCCGCGCTTCACTTGCCAAAATATAGACGCAAAGAACCGGCACTTAAAGAATTACAGGGGGTGGATATATTTGTACATTGGCCGGGCTTAAACCCCGATGAATTGGCAAAGACCATTAAGAAACTGGAGAATGAGGAGATCAAACTAACAATGATTACCAACCGGGGTATCAAAGTTTGGCCCGAGGGTTTTAAAGAAACATTTTGCACAGATCATTGGAGATGCCGTTTCAAGCCCGGTAGCGATTCTAACATCACAAAAAACACTATTGTTAACCTTATGAGTTTAGCGGTAACAAATAATATAGATGTTATCAAAACTGAAAATTTATATGCCTTCAACGGAATGGCTGCCTACTCTCTCGGCCAGGGTCAATAGTAACACAATAAAAATCACTTAAACTATAACACTTATGAAAATACATTTAATACAAGGCCATTTTACCGGCAAAGATGCCATCTCCATTATCACTAAAATGATTGAAGTGAAAATCAAATTTCAGGAAGAAAAAATTAAAAGTGCCGATAATGAGGAAGATATTAAAATGCGGGAAAACCGTATTAAATCTCTACAGAAAGAACTTTACGATTCCCGTAAAACCATTGAAGCACTGGGAGATAATATATCGGTTCAAAGTGAAATAAACGTCGGATAGTGAAGATAGGCCGGGAACATACCTTTCAATTGATTGACGGTGAGTTTAACCCGTCAGAGGCCGGAAATATTTTGTTCACGTTAGTTAATAGCAAGATTAACTTTCATTCTACGGAATCTTTTGGTATCACCATAAGAACAAGTGGGGACACTTCATTTCATGAAAACAGAATTAAAGAATTGGCGCAAACCAATACGGACATTAAACAAGTGATTAATTATGCCGCCGAGAAGAATATGCGTCTTAAAATTAACGGAACTATTGAGATTAAACTAATTAATGAGCAAGGATAAATTAAAAGAACTGTTTGCGGGCAGAAAATTATTTGTAGCTACTAAGCATAAGAAGGAAGAAGTAATTGCGCCAATTTTCAGTGAAGCTTTAGGCGTAGAATGTATTATTGATCTAACAATTGACACAGATAGTTTAGGCACTTTTACGGGTGAGGTCGAGCGGTTAGATGATGTGTTAGAGACAGCCCGTAAGAAATGCCTGATGGGAATGAAACTCAGTAATTGCGATATGGCGGTGGCGAGCGAAGGTTCTTTTGGGCCTCATCCAACATTAGGATTTATTAATGCGGATGATGAAATACTGATGTTTATGGATGCCAAAAATAATTTAGAAATTGTGGTAAGGGAACTCAGCATAAAGACAAACTTTAATGGCAAGGAAATTAAATCAGAAGAGGAACTAAAGACATTTGCTGAACAGGCTAAGTTTCCAAGCCACGGATTAATTCTACGGAAAGCATACGGCGATAATTCCGAAATTGTAAAAGGGATTACAAACCCAATTATTTTAAAAAATATTTTCCAAGTCTTTAAAAGCAACTATGGATCGGCATACGTTGAAACCGATATGCGCGCGATGTATAATCCCGGCAGGATGAGAGTCATAAAATTAGCGGCGCAGAAATTAGCGGATAAAATTGCTTCTTTTTGTCCGCAATGTTTTACCCCCGGATTTGGCGTTATTAATGCTAAGCCGGGATTACCCTGCAGTAGTTGCGGCTTCCCAACGAGGTCGACTTTATTACACGAATACCAATGCGTTAAATGCAACTATACGGAAGACAAAAAATATCCTCACGGCAAAAGACATGAGGAACCAACCTTTTGTGATAATTGTAATCCGTAATAATAGTATGACAAAAACTCTGATCAAAAGTGCGATGCTCGTTAATGAAGGTTTTGTTTTTCAATCGGATGTTTTGATCGTTAATCACCGCGTTGAAAAAATCGCAAAATCCATTAATATACAGATGGAAAATAAGAACGTTGTTAATGCGGAAGGTCTCTATCTCCTACCCGGAATGATTGATGACCAGGTGCATTTTAGAGAGCCCGGCTTAACACACAAAGCTACTTTAAACTTTGAATCAAAGGCAGCTGTTGCAGGAGGCATTACCTCCTTTATGGACATGCCGAATACGATTCCTAATACCTTAACCCTTGATCTGCTCGAAGACAAATACCAATTAGCCAATAAGAATTCCTTAGCTAACTATTCTTTCTTCATGGGAATAAACAAATATAATTTGGAAGAAGCGCTTAAGATTGATAATGAAACGGTTTGTGGATTGAGTGATGATGGCTTATACTTTGACAATGACGAAGGTATATTGGCTAACTATCCTGAATTTCTTGAAAAATTATTTAGTAAAACGAATTCACTTGTTGCACTGCATTGTGAAGATGATTCTATTATAAAATCCGCCTTTGATTTTTATGAGCATTTATATGGCGGTGATATTCCTGTAAGATGCCACCCCTTAATACGAAGCGAAAAGGCATGTGTTATCGCTACGGAAAGAGTAATAAAAATTGCCCGGCAGTTTAATACTCGAGTACATATTCTGCATGTATCGACACACGCGGAAACCAAGTTTTTTAGAAATGATTTGCCAATTCGCGAGAAAAGAATTACCGGTGAAGCGTGTATTCATCATTTATGGTTTTCAGATGAAGACTACCTGATTTTGGGGAATAACATAAAATGGAACCCTTCTATTAAAACCAAACAAGACAAGATTGGGCTTTTAGAAGCATTGAAAGAAAATAAACTTGATAATATTGCCACAGATCATGCGCCGCATATATTATCTGAAAAATCAGGAAATTATCATACAGCCAAATCGGGAGGGCCATTGGTTCAGCACGCCCTTCCCCTTTTATTTGAGCTATACAAGCAGGGTAAAATATCCTTGGAAGATATCGTACAAAAAACGAGTCATAATGTAGCTGAAATATACCGTATAAAAGAACGCGGCTATATAAGAGAAGGTTATTATGCTGATTTGGTGTTGGTGGATTTAGATAACCCATGGACATCAACCGCCCAAAATTTATTGTATAAGTGTGGATGGTCGCCATTTGAAAACTGCGCATTTAAAAGTAAGATCATTAAAACTTTCGTTAACGGACATTTAGTTTACGATCATGGAAAGTTTAATGAAAGTGAAAAAGGAATGCGCCTGACCTTTGAAAAAGAAAGATAAACTGTAACCAATTAAAAAAATAAATATGAATTTAGATCTACTCCTATCAAACATTACCAATCCCGCATTTTTATTCTTTATTTTAGGAATTATCGCTGTTAAGTTAAAAAGCGATTTAGAAATTCCCGCAAACTCATCAAAATTCATTTCCTTGTATTTACTTTTTTCTATTGGGTTTAAAGGCGGACAGGAATTATCCCATGAGTCATTTTCAGCGGAAATCATTTGGTCGATGCTTTTCGGAATTGTGATCTCATTATTGATTCCGGTGTATACATTTTTTATTCTAAAAAGAAAAATGAATGTGTATGATGCAGGCGCAGTAGCCGCCGCTTATGGTTCGGTAAGCGCGGTAACGTTTGTTACGGCGGTTTCCTACCTTGAATTTCAAAAAATGGAATTTCACGGACACATGGTTGCTATTATGGCGTTAATGGAGTCACCTGCCATAATTGCCGGTTTAATACTTATGTCTGTTTTTAATAAAGAAGAAAAAACACAGGTTGATAAAATGTCTGTCATAAAACATTCATTTACAAACGGAAGCGTTTTACTTATTCTTGGTAGCTTAATTATTGGATTGTTAGCAAATGCAAAGCAAGCTGAAGGTATAAAGCCCTTTACCAATGATATTTTTAAAGGCTTCCTGGCTATATTTTTATTAGATATGGGAATAACGAGTGGGCGTAAACTGAGTTCATTTTTTTCGAATGGTTGGTTTCCGGCATTATTCGCCATTATTGTTCCTTTGGTTAATGGCTGCGCAGTGGCATTCTTAAGCGTATTGGTTACTCATGATGCAAGCAGTCGTTTTATATTTGCAGTGCTTGCCGCCAGTGCTTCTTATATTGCCGTACCTGCCGCTATGAAATTGGCTGCTCCAAAAGCAAATGAAGGGCTTTATGTTCCCATGGCCCTTGCCATAACATTTCCTTTAAACATCACTTTTGGAATGCCGCTATATTTATCAATTGTAAACGGCTAAATTTTATAGATAAAAGTTATGTACTAAGCAACCATATTACGATATTTAAAAACCAAAACAATTTAATAAAAATATCGTGAAATTAACCATCATTTTATTAGTTAATATTTTATTTATAATCTACACGGCCATGTTTTTAGCTGACCATCAATTGTGGCCGGAAACAACAGCTGCAAAAATTAAAAATATAGTATTATTGTTGGTTGCTTCTTTTGTGATATATAATGTTGTTAATATTTACATTTTAAAAAAAGCAAAACCCGAAAGTGGAATGATTTATAAGGTTGCGTCTAAAACACACTATGGCCTTTCAAAAGCGCACGCCTATATTAAACCTTTTCAAAAAGAATTGATTACTTCATGTATTATTGCCGCTGTGTTAATTAGTGTTTCATTTATTTTGGTAGGATTACCGGGTGCTTTGTTACTACAAATTCCTGTTAAACTGGGAATTTTTAAACCAATTACCGGAGACAATGCATGGCCCGCCGCTTTATTTCTCTGTTTTTTTAGCTCCCTATTAATACCTTTGTGTGTTGTTATTAAGCATAGCCTAATCCGTTATGGCTACATAACTTATTCCGGTATAAGTTGGATGATAGGCATTGGAATTTTAGGAATTGTTGTTTTAATTATTTTCACATTCCTTTTGTTCAGTAAAATGAAATAAATTAATGTACCACTAAATCATTTATCGCACCATTTAATTGCTTTTGTTTTTATTGCATTTTACTGAACCTGTATATGATGCGTACTAACATTGCCGAACTTATTTCTGATTCAAGAAATATTATTCGTATCCTTTAAAATGAGGATATCACACTCGAGGACAAGATCGAATTAGTATCAAACTATTGATCCTTAAATACTTAAAAATCAAGCATTTTAAATTTGTTTAACAAAATAGATAAATCATTAAACAAAAATATGTAACTTTAACGAATTATGTTACATACATTAAAAATAGCTCAATTTTTAAAAAGTGATCTTAACACCGTTTTAGCAAACCTGAAGAATTATTTAAACCATGGAAAATGAAGATTTAAACTTCTGTTATTACAGTGGCTTGCCATCACCAATGGCCTATATGGAAGTTATTGAAAAGTTTCCTGCTGTTTTAACTGCTGAAGAGGTTGATCGCATTATAGAAATGGCTTGGGAGGACAGAACGACCTTTGATGCTATTAAGGTACAATTTGGTTTGAACGAAGCGGGTGTAAAAGCGCTTATGAAAACAAATTTGAGATTTAGCAGTTATAAATTATGGAGAAAGCGTGTAGAGAATTGTAATACAAAGCACGCTTCTAAAAGAATAAATAGCATAAACAGGTTTAAATGTAATTTACAAAGAGTTATTTCAAACAATAAAATATCCAAAAGAAAATGAGCAGAACATTTTTATTAGCCGGAGCCTCCGGTGCCATAGCGAAAGAAACCACAAAGCTTTTAAAGCACAAAGGGCATAGGGTAATTGGCATCAGCACAAAAGAGATTAGCGCGCCTTATGATGAATTTTACCGGGTTGAAAAATATGATTTTTCGACATTTCCGGAAATTAATGAATCATTGGACGGGCTGGTTTATTTTCCGGGTACTATCAATCTAAAACCATTTGCACGATTGACACAGGCTGAGTTTATAAATGATTTACAAATAAATAGTTTAGGGGCCGTTGCCTTTGTGCAGACGTATTTAACCAATATAAAAAAGTCACCAAAAGGCTCTATTGTATTTTTAAGTTCAGTAGCGGCAACTATCGGTTTGCCATTTCATACGTCTATAGCAATGGCAAAAGGAGCTCTGGAAGGTTTCTCAAAAGCTTTAGCTGCTGAACTGGCACCGGCCATTAGGGTAAATTGTATAGCACCCTCCTTGGTAAATACACCGTTGGGAGATAAATTTATTAATACACCTGAAAAAATGGAACAAATGCAAAAGCGAAATCCATTGCACCGGGTTGGCAATCCGCTTGATGTTGCGAATGCCATTGCATTTTTATTATTAGAAGAATCTGCCTGGATAACCGGACAGGTTTTAGCGGTTGATGGCGGAATGAGCACAATTAAAAACTGAAAATAGTATGGAAACGCATATCTCCTTGGATGATTTAATGGCAATGGAAAAACGTAACCGAACCAATTTGGTTAATTCTACCGGAGGGTTTAAAAGCGTTTGTTTGATCGGTACAAAAGATAAACGGGATAAAACTAACTTAGCTGTGTTTAGTTCCATTATTCACATTGGCGCTTCCCCTCCGTTGATAGCGTTTATTGTAAGGCCCGATTCCGGTGACAGGCATACCTTGTCTAATATTCTCGAAACAGGCTATTACACGATGAATCACCTGAATGAAACTATTTACAAAAAAGGGCATCAAACATCAGCAAGATATCCCAAAGAAATCTCTGAATTTTCCGCTGTTGGATTAACCGAAGAGTATAAAAATGGTTTTTTAGCGCCCTATGTTAAAGAAAGTAAGGTTCAATTGGGTATACAATTCAAAGAGCGAATAGACCTTGTTATTAACGGCACCATTTTAATCATCGGACAGATTCATCATCTTTATTTTCCAAAAGACTGTTTATGCGAAGACGCTTTTCTTGATCTTGAAAAAGCGAACACCATTACTTGTTCGGGTTTAGACAGTTATCATAAAACGCAACGATTAGAAAGATTAAGCTACGCAAAACCCGATAAAGAGTTAGTTGAAGTTAATATAAACCATAGTGAATAAAACAGCGGTTAATATTGTTTGGTTTAAGCGTGATTTGCGATTTACAGATCATGAACCGCTTTATTATGCGCAACAGCAAAAGCTACCTCTTATTTTAGTTTATTTTTTTGAACCTTCTGTCATGTCTTATCCAGACAGTGATACAAGGCACCGGCGATTCATTTACGAATCGTTGCAGGAAATGCAAACAAAACTCTCTAATTTAAATGCTAAGATTTATATTTTTCACAACGAAGTACGTTTTGTTTTTGAAGAGCTGCTGAAACATTTTTCTATTACTACAATTTTTTCACATCAAGAAATTGGCAACAAAATAACTTACGACAGAGATCTGGACATACAATTATTTTGTAAAACAAACGCAATTCAATGGCGGGAGTTTCAGTTGCATGGTATTATAAGAAAGCTTAAGTCTCATTATTTATGGGAAGATCGCTGGCAAAAGAAAATGACAGAAAAGCCTAAATTTGTGAATGAAAACGATTGGAATATTTTAAACCTGGAAGACGCTATTTATGATTCTTTAAAAGGTGAAGAATTGCCCAATGAAATTACAACCCGTAACAAAAATTTTCAGGAAGGTGGAGAATATTGGGCATGGCGCTACATGGATAGTTTTATTAAAGAGCGCTACGTCAATTATAGCAAACATATTTCAAAACCGGCATTAAGCCGCAAAGGCTGTAGCCGTTTATCACCCTATTTAGCTTATGGCAACATCAGTATGCGTATGGTTTTTAAATACACTAAACAACATTACGCAAAAGCTGAAAATAAAAGAGCACTTGCTAATTTTATTTCGAGGCTGCACTGGCATTGTCATTTTATGCAAAAATTTGAAGACGAATGCCGCATGGAATTTGAAAATGTAAACCGGGCTTACAATAGATTAATAAAACCAAGAAATGAGTTTTTTATAAACGCCTGGCAAGAAGGAAAAACAGGTGTGCCAATAATAGACGCTTGTATGCGCTGCCTGGTTAAAACGGGTTATCTTAATTTTAGAATGCGGGCCATGGTAGTTTCTTTTTTTGTTTTTAATTTATGGCAGGATTGGCGTGAATTGCATTTTTTAGCAAGGCAGTTTTTAGATTATGAACCCGGTATTCACTATCCCCAACTGCAAATGCAGAGTGGTGTTACAGGCCTTAATACAATTCGTATTTATAATCCAGTAAAAAATTCAGAAGAACATGATCCTGAGGGTACATTTATTAAACAATGGCTGCCCGAACTAAAAAACATTCCGGCAAACTTAATTCATGAGCCCTGGAAATTAAGTTTAATTGAGCAACACTTATACAAATGTGAGATAGGTAAAGAGTATCCTTCACCAATTGTAGATATTGAAAGTACTCGTAAATATGCGAGTGAAATGGTTTGGAGCTTTAGAAAAAAAGATACCGTAAAGGAAGAAGGGAATCGTATTCTAAAAAAAGATATAGTTAACCACGCTCCCAATTAATTAATAAATCAAAGCCTTAAAGCAAAAGCCAAATGAACAAAACAATTAAACTTATCCTTTGTATAGCGCTTACCTTATTTGTTGGCGCAATTGGCGGCATAGCTACTGCCTCCGGTGTTAACGGATGGTATTTAACGCTTCATAAACCCGTATTTAATCCGCCAAATTATTTATTTGGCCCGGTATGGACAGTACTTTATATCCTGATGGGGATTTCGTTTTATGTAATACTTCAATCACGTAATCCTATTTTAAAAACAAGAGCTATTGTAATCTTTTGCATTCAGTTGTTTTTAAACTTTTGCTGGAGTTTTTTATTTTTTAAATTCCATTTAGTAGGCTTCGCATTTATTGAAATTATCTTTATTTGGGTATCAATCCTTACTATGATCATTACATTTTATCGAATCAATAAAACGGCTTCTTACATCCAAATTCCTTATTTATTATGGGTAAGCTTTGCCGGCATTTTAAATGGAAGTATTTGGGCTTTGAATTAATTGACATTGTAAAATTTAAGCTGTTATATAATGAAAGGTGTTAAAAAGCAAAACCTGCCATCTAAAATTTGTTTAGCATGTAACAGGCCGTTTTCGTGGCGAAAAAAATGGGAAAAGAATTGGGACGATGTAAAATACTGTAGCGATAAATGCAGGAGTAAAAAATCGGTATAGACTAAATAATAAATGACAAAGAAAACCAAGCATACAAAAATTTTACGTTTAATACTGGGGGATCAGTTAAACATACATCATTCATGGTTTAAAAATGTAGACGATACTGTAACTTATGCATTCATGGAGGTAAGATCTGAAACAGACTATGTATGGCATCACATTCAAAAAATAACCGCCTTTTTTGCGGCAATGCAGCAGTTTTGTGATTTAATAAAAAGTAAAGGCCATAAGGCTATTTATATAAAATTGAATGATCCGGCTAATAAACAATCGTTTCCTGAAAATTGCAATTATTTAATTCAAAAACATGCTTATACCCATTTTCAATACCAATTACCGGATGAATACAGAGTTGATGAATTACTTAAAGCATACGCGAATTCACTTAACGTAACATATACCGTTTTTGATACAGAACATTTTTTAACCTCGCGCAATGAATTGAGTGATTTTTTTGAAGGAAAAAAGATGTATCTCATGGAAAGTTTTTACCGATATATGCGTAAGAAACATCATATTTTAATGTCAGGTTCTGAGCCGTTAACCGGCAAATGGAATTACGATGATGATAACCGAAAGAAGTTACCGGTTAAACATAATGCGACGCCGCCATTAGTATTTAATAATAATGTACATGACATTATTATGGAATTAAATAAAACCAATATTAAAACCATTGGTAACATAAAGCCCGAAAACTTTATCTGGCCAATAAACCGGGAACAATCCTTGGAGTTATTGGATTTTTTCTTACAACAATGCCTGCCTCTTTTTGGCACTTATCAGGATGCCATGACGCCTCAGGATTGGTCTTTATACCATTCGCGTTTATCTTTTTCTTTAAACTGTAAATTAATCTCACCATTTGAAGTTGTAACTAAAGCCATCGAAGAATGGAATAAGCGCCCGGATGAAATTGAGTATAATCAATTAGAAGGATTTGTACGTCAAATTATTGGATGGCGGGAATACATGAGGGGGATTTATTGGATGAAAATGCCGGAATATGCCTCACTAAATTATTTTGACAACCAAAATAAATTACCTGGTTGGTACTGGACAGGTAACACAAAAATGAATTGTTTAAAGCATTCTATTGATCAGTCGCTGAATTATGCTTATGCGCATCATATTCAAAGATTAATGATCACCGGAAATTTTGCATTATTAGCAGGCGTTCATCCGGATGAAGTGGATAAATGGTATTTAGGAATTTATATTGATGCATTAGATTGGGTGGAGATTACCAATACCAGAGGCATGAGCCAGTTTGCAGATGGCGGAATTGTAGGCACAAAACCTTATGTAAGCTCAGCTGCGTATATTGACAAGATGAGTCATTACTGTAGTACGTGTTATTATAGTAAGGCAAAAAAAACCGGAGAAAAAGCCTGCCCGTTTAATAGTTTATACTGGAACTTTTATGACCGGCATGAAAACAAATTATCCACTAACCCGCGTATTGGTATGATGTATCATGTTTGGCGGAAAATGAAACCGGAGGTAAAAGCGGAATTATTGGAACAAGCAGATTATTACTTAAAACATATAAACGATTTATAATGAAACGCTCCATTGTTTGGTTTAAAACAGATTTACGCTTGCATGATAACGAAACGCTTGTTCATGCAATAGAACAAAGTGATGAGATTATTCCTGTTTATTGTTTGGATGAGGATCATTTTAAAACAACAGAATTCGGCTTTCAAAAAACAGGTAATTTCAGGGCGCAATTTTTACTCGAATCCTTAAAAGATTTGGATTCAAATTTAAGAAAGCTTGGGTCAGGATTGATCCTTGTAATGGGAAAACCGGAAAAGGAGCTTTGCAAAATAGTGAAACAATTTGAGGTAAATAAGATTTTTTCAAAGCGTGAAGTAGCGTATGAAGAAAAGCAAACCGAAGATCGTGTAGAAAAAGAAGTATGGAAGTTGCATTGTACTTTCGAGAGTTTTAGTACAAGTACACTTTATCATGCACAGGACCTGCCTTTTTCTATAAAAGACATACCGGATGTATTTACCAATTTTAAACGACAGGTTGAACATGAATCGTCTATCCGGCCAATATTTCAAAAGCCGCTGAACATCAAATCACCTGCTATTCCTCCCATTCAATTACCACATTTAAAAGAATTAGGTTTAGAGTTGCCCGTTCAGGATGGTCGTGCTGTATTATTATTTAAAGGAGGCGAAAGTGAAGGATGCGAAAGAGTAAGTGCGTATTTTTTTGAAACCGGGCTTATCTCAAACTATAAGAATACAAGAAATGAAATGATAGGCAGTGATTATTCAACCAAATTTTCTCCATGGTTGGCCTTAGGTTGTTTATCACCAAGAGAGATTTATTATGAATTAAAAAAATACGAAGCAAAGTTTTCCGCCAATGACTCTACCTATTGGTTGATATTTGAATTGTTATGGCGGGATTATTTCCGATTTATGATGAAAAAATACCGCAGCAATTATTTTTTAAAAACAGGAATTAAAAATGCTGGAACTACGCCTGATAAATTTGATGAAGACCTCTTACAAAAATGGATAACCGGAAAAACAGGTAACGGTTTTATAGATGCCAATATGCTTGAATTAAAACTGACAGGTTTTATGAGTAATCGCGGCAGACAAAATGCAGCAAGTTATTTGTGTAATGATTTAAGCATAGATTGGCGCTATGGAGCAGCTTATTTTGAGCAACAGCTCATTGACTATGATGTGTGCAGTAATTGGGGTAATTGGGCCTATTTAGCAGGTGTTGGAAATGACCCCAGAGGCAAGCGCTATTTTAATATTGAAAAACAGGCACGGGAATACGACCCTAAAAAACTACATCAACTTCTTTGGCTAACTTAAGTTTACATTTTTAAAGCTATGAATGCTATCACGCGACATTGTTCAATTTAATAATTTTACAATTCGGCATAAAACAGTTTAAAAAACGATCCGGTTTTTAAGAATTCTCAATAATTAAATGGAAGAGTTATTTTAAAAGCGGAACCTACACCTAATTTACTTTCAGCAGTAATGGTTCCTCTATGTCCCTCAACGATCTTTTTTACTAAAGCAAGACCTATACCTGTGCCTTCATAATCTTTATTACTTTGTAAACGCTTGAAAGGGGTAAATATATCTTCTTTATATTTTTCATCGAATCCAATACCATTATCCTTAAATATAATTTCAATCTTTTTGTCAGTTAAAACTGTATCGTCAATAAACCGGGACGATATTTCAATACGAGGCTCATTGGTAGAGTACTTGATTGAGTTTCCGATTAAATTATAAAACGCTTGCGTAATTTGGTATTCAATGCCGTTTATTTTAGGCAATAAAGCGGAAATTATAACAGCGCACTTTTTATTTATAGGTAATTCCAAATCAGCTTTCACATTTTCCAAAACTAAATTTAAATCAATGATTTTATAAATTTCATTTTTGTTATTTACTTTTGAATAATCCAGTACATCCTGTATGAGTTTTTTCATTCGTTTAGCACTGCTGTCTATTTTTTCGAGGTACGTTTTACTTTCTGCTAATTCATTCTTTTCAATAACCAGGTTTGAAAAAGTCTGGATCTTACGCAAAGGCTCCTGCAAATCGTGACTCAGCAAATAAGCAAACTGCTCAAGCTCATCATTTGCTTGCTGAAGTTTAATATTTTTTTCATTCAACTCCTTTTCTTTAATGATTGATTCAGTAACGTCGCGTGAGATAACTAATACCGCATATTGTTTTTCATCTTCGTACAATGGAATAAATGACGTTTCGTAATAGTTTTTATTTGGACTTTGGTAAATCTCATTCATTAACTTTTTTCCTTTTATGGCGGATTTTAGGTGAATGTGATATTCGTTATTTATAGCTGTTGGGAATAATTCATCAAAATGTTTTCCTATAAGCTCACTTTTAGCCTTTCCAAGAAAAGTTTGGGTTTTTCTATTTATGGAAATTAAATTTAAATTTAGATCAAATACATTAATATGATCTACGGTTGAATCAAGTATTTTCTCAGTAAACTCGTTCTGTTTCTTTAGCTTACTGTTTGTTGCTTCCAACTCTTTTTCCAACGCGGTGGCCATATTATTTAATAACTAGGATCTTGATGAAGATTAAATATAAAACATTTATGAATATCATAAGTTTAAAATAATAAAAAAATTAGTATAGAAGTGAGGATAATTTTACACACGATAAACACATCATTGATCATAATCCTTTAAAATGGCAGTTATATTCTTTATTAAATTGTTTAATCCCCTCATGAAGGTTTCCGGAAATATGAGAGCTGACAACTTCAAGTAATTGAGTAATTTTTTTAAAGTTTTCGGGTTTAACACAAAAACATAAGGCTCCTAATTCAATGGCAATTTCCATATCTCTTTTGTGCGATGAAGTAGAATACATGATAACGGGGATATTTTTATATAAAGGTTCAGTCTTTAAGGATTTCAAACATTCCCAGCCACTCATAACAGGCATGTTAATATCTAAAAAAATAACATTTGGGAGGTTATGTGTTTTTTCCGCTAATAGGTTTAAAGCTTGCTGACCATCTTCTGCCATAAAGCAAATAAATTTTGAGTCAATGCTTTGAAGCGCTTCATAAAACAGATTTCGGTCTTCATCATCATCATCTACAAGTAAAAATATTTTTTGGCCTTGACTCATAGGTTAACTGATGTTTTATTTTGAATTAGCGGTAAACTAAT
The DNA here is from genome assembly GCA_025362395.1 of Bacteroidota bacterium. Lineage (GTDB taxonomy): Bacteria > Bacteroidota > Bacteroidia > B-17B0 > Aurantibacillaceae > UBA4416. The sequence continues at coordinate 120,381 of JANYGK010000053.1, forward strand.
TATAAAAGTAGCGCCTTGGCCTTCTACAGAAACGGCTTCAATTTTGCCATGATGCCGCATAATAATTTTTTTACATAACGAAAGGCCAAGGCCTGTGCCTTCATATCTATCTTTAGAATTTAATCGTACAAAGGTTTCAAATATTTTTTCAGCAAATTGGGGGTCGAAACCTATCCCATTATCACTAATACTAATTTTGGTAAAAGTATTTTTTTTCTGTACGATAGTTTCCTCTACAATATTAATTAATGAAACTTGATCCGGTTTAGAAAATTTTAACGCATTTTTAATCAAATTATAAAACAATTGATAAAGTTGAATTTCTACACCTTCTATAGTAGGCAAAGGGCTGACATTAATTTTAGCATCTTTTTCTTTTATATTAATTTCGAGATCTGATAAGACGTTTTTGATAACTTCATTTAGATTTATCGATTGAAAATCTTCCCGGGAAGCGGTAATAGATGAATACGTAAGTACTCCGTCTATCATCATTTGCATACGGGTTGTAGCGTGGGTTATCTTTTCCATGTGCTCTTTCGCTAACTCCGGTAATAAACTAGTATAATCTTCGTGAATGCGGCTTGTATATAATTTTATTTTCCTGAGCGGCTCTTTCAAATCATGGCTGGCAACGTGAGCAAATTGTTGCAGATCGGCATTGCTTCGTGCTAATTCAGCATTTGTGTCTTTTAAATTTTCCGTTAAATTAATAAACGAAGTTACGTCACGCTGTAATGTAATAACGCCTTCTATCTCTTCTCCCTTTTTAAAAGGTAATAAAAAGGTCTCTAAAGTAATATCCTTTTTGGCAAAAGCGGTTTTTTGTTGTACATGAATATTTTCTCCTTTCAGCGACCTTAGAAGGCGGTCATATTGTTTTGTTTTTTCAATACCGGGGCTAACATCAATTACATTTTTACCAATAATTTCTTCACGGTTTTTCCCAAGAAATTCTTCTACTTTTTTGTTTATAAATGTATAGTTTAAGTCTTTGTCAAAAGAAGCCACTAACTCTACGGATGAGTTAAGTACTGTTTCTAAAAAATGCTCTGCATTTATTAACTCAGCATTTTTTATTTCGAGTTCACTATTAAGATTTTTTAAATCCCTCGTGCGGTCAAACACCTGTGATTTTAAATTTTCACTATGTTCTTTCTGATCTTGAATATCGGTAGCGGTACCTACCCATAAAACAATTTCTCCATCTTCGTTTTTAATGGGTAAAGCCCTGTTTAAGTGCCACCTATAGCTACCGTCATGTTTTTTATACCGGTTTTCTACAATAAATAAATTGCCTTTTAAGGCCTTGGCACAGGCTTTCAGAGTAGTAATAAGATCTTCGGGATGAACCACGGACTGCCAGCCCCATTCCTTGGTTTGTTCAAACGTTAAGCCTGTATAGTTATACCATACCTGATTATAGAAATTTACTTCGCCGTTTGGAAAGTTTGTCCAGGTCATTTGAGGCAAAGTTTCTAATAAATTTTTAAATTTATTTGTACTTTCCTCTAACGATTGTATTTGTTTTTTCTCTTGGTGTATATTTATGGACGTGCCAATAAACCCGGTGAAAATAGTATTTGCAAACCGTGGTACACCTTTTATAAGCATCCATTCAAACTCCTCCGTCTTAGCATTTTTAAAGCGACATTCCATTGTATATGGCTGCTGCTTTTCAAATGCGGTTTCAAACATTTTGTAGGTATCTTTTACATCATCCGGGTGCATGTATTTTTCCCATGCTTGCTCTGTAAATTGATCAGGATCACCGAGCCCGATAAAATTTAAAAATTCTTTATTGGCATACGTTACATACGCGTTTTTATTAGCAATCCAAACCCACATAGGTGCGTTATCAGCTAAATTTCTGAATTCTTCCTCTGCCTTTTTTTGCTCGTCAATGTCTGTATTTGTTCCTATCCAACGCGTAACTATTCCATCATCATTTACAATTGGTACCCCGCGGGTTAAAAACCATCTATATATTCCATCTTTTCCCTTTAAAGGAAAAGTTAACTCAAAAGGCACGTTGGTTTGCCAAGCTGCGGTTACATATTCTACAACACGGTTTACATGATCCGGATGATGAACTTTTTCCCAACCCCATCCTTTCATTTCTTCAAGATTAGTCCCGGTATAATCATACCAACGTTGGTTATACCAAAAAATATAGCCGCTACCATCAGCCATCCATGCGAGATTTTGAATACTATCAGCTAACGTTCTGAACTTTTCTTCACTTTCCTGCATTTGGCTCGCAAACATTCTATTTTCATGTATGTCATTAAAAGCACCAATCCATTTTATAATTTTATTTTCACTATTTCGGATAGGCTCTCCTTGCACAGAGTGCCATCTGAATTCGCCTTTCCTGTTTTTTAAGCGTGCTTCTGCGCTGTATGCCGCTCCTGTTTCAAGACTTTTTGTCCGGGCAAAAATTAAATTAACAAGGTCATCAGGATGTACCATGCGTTCAAAAGTATTTTCGTCTTTTGGATCAAGTCCTGTATATTCAGCCCATCGCTTCGATGCATATTCCTGCTTTCCTTCAGCATCCGTAATCCACACTAATTGGGGGAGTGTTTCCGCAAGCGTGCGAAATTTTTCTTCACTCTTTTTTTCTTTTTCATAAAGTAGTGCGCTGTTAATTTCCAGTGACAGCTGTTCTGCAATGGATTGCGCAAAATCCCGGTAAGATTGGTTAAATTCTCTATAAGGATTTAAGGCAGAAGATAAAATGGCATGTGGATAATCGTTTCCGGGGTATGTTATTGGAATATGGATAAAATGAGTGGCTTCTTTTTGCCAAGCACCTTTTGGCAGGTTTTTTCTTCTGCCATTATTCTCAGAAATTACAAGGGTATTTGTTTCAAAAGCTTTGCAAAAATTATATGTTCCTTGCACCGGCTTAATGAGGTCAATATCTTTTGGGAATACGTTTTGATTTTTTTCAATTCCCGCGTATGATATGGGTTGTGCTAATTTATTTTCATCATTTATCTTATAAATAATAGCAAATGGAAAATCTTTGTTATTTTTTTCCAAGGCAATAGCGGCTTCTTTAAAAACATCTTCTGTTGTATTATTTACTTTTTTAAGATTGCTTAAATGTTGCAGAGTTGTGTTCTGCCTTTCTTTAATAAGGATTTGAGTAGTTTCTGTTACTGCACAAAAAACACCCCCTATATCACCACTTTCAACATAAATAGGGCTATATGAAAAAGTAAAATAACATTCTTCTAAATAGCCGCTTCTATCTAAAAAGAATAATTGATTTTCAGACCATGTCGGCTCACCGCTCTCATAAACACCTTTAAGCATTGGCTCAATGGTATCCCATATTTCCGGCAAAACATTTCCGGCAGATTGGCCTAGTGCTGATGGGTGCTTTTGTCCTATTAAGGGGAAGTAAGCATCGTTATACAACATAGTATAATGATTGCCCCAAAAAATTAGAATCGGGAATTTTGAATTTAAGCAGGTGCTGATTATAGTTCTTAAACTTTGAGGCCACGTTTCAGGTGAACCAAGCGGGTTATCAGTCCAGTCTTTTGAACGGATCATTTCCCCGGTTATACCACCGCCGGTTAAATATCTTAAATTTATAGTCTCTTTGTTCATCAAAACTGTGTGGGTAGGCAGTTTGGGGACAGTAAAAATTAGATATTAAAAATACAAATAATTTATTGAAATCACCATTTTAAAGTGCAATCTATATAATTTGGCACACGTACTATAAAAACTTATAAAGTAATTTACGCTCACACAATTTTTTTATTTGATGTATGATCACACTATTTTTAATTATTTCCCAATGTGTTTTTTTATCAAAATGTTCCATGATTTTTGAATTCTAATTTATTAGACAATGACGGGATTTAGTATCTGACAAAAGCAAAAAAATATAATATGAAAAAAGAGGTGTTCGATCTTAGGAAGAGTAAACAGAAAAAGCCTTGATACACAGGGCTTTTAAAGGTTGGATAAATGACGTATTGTTAGTTTCCGATAATTAGTTTCCCATTCATAAAATTAGAGTTATCATCAACAATTTTAAAAAAATAAATTCCTTCTAATAAATTGCTTCTGTTTAGTATTGTTTGTCGGCCATAAATATTTTGAATTATTTTTATTTTTTGCCCCTCCATATTATAAATTTCCAATGTTGCATTTTTTAATTCTGTGTTAAAAGAAACGGTGGTAACAGATGAGAAGGGATTAGGGTAAACAACAAACGGTGTTTTATCACGGTCGGTATTATTTATTCCCAAGGCATTATTAAATTCATACGCTCCAATATCTAACAGGTTCCCTATTATCCTCATGTTCCCTTCATAATCCGTTTCCCCATTACTAATGAGCGTGGTTGGATTTCCTTTATTAATACAAGGACTATTAGATAAAAGATGTAAATCAGGAGCAGGGAATGTAGGATTAACGAACATAGGTTTATTATATATTGAGTTGCTTTCCTGCGCTGTTCCTGTTCTGTAAGAAGAAAATGAAGTATATGTCAATGTTTTCCAATTGACTGTAATGTTATTCGAATCAGCCAAAGAAGTATACCAGCAGTTGTAATTTAATGTATTATTGGTTTGAGGCGAAATGTTATCTACATTCATCAACACATTCTGATTGTTTGTGTAAAAAACATTGTTTTCAAATTTACAGTTTGATGCCTTGGATATTGCTAATTCACCTGTACCGTCATTTATAGAATTATTTTGAAATAAAGTGTTATTTCTCAAAACACTATTAAGTACCTGCCCGGTTGTGAGTGTTGTGTAACCCCCAACATAGAGCCCGGTTACCTGATTATTAAAAATTAAATTGTTTTTTACCGTAATACTGTCAGTAGTACCATTTTCTTCGCAGCCAATCTCTATTCCGGTTCCATTTTCATAAGACATATTTTTTTCAACTAGTGTACTTTTTCCACCATCCACATATATCCCCGCAGAGGTAGCATATAAAGAAACATTTCTATAACAGATATTATTGTTTACCAGCCCATTTCTTGCATGATCCGTTACCGGGTTAGAGCTTACGTTATAGTTGCCTGCTATTAAAATACCAATGTTTGTGTTATCATGTACTTGACAGTTTTTAATTTTAAAACCATTTACATTACCATCCAATGAAACAGCTTCACTAAAACCTAAGATGCAATTAAATATTTGGCAACTGTCAATGGTAATATTAGTAATACCACCATCTCTGCCAAAAGCAATCAAGCCTTGGGCGTTATCACCGGAAGTTGGTATAGTTGCTGAATTATTTATCCAATTGATATTTTTAATGGTGATGTTTTTGAATAACAAGGTAGTGGAAGTATTCGCACCTGTTGTTTCAATAAGAATTCCCTGTGCATTGTTCACTGTAAGGTTTTGAATTGTGAGATTTTGAAAGTTCAGATAATTTTTATTAGTTAATTTAAGCATGGTTGTACCTAAAGTGCCGGTTCCATCAATCAGTACCACATCATTTACGTAGTTTCGGAATGTAATGGGGTTGCCCGCAGTACCGTTAACATTTACAATTATATTTTCGTTATAAGTTCCGGCTTTGATTTGTACGTTGCTATTGGGGGTAGCGGCATTACAAGCTTTTTGAATGGTTTTCCATGCGGTTGCTAAACTTGTACCATTATTGAGGTCATTGCCGTTTGCCTTATCTACATAATAATTTGTTTGTGCTGCAACACGAAATGCTGTGGTTAGAAATGTAATTGCTAGAATAATGAAATTTTTCATGTGCTATCAGTGATTTGTATAAAAGTAATAAAAAAGGCCGAACTACGGGTTGACATTTATGAAGAGTGTAAAAACAAAAAAAGCCTTGCATAGCAAGGCTTTAAAAGATTGTGGTACCTCCAGAACTTGAAACTGTTCTCTGGATGAGTTGATTTTATTGATATTTATAGAATAACTGATTTTTTGGGGACACATTTTTGATTAAATTTCTCCTAAACAAATATAGTCAAATAATTTCAAAATTTATAACACAATAATTTTATAAATAACAACTCCAAATAAAATAGATGTTTCATATATTTTATCTCCCAATAAGGAAATTTTAACATATTTACTGTAATTAATAATAGTGCAAGTTCGTTATATCTGAAATCATTGGACTTCCCTTTATGAGTTTAAAAGAACCCATTTGGCTTTTAACGGATGAGATTATTAAAAAATATTTTGACTTTTGCTTTCAAAGAAATATAAATGAAAAGTTTCTGGTAAGACTTTTTGATGCACATTTATTAAGGGGGCAACCCAATAGAAAATTGAAAAAAGTTGAATTTTTAGAAGAATCTTTTTTGGAGCTTTTAAAACATATCAATTATAATTTGCAAAGGCAAATGTACTATACCCATGAAGAAAAAATATCAGTCCCAATTTATTGTACTATTGAAGATAAAACGATTCGGTATAATTTGGATAAAAGCTGGTATACTGCCACAGAATTATTAGAAGAACTAAATTCCCTTAAACAACATAAGATTTACACTGTTGAGTTTATCAATGAATTAATGCATAAAGGTATATTGAGAGGTAGGTATGATAAAACAGACAAAACAGCTCTGATCTTATTACCTTCTTTTATTGAATTAATAAAATACAGGGATTATAC
>JANYGK010000056.1 GCA_025362395.1 Bacteroidota bacterium
ATATAATCATTATCCTGAATGCCGGTTGTAACATACACCATTTTAGCAACTCCGTTCACATTTAAAAAAATGCATTCTTTAATTTCTTCTTTCTTTTTGTTTAATTTTTCCTCGTTCTCATCTTTCACTACTATATTTTCATCATCGCCGGGTCCCTGTTCTTTTACTTCGGTTGTATCACTGCCGCGCGTAGTAACCGCAGGAATCGGGACTGTAATAATATTTGCCGCTCGTTTAGTTTGTATCTCCACACTCGCGCTCATGCCCGGGCGAAACGGCGCCGGGTTAGTATTGGTAATCAGGTTTAGGTAAGATTCTCTTAACACTCTTATCTTAACGACAAAATTAGTTACCTGATCAACAGAAATGCCGGTGGTGTTAGCAGAATTTGCTACTTCTGTAACAATGCCCCTGAATTTTTTTCCGATGTAGGCATCTACTTCAATAACAGCCGTATCATTTTTATGAATGCGGATAATATCATTCTCATTCACTTCCACACTCGCTTCCATTTCATTTAAATTAGCTAAACGTAAAATCTCGGTTCCCTGTAAGCCTTGTACACCAACAACCCTTTCTCCTTTTTCAACATTTAATTTTGACACTGTTCCGTCAACAGGTGCTAAAATGCGGGTTTTATCTAAATTAGAATTTGCCTCTTTTAAAGAAGCCTCTACACTTTTTACATTATAATCTGCGGCCTTAATGCTTTCCATTAAACCTTCCACATTGGCTTTGGCAGACTCATAAGATGCTTTTGCCACATCTATATCCTGCTGTGAAATAACGTTTTGATCGAACAATTTTTTGTTACGCGCATACGACGCTTCCGCATTTGCAAGGTTAGCTTTAGACTGTGCTAATTGAGAAACGGTTGTCTGTAAATTTGCCTTAGAACTGTTTACGGTTGCATTCACTCTTTCAAAAGCACTTTCATAAATATCAGGTTTAATACGGCACAGCAATTGTCCCTTTTTTACCTGTTCCCCCTCTTTCACCAACATTTCAACTACCTCACCCGAAACGTCGGAAGTAATTTTTAATTCTGCCTCGGGCTGTATCTTCCCATTGGCAGAAACAGTTTCTATAAGGCTGCGTTTTACGGCCTTTTCTGTTGTAATATTTGTCGGCGCTTCTCCTTTAAGGAATTTAAAAAAAATAACTATTCCTAAAATAATAATGCAAATTCCTGTGATCCAATATATTTTCTTCATTTACTGTATGTTACCGCAGAGGCGCAAAAATGAGCGCGGTGTCCGCAAAGTTTATTTTAATTTATTCTACCGTTATTCCCTCTCTTTATTTCCTCTCCGCATTTTTTGCGGTTAAACTATAATGTTAACGGTTTACCTTGGTAATAATCCAGTATTTTTAGTCTGAATACATAATCATATTTAGCCTGCACTAAATTACTTTGCGAGGTTTGTAAACGCGTTTTAGCTGTATTAAAATCAAACGTACCAATGGTTCCAACATTAAATTTTTGTTCTGAATAATTAAAAGATTGCTGCGCTGCTTCAACAGCGGCCTTGCTGGAATTATATTTATTTAAGCTTGCTTTTGCGTTAACATAAGCCTGTGCAATGGTTTTATAAAGATTTTGCTCTAACAGGTCTTGCGAATATTTTGCATTTAACGCATTTATTTTAGCATTTTGAATCCCGGTGTAAGTTGACAGACCGTTATATAACGGTACAGATAACGTAAAACCAATACTTTTATTAACGTTATCTTTAAACTGATCGGCAAAGGGTTTTTTAGCGGTAATAACATCGTAATGTGGTTGATACACAATTACGGAACCGTCTTTAGTTGCCGCCACCGGATCAAAACCGTTAAGGCTTGTACTGACAATATTTTTATCTAAACCCGATGTACCTGTCCCTAAAGATCCTGTAGCGCTAATGGTAGGGCTTACTTTTCCTTTTGCCACATTCAGGTTTCTCTCTGCTGCCAATAATCCGTAAGTAGCGCCTTTAATGGAATGCTGGTTTTTTAATGCTTCTTCATAAATATTTTGTACAGATACGCTTGCCAGTTCATAGTTCAGCACTTCAATATCAGGCTTAATAATAGAAAAAGTTTGAAGACTGTCTAAATCAATATTCAACAATTGCGTTAAATTTAATAAAGCGATTTGGTAATTATTATCGGCATTGGTTAAATTTACCTGGTCGTTTGCCAGCTGCGCTTTAATATCGTAAACCGAGCTTTTAGCAACGGTCCCCGCATCTGCCAGTTTTTCGGTGCGTTCAAGCTGAAGCTGCGAAATATTAAGCTGCGCTTTTGAAATACCTAACAATTCGTCCGTAAAAATAACATTGATGTAAGCGGTAGCCACATTTAAGGACAAGTCATTTTTTTGCTGAAGGTAATTTTCGGAGCTTGAAAGATAATTATATTCATTTGCTTTTATGTTGTTGTATTGAGCCAGGCCTGACCATAAAACGACATTGCTGGATATAAAAAAGTTTTGTGATAATACCTGTGTATTGGCAAATGTGTTGGTATACCTGTCAATAGTTCTACCAAAGTTATAGGTATGTTGAGCACCGGCATTCAATGTCGGTAAAATAGTTGCTTTACTTTGATTGGCGTTGTTTTTATTAATGAATGTATTAAGCTCCGACTGCTTTAATGAAATATTATTTTTTTGCGCGTAATCAATACAATGTTGCAGGTCCCAGGCGCGGCTTTGGGATGAAAGCATGTGTGACAGGCCTAAAAAAATAAAACAGGTAATACTATTTTTCATACGTCTTGTTTTTCTGTTGTAATGTAGAAATGCAATGGTAAATTTAACTAAAAAAAGCGCTCATCATAACGCTACTACATAAACGGAAAAATAGGGGTTACACCGGTAACATATCTATTTACAAAATTAAATAATTTATTAGCATTAAGTCCCGGTTTTTAGTATTTTTCTACATGGATTACAGTGGCAAAATGACTCCTTTTTTATACCGGATCGCAGAACATATTTTTGAGCATTACCAAACTCAAACAGAGCATTTGTGTATTATTTTGCCGAATAAAAGAGGGGCTTTATACCTAAAACAACACCTTGCCAAAGTATTTAAAAAAACGATTTGGCTGCCTGTTATTATCAGCGCCGAAGAACTTGTTGCTACGCTTTCCGGCTTGCAGCAGGCAGACAGTATTGATCTTATCTGCGACTTGTACGCGGCTTACACATTGGTTTTAAAAGATAAAGCGGAACCCTTCGATTCCTTCTCAAAATGGGGCAACTTAATGTTGCAGGATTTTAATGAAGCCGATCGTTATTTAATTGATACCAAAGCATTGTATCAAAATCTTAAAGAAATAAAAGAAATTGAGAACTGGTCGCTCAGCGAAGGAAGCCTTACCCTAACCCAACAGGATTATTGCAATTTTATGTATCAAATGGGAGATATTTATACTGAATTCTCAAAGATAGTATTACATAAAAAGCAGGCCTATCAAGGTTTAATGTACAGGAAATCGGTTGAAGCGTATCAAACAAATAAATATGTGAATCAATTTTCTAAATTACTGATCTGTGGGTTTAACGCGTTAAATAAAGCGGAAACCATTATTTTTTCGGATTGGGTCAAAGAAAAGAAAGCTGAAATCTTGTGGGATACCGACGCGTATTATAGTGACAATGTTAACTACGAGGCAGGATTATTTCTTCGGGAAAACTTTGCAACCAATTGGCTGAAAAATAAAGAAAAACCCGGTACTTATTTTAAAGATATTCCAAAACAAATAGATATTGTTGCGGTTCCGAAGCAGGTGGGGCAAGCACAAGCCGTTTCACGGCAGTTGCATCAATGGATAACAGAAGGTAAATCGCTTAGCAGCATTGCCATTGTGTTGGCAGACGAAAGCTTATTGTTTCCCGTTCTAAATCAATTACCCAACGAAGTGCAGCATGTAAATGTAACCATGGAATACCCGTTACGCTTATCACCTCTGTACGATCTTGCCGATAACCTTATAAATTTACATCAGTCCGCAGAAAAGCCTGAAAGCAATGCTTCTTTTTATTTCAAGGATATTTTCAAGATCCTTCAAAACTCTTTCTTTAAAAAATACTTTTTGTCTTTTCACCCTGCTGTTAATTTACAATTTGTTATACAACGTATCATTGATAAAAATTATGTATGGATCAGTGCAAACATGTTGCAGGACTTGTTTGGAGCTGACTACGCTTACATTAAAAATTTATTTAACCGCTGGCAAAATTCAAAAGACGGTATTGAAGCGATAGCTCACATTATTACTGTTTTTAATGCCGCGGAAGATGAAGCACTTCAAGTATCATCTACCGAATTGGAATACCTGCACGTGTTTACTAAATACTTTAACAGGCTGCAAACGCTTATTCATACTTACGATTATCTTAATTCACTTATTACTTTAAAAAGCCTGTATAAGCAAATTATCGGTACAGCCACAGTTCCCTTTATCGGTGAACCTTTGCAAGGCTTGCAAATTATGGGCGTTTTGGAAACCCGGACACTTGATTTTGAAAACGTGATGATACTGGGTGTAAATGAAGGCGTGCTGCCTTCGGGTAAATCGGTTAATTCTTTTATTCCGAATGATTTGAAACGGTTTTACGGAATGCCTTTGTACGGACATAAGGATGCCATTTATGCCTATCATTTTTACCGTTTATTGCAAAGGGCAAGCAATGTATTTATTACGTATAATACAGAGCAAAGCGTACTGGGTACGGGCGAGAAAAGTCGTTTTATAACACAGATCCAATTTGAATTGGAAAAATACAATCCGCTGAACGTGATCACGGAAAAAATGCTGAGCGGAGATGCTTTAAAAGCAAGTGGACGGAACATTATCTCTTTTTCGAAAACAGAATTTAATGTATTGCCCATCGCAAAAAAACTGACAACAAATGATGAATATAACGGATTGAGCCCTTCCGCTTTAATTACGTATAAAGAGTGTGCTTTACGGTTTTTCTTCAGGTACGGCACAGGTATTAAAGAAACGGAAGATGTAGAAGAAAGCGCCGAAGCCAACACACAAGGCTCTATTTTACATGAATCGCTGGAAATGCTATACAAGCCTTTTATAGGAATGGTACTGAATGAAGAAATGATTAAAATATGTATTTCTAAAACAGAAAAAACCGTTAACCTCATTTTCCAAAATTATTTTAGTCAGAAAGAAAGCCGTTTCGGTAAAAACTTTTTGCAACGCAAAGTATTATATGAGTATGTGAACAAGCTTTTAAAAAGTGACCTGAAGCTTGTAAAACAATCACAAAAAACCAATGAGCTGTTAAGTCTTATTGATTTGGAAAGAAAGCTGACCGCTTCAGTGTTTATACTTATTGACGGCAAAGAAACAGAAGTATTTATTAACGGATCGGCTGACAGGATAGATAAGGTAGGAAACAAGATCAGGGTCATTGATTATAAATCATCAGTTAAAGCGGACGATAAATTTAAGTTTACCAATTTTGAAGACCTGTTCATGGACAGCAAATACAATAAAATGCTGCAGCTGTTTATGTATGCTTGGCTTGTTGTAAAAAATAAGCTGGCTAAGCCGGAAGAGCTGCAACCCTGCGTGATCCCGTTCCGTAAATTTGAGGAACAGCCCAAGTTTATTTTATCGGAAAACAAACAGGATATAAGTCTAAACTTTACCCAACCATTGCTTGATGAATTTGAAACCTATTTAAAACTGGAAATAGAAAGCATTATGGATAAAACCCGGTTATTTGACCAGACAGAAGATTTGAAAAAATGCGAATATTGTGCTTATGCCGGTATTTGTAATGTGCATTGATTTTTTGATTACTCCACTATTATCTCGGGCTTTTTAGCGATACTAAAAAAGTAGCGGATCCCTAATTGGGGTCTTAAAAGCTGCATGCTGAATTGCGAACTATTAATGTCTTTTTGCGTTGAACTTGTGTAAACTGCTCCACCAATATGTGTTTCTGTTTGCTCATCGGTTTGAGTGCCTTTTTGTTTGTTATAATTAAAGCCGTTTGTTACTTCAATACCAATATATAAAGGTTTATATATTTTAAAATAAAGGGAAATATTTAAATAGAGGTTAACGCCAATATTACCGGGGACAGAAGTTACACTATGTCCCTCATCTAACTGATTCGGAACAGTAGGTGTTTGTGTAGACTTCAAATTATCGTAAGCTTTATGCGAAGGTGTATTATAAAAACCTGTTCCCACTCCTGCTAAAAAATCAATAAACTTATAATTCAATCGTTTTCCGAATTCGAAGTTTACATTATAATTTTTTATTTTTTCATTGGAATTATCGTTCATTTCTGTAAACCCTCTTATCGTCGTAGTTTTTCCCGTGTTATTTGAAATGCCATACCCGCAAAACAGTTTAATAAAGTTGTCGTTCTTAAAATAAAAACGGTATCCAAGTTCCATACTCATTCCTCTGTTTACTGTTACAGATGTTGTACTGATTGAACCCGGGGTGTCCGTTTTATTTGAATTATTAAACACCTGTCCTATTTTAAAGGTAATATCATTATTCTGTGACATGGCAGTAAACGTATAACCTATACTAAAAGCGATGACTGCAATTTTAAAAATATTTTTTGCCATACGTTTAATTCTTAAGTAAACTATCGGTTTTTTGCATTCAAACTATCTAATTAATCTGATTTATAAAATTGTGTAGTTGATCTCGACACGTGTGTAATTATTTTTTTATGAAGATAAAGATTAACCCGGTTTAATGATATAATAATTAGTAAATACCGTGTTTGAGTTAATATCTGACATACAGCCATTCTCTTAACACGCTTTCGTTAGTTATTTAATTGCATTATCATACTATTTTCCGGCTATTTTTTCTTACATTTATCGTTTAATCTAAAAACAAAAACCTTACTACATAAATGAAAAAAGCATTTATATTTCCCGGACAAGGTTCTCAGTTTTCCGGTATGGGAAAAGACCTTTACGACACTTCCGACCTTGCAAAAAAACTGTTTCACCAAGCCAACGATATTTTAGGATTTTCGATTACCGACATTATGTTTAAAGGGACGGATGAAGAATTAAAACAAACCAAAGTTACACAGCCCGCTATTTTCCTGCATTCTGTTATTTTAGCAGCTACATTAGGAGATTCATTCCGCCCCGATATGGTGGCAGGCCACTCTCTGGGAGAGTTCTCCGCGTTGGTTTCCAATAAAACATTAAATTTTGAAAGTGCATTAAAGTTGGTTTCAAAACGTGCCCTCGCCATGCAAAAAGCCTGTGAAATTAATCCTTCAACCATGGCAGCTATTTTAAATTTAGACGACACCGTAGTTGAAGCTATTTGTAAAGAAATTACAGCAGACGGCCATGTAGTGGTTGCCGCTAATTATAATTGCCCGGGTCAGTTAGTAATATCAGGCTCAATTGAAGGCATTAAAATTGCCTGCGAAAAAATGAAAGCTGCCGGCGCTAAGCGTGCTTTGGTATTACCTGTTGGGGGTGCATTTCATTCCCCCTTAATGGAGACTGCAAGGGTAGAGTTGGAAGCTGCTATTAACGCTACAACGTTTAATCAGCCTATTTGCCCTGTATATCAAAATGTAACGGCAAACGCTGTTTCAAACCCTGATGAGATCAAGAAAAATTTAGTATCGCAGTTAACCGCTCCTGTAAAATGGACCCAGACAGTAGTACAAATGATTGCTAACGGTGCCACACATTTTACGGAAGTAGGCCCGGGTAAAGTGTTACAAGGCTTAGTTAAAAAAGTAAATTCAACAGTAGAAACGACGAGCGCATAAAACTATGATAAAAAAAATGACAGCTGTATGTGTTTTAATGTATTTGTCGTTTCAAATGCAGGCACAGTTTGTAAGAGGGATAGGCCTGTTTGTGGGTGTTACATCCTCCCGCCACAGGTATATAAACACATCGGGGGCTGATAGTTCTTTCGCAAATAAATTTCCTTCACCTTCACATAAATCAGCTGAGTATGTGAGCTGGAGTGTAGGTATTTTGGGAGAGTTTTTAAAATACGATCATATTCGCTGGCAAACAGAAATTGAATATTGTAATAAAGGAGCTGTGGAACATCCTTTTTTATCGCCGTTCACAAATGATAGAGGACCTGCCACGGTAAATCATTTTGCTTATATTCAATGGAACAACTACGCGAAAATATTTTTTAACGAAGGCTACCGCGGAACACCTTATTGGATGATAGGAGGAAGAATTGAATACAACTTAACCCGTGCCATTTCTATATACCCGAGTGTTGTGGGCGCTTTACCGAAAATAAGTGTCAGCCCTGATGTAGCCATTGGTTATGAATTTGTAACCTACAGTAAATTTAAACCTTTTGTAGAGCTGCATTATAACCCCGATCTTATTAATAAGCACATGGGCAATATTACTTTTAATAACCGTACCTGGGAATTAAGGATAGGGGTTATTTACAGGCCTGAAAAAAAACTGGATAAATGTAACGCGCCACGCTTTCACGGAAGCGGGTATTAAATAGTAGTATTATGGTAATGACTAAAGACGTTTTGTTTTCCCTGACCAAAGGCGGTTATGCGCCACAGGAGGAAATGCTTGAAGTAGCCCGTAAAAAAGGCAAATTATACATAGGAATTCCAAAAGAAATGGCTTTTCAGGAAAACCGTGTACCCCTTGTACCGGATGCAGTAGCACTATTGGTGAACCATGGGCATCGTATTATTTTGGAAGCAGGCGCGGGATCAGCGGCTCATTTTGAAGATACAGATTACAGCGACGCAGGCGCTGAAATTGTGTATTCACCGCAGGAAGTATTTAAAGCAGATATTATTCTAAAGATCGCCCCTCCTACCTTGGAGGAAATTGAGATGATGCAAACAAAGCAAACCTTGTTTTCTGCATTACAGCTGACTGTGCAGCCTGAAGATTTTTTAAAAAAATTAATTGCAAAAAAATTAAATTGTGTCGCTTTTGACCTTATTACGGATGATGCGGGAATTTTTCCGGTGATTAGGGCCATGGGAGAAATAGCGGGGGGAACCTCCATATTAGTTGCTGCCGAATTATTAAGCAATGCCAACAATGGCGTGGGCGCTATACTGGGTGGCATTAGCGGTATTTCACCAACCGAAGTAGTTATTATAGGTGCAGGTACGGTTGGCGAATTTGCGGCAAGGGCAGCTTTAGGGTTAGGTGCTACCGTAAAAGTATTTGATAATTCAACATCACGCTTACGTCGTTTACAAAGCCAGTTAGGCACACGTATTTTCACATCTGTTATTGTACCGAAAGTGTTGGAGAAACATTTAAAATCGGCGGATGTTGTAATCGGCGCTTTAAGAGCATCAAAGGGAAGAACGCCTTGTATCGTTTCTGAAAACATGGTAGCGGAAATGAAAACCGGCTCTGTTATTATTGATGTGAGCATTGATCAGGGAGGCGTGTTTGAAACATCTGAAGTAACCAACCATACTAAACCGGTGTTTCGTAAACATGGCGTAGTACATTATTGCGTGCCCAATATTCCTTCGCGTGTGGCGCGTACTGCCTCTTACGCGTTCAGTAATATTTTTCAGCAGATTTTAATTTCTATGGGTGATGAAGGCGGTTTCGACAGCTTGGTAAGGAAAGATGTGGGTGTGAGAACAGGTGTATACGTTTACAACGGCATTTTAACTAACCAATTTTTAGGAGAAACCTTTAACTTACCTTTTAAAGATATTAATTTATTAATGGCAGCCATGTAAATCATTAAGGACTTGAAGAGTTATAGAATTAAAAAATATTTTTTATAGCTTTAGCCTCTACCAAAATATCATGTATTCATTCTGTAACTTTAAAAAAATATAACCCACAACTTGTATATGAACTTTTGGCAGCGTTTTCGTTTTTTTTTAATAGGTTTTATTCCCGGCAGTATTATTTTAATTATGATCTTAAACAAAAAAGGCTGTACAGGCCCTAATGAATTAAAAATGCTTGAGCTTAGTCACCAGCACTTGCAGCTTGGAGAAAAAGCCAAGTGTAAATTAAAATGTTTAGTATTAACAGAAACAGGCTTTAAAGTAACGCTCAGAGACATGGATGTTAATTACGATTTAAGTGAAGTTCATAAAAAACCTTACGGCTATTTTTATTTGCAGCAAAAAAAAGACCGCCCTTTAAGATATGAGCTGGTGGCCGAAGACAGGGACACAACTACTTATATTAATGATATTAAATTACAGCCGGCTATCGCTGCTTGCCGGTGCGACAGCATTAATTAATGAGTAACATGGAGTTAAAAACAGACCTCTCAAAATTTAATAATGACTGGTATAAAAAAGGGGGAAGTTCTTTTAAGCGCACTTCATGGTATTTTATTAATGCCATGTTCTTTAATTCCGCGTTTCCTGTTATCTCCTTTAAATTATTTTTACTGCGCTTATTCGGCGCAAAAATCGGAAAAGGAGTAGTAATTAAGCCTTATGTAAATATTAAGTACCCCTGGAATTTAAAGGTTGGTAATTATGTATGGATAGGCGAACGTGTTTGGATAGATAATTTAGGCTTAGTAGTATTGAATGATAACAGCTGTGTATCACAGGGGGCTATGCTACTGTGCGGCAATCATCATTATAAAAAAGTAACGTTCGATTTAATTGTAGGAAATATAACGGTTGAAGAAGGCGCTTGGGTTGGCGCAAAATGTGTAGTTTGCCCCGGAGTAAGAGTAGGGAGCCATGCTGTATTAACTGTAAATAGCGTTGCCACTACAAACCTTTTGCCATGGAGTATTTACCAGGGAAACCCGGCTCAAAAAATAAAGGGCAGGGTTATTAAAGGGTAGTTAACTGCATTGTTTATCATAATGCCAATTGGTGCGAAGCTGCAAGCATTTAATTAATAACTCAATACATCCTTCGTTTTGCAAACCTTCCCGAATCAAGTTTTGCAGCACTCTTCAAAACTCTACATATAGATTTAAATAAATGGGCTCGAAGAAAAGTGGTGGTGATAATCATAAATTATATCAACCCCGCTTTCTCGCGTTTAGAGTAATCTAAAATAAGGAAGTAATAAAGCAATACGCCAAACGCGTAGAGTATGGATGTAATTAAAAAAATGTTTACATAAGGATACCCTCTGCTGAACATAATTTTTACCATAAAGCCGCTTATTACCCAACTCCCGCTCCAAATAGCTGCTGTGAGGGCACTCGTAATTTCCCTGTTTTTTTCTCCCACATAATTCATAACAAGTTCTGAGGTCATAGGTCCTGCCATATTCATAAGCGGCTGTCGCAATAAATAGCAAATTATGGCAATGTAAAGTGCCACCGAATACTGGCTGTAATACTGTGTGGTAGCAAGTGCTACCAACGATATAACGGCTAGCGACTGTGTGGTAGGAATAGCAATTTTATAGCCTACATTTTTTTTGATTCTTGGAACCAACATGGCGCCCCATGCTACTAATACAGCGGCAATAGCGCTAATAATAGAGAAACCGCCCTTATCTAAATGATGCACCTTATCAAAAAATAAGCTGATGAATGGAATGGTTAAACCGGCGCCGGTAGCGATGATAAGAGTGGGGATGAGCCCTTTAAAAATAAGCAGCCAGTCGTTTTTTATTATTTTAGGTTTATTTTTTAAGGTTTGTTTATCATCCAACTCTTCCTTTAAAGTAATTTTCGCGACGAAATAAATGCCTCCGAAACCGAGCAGCGAAAAAATAATGAGGATGCATTGCTCATCAAATAATACCGGGTTTATCCTGTCTAATACAGCAATTACTACCCCGCTGATAATGCCTGCAAAGCTCCAGGTGCTATAGCTTAAGGCAATACCCGAAGTATGATTTTCTTTGTTCTCGTTCCTTAAAATGTAAGGCGTAATGGGTATTTGCATAAAGGTAAATGATGCGCCCCATAATAACAGTGAGATAAATAATGCTACCGTTAATTGAAAATACACACAGTACACAATTGCCAAACCAAACAGCGGTACTAAAACAGACGACAGTAAAAAGAAGGGTTTCATCGCCCTGCCTTTTATAATATTACCGATAGGAAGTGCTAAGGCAAATACACCGAGAAACCTGAAGGTAATGAACAGCGCGATCTCTTCATCCGTAAAGCCTTTGCGACTCATGTATAGCGGCAAAATATTCATGAACGTTGCATTAACAAGCTGAATAAAAAATTCGCCGATAATGACGTTGATGATAAACGACTTTAACTTTTTATAATCTTTAATAAACTCAAACATTTATTTATGTACTCTATGTTCTTTTATAACTGCGTTATTTATTTTTTTCTTTCCTATCTCTATATGTGATTTAAACCAAACACAATAGATACAACAACTCTCTTTGTTTTTTTCTATGTCGTCTATGTATCTATGTGGTTAATTCTTTACACTAGGAATGCAGGATAACACTATCTAAATACGCTTTTATTTTTTCGAGGTCTTCCGGTTCAAAGCTTTCATAATCGCCTTGGTTATTAAACCAGGTGAGTTGGCGTTTTGCATAGCGACGCGTGTTTTGCCTAATTAAATTTACAGCTTCCTCTAAGCTTTGCTTCCCGTCTATATAATCAAACAGCTCTTTGTAACCCACGGTGTTTAAGGCGTTCAGGTGTTTATAAGGATATAAATGTTTTACCTCTTCTAATAAACCATTTATCATCATAGCGTCTACACGTTTATTAATGCGTGCATATAATAAGTCCCGTTCTGTATTTATTAAAATAGGGATGGCATAGAACAAACGTTCTTTTTTTTCTTTTGTTCTGTGTAAGAAGTAAGGTTTCCCTGTGTGGATGCAAACTTCCAGAGCTCGCATCAGGCGTTGCGGGTTGTTGAGGTCTACCCGGTTATAATATACTTCGTCTCTTTGTTTTAATTCTTCCTGCAAATAGCTTATTCCTTTTTCAGTATAGTTTTTAATTATAGTATCTCTTATGTTATTGGGGATTTCGTCAAATTCATCTACCCCGTTTAATACCGCGTTTATGTAAAGTCCTGAGCCCCCGGTTAAAATCAACACCTCATTTTCTTTAAACAGATCTTCCATGCATGCAATAGCATCGCGCTCATATTGCCCCACGTTATAAGCCTCGTTAATGCTGAGGTTATCAATAAAATAATGCGGTACATTCTGCATTTCTTTAGCAGTTGGTTTTGCTGTTCCAATACTCATTTCTTTATAAAACTGGCGGGAGTCGGCAGAGATGACCGGGCAATTAAAATGCTTAGCCAGTTCAACCGATAAGGCTGTTTTACCAACGGCAGTGGGGCCGGCTATAACTATGAGGTGTTTCTTCAAAGCTTAAAAGGTGAACTCTATAACGTTATCGGGGTTAGTGACCTTACTACTCTTTTTAACACCGTTAACCTGTGCATGCACAATATTAATTTGCTGAGGTAAATAATCGTATAACAGTTTGGTACTTACCTTTAGCTGTTTTGGGAATGGTATTTTTTCTATTTGTAAATAGGCCCATATCGATTCTTCTTCTTTTTCATGTCCGATATAACGCAGACTTGTATTTTTTGAATTAACACTGATCTGCAACCTGCTTTTAATATAGGTAAACAACATACTGTCCAGCTCCGCTTTGTTCTTAGGATTTAAAAGGTCAACCGGTTTCCCGGATGTTTTTCGTAAAGCAGTTTCAAGGTCATTTGTAAAAAGCTTTACGCTTACATTCAACGTTTTTTGCGGGGCATCATACGTGAGCTCTGTCACTCCCATATAAAAAGGATGTTTTAGTATATAAAAAGAACAAAACAGGATAAGTGCCGTCGTTAGACACAGTGTTTTTACCGCAGATGTATTTTTTCGAAATAACGGGGCTATATTCTTTAAATTTAACACACACAAAAGTAGTAAAATATATGAACCAATTTTGGCTGTGGTTTAGCACCGGTGCCGAACATATTTTAGATTGGAACGGTTACGATCACATTTTATATGTGATGGTTTTGTGTGCTATGTTTTCGCTCAAAGATTGGAGAAAATTACTAATCCTTATTACGGCCTTTACCATCGGCCATTCTATAACCCTTGCCATAAGCGTATTTAATATCATTAGCATTAAACAAATATACGTTGAGGTCTTAATTCCTTTAACGATATTAATTACCTGCGCCGTTAATATATACAGTCGAAGGTATTTTACGATCAATCAACGCAATAATACAGTTAACTATAGGCTCAATTATGCCTTGTCTTTAGGGTTTGGTTTTGTACACGGCATGGGCTTTTCGTATATGTTGAAATCTATGTTGGGCAAAGAAGAAAGTCCTGCAATACCGCTCCTTTCGTTCAACCTTGGTTTAGAGCTGGGACAGCTAATTATAGTAGTTTGCATGCTGTTTGTATCCGTTTTTTTAAGTAGATTTACCCGCATCAAAAAAGCCGATTTTATATTTTTTATCTCATCGGCCGTTTTTGGAATTGCCTTTATATTATTTGTTCAACGTTTAAAAGAATTATAATGACCCAATCTTTAAAATTAAGCGCTATTATTTGTTTCACTGCATCTGTGACCTTTGCGCAAAACATTAAAAATAACCCTGCTTCAAACCACGGAAATAAATTTGAGCAATTAGGAACGATATTGCCTACACCCAATGAGTACAGAACAGCCTCAGGTGCGCCCGGCAATAAGTATTGGCAACAACGTGCCGATTATAACATTGAAGCAACACTGGATGAAAAGAATTTAATGCTGATCGGTAAAGAAACCGTGACCTATTATAATAACTCACCCGATAAATTAGAATATTTATGGTTACAGTTAGATGAGAACCAACATAACCCTACAGCGGACAATAACTTTTTTGACAGCAACAAATTAGGCCAGCCCATTGATGAAGGTTCGGTAAAAGGACTTGATGTAAACGAACGCTTAAAAGGATTGGGTGACCAAATTTTATCAGTGACGGATGAATTAGGTAAACCGGTAAAATATACCATTAACCAAACCATGATGCGTTTGGATTTGCCTAAGCCTTTAGCCTCTAATTCAAAAACCAAATTTATTATAAAGTGGCAATATAAGATCGGGAACCGTATCGCTATCGGTGGTCGGGGTGGTTATGAGTTTTTCCCGGAAGACGGAAATTATTTATTTACGATGACGCAATGGTATCCGCGTATGTGCGTTTACAGCGACTTCCAGGGCTGGCAACATAAACAGTTTACAGGCAGAGGAGAATTTGCTTTAGCTTTCGGGAATTATAACGTGAAAATGACAGTTCCTGCCGATCATATTATTTGTTCGACCGGTGAATGCCAAAATTATGCACAGGTATTAACGCCAAACCAAATGGCACGGTGGACAAAAGCAAGCTCAAACTACAGTGATGTAACAGAAATTGTGACACTGGATGAATGTACCGCAGCTGGAAAAAATAAAGCTGCCGCTACTAAAACATGGGTATTTAAAGCAGACAGCGTAAGGGATTTTGCATGGGGATCGTCACGAAAATTTATGTGGGATGCCATGCCGATTAAAGTAGAAGGGAAAAAAATAATGTGCATGAGCTTTTACGGGAAAGAAGCAGCAGGCTTGTACAGAAAGTATTCTACGAAGACGGTAGCACATACCATTAAAACCTATTCAAAATTCACCATCTCTTATACGTATCCTGTAGCCCAAAGTATTGAAGCTTCTAACGGGATGGAATACCCGATGATATGCTTTAATTTTGGCAGAACAGAAAAAGACGGAACGTATTCGGAAGCTACTAAATACGGGATGTTGGGAGTTATCATCCATGAAGTAGGACATAACTTTTTCCCGATGATCATTAACAGCGACGAGCGCCAATGGAGCTGGTTGGATGAAGGCTTAAATACCTTTACCCAATTTTTAACGGAGCAGGAATTTGATAATAACTATCCGTCTAACCGCGGGCCTGCTTATAAAATGACAGACTATATGCGCTTACCGAAAGATCAGTTAGAGCCTATTATGACTAACAGTGAGAACATCAATAACTTTGGTGCTAACGCCTACGGCAAGCCTTGCACCGCTTTAAATATTTTACGTGAAACCGTGATGGGAAGAGAGTTATTTGATTTTGCGTTTAAACAATATGCCACCCGTTGGGCCTTTAAACATCCTACACCGGCTGATTTTTTCAGGACCATGGAAGATGCCAGCGCAGTTGACCTGGATTGGTTTTGGAGAGCATGGTTCTATGATATTGAGCCCGTTGATATTTCAGTAGACTCTGTTAAAGCCTATACATTTGTTAATACTAAAGAAGTGCCCGTTAAAATGGATACGATGCGAATTTATCCAAAAAAGAAAGAATTTGAAAGTATTTCTAAAATGAGAAATAAGCAGGAAGGGCTTAACTTTTTAGTGGATGCTGATACAACCTTACGTGATTTTTATTACCACTATAAACCGGAAGCAAAAATGGAGATCGAAAAGAAGGCCATTAATTATTATGAATCGTATGAACCTTTAAATGATTCTTCGTTTGCTAGCATTAAAGGGAAATATACATACGAAATTTATTTTACCAATAAAGGAGGTGCGGTGAGTCCTTTAATTATTCAATGGAATTATAAAGACGGTACTTCCGATGTTGACAGGGTTAACGCGTATGTGTGGCGTAAAAATGAAAAGAACGTGGTGAAGACCTATGCTAAAGATAAAGAAGTGGCTTCTATATTATTAGACCCTTATAAAGAAACAGCAGATATTGACGAGAAAAATAACACGTGGAATATTAAAGAAACGCCAAGCCGTTTTGATGTGTACAAAACCAAAACAGTTGGCAGAGGTCAGAGTGCAGGCGGTAACCCAATGCAAAAGGCAAAGAAGAAATAACCATAGTAACATAGAAAACATAGGAGATCGTTATGAATAGTAGGATTATAATATGTTTTTTTGTTCTGTTAGTTTGCGGTAAGTATTCTTTTTCTCAAACTAAAGCAGCCAAAGTTTTTACAAAAGAAGATACGTTATTAGGGAGTAATACAGTTTACCGTAATTGGTGGAACGTCACGCATTACGATATATCCGTAAAACCTGATTATGCAACTAAAACTATTTCGGGGAATTCAATTATGACGTATCAAATTGTAAAAGACAGTTTGCTTTTTATGATGCAAATTG
Source organism: Bacteroidota bacterium (assembly GCA_025362395.1). Classification (GTDB taxonomy): domain Bacteria; phylum Bacteroidota; class Bacteroidia; order B-17B0; family Aurantibacillaceae; genus UBA4416. Next base: position 17,110 of record JANYGK010000056.1, read on the forward strand.
ATTTACAGGAACCTTTGCAGGTGGATAGTTTGTTTTTTGATAAAACTAAATTTACGGATTACCAAAAGGCAGGGAACCGTTATATGCTCTCTTTACCAAAATCAGAAAAGCAAAGCATTCATCATGCGCAGGTGTTTTATCACGGTAAGCCTAAGCAGGCAACAAACCCGCCATGGAACGGTGGCTGGGTCTGGAAAAAAGACTCACTCGGCAATCCGTGGATGAGTGCAGCCTGTCAGGGTGATGGCGCAAGTATCTGGTTTCCGTGTAAAGATCTTCAATCAGATGAGCCTGACAATGGCGCTACGTTAACCATTACCGTTCCCGATACATTAACCGCTATTGGCAACGGCAAATTAAAATCCATAGCAAAAGCTAACGGTTTAAGTACGTATGTGTGGGAAGTTGTAAACCCGATCAATACATACGATATTATTCCCTACATCGGAAAATATACGTGTTTAAAGGATTCAGTGATTGGTGAGAAAGGGGAGCTGCTGACGGATTACTGGGTGTTAAGCTACCATACAAAAAAAGCGATCAGCCATTTAAAACCTAACGTTACTAAAATGTTGAAGTGTTTTGAATATTGGTTTGGCCCATACCCGTTTTATGAAGACTCCTATAAATTAGTGGAATCGCCTTATTTAGGTATGGAGCACCAAAGTAATGTGGCCTATGGTAATTATTACCTGAATGGTTATGCCGGCAGGGATCTGTCAAACACCGGTTGGGGATTAAAATGGGATTTTATAGTCGTGCATGAATCGGGGCATGAGTGGTTTGGGAACAGCATTACTGCCGAAGACGTGGCCGATAACTGGATCCATGAAGGCTTCACTTCTTATTCGGAAGTGTTATTTACAGAATGTGAATTCGGCAAAGAAGCCGGGAATGATTACTGCGCGGGTGTCAGAAAATCAATGGATAACGATATGCCGGTAATAGGTAAATACGGTGTTAAGCTGGAAGGCAGCGGTGATATGTATAACAAAGGCAGCAACGTGGTACACATGATTCGGCAGGTAATAAATAATGATGAAAAATTCAGGACTCTGCTAAGAGATATGAATGCAACGTATTACCATAAATTAGTTTCTACAAAAGAGTTGGAAGCTTATATCAATACAAAAACAGGAATTAATTTTACCCCGGTGTTCGATCAGTACTTACGTACCATTCAAATTCCTAAGCTGCAATATAAAATGGCGAAAGGTAAATTGTCATACCGTTATACCAACTGTATCCCGACTTTTAATATGCCGATTAAACTAACTGCCGGTAAAGAAATGAGAATAACACCTACAACTCAATGGCAATCGGCAAAAATAGAACCTAACGTTAAAACTATTTCTATTGACAGAAATGTATATGTTGATTTAGTAAAATAATTATAATAGTATGATTCGTCACCCCCTGAACTTGTTTCAGGGTCTCATTAAATAAAGATAAGTTGTTTGAGATACTGATCCCTATCGGGACAGCATGACTTTATTTTATAGACACACTATCTGCAATGTGATTGTTTTCGCACATTAAGGTACGGGAAGGAAATTTACTATAAAGCAACAAGTCATGGGTGGCAAAAAGAATACAACGCCCTTGTTTACTGATATCCAACAGCAATTTCATAATTTCTTCGGAAGTATCCGGGTCTAAGTTCCCTGTGGGCTCATCCGCTAAAATAATTTCAGGATCGTTAATTAAAGCACGCGCAATGCTTATCCGCTGCTGTTCTCCCCCTGATAATTGAAAAGACATGACCAGTTCTTTACTTTCTAAACCTACTTTAGCCAGTACATCTTTTACACGACTTTTTATTTTTACTTCGTCTGTCCAGCCGGTGGCTTTCATCACAAAGCGAAGGTTTTCGTATACATTTCGATCGCTTAGCAATTGAAAATCCTGGAATACAATTCCCAGTTTACGACGTAAAAAAGGAATTTCTTTGCGCTTTAAATTATGCAGCTTAAAGCCTGAAACCTCACCTGTGCCTTTGGTTAAGGTGAGATCGCCATATATGGTTTTCAATAAACTACTTTTACCGCTTCCTGTTTTGCCTAGTAAATAAACGAACTCACCTTTGTTTAAAGCAAGGTTTAAATTGGTAATAACGGGAACATCGCCCTGGTAAATAGTGGCGTCTTTAAATTCTATAACAGAGTCGTTGATCATATTTTCAGCTGCCATAAAAATAACCCGTATTTCGTTAAGATACGTTAAGCATACAGGCAAGTTTTAACATGAGCGGGTTAATAACTACAAAATCAAGCGGTTAAGGGAGTTTATGAAACAGCTATTTTTAAAATCAGGTTAAAATCCGGAATCTTTTATTGTACCTCTTAAATTTTTAATAGAAATTTTAAGAGGTGTCTTTATAGGCTATTCCTAAAAAATAACGTAACCAATAATTTAAATAGAATTATACTATATAAAACCATGATGATTACCCGATATTTCATAAGTATTTTGTTACTAACGTTTTCAGGCTTGTTGTTTTCTCAAAAAACACAGATATACCTTGACAAGGAAGGGCTTTACAAAACCGGTATTGAATTGTTTGATAAAAAACAATATACGGCCGCACAAAAAACATTCTCTGATTACATGGCTGCCATTCCCGGCACTACTATATTAAAAACAGATGCCGAATACTACGCGGCAGCCTGTGGCATAGAGCTTTTTCATAAAGACGGGGAGTGGAGAATGAAAGAATTTATTGAAGCGCATCCCGAGAGTAATAAACTAAAATGGGCTTATTTTTATTTAGGGAAATCAAACTTCAGGAAAAAGAAATACGAAGAAACCATTCAATATTTAGAGAAGGTTGATATTTATGATCTGAATAAAGAAGACCTGGCAGAGCTCTATTTTAAAAGAGGATACAGCTATTTTGTTTTAAAAAATAATGAAAAGGCAAAACCGGATCTGTATGAAATAAAAGATGTCGATAATAAATATTCACAGCCTGCAAATTACTATTATTCTCACATTGCTTACCGGGAGAAGAATTACGAAACATCGCTGCAAGGCTTTAACAGGCTGTTGAACAGTGAAACCTTCGGGAAAGTAGTGCCATACTACATTACGCAAATTTATTTTATACAAGGCAAATACAAAGACGTCATTAAAAACGCTCCTGTTTTGTTAGATGACTCTACCCATGTGCAGAAAGAGGGAGAGATTAACCGTATGATCGGCGAATCGTACTTTAATATAAAAGATTTTGCCAATGCCTTAAAGTATTTTGAGAAATCGTATGCAACCGGCGGCAACTTTAATAACGAAGGGAACTATGCCTTGGGTTACTGTTATTATCAAATTAAAGATTATAAAAAAGCTATTGCTTATTTTGAAAAAGCGACGGAAAATAAAGATAGCCTGGCACAAAATGCCTGGTACCATTTAGCAGACTGTGATATACAAACCGGTAATAAAACCAAAGCACGTAATGCGTTCTATGCTGCTTCTAATATGGACTTCGATCCGGCCATAAAAGAAGACGCCTTATTCAGCTATGCTAAGTTATGTTATGAGTTATCATTTGCGCCATATAACGATGCGGTAGTTGCCTTTCAAAAATACATCAGGGAATATCCTTCATCGCCAAGGAAAGCGGAAGCGTATCAATATTTGGTAAATGTGTATTCTACCACTAAAAATTATACTCAGGCCATTGCTTCCATTGAGAAAGTTCAGCCTATGGATCCTATCTTAAAAATAACCTATCAGAAATTAATTTACTTTAAGGGCGTGGAGTTCTTTAATAATATTGAGCTCGATAGCGCCACACGTTATTTTAAAAAATCGATAAGTGTTAATTTCGATAAAACCTACAATGCTTTATCTTACTATTGGCTGGGAGAAATCTCCTACATTAAAAAAGATTATGCCACTGCCGTTGAAACCTGGAAAACCTTCCAGTTAAATGAAGGAGCCTTTAGCTTAAAAGAATACGACCTGTCTAATTACAATATTGGTTACGCGTATTTTCAGCAAAAAAATAAAAATGATTATGAGAACGCAAATCTCTCGTTTCGTAAATTTTTACTGACTAAAAACACGTATGATGCTAATAAGATAGCAGATGCCACTGTGCGAACGGCGGATAGTTATTTTATGAATAGGGTATACCCGCAGGCAGCTGATTATTATAACAAAGCCATTGCGTTGAACCGGTTGGATATGGATTACATCATGTACCAAAAAGCATTGTGTGAGGGCTTATTAAATAAGCACAAAGACAAGATCGAAGACCTGAAATCGTTAATGACAAAATATCCGAAGTCTAATTATTATGCTGCTTCCGTGTTTGAAATAGCGGAAACATACAGTAAAGACTTATCTGACGGAGAGAACGCGATTCCGTATTATAAAATGATCATTGATAAATATCCTAATTCATCGTTTATGAATTCGGCCTTATCAGGGATAGGTTTAGTATACTATAACCGCAAGGAAGATGACAAGGCATTTGAATATTTTGACCGGATCGTAAAAAAAGATCCTAAAGGAGAAGATGCGCGGGAAGTGTTGCCGATGATCCGTAAGATATTTGAAGCACAAGGAAAAATTGATGATATGGCTGCTTATTTTGATGCTGTCGGAAATCCTTTAAACACTACAGAGCTGGAGTCTTCGTTATATGAAGCCGCTAAAGACGCTTATTTTAACCAAAAGAATTGCGATATAGCTATGCCGAAAATGGAAAGTTATATTACTAAGTACCCGAACGGTAAATACATTTCGGAAATGCAGTTTGCTTATGCGGAGTGTGCTTACAGTAAAGACCTGTTTGATAAAGCATTGCCCGGTTACCAGTACATTGTAAGTAAACCGAGAGGAATTTACTCCGAAACATCTTTATTAAAAGTAACCTATGTTTTATATAAAAATAAATCGTATGAAGAAGCGTTGCCTCTGTACCAACGGCTGGAAGATGAAGCGGAAACACCTGCCAATAAATTGTCGGGTAGGATAGGGGCCATGCGTTGCGCTTTCATCCTTAAAAAATATGATGTCGCTTTAGAGTACGCCGTTAAAGTTATTAATACGGAAAAAATTACACCGCAGCAAACTAACGAGGCTAAGTATGATAAAGCTACCTCCTTATATAATTTGAACCGTTTAGATGATGCCATGATCGACTTTAAAGCGATCTCTAAATCAGCAAAGAATGTAACAGGTGCCGAAGCATTGTACTACATTGCTAAAATACAATTTAGTAAACAGGATTATTCAGCGCTTGAAAAAACAATTAACGGCTTAATAAGCTACGAATATTCAAATGACGATTGGAACACAAAAGGCTTGTTGTTATTGTCCGATTCTTATTTGGCTAAAGGTGATGAAGCGGATGCAGAGCTTATGTTGCAAACCGTTATAGATGGAAAACCGAAACAGGAGTATGTGGATGAAGCTAATGCTAAATTAGAAAAAATAAAAGAAGCAAAAGCTCGAAAGGCAATACAAACGCAGCCTGCCAATGATATGAAGGTGGAATTCAAAGATCAAAAAGGAGATAAAGATCTGTTCGATCAATTATATGATGCGAAACAGGATTCTTTAAAGCAGGGAAATAAAAAGCCATAATAAAAAGATAATTAAAATTGGATAGATCCTCTTAATAAAAATTAGAACAGAATAAAAATGAAATATAATAAACTAATTAATAGTGTTACGGTTTTAGAGTCTGATAAATACGGTAATTCAGCTCAATACCAAAAGCAGCAGGATAAGCAAAAGAGCCTGATCAAAAAGCTTCAGTGGCTATTTATCATTTTACTTATTTTAGGATATGTGGCTACAGCGTTCTCTCAAAATGCAGGTATTAAAGATTACACTGTTATTAATCAAAGTGAATTTCAACCTACCATTAAAGACGCCGTAAAACTGGGAGACCTTCCTGAAATAAAAGATACCGTTAAAAAAATAGCTAACATCAATTACGGTATTCAATCTACGCCATTAGTAAGTAAATATGAAGTTATTCCGATTGATGCTGCAAAAATGCAAAACGAGCCTTTAACAAAGCTGTACCGTTCCTTAATTAAAGCGGGCTTTGGGACTTACACAACGCCTTATGCGGAAGTGTTTTTAAACAGCCTGCGAACGAGAGATATGGCTTACGGCGTGCATTATAAACATTTGTCTTCCTCATCGCATTTAAAAGGTGTTGGTTACAGTGGTTTTGCAGATGATGAAGCAGAAATTTTCGGTAAAAAATTCTATAAAAAACATACACTTACCGGCGAATTTAATTATAAACGAAACGCCGTACATTTTTACGGGTATGATACTACCGAAAATAAAGTATCTAAAAATTTTACCAAGCAACGGTATCAATTATTTGAACCTAAGCTTACGTTACAGAGCCATTATACAGACAGCTCTAAAGTAAACCATACTATTAAGTTAGGGTATTATAACCTGACAGATCTGTATAACGTAGCTGAAAATAATGTGAAGTTGAATACGCTCTTTAATACCTTCATAAATAAAGAGCATTTATTTACCAATTTCGATGTCGATTTTTATAATCATAAAGTGCCGCATGATACGTTTAACGATGTTATTGTTAAGCTGAACCCTTACTTTGAAGCCAAAGGAAAAAAATGGAAAGCAGACATCGGGGTTTCTGCAGTAATGGATGCGCTTGGTACACAGAGCAGCACTAAATTTTATTTTTACCCTCAGTTAAATGTCCGGTACGATGTATATGAAAGCATGGTTATTCCTTATGCCGGTATTAATGGAGGGTTACATAAAAATTCGTTAAGAAGTCTGTCTAACGAAAATCCGTTTATAGGACCGAGCATTGATTATAAAAACACAAATACCAAGTTTAATGTATTTGGAGGTCTAAAAGGAAATTTAAGCTCTAACACGAGCTACGATGCCAAAGCAAGCTATAGCGTTATTGATAATATGTACTTTTTTGCAGTAGATTATTCGGATAACACTACGCTCGATAATAAGTATAAGGTCATTTATGATAACACCACACTGTTTAATGTATCGGGGCAATTAAAATACCAGTACAAAGAAAAAATGCACTTTATAGCCAAAGGAAATTACTATTTGTACAATACTAAAACGTTGGAAAGAGCCTATCATAAACCAAATTTTGATTTGATATTTTCGACCATTTATAATTTAAAAAGTAAATTTATTTTACGCGCCGATATCTTTGTAATAGGCAACCAGTATGCTTTAACGCAGGTAAACACTAATATGGTTTACACTACACAACCTAAGCTGCTAAAGGGAATTGCAGATATTAACCTGGGCGCCGAATACCGTTATACAAAAATGCTTTCCTTTTTTGTGAAGCTTAATAACATTGCAAACGTGCGTTACTACCGTTGGGAAAAATACCCTAGCCAGCGTTTTAATTTAATGATCGGTTTAACGTTTGTGCCGTTTTAGTCCGTCATTGCCAAGCACGAAGCAATCTCACATTTTGCATCTTAAATTACCGGCATTTTTTAAACTGCCCACTGCTGTTATTTACTATTTCCCTCCTTTTCGTTTAACGTCGGAGACCTTAATTCCACAGGCTTGTGCACCTTTCTGAATTTTAAATTCAACAGCTCTACCCCAAACGAAAACGCCATAGCGAAGTATATATAGCCTTTAGGGATCTCTACTTTATCAATATGAATGCCTTCTATCACTAACAACACGGCGATCAATACTAAAAACGATAAGGCCAGTATTTTAAACGTAGGATGCTTATGAATAAAGGCTGAAATTTTAGGGGCGAAATAAAACATCACGAACATACTAATGATAACCGCTATCATCATAATTACAAAGTTGTTTGCCATGCCAATCGCAGTTACAATCCCATCGATGCTAAACACAGCATCAATTAAAACAATTTGTATCATAGTAGCGCGAAATGTATTTCTTTTCTTTTTATTCTTGTTTAATTCTTCATCCGGGTCTTCGCCTTCCAACTTGTTGTGAATTTCTAATGTTGAATTTACCAACAAGAATAAGCCTCCCGCGAGCATAATAATATCTTTTAAAGCAACAGGATGGTTGAATATCTTAAACAACTCCCGGTCTCCTTTTATTAAGTAGCCTAATAGAAACAGAAATAATAAACGCATCATAATGCCAATAACCATCCATAGTAGTCCTGCCCGTTTTGTTTGTTCGGCAGGCAAACGGTTCAATACAATAGATACAAAAATAACGTTATCTATCCCCAATAAAATTTCCATGAGGGTTAACGGAATTAAACTTAAAAGTGCTTCGGTTGAAAAAATATATGACATAAAAATTGAATTAAAAAGCAAAAGTACTAACTAAAAATTAAATCAATTTATTATAATATGTAAAGCATTTAATTGAGCAAGTTTTTAACTGAAATAATAGCCTGATTGAGTGCTATTTTTATTAACAATTGTTAGTAAAATGACTTAAATAAAATGCTTACAACGCCAATAAAATCGGTATATTTAATGATTAATCATAAAAACGAACAATCAATTATTTATGGAAGAAACAACAGCTACTGACAAAGGAAATTACGGCGCGGATAACATACAGGTATTAGAGGGATTAGAAGCAGTAAGAAAAAGACCGGCCATGTATATTGGCGATATCGGAGTGAAGGGATTACATCACTTAGTATATGAGGTTGTAGATAATTCAATTGATGAGGCTTTAGCGGGGTATTGTGATACGATAAACGTTACTATTTTAGAAAACAATTCCATCCGTGTTAAAGATAACGGAAGGGGAATTCCTACAGGTATTCACCCTAAGTTAGGGGTAAGTGCTTTAGAAGTAGTAATGACGGTTTTGCATGCCGGCGGTAAATTCGATAAAGATACCTATAAGGTATCGGGTGGTTTGCACGGAGTAGGTGTAAGCTGCGTGAATGCCCTATCTGACCCGTTAATAGCGGAAGTGCACCGCGACGGTAAAATTACCATACAGGAATTCAGAAAAGGGATTCCTCAATACTCGGCAAAAGAAATAGGAGACACAACCGATAAAGGAACTATAGTAACGTTTACTCCCGATTTAAGCATATTTACCACAGGAGAGTACCAATATTCTATCCTTGCCAACCGTATGCGTGAATTAGCCTTTTTAAATAAAGGGATCACTATTTATTTAGAAGATCTAAGAGTATTGGATGAAAACGGCACGCCTCATAAAGAAACATTTCACAGTGAAGGCGGCTTAAAAGAGTTTGTTCAATATATTGACGGCGGAAAAGAAAAATTAATGGATGACGTCATTTATATAGAAGGAGAAAAAGGAGGCATTCCTGTAGAAGTAGCCATGCTTTATAATAACTCCTACAGCGAAAGTATTCAGAGTTATGTAAATAACATTAATACGCACGAAGGAGGAACGCATTTAGCAGGCTTCAGACGTGGTTTAACCCGTACGTTGAAAAGCTACGCAGAAAAGAACGGCTTATTTAAAAATATAAAATTTGAGATCAGCGGAGACGATTTCCGTGAAGGATTAACCGCTGTAGTATCTGTTAAAGTTCAGGAGCCCCAATTTGAAGGACAAACCAAAACTAAATTAGGTAATAATGAGGTAATGGGAGCGGTTGATCAGGCGATCAGCGAGGCGTTGAATAACTATTTGGAAGAACATCCGAAACAAGCCAAACTTATTGTAGATAAAGTAGTATTAGCGGCTACAGCGCGTCATGCGGCCCGTAAGGCCCGTGAAATGGTGCAACGTAAATCGGTTATGTCAGGCTCGGGCTTACCGGGTAAATTGGCCGATTGCGCTAATAACGATCCGTATGCCTGCGAATTATTTTTAGTGGAAGGGGATTCTGCGGGCGGTACTGCTAAACAAGGTCGTAACCGTGATTTTCAGGCTATTTTGCCCTTAAGAGGTAAGATCCTGAATGTGGAAAAAGCAATGGAATACCAGATCTACGAAAATCAGGAGATCAAAAATATCTTTACGGCATTGGGTGTTTTCCGTGGTACTAAAGAAGATGACCGCGCCTTAAACATTGAAAAGCTGCGTTACCATAAAGTAGTTATTATGTGTGATGCCGATGTGGATGGGTCGCATATTACAACGTTGATTTTAACCTTCTTTTTCCGTCACATGAAAGAGTTGATTGAAAAGGGTCACGTTTACATTGCCGCGCCGCCATTGTACCAGGTTAAAAAAGGAAAAGACGCGCGTTATTGCTGGAATGAAGACGAAAGAGCGCTTGCCATTAAAGAAATGGGAGGAGAAAAAACAGACAGTGTGCATGTGCAGCGTTATAAAGGTTTAGGAGAGATGAATGCCATTCAGTTATGGGAAACAACTCTTGATCCTTCCACACGAACCCTACGACAGGTTAATATTGACAGTGCCGCCGAAGCAGACCGTGTATTTGCTATGCTAATGGGTGATGAAGTGCCTCCGCGCAGGGAGTTCATTGAACAAAATGCAAAATATGCAAAAATCGATGCTTAACACAATCAAAGAATTTTTGAGTGAGTGAATTAAAGAATTATTCAAATAATAATCTAAATTTGCTGCAATACTTCTTTATATAAAATAAATCAATAATTCAACAACTAATTAAAATGACGAAAGTATCAGTAATCGGCGCCGGAAATGTAGGTGCAACCTGTGCAGAATACATTGCACAAAGAAGAATTGCCAGTGAAGTAGTAATTCTTGACATTAAAGAAAACTTTGCGGAAGGTAAAGCATTGGATTTAATGCAAACAGCATCCTTAAACGGATTCAATACACGCATCAGCGGCAGCACGAACGATTATGCTAAAACAGCAGGTAGCGATGTAATAGTTGTAACATCAGGCATTCCCCGTAAACCGGGAATGACCCGCGAAGAGCTGATCGGTATTAACGCGGGAATTGTAAAAACAGTCACTGAAAATGTTTTAAAACATTCTCCGAATGCAGTGATCATTATCGTGTCTAATCCAATGGATACAATGACATACTTGGCATTAAAAGGAAGTAAATTACCTAAAAACCGTATCATCGGTATGGGAGGTGCTTTAGACAGCGCCCGTTTTAATTATTACTTATCACAAGCGTTAAGTGCACCGGCAAGCGATGTGCAAGGTGTTGTTATCGGCGGACACGGTGATACTACAATGATCCCTTTAACCCGTTTAGCTACTTATAACGGTGTACCGGTTTCTCAAACATTAAATGCTGACACGTTGAAAAAAGTGGCTGCTGATACAATGGTTGGCGGCGCTACATTAACGGGTATGTTAGGAACTTCTGCATGGTATGCACCGGGAGCAGCGGTTGCAACAATTGTTGACAGCATTTTAAACGATCAGAAAAAATTAATTCCTTGCAGCGTATTGTTAGAAGGAGAATATGGACAATCTGATATTTGTATGGGAGTTCCTGTAATTATCGGTAAAAACGGTTGGGAAAAAATCGTTGACTTTAATTTAAGTGATGATGAAAAAGCGTTATTTGCTAAAAGCGCGGAAGCAGTAAGAAGCATGAACAGCGTGCTTTCTACAGTTACGCCTGCTTAATATTTTAACTTTATACGGAAGCCTGAACTTATTTAGTTCAGGCTTTTTTATTTTTTATAAGTACCTTTATGTTGAAATATTAAAACTATGTTTAAGGTACACGCGTATCAATATTCTGAAAGTATAGATGTAAAATCCTTTAAATCGGATTTTACCGCCGAGCTTAAATATACCAGTGCAGACGAGCTTTTTTATAAAGTAGAGGAACAACAGTATGTGTATGTTTTTAAATACGGTGTGATCTGTTTTTTAAATTATGATGCCATTAAAATTGCCGAATTTTTTAAATTAATGACACAGTATACAAAAAACCGGTTTGAAAATAAATTGTATGAAGAATTTTTAATTGAAACGGGCAGTAAACAAAACTCATTCGGGTATAATAAAATCGAAATATTAAACTCTGACAGTGAAACCTTACGGTTAATTATGCTTAACGTGTCTCATAGCGTGGCTTTAGACTTTTATTCTGATCAAAGTGATATTCTTTTAGAAGGGACTAATCACCAAATTCAATTTTTGGAAAATGAAGGGAAATTAAATATTTCAGGGAAAAACCTGAGGCGTTATATTGGAAGAACATTAAATTTAAAAAATAAGATCTCACAAAACTTATATATTTTTGATTCCCCACCCGAAACATGGGAAGATGAAAACTTAAATAAAATTGACATCGGGCTAAAAAAAACATTTGATCTCCAGATAAGGTACAGGAACATCCATGAAGACCTTCAAATTATAAAAGAAAATTTGGAACTATTTAAAGATTTAATGCAGTATAAGAAAAGCAACCTGTTAGAATGGATCGTTATTCTATTAATTTTAATTGAGGTATTAAATCTTATAGTAGATAAAATTTTTAAATAGATCATTACCTTTAATTTATTAACAGTAATGCTATTCAATCGGTTATAAAGCGTACAACTTTCTAAATTCGGCTGCAAATTATTACAATTTAAAGTTTGTAAGATGTTTGGTTAAGAATCAGTTCACTCAATGCTGAATGATTAATTTGCCTGTTAAATGCTTGTTAAGCCCTGACACCTTATAAAAGTAAAGACCGTTTGAAATAGCTTTAGTATCTATGAAATAACCACTCCCGTTGTATTTAAAATCCTTGGTGGTATAATTACTTATTGTTTTGCCACAGGCATCATATAGTTCAATAAATATGGTTGTTTGTTCCATTTGATCGAATGTAACTATAAGGGCATCGTTAGCGGGGTTTGGATACATTTTAAAATGAGTTTCATCTGTCAGCTCACCGGATACAATATTGGAGTACACAAAATTCTTATCATTGTCTTCTTCCGGTTTATAGCGATAATAATATAAGCGTCCTTGTTTTACATCCCGGTCGTTAAAGGTATAACGTTGTTGTGTTGAATTATTTTTTCCGGTTATATAGCCAATAGGCCGAAAATTCAACCCATCCTCGCCCCTTTCAATGGTAAAGCCTTTGTTATGATTTTCAGAAGAGGTAGACCAAGTTAAATCTATATCGTTGGGATTAACTACGGATTGAAGTAGCGATGCCTGAACGGATAGAATGGACGTAGTAATGGTAACGTCATCTACAGCAATGGAAGGATCTTTAGCGGCCGTACTAACATCATCATTGTACCACCTGAATCCAAGCATAAGGTTAGAAATGTTTTCGCAACTTACAGGCAGCATAGAGGAATATAAGGACCACTTACCTTGGTGACTGCCGGTGCAGGCCGCGTTATTTGTACAACCCACCGCGCAGCTTGCTGCACCCGAACAACAACCTGATTTTGGAACAACTCCCAAGCTAATCCAAGTGCTGCCTCCGTTAACACTGTAAATGATCTCACCATTATCCAGTAAAGCGGTTCCCAAGTGAATATATAAAAAAGATAAAGTCAATCCTGTTTGTGCGGTAGTATTGATAGCCGGAGAAATGGCGGCCCTGTCGGTTTTCACACAATATAGTCCGTTAGCTACACAAGAGGCGCATGGACCCAAACCAAAATTTGTGCAACCGCCGCCGTCATAAGATGCTCCTCCGTCGCCCAACATTGTAGAACCTACATGAAGGGTTACATTGCCGCAATTAGCACCGCCCCTGTTACCAACACCTTTGTTGGATTCTGCATCGCTTACATACCATATATTAGGAGAATCGCCTTCTACGCCGGTAGTAAGATTATTATAGCTGTTAAGTGTCCAGCCGTGGCCGGGACTAAAAGAGGTGTTATATACAGTTTGTGCATTAAGAAGAGAAGCGCTGAAAATAACAAGTAACTTAAACGGAACACGGAACTTTTTCATTTTACCCGAAGTTTAGTGTATATCAAATGTAGTATTTTAAATGACATTACAAAACCCGTAAATAATATTGGTTACCGGAGATTAAAACAACAACGGGAGCCTATTAAGCATCCGGTTGTCGTAAAAATAGTATGGTATGTTTTATTTTTTCAGCAACTCTGCCACTTCCACTAACTTAATGAATTCGGCACGGTAGCCTTCATCATCAGTTCCTTTAGCGTTTTTTGCCATAGTCATAATACTTTTAAAATCAGAATTACCTTTAAATTTAGAATCACGCAACAACATCCCAAATTCAGCAACTGCCACAGAGAATTTAGAATTTTCGCCGGCTGTATCAAAGGCCGTTTTTTTATCTAAAACAATGTGTGTTATTAATTTAGATGTGGATTCTTTCGGTTCTTTATATCTGAATTTAATGGTCATTACTTCAGTGCTTACAGATTCTGTATTTGGCTTTGTTTCCTGATATTTCAAAGCATCCGTTGAAGCTACTAATTCAGAAGAACCCGCAGGAATAATTTCGTAAATAGCGGTTACGGTATGCCCTGCGCCTAATTCGCCCGCGTCTTTTTTATCGTCGTTAAAATCTTCTTTATTTAATAAACGATTTTCGTAACCTACCAAACGGTATGCTTTAACTTTGCTTGGATTAAATTCAATTTGCAATTTTACATCCTTAGCAATAGTAAGCAATGTTCCGCCCATTTCTTTTACCAATACTTTTTTTGCTTCTAAAATATTATCGATGTAAGCATAGTTTCCGTTTCCTTTATCCGCTAATTGTTCCATTTTAGAATCCTGATAATTACCAGATCCAAAACCTAACACGCTTAAAAATACACCGTCTTCCCTTTCTTTTTCAATTAAGCGGGTAAGTTCACCGTCGCTGCTTACGCCAACATTAAAGTCGCCGTCGGTTGCTAAAATAATACGGTTGTTTCCTTTGGTAATAAAGTTTTCCTTAGCGGTTTTATAAGCCAGTACAATTCCTTCTCCGCCGGCTGTTGAACCGCCTGATTGTAAATTTTCTAAAGCTTCGTAAATTTTTTCCTTATGTTCACCTGATGTGGACGGTAATATAACGCCTGCTGCTCCTGCATAAACAACAATACATACTTTATCCTGCGGGCGCATTTGTTCTACCAATAAATGTAAACCTGATTTAAGTAACGGTAATTTATTATCATCGCTCATAGAGCCCGACACATCAATTAAGAAAGTTAAATTATTAGCGGGTAAATTTTCTGTTTCAATTTTTTTACCTTGTAAACCTATGTGAATTAAATTGTGTTTACTGTTCCATGGGCATTCGGTGTATTCGGTAGTTATAGAAAAGGGATCATTATTTTTTGGCTGAGGGTAATTGTAGCTGAAATAATTGATCATTTCTTCCACGCGAACCGCATCCGGTTGCGGTAATTGCCCTTGTGTCAGGAAACGGCGTACATTGCTATAAGATGCTTTATCCACGTCAATACTAAACGTAGAGAGAGGATCGTTTTTAGACTCTTTAAATTCATTATCATAAATGCGATTGTATCCTTCTGTATTATAATCGGATGCACTATTGTAACTATTATTAAAATAACCTGATTTGTCTTTCGATTTACGAGACGCTTTACCGGATACTTTATTTAAATATTGCGGACTCATGTTTTGATAATCTTCTCTTGTAACTGTACCGCCCGATTTGATATCGTACTCCGCAGCCGGTAAAGAATAATTTAAAATAACTACTTCACTCAACTTAACGCTACTACCTTGTGATAGCTTAATATCAGCCTCAGTGGTGTGGTTATCTGAAATTATAATACCGTTTACAGTATACTTAGTGCAGCCTACATAAACCGAAGAAAGTTTATACGTACCTGCAGCTATTTTATTAAAATAATAGTTACCGTTCATATCACTTACGGTTACCGCTATTTGTACAGAATCTTTACTATATAAAATAACGTTGGCGAATGGAATTTCTTCCTTGGTTTTGGCATCTGTTACTTTGCCTTTTAAAGAACACGCTGTCGGTGTTATTTTAGTATTTTGTTGTGCAACGCTTAATAAGCCGGCAAACAAAAATGAGAGGAAAGAAAGTTTTAGCATGATAATGAAATTTAAAAGGTTTATAAACTGCGAACTAACCTTTAGACGCAAACCGATTTACAATTCCATAAATTATTTTGAATTTTTATTTTTGACCTTGGCTGATCATCTTCATATAGCTGTCGTCATTTCCTGTACGCAGCTTAATCCAAATGTTTGTATGTTTCCGAACCCTGCATTCCATTGCACAAAAAAATGGAAGATCGTTAATAGAACCTGATTTTATATACAATGGTGTATTTGCCGAACTAACTATGTTGGAATTAGTCATAGATACATTGCCGGTGCTCATGTAAAATGACCGGACAAAATGTAACGAACCTGTTGCTCTAAAAAAATCGGGCGGAGCTGCAGATAGTTTTAATTGCGCCTGCATACTTATTCCTCTGAATAAGAAAAACACAAGGCATACATATATAGCTTTTTTTTCGATACAGAAAGGTAGTGAATTTTAAGACGGAGTATAACGCGTCATACGTTAAATTTTTCCGGAATTGTTATTGAGTAGGAGCAGGAGTATCGGTTGGTGCGGATGTTGTTTTTTGTTTGGTGCCAAACAGGAATTTAAATCCTAATTGAAACACCATATTATTTCCTCTGTTAAAGGTTTGGCTTACAAAGCCCGCTCTTAAAGCGTTACGTTTAATAGCAGGAATTACAGAATTACTGTACCTGAAATTAAAGCAAATATTTTTGGTGAAATTATAATCCAACCCGGCTAAAATGCTTACATCGTTTGTATTGTAATACTCCTGCGTGCCGTTTAATTGGTAATTGGTATTTCCTATCACGGTTCTTTGAAACATTTTACCGTAAGAAGCGCCAATTTCTATATCCACTTTGTTTATTTTTTTTCCTTTCCAGTTAAAATAAATTTGCTGACGAAGGAGCAGGGGAATTTCAATATAACTTAAGGCTATTTTATAATAGCCGTTATTTAAAGAATCGGGTGGCTGAAGGCTTCCTTTTTGACTGTAATTAATTTCGAACTGAAAGAGTGTTTTTGGCGCGATCTTAAAATTAACGACACCGCCGAGATTAACACCCAATTTGTGAAATGCTTTTCGGTTAAGGGATGCGTTTGCACCATTGATATCACTTATTGCCAAACCTGTTGAAATGCCCGCGTTAAAGCCTTGTGCCGCTAAATTACCGGCCGGCATCAGCAATGCAATACACATAATTAATGGGCGGTAATTTAATTTCATTGGGTTATATAATGAATTATTTCAGGAAAAATTAGCTTAATAGTTCCATAAATAAATTTAAGCTACCATACTTTTTAATTTCTCAATGGTATAATCAATTTCTTCTTTGGTTGAATATTTACAAAAAGAAAAACGAACAGAAGCAAGAGATGTATCTGTGCCTATGTTTCTTAACACATGCGATCCTTGGTTGCTTCCGCTGCTGCAGGCACTTCCACCGCTTGCCATAATACCGGCAATGTCTAAATTAAACAACATCATTTCAGCATCAGGATGAGCCGGGAACCTGCAATTTAATACCGTATAAAGGCTGTTATCATTCCCGGTTTCTCCGTTAAAAGCAATACCCGGAATATTTTTTTCCAATTGCTCTTTCATATAATTTTTTAAACCTTTGATATGAGCAATGTGTTGATCCATTTCGTTATAACAAATTTCCAACGCTTTTGCCAAACCAACTATGCCTTGCGTATTTTCAGTGCCGCCGCGCATGTTACGCTCTTGTGCACCGCCATATATCATGGGTTGAATTTTTATGGTATGGTTAACGTATAAAAAACCCACACCTTTAGGCCCATGAAATTTATGCGCCGCACAGGTAATAAAATGCACTTTTATTTTTTGAAGGTCCATCGGGTAATGTCCCATAGTTTGTACCGTATCACTGTGAAAAACAGCATCGTATTTAGCGCAGATCTCACCCACTTTTTCAAGAGGCAGTAAAGTTCCTATCTCATTATTGGCATGCATTAAAGACACTAGGCTTCTTTCATTATTTTTTAAAAGCTCTTCTAAATGGTTAAGGTCAACGTTTCCTTTAGAGTCCAAATTAACCCAGCTTAATTTAATTTTCCCTTGCTTTTCTAATTCCTGTAAAGTAGTTTCTACCGCGTGATGCTCAATTTTACTGGTAATGGCATGCTTAATACCTAATGATTGAATACTTTGGTTAATAGCCATGTTATCGGCTTCAGTACCTCCTGACGTAAAAAATATTTCGGCAGGACTTACATTTAATAATTTAGAAACTGTTTTACGGGCTACTTCAATAGCAGAGCGTGTCTTTCTTCCGAAAGCATGTATGGAAGAAGGGTTACCGTATTCTTCTTTCATGTAGGGTAACATGGCTTCAAATACGGTATCATCTAAGCGTGTGGTAGCGGCATTATCTAAGTAAACTTTCATTGTATGACTTGTTATTTAACGGCTAAGTTCGCAAAGTTTTGTTCACAAAGCAGGCAGCGGACTCTTTATTTTCGTGTATTATAAGATTCTTAATAAATTATCTAATTCTTAATAATCTCTTTAATGTCTTCAATAATTTTTTTCGCTAAAGCATCGGCTGTGCTTATGTTTTCGCTTTCACTGTAAATTCTTATAATAGGTTCTGTATTCGATTTACGAAGGTGTACCCATTCTTTATCAAACTCTATTTTCACACCGTCAATAGTATTAACAGGCTGTTTGGCATATTTTTCTTTTACGCTTATCAGTACCTTATCAACATTTATTTCAGGCGTTAGTTCAATTTTATTTTTAGAGATATGGTAATTTGGATACGATTTTCTTAGCATGGAGGTTGTTTTGCCGTATTTTGCCAGGTGCGTTAAAAATATGGCTACACCCACTAAAGCATCTCGTCCATAATGCAGCTCAGGTAAAATAACACCTCCGTTTCCTTCTCCGCCAATAATTGCTTTGGTTTCCTTCATCATGTTAACAACATTCACTTCGCCAACCGCTGAAGCGGAATAAGAGCCCCCTGCTTTTTCAGTAACATCCCTTAAGGCACGGGTAGATGATAAATTAGAAACGGTGTTGCCGCCTTTGTGGTGTTGTAAAACTGCATCGGCAACAGCTACTAACGTATATTCTTCGCCAAACATTTCTCCGTCTTCGCAAACCAAGGCTAAGCGGTCAACATCAGGGTCCACACTAATACCTACATGCGCTTTATTTTTAACAACTGCTTCCGACAAATCTCTTAAATGTTCGGGTAAAGGTTCGGGGTTATGAGCGAAATTCCCGGTGGGTTCGCAATGTATTTTATGAATGGTTTTTACGCCTAAAGCTTCCAGTAATTTAGGAATAACGATGCCTCCGCTTGAATTAACGGCATCAACCACTACTGAAAAATTTGCTTTTTTAATGGCGTTTACATCCACGTAAGGCAATGCTAATACTTTTTTAATGTGTATACCGGTAAAATCATGCTTTTCGGAATAAGTCCCTAATGTATTGACTTCACTGTAATTAAAATCTTCTTTATCGGCAAGTTCAAGAATGTATTTGCCTTCTTCATCAGATATAAATTCTCCCTTTTCATTCAATAGCTTTAAGGCGTTCCATTGTTTAGGGTTATGGCTTGCCGTTAAAATAATGCCTCCCCGGGCGTTTAATTCGGTAACGGCTACTTCTACGGTCGGCGTAGTGCTTAATCCTAAATCTATTACATTAATGCCAAGACCGGTTAACGTGCCGCAAACAATACTGTTAACCATTTGTCCGGATAACCGGGCATCGCGGCCTATTATAACTGTCGGCTTTTGCTTTGCATGGTTTTGCATGATCCAGGTACCGTATGCCGAAGCAAATTTTACTATATCCAAAGGACTTAGTCCATCGCCGGGCTTGCCGCCAATGGTTCCTCTTATTCCTGAAATACTCTTTATTAAAGTCACGTTTATGTATAAGTTTAATCCCTGCAAATATACCATAAGCCCCTACACTTAAATGAACTTTTTTTATACAATATAATATTATAATTGTTAAAAAAAACTCTGAAAATTACATTTTAACCTTAAATTTGTGGATAATAAAGAATAAGGATTTTTGTATGAGTGAATTTGATGGAGAAGGCTTAAGTAATCAGGATTTTGAGAAGAGTTTAAAACGATTTGAAGAAATGATTTCCGGTGGCGAGCATCAGTTTTTTGATGCGGATGAGTTGGAGGAAATTATTGATTATTATATGCAGTGGTTTAATTTGGAGCTTGCTAAAAAAGCGCTCGATTTTGCCATGGAACATTATCCTTATTCCGGCCCCTTAAAAATAAAACTGGCGCAATATTTATCTTCTCAACACAATACCCGCGACGCTTTAAATTTACTGAATGACATAGAACCTGTAGAAAGTAATAACAGTGAACTTTATATGACACGCGGTTATATATACAGCCAGATAGGGTTAAGCGAGCAGGCTATAGAAAATTATAAAAAAGCGTTGCCTTTATCGCAATATAAGGATGAAGTGTATGTGGCAATAGGTATTGAATTTTTAAATGATGATAAAGCGGAAGATGCCTTATACTATTTGAAAAAAGCTATAAAAATTAATTCTGAAAATGATGTAGCGTTAAATGAATTGTCGCTATGCTTTGAAATGACGGGCAAAAGCGAAGAAGCTATTTCTTTTTACGAAACGTATATTGAAGATAAGCCGTACAATCATTTTGCCTGGTTTAACTTAGGCATCAGCTATAACCGTTTGGGCTTGTATGAAAAAGCGATTGATGCTTATGATTACGCCATTGCCATAAAAGACAATTTTTCTTCCGCTTATTTTAATAAGGCTAATTCGTTGGCTCAGTTGGATCGTTACGAAGATGCCATTGAAGTTTACAGGGAAACGTTTAAACACGAAGAGCCTGATGCAAGCACCTACTATTATATTGGTGAATGCTACGAAAATTTAACGCAGTACGAAGAGGCTTTGGTAAATTATAACAGGGCTATAAAGCTGGATGCAGCTCATGCGGATGCATGGTTGGGTTTAGGTATTGTATTGGATTACCAAAACCGAATAACGGAAAGCATCCATTATATAAAAAAAGCGATTGAAATAAACCCCAATGTGGCCGAGTATTGGTACGTGTTTGGAGAGGTGCAGCACAAGCTTGGTTTTTTAGAGGAAGCCGCCTCTGCCTACCAACGTGTTATTGAATTAGGTTATAACGAATTTGATATTTACATTGATTACGCTAAACTGCTTTATGAAGGAGGGTATTATAAAGATTGTGAAAAAACATTGTCGGAAGGAATACAGAAATTTCCTGAATCGCCTGAGTTATTTTACAGGATGAGCGGTCTGCAAATGGAACTCGGAAAAAAACAGGAAGGATTGGTGTTTTTAGAAAATGCCTTAGAGTTGAATTACGATAAACACACTGAACTGCTTGAATACTTACCCGTATTGGAACAAGACCTGACGGTAATGCAACTGATACAGTCCTTTAAAAATAAACCACTATAATTAAAAACTATGCCAAATTACAATGTAAGCTTGTCTCATTTACCCCAACGAACCGAACGGCCTCGTGAAAGCGGTTTAACTATGGTAATGGATAAGGGAATCAGTTTAAAACAAGCCGAAGATTTTGTAGAAAGTTACTCAGACTATGTTGATTTTATGAAGCTTGGTTTTGGAACATCCGTTGTTTCAAAACAGGTAAAAGAAAAAATTAAAATTTATCAAAATGCAGGCCTCAAAACGTATTTAGGCGGTACGTTGTTTGAAGCTTTTGTAGCACGCGGTAAATTTGATGAATATCAAAAATTCATTGAATCTTACGGGTTGGATACTGCGGAGGTGAGCGACGGGAGCATTAATATGGACCACGACAGCAAATGTGAATTTATCAGCAAGCTGTCAAAAAACTTTACGGTGCTGTCGGAAGTAGGCTCTAAAGAAGAAGGCATTATTATACACCCTGCTAAATGGGTGAGTATGATGAAAGCTGAATTGGAAGCCGGTTCTTTTAAAGTAATTGCGGAAGCAAGAGAAAGCGGAACGGTTGGTATTTTTCATAAAAACGGAAGCGCGCATTCTATGCTGATTACCCGTATTACCAATAAAATTAAGCCGACAGATATTATTTGGGAAACCCCTCAGAAAGCACAGCAGGTATATTTTATTAATTTATTTGGTGCCAATGTAAACGTTGGCAACATTAGTGTAGACGATGTTATTCCTTTAGAAACCTTACGTTTGGGTTTACGCGGCGATACCTTTTTTAATTATTTACCGGAAGATACAAAAGATAAAACTTTTTAGTAAAAGACAAAACCAAAGAAAATATTTAATACAATACCTATGAAAGAAATTACACCTAAAGAATTAAAACAATTAATGAATGAAAATAAAGATTTTCAGTTAATTGATGTGCGCGAAGAATATGAGTTTGATGAAGTAAATATAAACGGCGAACTGATACCGATGGGCGAAGTAATGGATAATATTGCTAAAATCTCAAAAGATAAGCAGGTAATAGTTCACTGTAGAAGCGGTAAACGCAGCGCAACGGTTATTGGCGCTTTAGAAAGCCAACACGCCTTTACTAATTTGTATAATTTAAAAGGTGGTATTTTAGCGTATATAGAGGAAGTAGGACTTTAGATGGTTTAGTAATGAGTATTTCTTTTAATAATATTCCGCGCTAAAATTATTGATCATTAACATTAAAAAATAAAAACTATAGTTTCATTTTATGATAGAGTTATTTAAACACATTTTACATTTAGATTTTGATTGGTTGTTTTCAAATTACGGAACGGCTATTTACGTAGTTTTATTTTTAGTTATTTTTATTGAAACCGGCTTGGTAGCTATGCCTTTTTTACCCGGAGATTCACTTTTATTTACCGCGGGCTTATTTGCAAGAACGGGGCATTTAAACATGTCTTATTTACTGATGTTATTATTTGTAGCGGCTGTGTTGGGCGATAATTGTAATTATTGGATAGGCAGAACCATCGGTATTAAAATTTTTGATTTAAAGCTTAAGGGCAGGCCGTTGGTAAAAAGAGAATACCTTGATAAAACACATGAATTTTTTGAAAGACACGGAACTAAAGCTATCATTATGGCGCGCTTTGTGCCTTTTATAAGAACTTTTGCGCCCTTTGCGGCAGGCATCGGTAAAATGACCTATCGTAAATTTTTAAGCTTTGATATTTTAGGCGGTGCTTTATGGATAGGCAGTTTAACAACAGCCGGTTATTTGTTGGGCAATGTGGAATTTATCAGAAAACATATTGATTTGGTTTGCCTTGGTATTATTGGTATTTCGGTGCTTCCGGTTTTAATTACAATGGTTAGGAATAAGATGGAAACAAAAGCTTAATTCATTTATAGTTAAACAAGAAAGGAGCGAAATATTTCGCTCCTTTCTTGTTTTTTAAACGCTTTATTAATTTTTAACCAGCTTAGAATAATGAATAGATTTTGCTGAATTTGTCATTCTTAAAATATAGAAACCACTTGGGAGATCTGCAATGTTTATTTCAGTATCAACCATTTCATATACCAAACTCTCTTTTTTTACAGTTTTACCTTGTACATCAATAAATTCAATATATGCACCATCTGCTGCTTCAATATTATAACGGATGTTTATTTTATCTTTTGCAGGATTAGGATATACTGTAAATAATTCATCTTTATAATTTACTGTAGTAATACCTGTAGTATGCACCGGATCTATAAAACTTATTCCGTCATAAAAATAGTCTAAAGAATCTGCTTGAGGAGCAATATTCATTGGGATCATTCTGGCAACCGGAACCCATGTATTTGTATTTATTCCGGTGAAAAAATAATTACATAATTGAGCACCTCTGTAATCATTTAAATTATTTTGAAAGGTTCCTACCTGCATTGCACATGAAGCTGTAGAAGCTTTTGTATTTGATAACAACATGGTTACATTAGAATTCGAGTTTTGAATTCCATAATTTGCTTCTAAGTTAATAACATGAGCCGCATCAGTATTTACATCAAAAGTTCCGGAAGATGAATTATTACTTACAAACGAGTTGTGATAGATTTCACGCGGGGATGTAGACGCTACTGCAGAAAAACTATTGTTCTCAAATCCGTATTGTCTGTAATTGTAAACAAAATTATTATATATTTTTGGTAATGGTACAGATACACTAACATTTTGATTATAGCAATAGATACCATTTTTTGAGTTTAAAACACAGTTGCTTCTAATTCCTACACTCGTAGCATTTGTATATGAACTGAAAAATCCTGAACCCATTAGTGTATTATTATAAGCTATACCTGTAGCATCGCGATTTGAATTTAATTCCATATCTACTCTGTTACAACTAATATCTATTGCTTCGTATGACGCTGCATAAATTCCATAATACCAGGATTTATTGATCGTGTTTTCTGTTACAAATAAATATTTATTTGTCTGACCATAAATACCATTAAAGTACATGCCAACTTCGCAGCCATTTACTTCATTTTGAGAAACCGTAATATATTTTGAACCATTACTGGAAATACCAATATTGGCAGTTGTTATGTTGGGTAAGGTTGTTAAGCCTGAATTCATCACATTAGAGTTGTATATTTTGTTGCCTTTTATTAAAACATTAGTAGCATAATTAATTAATACCTGAACTTTATTTCCTGGGGCAGAAGCCATATTGAAAAGATGCGACCAGGTAAATGAATTATTTTCTACTGAAAGGTTTACATCATAGTTTCCGTAGATCCCAATTGAAAAATCAGTAAATTTATTATCAGTTATTGTCAATAGAGAATCACTCGTTGTGTAAATAGCACAAATTCGGGCATTGTTAATTCCCGTATTAGTAGTAAAAATAAAATCATTTTGACTAATTAAATCAAAGTAACTATTAGCGCTTGAATATAAACCATAAAATTCAGGAGATGTACCGGGATTTAACTGACTGGATACTGTATTGAATGGCAGATTTTTGTTGTCAACCATGTAAGTATTTCCTGTCATTGAACGTTTGAATGAAATATTATTTAATGCTACCCCTCTTTGACAATCAGCAAAAAGATTGTTAGTGATTCGTAAGTCTAACATCATTTTAGTTCCGTTTGAATATCCTTCTAAAGATGTTTTGGCATTTTTAAAAGTACATTCATTTACCATTCCTGATGGAGGGGTTCCATTTGTTGAGTAGAAGGAAACTCCTCTCCAAACTTTATTAATATCACATGGTCTGAATACTGAGTTATTTGCACGGATCACAGCGCCATTTTTAAAATCAATACCGGCGGACTGACCAAAAACAACATCTACATTTGTTATATCGAGTGTAGCGCCATTATCAACGGTTACAATTACATTATCAGCAATATATATTTTATCATTCCAAACAGTATTGGCTGTAATTGTTATGTTGTTTAGAATTTTATAATAGATCGGGTCTACAGATGCGATACATCCACAGCCTGTTGTTACTATAGATTGTTGAGCAGAAGCTGAACAGCCGGTAGTAGGATCAGTTACAATAAGTGTGATTATATATGTTCCCGCCGCCGCATACGCATGTGTTGGATTTTGTAAAGTGGATATTTGTCCATCCCCAAAATTCCATTGATATGTTGCGCTTGGCAGATTAGACGCACCTGCATATGTTACGCTATATGAACATGGAGTGCCTGTTATAGAAATCAATACATTACCTAAAAACGAACTAACGATGTTAGGAAGACCTAATGTGCAATAAGCTCCTGAGCTTAATGTAACTGCATTTTCTGTAAACATAGGGCTTGTTAAGGGAAAGGTATTTGGAGTAGCGATTTTCGCTAAATGGTCTCTTCCGGGTAATGTGATATACATATTACCATCTTTCGCTGTTTGCATAGCTCCTTGTGAATATAAACCCCAATTCACATTTGTATTTGACCCTGAAGGAGTATAGTTTATTATGCTTACAGAAGTAGAAGCATTTATATTAGTTGCATTTATATCATATTCTGCAATAGCGTAAGCATGAAAATCAGCAACGTATAAATATTGGCTATTTGGGGAAAACTCTATACCATATACATTTGTTGATGGTAATGACGTACTATTTATAGTTTTAGGATTAGAAATAACACCTGTGGAGTTATTAAAATTAAAAACTTCAACAATACCTAATCCTAAAGATGCGTAAGCTAATTTTGTTCCATCGGGAGACACTTTCATATAACCTAAAGTGTTAACATCATTTGAACTACCTCCGTAAGTACATGTAGAGCCAACACTTTGGCGTTGGCCTGAAAATAGTGTTTCACTTATACCATCATTAGTACTGCCACACCCAATACTCCAAACAACAAATGTACCGTTAGAACCAGTTTCTTGTGATATATGTGCTATTAACCAATATCCAATACCACCTGCTTTAGGTATGGCTGTTATTTTTTCTGCAAAGTGAGTAGGTGAAGCTATAGCGTAAGGCATAGGTAAGTTTTTAGCAGTTGATAGAACTGATCCTGCACTTGTCGACATGTCAACAATATTGTACCTGATTAAATTTGATCCCCCCCACGCATCAACAGTAAAAACAAAATATTGAGTAGTACTTCCTGGTTTTGGTACAATAATTCCTGATTGTGTAGAGGAAGTGTTTCCCAGCAAACCCGTGCCATTAGTCATGGAAGCGTTTGTATTATTATATACTGTCTGACCATCTGTATAAAACAGTAAATTGCCGCTTTGATCACAAATAGAGGCAACACCTTCATTAGCCGAACCCGCACCACTATAATAGCCGTTAAGTGCGCTTGTACCATTTGTTGGTGTTGTTGTGTTGAAGTCGAGTTTTTCTTGATGGCCAAAACACCACACATTTCCCTGATTTTGCGAAATTGCTCCTAGGGAACATAATCCAATCATTGTTAGAAGTAGGTTAATCCTAAAGGTTTGTTTTTTCATAATTGATTTTTTTGATTTAATTTTTAAATTATTAATATCAGTAAATATTACATTTTTCGAGACGGTAATGTTATTAGTAATTTATTTTAGGATACTACCGTAAAAATGATTTATAGCACACAATGTTTTTTTTCTTGAATAGTATTTAAGTTACATTTGTATCTATGAGTTGCAGAAAACTGATATATTTTTTTCTTTTTTCTTTTTTTTGGTTTTTAGGAAAAAGTCAAAAATTGGAATTTGATAATTATACCAGTAAACATGGATTAATATCCGATGATGTATATAAGATATTTCAGGATCATAAAGGCTATATCTGGCTTTTTACTGATTATGGAGCAATGAAATATAATGGGAAGAAATTCGAACAAACACTCAAAAACATTCCCTTTAAAGAATCATTCATTTATTCGTTTTATGAAAATGATAAAGGGCAATTGTGGGTTGCAAATTCAAACGCTAAAATCTATGAAGTAAGAAACGATAGTGCATTTTTAATAAAAGGAACGGAAATAATTTCAGAGCAACTTAAAAAAAGTATTGCAGAGATTACGCAATTAGTTGTTGATGACAGTTTAAATATATATGCTGTAACCAAACTATTTACCTATAAATTTCCAAAAAAAAATAATTACCTGAGAGGTGAAAAACTTAACTATCAATTAGACAAGGATACAATAGCGTATAATGTTATTTGTGTTAATAATGATCTTCTGCCTGAATATTTAGATGCTAAGAACAAACATTTAGGGGCTTATTTTTTGAACCACAATACGATTAAAGTCAAGATAAAATGCTGTGATAATAAAGAAGAAATATTTGATATACCCAGCTCAGTTTTAACCGGTCCTAAGTTTTTCAAAAAATACGGAAGCAATATTTATATATGTTTTTATAATAAAATAGTAAAAATATGTTCCGATAAGTCCATCAAAGAAATTCCATTAAATTCGATCATCACAAGTTTTGTAAAGGATAAAAACGATCACTTGTGGGTGGGTTGTGTTAATAATGGATTATTTGAAATTGATCAGCATGACTCGATAGTGCATCATTACCTGAACGATAAAACAGTTAATGAAGTTTTAATTGATTCTCAAAATGGACTTTGGTTATCAACCGAAGGCTTTGGTCTGTACCATTGTAAAGGGTCGAATACATATTATTATGATAAGAATGAGCCACTTGGACTCCCTATCAGCTTAATGAAAAAAATAGATGATAAGATCTTTATTTTTAATAATCAGGGCGATCTGTTTATAGTTGAAAAAAACGGTTTAACGCAAGTTAAAAAAAGTAATGATATAGGTAGTGAACCATTAGATATAATTAAATACCATTCCCTGTATTTAATATCTTATAGGCATAAAACAGAATATTTTGATCTTAAAAAAGGTGTAGTAAAAGTTATTGTTGCTACACAAAAAACTTTTTATGTTCCTTATCGCTACTCATTTATTGATAAGGATACTTTGTTATTGGTTAGAAGAAATGGTTTGAGGAAAGTATATAATGATAGTTTGCTGCAAAAAATTGACTTTAATTTTAAAGTGTTTGATTGCATAGTAAGGGATGGAAAAATTATAATTACAACAGATGAAGGCCTTTATGAATATTATAACAATAAACTATCCCGGCCTGATCATTTTAAGATCACTCAGAAATGTGTTATTTCAAAAATTGTAGAAGGCAAATTTGGTGATCTATGGTTTTGTTCAAAGGGCTATGGTTTATTTAAACTTACACCTAATAATGAATTGAAGCACTATACGATTAATAATGGCTTACCAAGTAATATTATAAACGACATCAGTTTTAATAATGATCATAGCATTTTATTATCTACAAATATTGGTTTATTTCATAGCTGTAAATACAAAAAATGGATTCAGATCTATCAGGAACAAGTTGAGTCGGCTATACAGGATAAAAATGATGTATATTTTAGTACAAAAAACGGGTTAATAGTATTTAAAGATATTAAACCCAATGAAGAACATCCAATATATTTTAATTTATCATCGTTATTTGTAAATGCAAAACTCTCAACTTCTAAACAGATAGAGCATCTAAAGCATGATCAGAATAATATAGAGTTTAATTTTGATGTTATTTCTTTTTCCTCCAATGTGTCTGATATTATTTATCAATTAAGCGGGTCAGCAAATAATATCGGTATTACCAAAAATCAGCAAATAATATTTCAGAACCTTGCGCCGGGTACTTATACTTTAACTGCGTCTCTCGTTGCAAATTATAATAAATCCAGTTCTATTGTTATCCCATTTGTTATAACTCCGGCATTTTGGCAAACTGTATTATTTAAGATTTTGGTTTTTATTATTATGTTTCTTTTGTGTTTTCTTATTTTCCGTATCACATTCAGATATTATAAAAATAAAGAGAATAGGGAAAATAAAATAGAAAAATTAATTATTGAATATAAATTAATTGCATTAAAGGCTCAGATCAATCCTCATTTTATGTCAAATTGCCTTACGGCAATCCAGCAACTGATAATTAGCAATAAAATAGACGAAGCCAATCAATATTTGGCTAAATTTAGTTTTTTGGTTAGGCAAGTACTGAATTTTTCCTCAAAAATGCTGGTGTCGTTAGCTGAAGAATTACAGATCACAAAATTAAATATTGAACTCGAACAATTACGGTTTGAAAATAAATTTGAATTCATTAGCGAAATAGATAAGGACATCGATCTTAAGAAAATTGTTGTACCACCTTTGATTTTTCAACCAATAATTGAAAACGCTATATGGCATGGTTTATTACCTTTAAGAAATAAAAGAAAAGGTGTCTTGAGGATGAAAATCTATATTTTTAATCAATCCTTAATTATTGTTATTGAGGATAATGGAGTTGGTAGGAGTACAAATACGGATGTGATCAGTAATCTAAAAGATTCAAAGGGAATGAATCTTATTAATCAAAGGATTCAAAGTTTAAATAATTTCTATAAAACTGATAATGGGAAATTATTATTTGAAGATTTATTTGATGATTCTGACAATCCTTTGGGTTCACGTATTACAATTACATTACCAATATTTAATTCTAAAAAAGTATGATGAAAATAAGAACTTTGATAATTGATGACGAGTATTTAAACAGAGACCTAATATCTAAATTAATTCAAAGAACAAGTGCTAATTTTGAGGTTATTGGGGAGGCTGAAAACATTGATGATGCTTTTGATCTGATTATTGAACGTAATCCTGATTTGATCTTTTTGGATATAAAGATGCCGGGCGGTAATGGATTTGAATTATTAAAACGCTTTGAAAACCCTGCTTTTGAAGTCGTATTTATAACCGGATTTGATGAGTACGCTTTGCAGGCATTTGAGTTCAACGCCTTAGATTATGTTTTGAAACCGGTTGATACAATTAAGCTTAAAGTCACACTTAACAAAGTGTATAATCGTATTACCTCAAAACTATCAATCATTAACAATTTTAAGGAGATACTCGATATTTATAACACAAACAATTATCTTATTTCAAAAATCCCAATTCACTATAAAGATAAGGTAGAGTTAATTGAAATTAAAGAGATCTTATCAATCGAGGCCGACGCCGGATATACCATTTTTAAAATTTCAAATGATAGTGAGTATACATCAGCAAAACAGTTTTCATGTTTTGAGTTTATAATAGAAAAGTTTCCAAATTTCATAAAGATTAATAAGGGAACTTATATAAATTTAAATTTTTTAAAAAATTATTCAAAAGGCGAGAGCTGCTTGATCCAATTGAAGAATGAACATTATTACGAGGTTTCAAGAAGAAAAAAAACAGAGATATTATCATTTTTAGAAAAAGAGTATACTTAATTTTTCGCTTGATGATTATCATTATATTTAATAAAAATTAATTTTCTGTTTGATCCGATAATGTGTAATTCAATGAAATGTATTAAATATCTTACTTTATTATTTATTCTGTTTTCAAGAACTAGCATTTCTCAAACTAATTTAGTTTCTAATCCTGGTTTTGAAAATCATACTTTATGTCCTAACTTTATGTTACAATGGGATAGATGCATAGGTTGGTATAATTGTAATGGTAATATTGGAAATGGTTTGTGGGGCACTCCGGATTATTATCACACATGTTCTACCCCTTCATATCCTTATAATCCTTTACCTCCTAATACAGGAATGGGTTATTGTAACCCACATACCGGTAATGCTATGATGGGTCTTGTGTGTTATAATCTATCCTATGCTAACTATAGAGAATATATTTCTTCTGCATTAACCTGCCCAATGACAGCGGGAAATACATATACTGTATCTTTTTGGATCACAGCATCTTCCGCACCTACAGTACAATATAATTCAAGCCACTTTGGCGTTTATTTATCTAATTCAATGCCTTCGCAATCTACCTATTTTGTTATAAATGTTACACCTCAATATGAAATACCAACCATAATTAGTAACACGATCTGGCAGCAATATACTTTTACAATTTCTCCAACTTCCAGCCTTAATTACATCACTTTAGGTTGCTTTAAAAATGAGACTTTGATATCAACCTCTTTAATGACTCCCGGGGCTACACAACCTTATTCAAATTATTTTATTGATGATATTGAAGTCTTGAACCCTTCAAGTGGGTCAGTAGGTATTAGTTCGGTAAGCAATTTCAGTGTCTGTGCAGGCCAATCTACTATAATTAATCCTTCGGGTTCAAATAATTATTCCATTACACCCTCAAACACAACAGGTACATCTTTTACAGTTAACCCAACGATAACAACTACCTATACAATTTCAGATGCTAACACTGCATCTTGTATACAGTCAAGTACAATAGTTACCATCTATGTTAATCCATCCCCTGCTTTGACGGTAAACTCTACAACCCTATGTGCTGGAGAAACGGCAACGCTTACAGCAAATGCAATTTCAGGTTACACTTGGTCACCTTCGAGTTTAAACACACAAAGCATTTTAGTACAACCTTTAACCACAACAATATATACTGTTTCAACTACAAATGGTATTTGTAATGCCTCTTCAAATGCTACAGTAACCGTAATTCCTTTACCGGTTATTTCGGTTGCCAACAGTACTGTTTGCGCAGGCCAACAAGATACATTAACAGCAATAGGAGGAACAACTTATACATGGCAACCTTCAAGTACAAACTCTTCTACTATTGCTATACAACCTTTAACAAATACTATATATACGGTTACAGGTTCAAACGGATTTTGTTCATCAACATCGAATAGTTCCATAACTGTTTTAAGTACTCCGGCGTTATCAGTAAATTCTGCAACAGTTTGTGCTGGAAAAACAGCTACTATCACAGCAACTTCCACTTCAGGCTATACCTGGTCACCATCAGGTATAAATACATCTACTATTTCCGTACAGCCTTTAGCTACATCGCTATATAACATATCAAGCTCAAATGGTATATGTACGTCCGTTGCTACTTCTACCGTAACTGTTTTGCCGGTGCCACTTATCTCTGTGAATAACGCCGGCATTTGCACAGGTCAAACAGCAACGTTAACAGCGTCGGGAGCAAATACCTATACCTGGTTACCTTCAGGATTAAATACTCCAACTATTTCTGCCCAACCTTTAACTAATACAATTTATACAATTACAGGCTCAAACGGCATATGCGCTTCATCGACTAATGCTACTGTAACAGTTACTTCTTTTCCTGTTATATCAACTACAAATGCCACTATTTGTGCAGGCCAAACAGTTACATTAACAGCAAACGGTGCTACAGGCTATACATGGCAACCTACAGCGCTAAATACGAATAGTATTATTGTGCAGCCTTTAGTTAATATTATATATACAGTTACAGGTTCGAACGGAACTTGCTCATCTATAGCGAATGCTTCTATTACGGTATTGTCGTCACCTACATTATCTGTTAATTCGCCAAGTATTTGTTCAGCACAAACTGCTACTCTTATTGCCAATTCTACTTCAGGCTATACATGGTCGCCTTCCGGCATTAATACATCAAGTATTTCTGTACAACCTTTAATTAATACGGTATATACTGTTTCCAGCTCAAACGGAATTTGTACATCTGTTGCTCATGCTTCTGTAACAGTTCTCCCTTTTCCTATACTTGCGGTTAACAGTATGAGCATTTGCGCCGGCCAAACAGGGACTTTGGTTGCTGCCGGAGCAACAACCTACACTTGGTTACCTACAGGGGCAAATACCCAAAGCATAGTTGTTGCTCCTATTGCTAATACTATATATACAATTACCGGCTCAAACGGTGTATGTGCTTCTACTTTTAATGCTTCAATTGTTATTTTATCTTTGCCTGTAATTTCTGTAAATTCTTTTACAATTTGTGCGGGAGAAACAGTTACGTTAACGGCAAGTGGTGCATCTACCTATACTTGGTTTCCCGTTACTCAATTAAATAATTCCACAGGCAATGCAGCAACTGCGAATCCTATAACAAACACTATTTACACAGTAACAGGTACATCGATTGAGGGTTGTAATTCGTTTGCAATATCGACAGTAAGTGTTATAACCAATGGTGGTTTAACTGCTACAACAAGTGCAACAACTATTTGTGTCGGTAGCAGTGCTACCTTAACTGCAGGTGGGGTTAGTACGGGTTCTTACACTTGGTCAGCACTACCTATAAGTCCTATCAATACTATAAATAGCAATCCTGCAATAGTTACCCCTTCATTAACAACCTTATATACTTTGTCGGCTTTTGTCGGGGTGATGCCAAATAGGTGTACGTTTACTAAAACAGTTACGGTTGCCGTTGCTCCTAATACTAATGTATTAACGGGTTACGTCGATCCTATATGTTTTGGGAGCTATACTACTCTTACTGCCAAAGGTGGAAATAAATATAGCTGGTCTTTAACAGTTGGCTTGAATCATCCCGGCGATTCTGTTACTACAGCAGCGCCTTTGACAACTACAGTTTATACTGTTACAGTATCTAAAAATGGAATATGCCCGAAAACAGGTACTGTTCAAGTAATAGTTAATCCCATTCCATATGTTTATGCAGGTATTGATACTACTATAAATATTGATGAGCACATTGTTTTAACCGGAAACGGAAATGTTGAAGTGGGATTTATACTGTCCAACAATAACTCTTTAACTTGTAACTTCTGTTCGCAGATAACAATTAATCCACAAGAAAATACTTGTTATATTTTGAGGGGTACTAATGAATACAATTGTGTTAATACAGACACAATTTGTGTAACTGTTACAAAAGACTGGGATGTTTTTATTCCAAATGCCTTTACTCCAAATGGAGATAGTGATAACGATATTTTTATTCCCGTAGGTTATGGTTTGAGTGAAATTCACCTTACTATTTTTGATAGATGGGGAGCTGTAATTTTCAAAAGTAACGTGGATAAAATTGGTTGGGACGGTTCTTTTAAAGGACAAATTTGTAAACAGGACGTGTATGTTTACAAAGCGGAAATATTAACAATGGCAGGTTATACAGTAATGAGAACCGGGCATGTTACCTTACTACCTAAAATTAAATAGCGTAACTATTAATAATAATATGCTATAGGAACCTGCACGTTATCCTACTAAGTTATTGCTTATCAAACCACTTTTTTATTTATTCTGTGATGCGTATATTTGAGTCATGGCTACAAAAGAAGAAGTTAAGAAATATTACGATACGTTTAAAGATCACCAAAAAAAATTAGGTATTAATATAAGGCATCGCACTATTTTAAAAAATTTAAAACATGCAGGTTTAAAGCCTAACTCTAATGTATTGGAAATTGGTTGTGGAATCGGTACAGTGAGCCACTTAATTTTGAAATACATAACAGGCGGTAGTTTTGTGGGATTGGACATTAGCTCTGAAAGCATTGAAATGGCTAAAAAATTAAATGGGTTTCATAAAAAGGCCGAGTTTTTAGTAAATGATATGAGTAGTTTTACACATAAAACTAAATTTGATTTTATTGTCTTTCCTGATGTGTTAGAGCATATTCCTGTTGAGCAACATGCACATATTTTTGAAACTATTTCAATATTAACTACCCCAAATGCGGTTGTTATTATTAACATACCTGAACCCTATACATTAGATTGGCATCGAAGAAATACTCCTGATGCCTTACAAATTATTGATCAATCACTATCAATAAAAGATCTGTGTAATAATTGTTATCCTTTTGGATTTTATCTTTATTCTATGATTCCTTATGGCCTTCAATATGACAATGAAGAATATTTAAGTATAGTTTTAAAAAAACATTTTGTAAGAAAAGATGTTTTATTTAAATCGAAAGTTAAACTTGGTATAGAAAATTATAAGAGTAAATTTTAATTAAGTGAAAAATTTTAAAATACTCTATTGGGATCAGGGCAAATCAAGTTTTGTAAAAAAAGACCTTGAAATTCTTAGAACCGAGTTTGACGTAATTGATTATACCTTTAAATCTAAAAAAAATATATTTATTTTATTAGAATTAATAAAACAAGCTTTTCTTTCATTATACTATGTGTTTTCATGTAAAGTTGTTATATGTCAGTTTTCAGGCTATCATAGTTTAATACCTCTAACTATTTTTAAAATTTTCGGCAAAAAAAAAATAATTATTGCCGGTGGTACAGATTGTGTGTCTTTTCCTTCAATTAGATACGGTAATTTTCAAAAAAAATATTTGAAGTGGTTTACCGAAAAATCTTTTCAACTTGTTGATATTATTTCACCTGTGGATGAAACCTTAATCAAATATACTTATTCATATCAGGAAAATGACTTTAAGGAACAGGGATATAGGGCACATGTAAAAACTATCAAAGCTATAGATAAAGTAATTTATAATGGATATGATTACGAAAAGTTTAAAATAATCAATTCAATTAGAAAAGAAAAAACTTTTTTGACAGTGGCTGCAAACCTAAACACGGACTTTGGTCAAAAGTTGAAAGGAATTGATTTGATATTAGAAATAGCAAAAGAGTTTCAAGATTGTAGCTTTACAATTATTGGAGGAGAAAAATTGCAAATTGATAATGATATAAATAACGTAATATTATTAGGTAATGTAGATAATTCTAAATTAGTTGAAATTTATAATCAACATAAATATTATATGCAATTATCTATTTCTGAAGGTTTTCCTAATGCTTTATGTGAAGCTATGCTATGTGGTTGTTTACCTATTGTTAGCGATGTTGGAGCAATGAGAAAAATCGTTGGTGAAGTGGGAATTATTTTAGAACGGAAAAATTTTATTTTATTAAAAGAAAAAATAACTTTGGCTTTAAAGAAACCGACTGATAAGTTATTAATGAATAAAAGTAGGAACCTTATAAAAGATAGATTTACATTAGAAAAACGAAAGCATGAATTAATTGATTTATTAAATTTTATTTAATTTTATAACGACAGGTCTTTACCAAGTATCAAAATCAGAACCTGAAAACCTAAATACTTTATTTTTATGTTCCTCTGATAAATGCCTGTAACCAATTGGAATATTTGAATGAAGATTGATTTTTTTCTTTAGTAATTGTTCATTTGGTGTACCTTCCTGATAGTAAAAAATAATATTGGATAGACCTGTTTTTTTTGCTAATTTTTTCAGGATATCAAATGCTATATCAAAACTTTCAACGGAAGCGTTCTCAAAATCACCGACCCATAAAGCGCCATCGACTTTAATCCAGAAATTAATATTATTTAATTTTATAATAAATTTATTTTTCGAGCTTTTGTATTCAAAATATTCTAGGTTATGAATTACACCACAAACATTTTTTTCAATAACTGAGTTATTAAAAAAAGAATCCTGGCTTTTATATTTTGAAAAAATTAGATTTAAATATGAAATATATAAGAACTTTAGAATAGGTATTTTTTTAACAATCTTATCTATTGGCAAGGTTTTAATGTTTTGCTTATAAATATTTATGTTTTCAAAATGTTCCCATTTTAATTTTATTTTTCTCAAATTATAAATAGTTGTATTTGGGAAACCATATATATAACTTATGCCTTGTGTCTTCAGGAAATCATAAGCTGTTTCCGCAACATTAATAAATAGTCCTTGTCCACCATGGTTTTTATGTGTCATTGAATCACAGGATTGACCGATGTCAAATACTTCATTGTTGTAAGTTACGCGCTGAGTAATTATTCCATAAAAAGAAGCGGGCTCATTTGATTCGGATATCGCAATAAATGATGCTTGTATTTTCTGGTACTGATGAAAAAATTTACTCTCTACTATTTCTAAATCAGGATTTGCTGAAAAAGCGCTTTTATATATAGATGTATATGATTTAATATCTGCAATCATGAATTTATGAATTTTGTATCTTTTTTTCATATATCCGTCTAATCTAAATTTAAAACCCCGATTTATTAAATTGTTTATTTATTAAAATTTTATTCGTAGCTAAGCTTGTTGAGTTACTTATACTGTATCTACTTCTTATTCTGTTATCTGTAAAGTCCCTATTGCATAATAAAGAAACAGCCAGTTGGTATTTGTAACCTATTTGTTGTGCAGCGTCTTTTGTTTTTTCTGAATAATCGCCGTCAGGGTAACCAATGCTTATAACTGGCTTTTGAATAATTTTTTCCAGAATTTCTTTAGATTTCTTTAATTCTTCATACATTAACTCAAAATCTATCTTTGATAAATTATAGTGCCTGTGAGTGTGTGATCCAATTTCAATAAGACTTGATTGAGACATTTCTTTGATCTGATCCTTTGAACAAAAACGAATTAACTCAGGATCAATACCATTGAGTATTTTTTTTATATTGTATTTATAAATAAATTGTTTGAATGCAGCTTGTCTTTCCTCACCCATTAGTTTTACATAATCATA
>JANYGK010000005.1 GCA_025362395.1 Bacteroidota bacterium
AAGGGATTTGACAAAAAATCCTTTTCCGCATATAGATGAAGTTCTCATCAATGCGTTTTTCACACCGGCGGAAAAACTTTCAAAAGAACAATCGGAGGCAATTAAACTATCGGACGAAGCCATTACCGAATTGCAAGAAGCCGATATCATTGTAATTGATACACCGATGTATAACTTCTCGATTCCTTCTACTTTGAAAACATATCTTGATCATGTTGTAAGAAGAGGTGTTACATTCGAGGGGGTTGTTG
The DNA here is from genome assembly GCA_025362395.1 of Bacteroidota bacterium. Classification (GTDB taxonomy): domain Bacteria; phylum Bacteroidota; class Bacteroidia; order B-17B0; family Aurantibacillaceae; genus UBA4416. The sequence goes on from JANYGK010000005.1 coordinate 252, forward strand.
TTGGTAATGAAACCAAAATAGAAGGTAAGTTAAAAAACAAAAAAGTGTATCTCGCCTTTTCATCATCCGGTATTTATTCGGAAGGTCAATTGCAATCTTACGATTTTTCAGTGCCTCTAATGAAAGCTGTTTTGGGTTGGATGGGAATAATTGATATTACTGCGTTTCGTGCAGAGGGCATAAGATTCGTTGGTGAAGAAGCCGCCTTTAAAAAAGGTATTGAAAGTATTTTGATTGAATAATTGGGATATGCCAGGAATTAGCAAATAATCTTGAAGATTTTGCAATATGGCTAGCTTCGGAATAATAAATTAAATGTCTTTTATAAGATAGCCTTACAAGTCCATACGCGTGCAAAATCCCTTGTCCCCCTTCTAGGATCTCTTTCAAGTTGTGTGTTGTAGGGGGTACATAACCTGAAAGCCTTGCTAAGCAAGGCTTTCTTTTTTTGACCTAAAGCAGAAATCGAATCAATTAACGTTTGTTAATCCTATAGACAAGAAAATTTTACTACATTTGGTTTAATGAAACTATTAGCAACAATATTACTTCTGACAATATCTATATTGACTGTTGCTCCTATTTCACAGATTTATCCTACAAATGAACAATGTATAGATGACTGTTGTTCAAATGACACAGAAAGCAGTAGAGAACAACAAGGGCCTGATTGTTGCCCAACGGGTATCTGTAATCCTTTTCAAGTTTGTGCTTGTTGCGTGACAATTCCAACAGAAAATATTGGTTTCCAATTTAACACTTATCTTACCGAAATTGAAAATAAACCAACAGCAGACAAAATTAATTTGTCTGACTTTACAAATGACTGTTGGCAACCTCCTGAAACTATTGTTTAACTATCAACAATAATTAAACAGGTTTAACTTTAAATTTTATAACAATGAAAACATTAATTTTTATTGGTGCGACAATATTAGTAATCGCAACAAGTGCATTTGCAATAGCAAATAGCAATAGCAATAGCAATAGCAATAGCAATAGCAAAAAATCAACTATTTGCCCAGACAGACCCGGATGTATATGCAGCAAACCAGTTGCAGAATGCCCAAACACAAATGACTGTGTATGTAAAAAGTAACAGTTAACTTATAACTGTAAGCCTCTCACATTGTGGGAGGCTTTTTTATTGGATTGTGTTGCATTAGATACACAAGAAAAATGTAAACGAGGGCTTCGTTTGCAAAAACGGGCTAATTATTTTTATTTTTGTCATGTTCGTATAACTTTAGTTTCGTTTTTAAAGCACTTAATTTTTAATAGAAACTGAAATTTGGTTCTGTTTTCTGTCAGCAAGGGGTACTAAAGCGATACTGATTCTGTATCACTTTTTTTATGCTTTAAATTATATCTTTAGGTAAAAATACATCGCCACTAAATTCTAAGTCAATAATTGATTGTGTATACCTCATAAAAGTTACTAGAAGATGAGAAAGAAAATATTTTATTATCTATTGTTAACCTGTTTATGCCTTTGTTCCTGCACAGAAGAAAATCAAATCGACAATGGCTATACAAGACAAGAAAAAAAAACTGGAATTTATATTGAAAACGATGGCCTAAGAGGTTCAAATTATTACGATTCCACTGGACAGCTATGTTACTATAGAAGAGTCATAGCGCGCATAATTAACGATACACTTGTGCCCCTTAAATTGCATTTATCCTTTTTAAATAAAAATGTTGATTTACTTCCTTCATCGGATAAAAAATTTAAAGTATTTATATTTCCGGAAATATCAAAATCTGAAAAGCAAGGCGGCTATACGCCCATAACATTTTTAGTAAATAATGAATCAGAAAAACCCTTAGAATTAAATAAAGTGATTCAACCGGGAGAAACATATACTATAAATTTAGAGTTGTTTTTTAATTCCGCTTCCGGAGGCACAGGAACTACTTACGCACAAATCCTAATGAAACGATCGAAAAATAAACTATTAATAAATGGTACATTATTTAGTTCAAACCGGATAAATATATTATTAAATGTTTTTTTAGAGTCAAATTCGGCAAATGTTTCGTGTGGATATTTATCTTTTTAATTAGAGAAGGTTTTGTTATAGTTACTAATCTTTAAACTCTATATATTTTAACTCGTCAATTTTGGCCAAACGGTTGTATATTTGGTTCGGAACTGATCCGCTTTTTTGTTTCCAAACCTCAGTAAAATTCAAGAGTTTCGGAATAAAAAAGCAATTCGCTAATTTCGTTTTGAAAACATGTGAATTTCAATTTGTATTGAAGTGAATTACTTACGGGTTAAAGTCCCGGTTCACCCAAAATTAAAATATAAACTACAAAAAATATGAGCGGAAAAAGAGATTAACCTATGAGGAATTGAGAGCTTTTCCCAGATTCGAAAATTACACTTATGAAATGGCGGAAACTATTGCGAGCCTTGAAAAATTATCAGTTTTGTTTTACAAACTTCATCAAAAATTACTTCTGGAAAGGAAAGATTAACAGTACTTTCAAAAAAGAAGCAAATTAGCCTAAGGTCAATCTATTAATGGTAAAATTAATAACCTATGTGTAAGTGATGTAATTTTTTTGCAGAATTATATAAAATTTTTAATTTGTAGATTATTATTCTTACGTCTTATAAATTAAAGAGACGTAACTCAATATAGTATACTTTCAATAAAGGAAACATTTTTTTACTAATGCTTGCAACATCGGAAGTAAAATGAAAAAAGAAAATAAAATTATTTGGACGATTGGACACTCTACCCGCTCTTTGGAAGAGTTTGTTGCCATGCTGCATTCAAGTGAAATTAAATTGATAGCAGATATCAGAAGTTACCCCGGCTCACGCAAGTTTCCTCAATTCAATAAAGAAGCATTGGAAATTTCTTTGCCACAAAATAACATTGAATATATTCATTTAAAGAAACTTGGTGGAAGAAGAAAAGCAAATTCCGATTCAAAAAATACTTCATGGCGGAATTTAGCATTTCGCGGTTATGCAGATTATATGGAAACAAATGATTTCAAAACAGAAATAAAAAATCTTGAAAAGATAGCACTAAAACAACGTACCGCTTATATGTGCTCAGAAGCAGTTTGGTGGCGATGTCACCGTTCTATGGTTTCTGATTATTTAAAAGTTCATGGTTGGAAAGTAATGCACATTATGGGCATTGGGAAAGCAGATGAACATCCTTACACGGCGCCTGCAAGAATTATACATGGAGAGTTAAATTATGAAATTGAAATAAAAGAAAATAAGGATTAATCTTGATATCTAATTTCACAATTATAAAATTCATTCCTGTTTTTAGTGTTAATTTTGATTGTCTTAAAATATTTTTTTAAAGTTTTTGAAATGAAGTCTCTTTTAAATAAAATAAAATGGTGTGAAGTTTGTAAAGATAGCTTGCCATTAAGTCCAAGACCCATTGTACAATTAAGCGTTAATTCAAAAATTATTATTATCGGTCAGGCTCCCGGTAGGCGCGTTCATGAAACAGGAATTCCGTGGAATGATGCAAGCGGCAAAAAACTAAGAGAATGGATGAATATAGATGAAGTGACTTTTTATAATCCACTTGTTTTTTCAATAATGCCTATGGGTTTCTGCTATCCCGGCAAAGGAATCTCTGGAGATCTTCCCCCTCGTCCCGAATGCGCTCCATTATGGCATTCCAAAATCTTAAAAAATTATAGAAGTATACCACTCCTTTTGTTAATAGGGCAATATGCCCAACGTAATTATTTAAAGAAAGAATTCAAAAACAACCTTACAGAAACTGTAAAGAATTTTAAAGAATATCTTCCAAAATATTTCCCTTTGCCACACCCTTCTCCCCGAAATCAAAACTGGGTGAAGGTCAATCCGTGGTTTATGGAGGAAGCAATACCTGAATTACGAAAAAGAATAAGGTTAGCAATCGATACTGCAAAGCCTTAAGACAGCCCCAATTGAATCATTAATATTAAATAATAGCGACAATTATGAAGCATAAATTTAAGATCGGAGATCATGTAACCTGGAACTCAGAAGCCGGATATGTGTCGGGAACAATTATTAAAATACATACTAATAACTTTGATTATAAGGGCTACACACATCATGCCACTAAAGAAGGCCCTCAGTATGAAATCAAGAGTGATAAAACCGATCATGTCGCAGTACATAAAGACAGAGCGCTTTCAATAATTTCGAAATAACCTATACTCTCAGTTAGTGAACAGGTTTCTTTAACAAAATAATATATTTAAAAAAACTGCCGCACATGCTTTTATCCTTTTTAACTCAACTGCTTTTTTAAATCCTGTTCTTATTCTCCAATAAAGCAATAAAACCTAATGATGTTCTCGTCTCGAAGGTGGTAATGTCAAGCATATTCAGTTTTGTCAGATGCAGATGTTCCGGAAAATTGCAAGCAGTTACTAATCTTTAAACTTTACATATTTTAACTCGTCAATTTTGGTCAAGTGGTTGTATATTTGGTTCGGAACTGATATGCTTTGTATACTCTGCGAAGACTACTGTAAAACTAAGCTATAAAAAGTGTGGAATTTTTATACTTTATTAAGGCCACTAAATTGCAGCTTGTACTTACTCATTAATAATATAACACCTGCTTAAAATAGAATGTCGTTTATAAATGTATATTTGTTAAAACCAAAACATTTAATCTATGAACATAGCCATTATCGGAGCCGGTGTATCCGGTTTAACAACCGCTTATTATTTAAGTAACGGTACGTTACCTGAAGGGTCAACCATAACCATTTATGAAAAAGCACCGGCTGTAGGCGGAAATGCAAATACCTTTAACATTAACCTGCCCGACGGTAAAGGCGGTATTATACCAAGATGGGTTGATATGGGTGTAAACGATTTTAATAAGGCCACGTATAATCATTTAGTATCCCTGTGGCAAAGTATTGGCATTATGAATCCCGATAAAAGCAGCAGCTTTTGCAAACCGCTTATTAACGACGAATCATTTTCCTTGAGCGGAGGCAGCCTTTATAGATATACTGTTGAAAAGGACGGCTCTATTAATGTACCGCTCGACGGAGAAGCAAGCAAATATTTTTTGACAAAAGATCTTGCTACACTTCAAGCTGCACTTAAAGCATGGTATATAAAATGGGAAAAAGAAGGGGATGCGCCTCTTATTTCGGTAGGTGAATGGGCCGCGCAACAAGGCTTTTCCAACGAGTTTATTTACGCGAATTTGTATGCACGTATCAATGGCATGTATTATACTCAGGAACAGGGTTCGCAGGCATTACCACCGCCTGCAAATATGCCCTTATGGATGGTTGCCCACTATTATATTTTACAGGAAGGATACGGGAACGCCATAGAGAATGAAGAGGACGTTTGGTCACGACAATATTTTGTAAACGGCAGCCAAACTTGGCTTGAAACATTTGCCGGAATACTACAGCAAACACGCGGTGTAACTATCTTATACAATTATGAAAATTTGCATGTTGACCTTTTACCTACCGGCCAACCCGTAGTGTTTAACGGGGATCAACAACTGGGAGTATTTGACCGTGTTATTTTTGCCACTCACGCCGACGATACACTCAATATGATGGATTTTAAAACACGCGTTAAGGATCCGATGATCGATGCACTTAAACTGTTTTCTTATGATACTTGTAATGTAGTTGTTCATCAAGACGCCTCTGTTTTGCCTCCAAAAGGCGATTGTAACAAAACATATAATATTCATATTTACAAGTATGATTCTTCTCAGCCTACCGGGTATCCTTATACAATTACGTATATTGTAAACTATCATCAAAATGATCCGGCGGCGGGAATAAATGATCCGTTATTTTATGTAACGGTAAATCCTTTTACACCTATTGACCCTTCGCTTACATTGTACCAAACCAACGGGCAGCCTGCCGCAACCACATTTAAACATGTTAAACTCGATGCAAATGCAATGCGGGCGCAGGTAATTATTGATACTATACAGCTTCACTCACCTGAAGCACGCAGTTTTTATTACGCCGGAAGTTTTTCGCGGGGTGCAGGCTTGCATGAGGAATGTATAATACAGGCCATAGATATTGCGTCGAAAATAATTAATCCGTTTTATGTTACTAAACAAACCTATGTATTTAATGAGAACGGAAAAAGCGCTCCGCCTGACTATATTTTAAAGGCTTTAAAACGCAAAGAAAAGAAGCATTAAAACTTTAACCCTAATTTTGAGCCTAATAATAAAATCTGTAAATTGCAATAACATAAACCTTTAATAAAAAAATTAAAACATGGAATCAACTCAACTCCCCAATGGCGTAGATATGCACTCGGTTGGCAGCTATGTAGAAGCTGTTAAAGAAAATAACAGTAACGCAAAAATAAGTTTTGTTGCTGAGTCGAACTGGAAAGGCGGCACAAAAGCGGAAGTAAATGTAAAAGAATTTTTCGCTGACGGAAAACCTGCTTCCCGCGAAGGCCGAAGCTTTAAATTTAATGTATCAGAACCTTCTCAATTGGGAGGCGCCGATGATGCGCCGAACCCGGTGGAATTATTAGCCGCTGCTTTATGCGGTTGCTTAACGGCAGGTATTGCTACAAACTCTGCCATGTTTGGTACCGAGCTTGAAAAACTAAATGTAAAAGTAAAAGTTGATTTTGATTTGATGGGAGTATTAGGACTTGACCGTACAGTAACTAATGGAGCACAAGGCTTACATTATACGGTTACTTTAAAAGGGAATGCTTCTAAAGAAGCGCTTCAACGTACCAAGGAAACGCTCGATCGCAAATCGGCTATCCTTACCACGCTTAAAAACCCTTTAAACATTACTACCGAATTTATTGTAGAAGAATAATAATAACATTTTAACAAAGCCCTTAACTCAACCTTAAGGGCTTTTTTATTTTCTCCATGGAAACAAAAGCAGGAGTTGGTTACAGTGAATTATTTGACAGTTATGATGCCGGGAAAGAGTGTGCCTTGGAAGCCATAAAAAAATTTAACGGCAATTCCGTTTCTATGGCGGTTATATTTACGACCGTTCGCCACGATGCCGAACAATTTCAAAAAGGAATAAAAGAAATTATTGGGCCCGACACACCCCTGATAGGCGGCTACAGCGTAGGCATTATTACCAACACACATTTAGGTTACGACGGTTACCAAGCCGGCATTCTTTGCATTTGTTCCGATAGCATGCACTTTGATGCTATTATTGAACATAACATTTGTTTAGATGAATATGAATGCGGAAAAAAAATAGCAGCGCAGTTAAATAGTAAACCCTACATTGGAAATCCTTTTTTGTTTTTGTGTTATGATGCCGTTGACAGAAGTTCGGGCAGGCTTAAGATGAATATGGCCACACCCCTTTGTAAAGCGCTGAACGAAGAAATAGATTGTAACGTATTCCCGATATTTGGCGCGGGCCTTACGGGCGATATGATGTTTCGCCCTACAAAACAGTGGTTTAATAACGCTATTTTTCAAAACTCAGCCATCGGTTTAGTGTTTTCGGGAAGCGCTAAAATAGACAGTGTTATCATGCACGGTTGCGAACCTGCCAGCGATTACCACACGGTTACAAAAACAAAAGGTACTCTTATTCTTGAAATTGATAATATACCTGCTTTAGATTTTATACAAAACCTTGTGGGCGATTCGCTAAGCTTCGAAGACTATGGCTTCTTCCTCACTATTTCTATGAACAGGGGTGAGAAATATTCTAAATTCAACCCTAAAGATTTTTCTAACAGGATGTGCGTAAATGTAAATAAGGAAAGTAAGGCCATTATTATGGTGGAACCCGATATTACAGAAGGCACCGAAATTATATTTATGCGACGAAGTGTGGATTTTGATTACATGAAAAAAGCCACTACCGAATTGATCCAAAAAATAAAAGACGAAGGCAAAACTCCCCGCTTTGCTTTTTACATTGACTGTGCGGGGCGCGCGGCACATTACTACGGCAGCGATATTGAAGACGCTTCTATATTACAAAAAAATTTAAACAACATTCCGCTGTTCGGCTTTTACTCAGGCGTTGAAATTGCACGGCTTAACGGTAAAGCTGAACCGCTCGACTGGACAGGAGTATTACACATCATTTCTGAATAATATACCATGACTAATATATCCGGATTTATTGAGGAGAAGCAATTAAAAAAGTATACGGGAGTGGAACCTTCCGAATTTTACTTACTGCTTAATAATTTTAAAGAGGTCTATAAAACCGAAAGCGCCGATGCACCTGGTGATACTCTTTCGGAATTATCACAACGCTTATTTATGGGACTGGCTTACTTAAAAGGGCAGGCTCCGGTTAAAGAATTAACCGAGCTTTTTGATATATCGGAAGCTGAGTTTAACCTGGAAGGCAAGGAAGCGGCAGGCCATTTAATAGGATTGCTCACACAGCCGCTTGATACTAAAGATTACAAAAATTATGAAGAAGTTTTAAATTATTACCAGTACCGGATAGATAAGCTTGGAGGCGTAGCGGTAGCTGCAGACGCGTTAATATCGAGTGTTAAATCAGAGCTGCGAAAAAAGAACAATGGCCTGGCTTTATTAAATACATTACAAGACAGTGTAGATGCGCAAATGTCGATCCCTGAAATTTTTGAAACCACTTTAAAAAAACTGAACCTCAGCCTGCGTATGGATGTTTCGGCAGTGCTGATGCCTTTTAAAGGATCGCAGGGCTTTACATTAGAGTACCAATTTGGAAGCGCCGTTCCGCCAAAGCGCGATCAAACAATCATTATCGACAATTTAAAAAATAAAGCAGATTTTGTACTGATCAATAAACAGGCAGTCGAAAATGACTTATCTAAATTTATAAAAGAGGCCCTTGGGCTACCCTATTTTATTGCTGTTCCTATATTTTCGCATAATTCACTTCTGGGCATTTTAGTAAGTGGCAGGCTTAAAGAATTAAAGCCTTTTTTTCCGCAGCTGAACGATTCGGATGTGGATCTTTTAAAATCACTGGCAGCGTTTATTTCTGTATCGTGCACCAATGCTAACCTATACAGCATAGCCGACACTTTAGTAAAGGAACGCACAGAGCAGGTAGTGCAGCAAAAAGAAGAAATTGAATTAAAGAATACAGAGCTTGAAGTATTATTTAAACACGTAACCGACAGCATCCGTTACGCAAAAAATATACAAGAAGCCATACTCCCTCCCAAGCAGGTATGGAACACATTGCTTCCTAACTCCTTTGTACTGTATAAACCTAAAGATATTGTAAGCGGCGATTTTTACTGGATAGATAAAAAAGGCGATTGGGTATATTTTGCCTGTGTGGATTGCACAGGCCATGGCGTGCCGGGTGCCTTTATGAGTATTGTAGGATATAATTTACTAAAAGATATTTTAATGGATGAGGTTATTATAACCCCTGCGCAAATTATGGATAAAATGAACATAGGGGTTTCATCAACCTTTCATCGCGACAAGGCGGTGCGTAATACCAAAGACGGGATGGATATGACATTATGCGCCATAAATTTTAAAACGATGGAGCTGCAATACGCAGCCGCATTTAATTCGCTATACATTATTCACAACAACGAACTCATTAAATACCCTGCCGATAAATTTCCGGTAGGTATGGATGTGGGCGAAACAAAACCATTTACCAATAATTTGATCAGGCTTCAAAAAGGTGACACCATTTACATTGCTTCCGATGGTTACGCAGATCAATTCGGCGGGCCAAAAGGCAAAAAATTCATGGTGAATAACTTTCGTTCATTGCTTCTTGAGGTTTCAAAAAACACTATTGAAACACAACACGACCACTTAAATAAAACCATTGAGGAATGGAAGGGAAACAATGAACAGGTGGATGATATGCTGATAATAGGGTTAAAGGTTTAATGTATTTTAATAAGATAATCTGTCACACTTTATGCTTATTGAAATTGCATAACATCATTTTTTTGCGTGTCCGATAATACTTATCTGTACGGGTCAAAAAGAAAAGAAGGTCTTTAAATGGAATGTATTAAGCCGGTTTAATTATTGCAGAAGAAGCGGGCATTGCGGACTTATAATATATAACTTCAAACATAAAAAATTCCGGATAAAAAGTATCAGCGCTTTTTAAAATATGATTAAACGGGTAATCGGCCGGCATGTAATTTGCGACTGATGGTATCACACTTTTTAAGCTAAAAACAGGCGGTTAAATGGTTTACATTTAATATAAAAATTATAAATTAGGGCAGTAAAAAACACATAAGAGTATGTCTTCATCTGTCGGATTTTTTGACTCAATATTACCATACGGTAACCCGGAAATAAAAGATATATTAGTATCAAAGGATTGGGGCAAAAATTCTCTGGGGCACCCCGATAAATGGCCGCAAACGCTGTTACAAGCGCTGCAAATTATTTATTATTCTAAAGTGCCCGCAGCAATAACCCTGGGCCCTGAGCGCATTATTTTTTTTAATAAAAGATTCGGGCATTTATTAAACCTTGAAAATATACTGCAGGGAGAAAAAATGCCAACCTTTCTAAAACCTTTAGCACAAGCAGGCTTTGACATTATTGCTAAATTAAAAACAGGTCTTCTTAGTAATGAAGAAGAAAATAAATATAGCTTAACACATAATAACAACAAATTTTATTTTAGCTACAATCCGCTGTTATCATGGAACAACGTGGAAGGCATTATTATAACGCGGCAAAACATAAATGAAGATCCTCCATGCGGTGACGCCAAAAAAATGACGATTCAAAAATTTATGTCATTGTTGGAAGAAGGTCCGATATCCTACTCTATCTTTCGCGGGCCTGACTTGATAATGGAAATGGCCAATGAAGAAGCGCTGAAATTATGGGGGAAAGATAAAACGGTAATCGGTAAAAAATTATCAGACGCTATCCCTGAATTAGTAGGGCAACCCTATATGAAAATTATAGAGGATGTTTATCAGACAGGTATCTCCTATGAAGGAAAAGAAAATTTAGCATATTTAGAAAAAGAAGGAAAGCTTACGCCGGTTTACGTAAACTTTATTTATAAAGCCGTAAAAAATGCAGCAGGCGTTATTGATAGTATACTCTGCGTAGGTTACGATGTAACAGAGCAGGTTAACAACCGGAAAAATATTTCGGACATGGAAGAGCGCGCACGATTAGCAATAGATTCGGCTAATCTCGGCACCTTTGATATGAACCCTGTTAACAAGGAATCGGTATTCTCAACACGTTTCCGTGAAATATTCAGTCTTAAGCCGGAAGATGTATTTGTCATCGATGATATTTTAAAAGTGATTCACCCCGACGATGCAGCTGTAAGAATAAAGGCGCATGAAGACGCTATGAAAAGTGGATTTTTAAACTACGATTTCAGAATTATTCCGCCCGATAAAAATATACAACGCATTAATGTGCGGGCAAGAATTTTTTGTGACGCTGATAATAATCCCACACGTATTATTGGGATAGCTCAGGATATTACAAAAGAGTTTGCGCACGAAGAAACATTAAGGTTTAGCGAAAAAAAGTTCAGAAATACCGTGTTTCAGGCACCTGTAGGTATTGCTATTCTGCAAGGCCCTGATTTTAATTTTGAAATGGTTAATAAAGTTTATCTTGAAATAGTTGCCAAAACAGAAGAAGAGGTAATAGGTAAGAACCTGTTTGACTGCTTACCTGAGTTGAAGCCTGCAGTAAATTATTTGTTGAAAGATGTTTTAAAAACCGGTATTGCCTATTGCGCTCCTGAATTGGAAGTTGTATTGAACAGGTTTGGCAAAAAAGAAAATGCCTATTTTAATATTATATATGGGCCTTTAAAGCAAGAAGATGGAACCGTGAGCGGTATTATGGTAGTGGCTAATGAAGTAACGGAACAGGTAAATGCCAGATACATTTTAAGCCAAAGCGAAAAACAATTCCGTAAAGTAGTAATGGAATCGCCTATTGCCATGACTATTTTAAAAGGCAACGATTTTATTATTGACATGGCCAATGAAAGCATGTTTAAAAATATTTGGCGCAGAGAAGAAAAAGATATTGCCGGAAAAAGTATCCTTAAGGCTTTTCCGGAATTAAATGAGCAACAATTTCCGGAGCTGCTTAAAAATGTCATTAAAACTAAAAAAGCGCATCGGGAAAATGAAGCATTAACTTATGTAGACGGAAACGATGGAATGCGAAAGTTTTACCTTGACTTTGAGTACGCCCCGCTTTTTGATACGGATGATAATGTAACAGGTATACTCATAACGGTTTACGATGTAACCCGGAAAGTTGAGCTCAGGCAGCAAATAGAAGAATCAGCAGATCGATTGCTTATGGCAACAGAAGGCACCAAATTGGCAACCTGGGATTTGGACCTTAATACAAGGGAAATTTTTCATTCACAGCAAATGGCAGAAATATTCGGCCACGAAAAAAGTGTAAAGATCTCTCATCAGCAAATGCGTGACCAGATACATAGTGAAGATATACATAGCATTGTAGAAAAGGCATTTGACAAGGCCTTTGAAACAGGCATATATAATTACGAAGCAAGGGTTGTGCAACCGGACAAAACAATTCGTTGGGTACGCACAACCGGAAAGGTATATTATGACAATGATGGAAGGCCTTTGCGAATGCTTGGCACTATGATGGACATTACAGCTCAAAGATCGCAGGAGGAAAAGCTGGCGCGTTTAGCAGCAATCGTACAATCAACCAGTGACGGCATTATAGCCATAAATTTAAATCGGATCATTACCGGCTGGAATGATTCGGCCGAAAGGATTTTTGGTTATAAGGAAGAGGAAATTGTTGGAAAGCCCATTACTACATTGATCCCGGAAAACTATTTATACCAGGAAGATGAGATCATTCGTAAAATGTTATGTGATGAACCTATTGAACACCTTCAAACAAAACGTTTACACAAAACAGGAAATTTAATAGATGTGTCTTTAAGTATATCTCCCATTAAAGATTCGAACGGAACTATTGTAAGTATTTCAAAAATAGCGAGAGATATTTCAAAGCAAAAACAAATTGAGCGGCTGATCAGCGACAACGAAGAACGTTTAAAAATAATTGTAGAGGCCAGTGAGCTCGGTACATGGGAGCTTGACCTTATAAACAATAATAACCTGGTATATTCGTCACGTTACCTTAACTTTTTGGGCTATAACGCTAATGAAACCCCGAGCCATGAAGAGATAAGGCAACGCATACATCCTGATGACCTGCAAATAAGGAACAAAGCTTTTGAACAAGCTATGGAAACCGGTTTCTTAAGCTATGTAACACGCTTGATATGGAGAGACGGCAGCATACATTGGATAGAGGCAAAAGGAAAAGTTTTATATAATGAAAATAAAACGCCTATAAAAATGATAGGCACCGCCCGAGACCTGACAGAAGAAAAAACACATCAGCAAAAAATAGAAGAGAATGAATTAAGATTACGCACCGCAGCATTATCAAGCGAACTCGGAACCTGGGATTACAATCCCGTAACAGAAATATTGAGATGGGACGATGCTTCCGGAAAACTATTTGGTGTAGATAAGGACACTCCAATTACGGTTGATCTGTTTATGGGAAAAATACATGCCGACGATCGGGAAACTGCTTTTGTAAAAATGAGGGATGCACTTGATCCTGAGATAGCAACCAATTATGACGCGGAATATAGAATAGCGGATTTGCCCGATGATGAAATACGTTGGATCCATGCTAAAGGAAAAGCTTTTTTTAATGAAGAAAAGCAGCCTTATCATTTTTCGGGAACAGTATTAGATATTACTGAAAAAAGAAAGGTATTGGAAGATCTTAAAAACAGCGAACAAAAATTCAGATTATTGGCTGATTCAATGCCACAACTGATATGGACCGCCGATGTGGAAGGTACCTTAAATTATTTTAATCAATCTGTTTATGATTACTCAGGCTTAACACCTGAGTACATTGCCGAAAACGGGTGGATACAAATTGTACACCCCGACGAACAACCTGAGAATATAGAAAAATGGGTAGAGGCTGTTACAAGCGGTGATGACTTTTTATTTGAACACCGGTTCAGAAGACATGACGGTCAATACCGCTGGCAACTAAGCCGTGCAATTCCTAAACGCAATACTTTAGGCAATATACAAATGTGGGTTGGTACAAGTACAGATATTCACGATCAAAAAACATTTGCGCAATACCTTGAAAACAAAATTCAGGAACGTACAAAAGATTTGCAACAGGCCAATCAAGACTTGGAAAGAATGAATGAAGAGCTTGCCTCTTTTGCCTATGTATCGAGCCATGATTTGCAGGAACCTTTACGTAAAATACAAACTTTTGCCAATCGTATCACAGAGAAAGAAACCTTATCTGATATGGGTAAAGATTATTTCAGGCGCATGCAGGATGCTGCGCAACGCATGCAATTACTAATTGAGGATTTGCTGGCATATTCACGAACAAGTACCACCGAAAAAGTATTTGAGAAAACAGATCTGAATAACTTATTGGTTGAAGTTAAGCACGATCTGGAGCAAGTGATCAAAGAAAATAAAGCAACTGTTAACTATAGTGTTTTACCGGAATTAAATATTATTCCTTTCCAATTCAGGCAGCTGTTCACTAATATTATTTCGAACGCGCTTAAATTTTCGAAACAAGATGTGCCTTCCATTATCACTATTGGGGCTAATTTAGTAAAAGGGGATGAAATAAAAGTAAATGAATTGGATACTGAAAAAACATATTGTCATATTACCATCAGCGATAACGGTATTGGTTTTTCACCTGAATACAATGCGCGTATTTTTGAGGTGTTTCAGCGCTTGCACGGAAAACATGAATACAAAGGAACAGGAATAGGACTCGCCATTTGTAAAAAAATTATGGAAAACCATAATGGGAGTATCAGCGCGTTAGGGGAACCGGGGGTTGGTGCTACATTTAATATGTATGTCCCTGTTTAAAAATTTATTACCCTTTTTACAAGCCCGAATAATAATCATAGCCTCTTTCAAACCAATAATCTTTAGGTCGGGTGTTATTAAAGTACATAGTACCGATGCGCTTAAGACTTTTAATGCCATACTTTACGGGAACAATCATTCTTAAAGGAAAGCCTTGGTTTACAGGCAAAGGTTTGCCATTCATTTCATAACATACCAATGTTTGCGGGTGCATAGCGCTTGGCATATCAATGCCAACATAATATGCCTCATCGGGAGTGCTGAGTCCAATATATTTTAAGGTTACTTCTTTTTCTAAATGAAAATAGTGTGCAAAATCACTGAATTTTACGCCGCCCCAATGGCTTACCTGACTCCAGCCTTCAATGCATTTAAAGTCAAAAATAATTTCGGTTTTAGGCAGTTTTTTAATTTCATTTAAGGTTATAAATAATGTATCGCCCGATGTTTTTATAACATGTAATCGCCATGCAGCAGTATCTAAGTCGCTTTTTAGCCCTACGTTGCCGTTAACTCTTACTTTTTTGGCGGCCATACTTTTAGGATAGGTCTTTGCGAGATGCCGGTAGCTTTCTATTTTACTGAATACTTTTTCGTTTCCGTTCAATACCGATCTTAAAGGCGCTTGTACGCCCGCCTGATCCCGCGGTTGTTTCTTAAGGGTAATCCAAAAAATAATTCCCAACACTATCATGATAAAGAACACAAAAAAACTGAACATTGTTTTTCGCTTAATAAGCTGTTCAGTGGTTAGTTCATACTTGCTTTTAAATAAGGTGTTAAAAAAATTACTCATCGTGCTTAGTTTCATTTATAACATCAAATCCCGTTACCATACTTCTGAAATTATTCCACCCGGTTTTTATTACCTGGAATATATGGATCACAAAAAACAAACAGTAGCCTACAGTTAATGCAAAGTGTATAGCCCTCGCAAATTCGTAACCTCCCAGCAGAGCACAAAGCCAATTTAACTGCACGGGTTTATAAATAGCTAAACCTGTAAGCACCGAGCCTAAGCCCATTAAAATAATCATAGTATATGCTATTTTTTGAGCCCCGTTATATTTTAACTGAGGCGGCGCTTCTTTATTAATTTTAAGATCGTGCAATATGACGAGCCACGCTTCTTTAAACGAATTTTTATCGGGAAATAATAACCGCCATTCTCCCGAAAATAAAGTAAATAAAATATATAAGAGCCCGTTTAAAAAAAAAGCCCACATAAATACAAAATGAAAAGCCATTCCTTCGCCAAGCCTGTAAGGAATATTGAGCGCTTCGTAAAAAGATTTAGGAAAAAATTGTATAAGTGTCAAATCTCCAAAACCAAGTTTGTACACATCATTAGCCCAATAGATCAACAGTCCGCTCCATATCATAATTGTTATGATTGGAAAATTTATCCAATGAAACCAACGAATAGCTAATGGATGCTTATTGACTATGTGCTTCATAATTTACGATACAATATAATTAAAAAAACCTCATTCACGAAATAGCGAATGAGGTTTTTAAGATTATGCTTAAAATTATTTAGGCATTAAAACTGTATTCACAACGTGAATAACACCATTACTTTGGTTAACGTCTTTAATAGTAACCATTGAAGTACCGCCTTTTTCGTCAGTTAAAATAAGGTTGTTACCTTTCATAGAAGCAGTTAACATTCCGCCTGCAACCGTTTTTAATTCTGCTTTACCATTTCCTTTTTTGATCATAGCAGCGATATCAGAAGAATTCAATTTTCCTGAAACAACGTGGTATGTCAAAATTCCTGTTAACATCCCTTTGTTCTCAGCCTTTAATAAAGTTTCAACAGTACCTTTTGGTAATTTGTCAAAAGCTTCAT
The DNA here is from genome assembly GCA_025362395.1 of Bacteroidota bacterium. Classification (GTDB taxonomy): domain Bacteria; phylum Bacteroidota; class Bacteroidia; order B-17B0; family Aurantibacillaceae; genus UBA4416. Next base: position 17,042 of record JANYGK010000005.1, read on the forward strand.
TAGTTGGCGCAAACACAGTAAAAGGACCTGAACCCTGTAATGTTTCAACTAAACCGGCAGCCTTTACGGCAGCAACTAAAGTTGTGTGGTCTTTAGAGTTAACGGCATTTTCAATAATGTTTTTAGAAGGATACATTGCTGCACCGCCAACCATTACAGTTTTTTCGTTAGAATCCATTTTGTTTTGTGCAACTGCACCTTGAGCTAATAGTGTTACGCACGCTAATAGCGCCATTTTTTTGATCATTTTCATAATTGAAGTTTTTATAATTTTCATCATATACGGCAACAATTACACTTTGGATTTAACAAATTGAAAAAAAATTATTTTTTATTGAAAAAGTAGTAAGATAAGAGGTTACAGAGCACAAAAAATTAAGTATTTCTACAAAATACCTAAAATTCAAGATACAAAAACTCCCCATGTTAATAATTAATTGTGAAGATGATCTAATAGTGCAAAACTCCGTTTACCAAACTTTTCCATTGGTGGTTAGAAGAATGAATCATTGAAAAGGCACCGGATATTTTATCACGCATTTTAATAAAAAAAGAAAATTCTTTGGTAAATATAACTTTTGTTCTTTCGGCTTCCACGGCACTTACCGTGCAACCTGAACGCGTTACTAAAAACGTACAAGTGATTCCTTCCTTTTTATTTTCTTCTAAATTATTACCGGGGTAATTAATTTGAACGGCATTAAACCCAAAATCCTCAGTATCCTTTAATAAATTTTTCGCGCTTATAAAGCTTTGAATCCTATACCATATATAGTTATTACTGCCATCATATAAAGGCGCATGAAATCGAACCTTTATTAAATTTCCAACGTGTGGAATAGAAGAGTTCAATAAATTACCCATATCATCGGTTAATCGAAATTCTGCCGGAGATTTTCCACAAAACAATTGCCAGTTATTAATATCGTTCAATCTTTTTTTAGCATTTTCAAATAAAACAAAAGCTTCGTGTCTTGATGGAGCTTCAATCTTTTTTGCTATATCTTTATAGGTAACGCCTTTATAACGTTTCTCAGCGGTTTCGGGTGTAATAGAAGTTGCTTCCATTGTATAAATGTTAAATTGTTAATGCCTTATCTGTTACTTATTTCAAGTTTAATACCGGCAATTAATTTTTAACTTTTTTTATAAGCCCGTATTGTAGGTATGAATCGTCAATTAAACAGGCCGGCATTTAATTATAGTATATAATGAAAAAAGGATCATGGATACTTTAAATAAAATAAACTTATGTAATCCTTGCTGCCTAAGAGAAAACATAAGACCTTTGTCAATTAATATTACCGGATTAATGAATTTTGCGATCAGAAAATATCGTAAAACAAAAAAACGAATTCCTTCGTTTATTTTAAGAGATAATCCTAAGAATTATAATATTAGGGAATTCTAAAATAATTTATGAATTTAATTTATCTAATAATTTATTTGATTTAATAAATTCTGATTTAATTCTTATACTATTTTTAGCTCTTTTTTCCTTTAACACCCTGATCTCCGCGGTTTCTTCTTTTGCAATATCTCTTTTATCGGCAATAAATTTACGTTCTTCAAGCATATAGCCGTTGCCTTCGCATAAAATATGAACCTTAAGATTTTCTATGCATATTGGTTCATCATCATCGGCATACGCTATATTTGTATGGTCTACATTTCTACCGTCTATAATAATTACCATTCCCGATCCTATACAATATGCTTCTCTTCCTTTTTTTATAATAAGCGCCGTATTTTCGCTTAAGCCAAAGCCGACACAAGTGGGGTTCATCACAATAGCTTGTGCCAACCTGCCAAACCTACCCCTGCTTGTAAAATGGGTATCAATAATACAACCGTTTAAAAGCCCGAGGCCTGAACTTATTTTTACATTTTCCTTTAAAAGCGTTTCATGCGTTTCTGCTTCATACATCATTAATACCGGTGCAGCCATTGCCCCGGCACTTGTTCCCGCCACTATAAAATTAGGGTCATTATAATATTTTTCTTTTACAGCCTCTAAAATATCCGTATTGCCTAAAATGGTTGAAAGACGAAACTGATCGCCCCCACTAAATAATACGGCATGCGCTTCCTTAATGCGTTTTATAAAAATGGGGTTTTGCGAATCGGGGTGGTTACCGATACTGATGAACCCCACTTTTTTAAACCCTATGTGATTAAATGCTTTTTTATACATTTTATTTATCTCTATAGGAATCGAGGAAGCTGTGGTAATGATTTCGATTCCGCCTTTTTGTTTGGCGCTCGGAATTAATTGGTTTAAAATTTCCAATCTTTTAATTTGTCTCGAGGTTACACTTTTAATAGTTGTCATCTCATCGCCCTTATCTTCAGCTCCGCCAATAACAATTAATTTTCCTTTTGGGATCTTTGAAATCATAGATGTATTTTAAGAGTTTATGCAAAGGTGCTAAAATAAACTAATGTATTAAATTTACTTTTCCACCTTTAGTATGAGAAATGCATAACGAAGGAATAAAAATAATTATTCTGTTTCTAAAATTGCATTTATCAAATCCATTTGAGCTTGAAAGGGATTCCTGATCTCAAATTCAAATAATTGCATCAATTCTGATTTCTCAAAATCCCCGGTCGAACTTATTTCCTCTTCTTTATGATTTGTCGTATTTATTTCCATAACACTTTATTAAAACATTTTTGAAATACAATTTATATACCTGCCTATTTAAAATTACTATTCATAATTATCACCCTCTAACATACCTTACTATCATATTTATACTGTATTGGCATCAGGTGCGTAGATTATATTCTACATTATATTTTGTAAAAGCCTTTATTTATTTAGGTTCATTAATTTTAAGGCCTCAATACACCTAGTACCTTTTTTGATAATGAACGGTATATGAAAAAAATAACTTTACATTTAAAAGACCTTTGGAGCATTACTAAAAAAACAACTGTGGCTTGGAATACAGCGGATCCTTTCAGGCAGAGCGCTGTTATTGCATACTATGCTATTTTTTCGATACCCGCTTTATTGGTTATTATTATAACACTGGCAGGGTTTGCTTTTGGCAAGGAAGCTGTACAAGGCCAAATATCAATGCAAATAGGCACAGCCATTGGTGCGGATGCAGCTAAGCAGGTTGAACAAATGATCACGAATGCAAGTACTCAAAAAAATTCAATATGGGCCACCATTATCAGTGTTATTACACTTATTTTAGGATCAACCGGGGTGTTTGCACAATTACAGGTTTCACTAAATCAAATTTGGGAAGTAAAAGTAATTGCTAAAAAAAAATGGCTTAAAACCATCCGGGACCGTTTATTTTCATTCGGATTAATTCTTTCCATAGGGTTTTTATTGTTAATTTCTTTATTACTAACTGCGGGTTTATCTGTTTTTAGTGAATGGATAAAAACACACTTGCCTCATTTTATGCTGTTTGTTTTTATGCTTATTAATTTCTTTATATCGTTTGGTGTCATCACTGTTCTATTTGCTTTGATGTTTAAAATTTTACCGGATGCACGCATTCACTGGCGAGATGTGTGGATTGGTTCCATTGCAACCGGGCTTTTATTTGTACTTGGTAAATTTGGCTTGGGATTTTATTTCGGTAAAGCAAACCCTGCCTCTACTTACGGCGCTGCAGGGTCCATTGTATTAATCATGCTATGGGTATCGTATTCTTGTATGATCGTATTTTATGGTGCAGAATTCACAAAACAATTTGCTGTTCATTTTGGCAGAAAAATAGAGCCGACAAAAGACGCGGAAATTATAAAATTACCGGAAGACAAAGAGCTAATCGCTGAAAAGAAAGAAGCGGTATCAAAAGAAGAAAACAAGAAGGGATGATAAATGTGTGAAAATACATTCCTTTTATTTTAATTACATTAATTTTAATAAAGCTCTTAGTTAGCTCAGGAATTTCGCAACGTGTTATACAGGGATTTAATTTTACTTGGATTTAAAACAAATGATAGTGATACATTATAAAACGTTACTAAAATTTTTGAAATAAGGCCTAAAACAAATATGTTCTCTTTGGTTAAATTAAAGCGATAAGCGTATTAAAGGGTATTAACCCATAAATTTACGAAGCTCCGTTTCAATACGTTTACAGCTTAAAAGCATTGGTTTATTATTTACAAATACATTTATAACAAAATTATTTATAACATAACTTCCTTCAATATCACCTAAAGGTGTAGAAATATTAAAAGAACCGCTATTAACATCGCCTGAAAATTTACCGTTTGCATTGGTTATACCTTCTTTTGCCTGCTGTACAATACTTTCAGGATCACTTGAAAATTCAATAGAAAAATTACATTTAGCCATAACCGATTTACTTGGAGTTTATGCTTTCATGGCTACTATTGTGTGATACAAAGAAGAGAAGGAGGTCAAAAACATTTCCTTTAAAAAGGACTTTAAAAAGTTGGGATGGTTTCATGGATACAGTCATGTTTAAATGCAATCTAATGAATACAATTTTATGCCATACTAATTTTTATAGGTAATTCAATGGGGATAATTATCGGCACATCCTTTAATAAGCCTTCTGTTTTATCACAATTACAAGCCCTGTCATCACTTGTTATAAACCGGCCAAAGGGAATTGAATTTGCATAAGATTTATTATTGAATTTCAAAAACTTACCTTTTATGAAATATATTAATACAAATAATGTACAAGTGTTTACCGCGGGAACTCATCTTCCTTATTGGGTAGCATCAACCGAACCTATTGCTTACACTAAATTATCCGAAAACAAAAAAACAGACGTAGTAATTGTAGGCGGGGGGATTTCGGGAGTAACCATTGCTTATTGTTTATCTAAATCAGGTAAAAAAGTTATATTGGTAGAAGACGGTTATATAGGCAGCGGCGAAACAGGTAGAACAACCGCACATTTAGTTTCTGCTTTAGATGACCGTTACTATGACTTAGAAGCAAAATTTGGAGAAGCAAATGCAAAATTGATTGCGGAAAGCCATATAGCTGCTATTGATTTTATTGAAAGAACCGTTACTGCAGAAAATATTGATTGCGACTTTGAACGCGTAAAAGGATATTTATTTTTACATCCTACCGATAAACCGGATTCTTTGGATAAAGAATTTGAAGCGGCAAAGAAAGCAGGAATAGATTTAGAATTTACAACTATCGCGTTAGGTGATAATAATCACAAAGCGTTACAGTTTAATAACCAAGGGCAATTTCATCCTTTAAAATATATTAAAACTTTATGTGAGCTTATTGTAAAGAATGGCGGTGAAATTTATACAAATACCCACGCCAAAGAAATTGACTACACAGGCATTACCACTAATGAAGGTTTTAATGTAAGCGCTCAAAGCATTGTAATAGCCACAAACAGCCCGGTAAATAATAAATACATGATGCACCTGAGGCAATATGCATACCGTACCTATGTGATAGGCTCTAAAATCCCGAAAGGATCTTTACCAACCGCACTGTGGTGGGATACAGGTAATTTTGAAGCCAATTCAGAGATTGCCCCTTACCATTATATACGCATCCAAAAATTTGACGATGAACACGATCTTTTAATTATAGGAGGCGAAGATCATCCTACGGGTTTAGCAGATGCAGAGCATATTTTGGAAGAGGACCGTTATACTTTATTAGAGAAATGGGGTAAGGAACATTTTCCTCAAATGGAAAAAATTAATTATAAATGGTCAGGACAGGTAATGGAACCTATGGATTCATTGGCATATATAGGCCACAACCCTTTAGATAAAGACAACGTGTACATTGTAACCGGCGATTCCGGTAACGGAATGACACATGGAACTATCGCCGGTATATTGATCACAGACCTGATCAATGATAAAAAAAATAATTGGCGGGAGGTATATAGCCCGGCGCGTTTTAAATTATTTAAGGCCGGAAAAACATTTTTTAAAGAATTTGTAGGTGGTTTTGTGAGCTACCTTAAAACTAAACCAAAACACCTGGACAATACAGGCTTAAAAGATATTAAGCAAAAAGAAGGAAAAATAATTGAATTTGACGGTGAGAAATTAGGCGCTTACAGAGATGAAAATGATGATGTGCATTTTGTAGAAGTAGAATGCACGCATTTGGGATGTATCATAAAGTGGAACAATGATGAAAAAAGTTGGGATTGCCCTTGCCACGGAAGCCGATTTACACATCAGGGTGAGGTGCTGAATGGCCCTGCTAATAAGCCATTAAGACATTATTCGCAACACAAGGATTTTTTAACTAATATTTAATACTTAAAGCATGAAGCCAAAAGATACATTGATTCACCCGGAGGACAGTAGTAATTTACTTTACTGGACAAAAAAATGGGGCGTAACCATTCGCCAGTTAAATGATGCCATTCTTTATACGGGAAGTGTAAGCCCGGCACGTATCAAAGAATATCTTAAAAAAGATACTTGGTATTATTCGCCTGTTACGGGGTTATTTAAAATTTTTGGAATTAAGGTTTAATATATATAAAAGTTTATGTTGAATTTTACAGAGGAAATTACGCTTTCCAATAAAAAAATAAAAACTATTTTACACGATCCCGAGAAGAGTGCGGCTGCCATAAACCTTGTGCATGTTCACGATAATCAACCCGGTATTAACCGTATAAAAAAAGGAAAGAAATTTATTTATGTGAGAGGAAAGAAAACAATTGAAGACGAGGCTTCTTTAATGCGAATAAAAAAACTTGTACTTCCGCCCGCATGGCAAAATGTATGGATCTGTACGGAGGAAAACGGACATCTACAAGCTACAGGCATAGATCTTAAAAAAAGGAAACAATACAAGTACCATACACTTTGGAATTCATTAAGAAATCATACAAAATTCTACAGGCTGTATGAATTCGGGAATTCTATCCCTACCATCAGGCAGCAACTGGAAAAAGACCTTTCTAAACAGGGACTGCCTCTCGAAAAAGTGTTAGCCGCTGTTGTATGCCTTATGGAAAGCACAAGTATACGTGTAGGCAATAACATGTATGAAAAATTATATGGTTCATTCGGCCTGACAACTTTAAAAGATAAGCATGTCAAGATAACCGGAACTCATATTCAATTTATTTTTAAAGGAAAAAAAGGCGTTTCGCATAATATCAATCTCAGCAGTAAACGCCTGGCAAATATAGTAAAGCAGTGTAGGGACATTCCCGGAAAAGAATTGTTTCAATATTATGATGAGGCGGGTAATCATAAATGTATTGATTCAGGAATGGTGAACCGATACTTAAAAACAATAAGCGGTGAAGATTTTACAGCAAAAGATTTCAGAACCTGGGCAGGCTCCGTACATGCCTTATTAGCATTTAAAGAAATAGGAAAGTGCGATACCGTAACAGGGACTAAAAAAAATATAGTAGCTGCAATCGACCTTGTAGCAAAACATTTAGGAAATACGCGAACAGTTTGCAAAAAATACTACGTTCATCCGTCAATTATTGACCTGTATGAAAAGCAAAATTTACATGCGTATTTATTGGAGATGGATAAGCCCCAAGCGGCAAAAGAAAAATCAGGTTTAACATCGGAAGAAAAACTGCTGATGAAAATTTTGGAAAAAGAAGGTTTAACATTAAAATAATAAATATGAGATCAATATGGACAGGCGCAATAGGCTTTGGTTTAGTAAACATTCCCATTAAAATGTACAGCGCTACAGAAACAAGTACACTTGATCTTGACATGCTTGATAAAAAAGATCATTCAAATATTCACTTTATGCGTGTAAACGAAAAAACCGGCAAAGAAGTAAAGTGGGAAAATATTGTGAAAGGATATAAGCTTCCCAATGATAAATATGTGGTTTTAACTGATAAAGATTTTGAAAGCGCAAGCGCCAAAAAAACAAGAAGCATTGACATTACCAACTTTGTAAAAGAAGAGGAGATTGAAAGTATGTATTATGAAACACCATATTATTTAGAGCCTGATAAATCAGGAGTGAGGGCTTACGCCTTATTGCGTGAAGCATTAATGAAAACAGGCAAAGTTGGCATAGCTACATTTGTAATGCGTAATAAAGAAACACTGGCTGTTTTAAGGGCTAACGAAAAAGTAATTGTTTTAAACCGTATCAGGTTTGAAGAAGAGATCAGGAATCCCGAAGAATTAGCGTTACCTCCAAAAACGGCAGTGAAAGCGGCTGAATTAAAAATGGCAGTAACATTAATAAATCAGCTCAGCGAAAAGTTTGACATCAAAAAATATAAAGACACGTATACTTCCGATCTTTTAAAAGTGATAAAAGCAAAAGCAAAAGGTATAAAAACAAAAGAGCCGAATTTAAAAGTTGTACACAGCAAATCAAAAGATATTATGGCACAGTTAAAAGAAAGTCTGACCGGCACACTTACCAAACATAAAAAGGCGTCGTAACCGGCCGGCATAAAATTTACTGCATTCAATATAACTTAACCATTACTAAAATAAACAACATGACACTTAAAACCACTTTAAACACAGCCCTTTTATGCTTTGGGATTACCTTAGCAACCACTTCTTGCTCAAACAATGAAACTAAAGATTCTAAAGAAGAAGCTGAAGAAATGAACGAAAGCAAGTTTGATAATGACGGAGAAAAATCTGCCGACAAATTAGTTCACGCGTATTCCGCTAATCTATTTGAAATTAAAGCGGCCGAAAACGCTTCCGCGCATGCTACTACTCCTGAAGTAAAAAAACTAAGTATGATGTTAGTAGAAGCTCATACAAAAATGAATGCTGATGTTAAAATGCTTGCAGACAAAAAACAAATTTCTTTACCTACAGACCTTACCGAAGAGCAAAGAAAAGATATTGAAAAGCTGGCGGAAAAAACAGGCCTCGACTACGATAAAGCATTTACGGATAAAATGAAAAACAAACACGAAGACGCTTTAAATTTTTACGAAAAAACCGCTGAAAAATGCGATGATGCTGATATTAAAAATTGGGCTTCCACCACAGTTCCCGAAGTACGGTCGCATTTAGATATGGTATTGGTTACTGAAAACGCTTTGAAGGATAAAAAATAAACCAACTGTTACACTACAAATTAATTAACGTAAAAAAAGGCTTATTAAAGCCTTTTTTTACGTTAATTAAGAACGAGTGAGAAATAATTTCCACACTATTGCAATTTATGAATATGAATGTTACGGTAAACATGCGCAAAAAAGCACATTAACCGTATTTTGTAAAGTTTTAGTATTTATCAATAAATGGCATATAATTTTATAATATGAATCAACTTCTTCTTAAACTATGAAAACATCAGTAGCATTGCCATTTTATTTAAAATGTTCCCAAATTATAATGGGTACAGTAGCATTTTTTTATATTATGTATATAGGGCACGATATTATTGTTCCCCTTATATTTTCTACTATATTAGCTATCCTGCTTAATCCTGTTGTTAATTTTTTGTCGCGGAAACTAAACAGGATTGTCTCCATTTTTATTGCCATTATTTTGGCCATGGTAATAGTTTCCGCCCTGTTTTATTTTATAGGCTCTCAACTTGCCATGTTCAGCGATTCTTTTCCCGTGCTGAAACAGAAATTCAGTGGATACTTCGCCGATACTATTTCATGGGTATCTGATACATTTAATATAAGCACCCCTAAAATAAAAGCATGGATCGCAAAAACAAAAGCTAAGGGACTGGACGGAGGTGGCGCTATGATCAGTGATACATTATTGTCTATTACGGGGGCCTTAATTGTATTGTTATTGGTACCTGTTTACATTTTTTTAATTTTATTTTACAAACCTTTGTTACTTGACTTTATCGCGATGTGTTTTTCATCCTCAAAACATAGTACCGTTAAAGAAGTGTTGCAGGAAACAAGAAGATTGATCCAAAGTTATTTGGTTGGTTTATTATTGGAAGCCGCTTTAGTTGCCACCTTAAATTCGGTAGGACTTTTATTTATAGGTGTAGAATATGCCATATTACTAGGTGTTATAGGCGCTATCCTAAATATGATTCCTTACATAGGAGGAATTGTTGCTATTTCGTTACCTATGATTATGGCTTTAACCACGCAATCACTTAGTGCATCCTTTGCAGTTTTGATATTATATTGTGTTGTTCAAATTATCGATAATAATTTCTTTGTTCCTAAAATTGTAGCATCAAAAGTTAAGATCAATGCACTCATATCAATTGTTGTTGTCTTAATAGGCGGAGCCCTATGGGGCGTAGGGGGCATGTTTTTATCCATTCCTCTTACAGCCATCATTAAAGTTATTTGCGACCGTATAGAACCTCTACAGCCCTTAGGATTTTTATTGGGGGATACAATGCCGGAAATTGGGAAAAATATTTTAAGCTTTAGAAAACCAACAAAATAAAATTCACTTAAATAATGATGTATGGAAGAATCTACTCAAACACCTAAATATAAAAGATTATATCAGTTTTTATTAGTTTTGGCTTTAACTCCGGTATTAATTTATGCGGCTTGGTGTGGTTTTAATATTCATAAATATTCTCATGAAAGAGCGGAGATCAGAAAGGACTACAGCGAAATAAATAATATTCAATATGGTTTATTATCCGTTGATGCATGGAAGGAAAACATTTTTGATATTGTAGATACTCAGATTCAACAATTTGAATTTAGTGAGCAACAGGAGGACACCTTAAAAAAAGAATTAAATAAGGTGTTGGGTGCCTTGGTAAATAAAGCTGAAAGAGTTGCGACAAAAAAACAAACGACATTAAAGGGTAAGATTACAAAATTTGCGGTTAAAAACTTTGTAGATGTAGACGCTTATAAGAAGAGAGTCCCTGAGTTTAGTCAAACTATTATTGAAGAATTAAAAAAACCGGGCAGTAAAGACAGGTTAAGATTCCTTGCACAAAACAAATTGAAAGAATTTGCAGCTAAAACTCATGACAGTATTGATAATACAGCTAAACTTCAGGTTATTTTAGACAAATACCATGCAGCAGGTATTCAAGAATTCAATAAAAAAATTGACAGAAAAATTAATTACCTACAGGTAAAAACGTACAATTATACTTTTATATTAATTGGTTGCCTTACCTTATTTTTACTATTATGGATAGTATACAGGAATAGGCGTAATATGTATACCCCTTTATTTACCATGTCGGTATTAATGGCTTTAATTACTTTAATTATTGGTCTTGGAGCACCAATGATAGAGATTGACGCAAGGATTAAAGAGCTGAGCTTTGAATTAATAGGAAAGCATTTAATGTTTAATGACCAAGTTATATTTTATCAAAGCAAAAGTATTTTAGATGTCGTGCATATATTAATTACTAATGGAAAAGCTGATTCTATACTTGTAGGTATTCTTATATTAATATTCAGTGTTATATTTCCTATTACAAAATTACTTTCAACTAAAATATATTTACTCGGAAATGAAAAATGGAAAAAAAATAAAGTCATTTATTTCTTTGCTTTTAAATCCGGAAAATGGTCTATGGCAGATGTAATGGTAGTAGCTATCTTTATGGCTTATATAGGATTTAAAGGAATATTAGATAACCAACTTAAGCATTTAAATTTAAAGACAAAATCTTTAGAAACCATTGCCACAAATGAAACATCACTACAGCCCGGCTTTATTTTATTTATTGCTTACGTTATTTTTGGATTAATATTAGGTGTTATCCTTAAGAAAATTACTTCTAATGTTCCGATGGGAAGCCGTTTAAAATATTTCGCGAAAAGATTACAAATGAATAAAGGATTCTTCAAAAAAGATAAAATTAAAGCAACGGATAATCTACCTAGTTAGAAAAAAGTTTTTCATTAATGAGTTTTACAATAGATTGCACTTTAATTGGTTTTATTAAGTAGTGAATATTATACCTATTGTCGTTCCTTGGTGAATCAGGGTTTGCGCTGATCTTTATAATATTTACAAATTCATTAATTTTTAAGATATCATCTGATTTTTCCCATCCTAAACCGTCCGGTAAATTATTATCAATAATAACCCAATCAGGAGTCGTTAACCTGATGGCTTCTAAACCCGATTTTAATGTATGAAAATAAGTAACATCATACCCTTGCGAAATGAGCATGCTTGACAGAAGAAAACACAGATCAGGTTCATCATCAATAATTAATATTTTTAAAGCTCCTGAGGACATTTTCCGTGAGTATAAATATCTACATTATAAAATATAATCCACAATAATTTTACTTAATTTATGTAAAATAATTAAAGATATAGATGGCATTATATTATAACTATCATAATAATTATACTAAAAAAATTAAACAATTAAAAACTCAAGATTATGACAAGTGGTGCAAAAACAATTTTAGGCCTTTTAGCTGTAGGTGCAGCAGGCGTAGCAGTAGGCATGTTATTGGCTCCTGAAAAAGGGACTGATATGCGTAAAACAATCAAAGATACAATTGGTGATTTAAGCGATAAATTGACTGATTTTATTGATGACGGTAAAGAAAAATTAGCTAATGCTTCTGATGAAATCAGAACACATGCTAACGGAATTAAAAAAGAAGTTAAAGCAGGCGTAGATCATACTAAACAAGCTTTATCTTAATTCTTTAAATAAAAATACTCTCGTATCAATTGGTGCGAGAGTATTTTATATAATCTAAAACTATGGAAAAGACAAGTGAAATTGTACATAATTTGTATACCAATACTAATGAATTTGTAAAATTACAGGCACGGTCTGTAAAGTTAGAAATATACGAACGTATTACCAATATTATATCAAGTGGTATCAGTGTTGGCTTTATTGTACTATTTGCTTTGTTTTCTTTTTTATTCATAAACTTTGGATTTGCTTATTATTTAAGTGAATTATTCCAATCAAGAACTTACGGCTTTTTAGCTGTAGGAGGATTTTACTTTTTAGTGCTTGGCATTTACGTCTTATTAAAAGATAAGATCGCAAAAAATAAATTAAAAAATACGATCTTACTTAAAGTAAGTAAAACAATGGGCGATTACGACATCATGTTAAAAGAACAGGATATAGTGCATGCGCAGTTATCTGTTTCGGAAAATTTATTAAAAGAAAATTTTGAAGAGCTTAAACAAAAAGTGGATTCTATAAAAGAAGATATTGATAAATTTAAAGGAAATTTTATCGCAGATGAAAACGCTACTGTAGGCCCAAAAGTTCCAAGGATACTCATGACAGAAGCTGTTAATTTTGTTTTGAAGAATTTTGTTTTGAAAAACTCAGGTTTTATTGTAAAAAACGTGTTACCGGTAATAGCTAACACATTTCTTACTTCAAAAGCCTTTCATGAAGATAAAAAAACAAGCTTATTGGAAAATTTAAAATTAAAGTTTACTAAATTTCTTTAGCGTTTTCAATAGCCAGTAACTTGAAAGTACTTACAACTTTTATCAGGTCTTTATAATTAGAAGGCTTAACAAAAAAATCATTTACACCTAATTCTTTACATTTATTTTTTTCGGCATCATTGCTTGTAGTAGAAAAAATAATAGTAGAAAAATCTTTAAAATATTCTTTAACGGATAATTCTTTAATGGCTTCTTTGCCATTTTTTTTTGGCATATTTAAATCAACTACGAGTAACGAAGGCAATTTAGAAATAATGCCGCTATCAAACTTTTTAAAGTGGTTCAGAAGATCTATTCCATTACTTACAAATATTAAGTCAATACTATAATTGATTTCATTAAATGCAGACTTTAGTAAGAACTGGTCATCCTCGTCATCTTCCGCTATAAGTATATAATCCCTATTCATAACAGTATTAAAGATAACGGTAAATAAAATTATATCCTACAAAAAATAAATCAACGGCCTTCTTTAAATATATTAAAACCATTTGTAGAAAATGTTATACATCAAACCCATTGCAGTTCACCCTGTTTCTTCCTATATATTTGTTAATCAACTATTTATTAATTATAGACAAATAATTAAATCTTACGATTGTTTGGCATTTGTTTTATAAGTAAACATGTATAAAACATAAACTTATAAAACTATAAACAATGAAAAAATCAGTTATCGCTATTATAGCATTATTTACATTAAGCTTAGCATCATGTAAAAAAGATTACAAATGTGAATGTGAAAAAACAAGAACAAGCGGCTCAACAACAGTTACAACAGCGGATGGTAATTATACCTTTAAAGATACCCGTACACGTGCAGAATCACGTTGTAATGATCAGGCAACTACAGGAAACGACGGGTTTGGCGCTTACACAAGAAATTGTCAAATTAAGTAATCATATTACTCAATTATAAAAAAGCTTCAACCCTGTTGAAGCTTTTTTAGTTTAATTCATTATTAGCGAATAATTAACAAATTCAACGTACTATTTTAAATTATTTCAATAGAGTCAACCGAAAAGTTCTTCAATATGTATTAGCGCCTCACCGGCTTATTTATTACAGTCGATAAGCTTATGTGAATCTTAAGCTAAACCCTCTTTCCTCTTATAAGCCTTATAAGTATGGCTATAATGGCCAATACTAAAAGGATATGCACTAATTTACCTAATGTAAATACAAATGCTCCAATTACCCAACCTATCAATAAAATTATGGCTATTATATACAATAAATAATTCATGATCCTTATAAATTAATTTTACTAATATACTTAAAACATAATGCCATAGTATTTGCGCCCGGCTTTGCTTCAAATAAAATAGCAAATTATAGTGTATATATAATTCTACATGTTTATTACATTAGATATATATTTACTTCTCCTTGGTTATTAATCTAAACTTTTTCGGGCAAGTAATTAGAGGAATAAATTTTGTATTAACCTGAAGAAAAACAATGGGAACAGACGAAACAATTAATAAATACATATACGCTTTTTTTATTTTATTACTCGGCGTTTTTATTTTTATCGGCCTACAGGAATTTTTAAACGCGTTTCTAGGCTCAGTTGTTTTTTACGCTTTATTCAAAAACTTCATGTACTATCTTACAAGAAGGAAAAAATTAAAAAGATCATTTTCCGCGCTCATTATTATAATTATTTCATTTATAATTGTTGTATTGCCTGTATGTGTTTTAGTGGCCATGTTATTTAATAAAGCAAATAATTTAGCGGATAATCCTCAAATACTGGCAAGCTACATAGATAAATTTACTTTAAAGCTTAAAGAGCTCCCATTTGATGTATCGGCTGATACCATTGGGTTTAAAGTTAAAACATACATATCGGAAAACCTAGGCAGCGTTTTAAGTTCTTCCCTTAGCACGATCGGGAGTATTTTAATGATGTATTTTTTTCTTTATTTCCTGTTGATTAATACAAACTCTATGGAGGCCCGTATTATTTACTTTCTTCCGTTTAAAAAATCAAAAATCGTGTTATTTGGAAAAGAATTGGTTGATCAAACTTACAGTAACGCTATCGGTGTTCCTTTAGTATCCGTTGCCCAAGGTATTTTTGCTTATATCTGTTATAAAATAGCGGGCCTTGATGACGCCGGTTTGTGGGCTATTTTAACAGGCTTTGCCTCTATTATTCCTTTAATAGGCACAGCTATGATATGGTTTCCTGTATCTCTCTTTCTATTTGCAGACAACTATCTATGGCAGGGAGTATTTGTTATGATCTATTGTATTGTTGTATTAAGCAATATTGATAATCTTGTAAGAATGGTTGTTTCTAAACGTGTTGGTGATGTGCATCCTGTTATTACCGTTTTGGGAGTAGTGATCGGTTTAAAATTCTTTGGCCTTCCCGGCTTGGTATTCGGTCCTTTACTTATTTCATATTTTATCATTCTTTCAAAATTATATTATATGGAGTACGCCAATAAACCTATCACGGCTACTGAACGGCAAATTAAAATGGAAACAAATTTAATGAAAGTACTTTTGAAAAAAATTGGTTTTTTAAACCCAATGGACGCAGGCAAAAAAACAAATTTATAAACGTGAAAAACGCGCTTTCTATACTTATTCTTATCCTATGTATTACCGGAGCGTACTCTCAGAAAAAATACAATAAAAAACAATTCAGAAAAGATTCTATTGCCATTATGAAGCCACCACTGATGAGGCTTCAGCTGCGAATTGATAATAAGCTTACCTTTTATAAAGGTAATTCTTATAATATTCAAGGGTTTGACGCCGGTATATTATTAAAGGAAAAAATTCGCCTTACTTTAGGCTATTATTCGCTTAGTGATGAGCTCAGTGATTATTCCCGCACCCAAGACGAAGGGTATTTTAACAGGCATTTAAATCTTAAATACGCAAGCACAAAGATAGAATTCGTTTATTTTAATTCTCGTTTTTTTACATTTGGAATTCCCTTTGAATTTGGCTTTGGAGCAAACAAACTTACTTATACCACATCCCAAAACGATTTAACTCTTATTACAAGTAGAGGTTTTGTTTCCATATTAGATGTTGGCGCTTCGGCAATTTTTAAGCCTATAAGATGGGTCGGTTTAAGAACAGTGGTAGGATATAGAAAAACCCTTCTTAACCAAGTATCGGGTTCAAAATTAGACGGTGTATTTATATCGTTCGGTATAGCGGTTAACCTGCATGAGATAAGGAGAGATATAAGAATGTTTATACTTAAAAAGAAATATAAGCGCTTGGGAGATCCTTTAGATACAGCAGTTGATCTGATTACGGATTAATGATTTTAATATATATTATTTGAGCGGCAGTTACATCTTTTCCACCCTGCCTTATATTAAATAAAAAAAGAGCGACTAACTACTCTTTTTTTCATTTTCTTTTTTTGCCTGAAGAGGGTGTACATTTTTTTCAAGGTTCATTCCGTAGGTATAATTTGTATGCAGGATCACATCATTACAATCGAAATGTTTTATAACACCGTTTTTCTCAAGCGCCACTACCCAACACGTATTTTGATGAATACCATAGTCAATAATTAAAATCGCTTGCCCTTGCCCAAGTGGGGTATCTACAGCAATGGAAGGATTAAGTTGAAGGATCATGATATATGTTTTATTTTACCCAATAATGTAATGCCAGGTAAGTTATTACACCCATACTAATAAATGTTCCAAAAAATACAGCCATAAATACGTTTACACCAAATTCCGAAAGTAAATACCTAATAGGCTGCTGTATCGTTTGATCAATAATGGATAAAATCTGTTGCCAAGCACTTCTATCATTACGGATATAATCTTTTGCTCCTAATTTCATTGCTTCTACAGCGGTAGCAACATCTTCGTCAGATGATAAAATAACAACTTGGGTTTTAGGGTCTTTTTGTTTCACTTTCTGAAGCATATCTATTCCCGGGATACCACTATGCGCTGTCTCCTGCAAATAATCATCTACAACCACTAAATCAACCTGCCCGTTTATCATTCGTAAACAACTACGGCTGGTAAAGAAAAGTGAAATGTTTAATTTATCACCAAATCTTTTTTTAAGGTATCTTCTTAATTTTCCTGCTATCATAACGTCGTCATTTAAAATAAAAACGTTTAAACTTTGAGTTTCCATAATCTTTGTTTTTATAGGATTAATAAAAATTTAATAGATTAAATGTACTTACTTTTTGCCGCGACTAATAAGAGCTATAATGGCCACAATAATTATTACGACAAGCAATATGCCCCATACCATACCTGCTTTGAAAATACCTCCTACTACTGCACAACTTTGAAAAGTAAAGAACAAAATAGTTAGAAGAGAATATAAAATTGATGTTTTCATAATATGTTTTATATAAATGTTGCAAGTTCTATTCCAATGCATTTAATTTTTTTAAAAACTCTTTCCTACAATGATCAATGGTTAATGAGTATTTAATTCTACGGATTTTGTCGATTAACTAAAAGTAACATTATAATAAAAGTAAATAGGGTATGTGAAAACACTTTAACCATTAATAAAATAAAAAGCGGCATATCATATAAATGATACGCCGCTTTTTATGTAGTATAATTTAAGCTGCTTTTCTGAAATTTTTGCTTGGAATATTAAGTTCTTCTCTGTATTTAGCAACAGTTCTGCGGGCAATAGAATATTTTTTCTGAATTAATTGTTTAGCAATTTCTTCATCACTTAAAGGATTTTTCTTGTCTTCCGCTGAAACACATTCCATCAAAATACGTTTTACTTCGTTAGTACTTACTATCTCCCCTGTTGTAGTGCTTAGACCTTCGGCAAATAAGCTCTTCATTAAAATAGTTCCGTAAATTGTTTGAATGTATTTACTATTTACGATTCTTGAAATAGTTGAAATATCAGAGTTAATCTCTTCAGCAATATTTTTTAAGATCAATGGTTTAAGGTCTGACTCTTCACCTGATAAAAAATATTTTTTTTGATGTTTCACAATTGCCTTGGCAACGGTTACCATCGTTTTTTCTCTTTGTTGTAAAGCATCAATAAACCATTTAGCACTTTCAATTTTACTTTTAATAAAACCGGATGCTTCTTTCATACTTTTATCTTTAGATTTAGAATACGAATTAAGCATATCCACATAATCTTCGCTAATTTTTAATGGAGGGTGCTTCGCTGAATTTAAAAACAATTCCACATTTTCTCCCTGTACGGATACTGAAAAATCAGGCTCTATCGTTATTGCCCTACTTCCGCTTTCCTTAGAGCTTCCCGCAGGTACAGGATTTAATTTTTTAATTTCAACTAAAGCGTCTCTAAAATCTTCATCAACTATGCTTAACGCTTTTTTAATGGCATCAAAACTTTTAGTTGATAAAAGGTCCATACATTTTTCAAGAATCGCTATAGCGTTATAAGTATCTTTTGTTTTTTCAGATTTATGTTTTAACTGAACCAATAAACATTCCTGTAAGTTTTTACAGCCAATACCAATGGGTTCAAGTACTTTAATTTTATCCAATACATCTTCTAATTCTTCTTCTGTTACAAATGTATTTTGTACAAATGATAATTCGTCAGAAATATCACTAATAGTTCTTCTTAAGTAGCCGTCACTGTCTAATGTATTTATTAAATAAGAACCGATCTCTTTTTGTTTATCCGTTAAAGGCAATAATTTTAACTGGTCAATTAATGGCTCTGTAAAATCGTGGCTCTCTAAAAATACCTGTTCTCTTTTATCATCTTCATTTACATGATTGTTTGCCTCATATTTATAATCATCTAAGGTATCTTTATCCATATAATCCGTATAATCATAATCTTCTCCCAACTTACCTTCCGATACGGCATCTTCATTTTCAGCACCGGCTTCTTTCTCATCTTTTGAGTTGTCAGAATCCTCTGCGGGGGTTACGTCTTCCATGTCGTATTCCAACGCGGGATTAATAGCCATTTCCGCTGCTATGCATTGTTCTAAAGCAACTGTAGGCAA
Source organism: Bacteroidota bacterium (assembly GCA_025362395.1). Classification (GTDB taxonomy): domain Bacteria; phylum Bacteroidota; class Bacteroidia; order B-17B0; family Aurantibacillaceae; genus UBA4416. The sequence continues at coordinate 36,362 of JANYGK010000005.1, forward strand.
AGACAACATATTGAAAAGTTGAATTTGCTGAGAAGTTAATTTTTGAGTTTGTCTTTGTGATTGAGATTGTATAATTGCCATAACCGTAAATTTTGTATATTATTATTAAACTGATTTAAATTTGAAAACCACACACCATTATATGATGTGTGGTTTATATTCTTTACTTCTTTTTAAGTAAGGTTCCTCCCGCTATAAGCGTAACAAGGAACAGTACAATAAATATAAAGAATAGTATTTTTGCAATGCCCGCAGCGCCTGCTGCTATTCCCGTAAATCCAAATAGTGCCGCTACAATAGCAACTACTAAAAATATTAATGTCCAGCGTAACATAGTGTTTAGTTTTAAAAGTGAGTAATGGGTTAATAATAAGTATACAGTATGCCTTTGAAACAATAGTGCCGAATTTTTTACCGCTGTAATTTTTTGGAAATCAGCACCTTAAATTTATATACCGGGAAAGGCTTTTTGATAAGTAGTAGAAATAATTCCACACTAATGCTATATTACTTATGCTATTGGGAAAAACAGTGTGATGGTAAGTCCGTGCGGTTTATTGCTTTTAGCGGTAATCCACCCGGTGTGGTTAAGCATGATACGCTTACAAAAGCTAAGCCCCATACCGGTTTGCATCGCATCAGGCCGGTTGTTTTGTTCTATTTTTTGGAACAGATCAAACACCTTATGGTGATATTCGTTATCAATCCCTCTGCCATTATCACTTATATTAATGGTATAATATTTTTTTTGATTGAGATCCTTGTACTTATTTTCTTTGGCATAATAAACCTCTCCCCATACATGTATATAAAGTTTTCTATCGGGGTGCTGAAAGTGGATACTATTGCTTATAATGTTATTAAATAAAAGTTTTAATTGATGCGGATCAGCATCTATAGGGCTCAGCGGATCGATCTTTATTTCGAATTGATTTTCTTTTTTATAATTATCCGCTACGTTTTTTATGACGCTGCTTACATCAATAGCTTCACTCCTTCCCACATCAGATAAGATTTGGTAATAATTTACAATAATATTATTGATCGCCTGTTGTTGGTTATAAATTTGCTTTATCCTGTTTATTTGTTCGTTCAACTGTTCACCGTCAAGGTCTTTTTTATACTGCAGCCTGTCTATCATTAACTGCACCTTACGCATCGGCTCCTGCAAATTGTGTGTACTTGCAATGGTAAGCTCCTTTACTTCATTATTAAGGATGTTAAGTTTATGTACTTTATCTTCCAAATTAAACCGGTGAGTTTCGCTCGTGTTATAAAAACTAATGATAGCAATAGCTGCAATACAGCATACAGTAAACGAAATCGTTAATGATGCAAAACTGCTTTTCCTACTTTCCTTATTATTAAGCGCTTTAAATTCCTTACGTTCCGTTAGTAAATAGGTTTCATTATTTTTAATATTACCAATGATGCGCCTGATCTTATTCATATAAATATTACTTTCATGAAACCGGTACAGCGTCATGGTATCATCGTCATTAATAGCCAAATTAGTTTTTAATAATTTTAATTGAATATTAATAATGCTCTTTAACGTATCTAAACTTTTTTGCTGTACAAAGCTGTCATACGTAAGGTAATCCAGCTCTAAAAATATACCCGGTATGCCTTTAAGTTCGCCAAGATAATTCTCTAAAAATATGGGATCATGCGTCAATAAAAAGCCCCTTTGCCCCGTTTCGGCATTTAACAGGTTTTGTTCCAGCTTGTTAGTTTGAATGATGACCCGGTATGAATTGTCGACACGCGCACTATATTTTTCCAAGGCATTTAATTTGCTTAAGTAGAAAAATGATACTCCCAAAAGCACAAACAAAGCCAAACAGATGCAAAAATAAATGACTAAGCGCTTTTTTTTCATATTTTTACCGGGGTAGTAAGCTATAAAGTTAAATAAAAACAGATATATGAGCAATATTTTAGTAATTGATGACGACACAGATATTTGTATGTTACTAAACAGATATCTTTCTAAAAATGGATTTAATGTTACTACTGCTTATACCGGAAAAGCAGCTCTGGAAAGTATTACTAATCAAATACCGGATATTGTTTTATGTGATTTTAGGTTGGATGATATGAACGGCAGTGAGTTACTTGAAAAAATTAAACAGGTAAACTCTGCTATACCCGTTATAATAATGACAGGCTACAGTGATGTTAGAACCGCTGTTAACATTATGAAATCGGGAGCGTTTGATTATGTTACAAAACCTTTATTACCTGAAGAAATCTTACATACTTTAAAAAGAGCTTTGGCAGAAAGTAAATCGGACCCGCTGGCAGGCGAAGCCTCGGTTAAAGAATCGGTTGTAGAAACACCGGATACTAAAAAGCCGAAAAAATATAAAAGTAAATATGTATTCGGTAAAAGCCCGATTTTTAAAATTATACTGGAGCAGATACAATTGGTAGCGCCTACCAATTTCAGTATTATAATTTACGGAGAAAGCGGTAGCGGTAAAGAATCTGTTGCTAATGAAATACACAACAACAGCGCAAGGGCACATAAGCCTTTTGTAGCGATTGATTGCGGGGCCTTATCAAAAGAGCTTGCAAGCAGTGAATTATTCGGTCATGAAAAAGGATCGTTTACAGGCGCCATTAATCAAAAAATAGGAAGCTTTGAATTAGCCAATGGCGGAACTATATTTTTAGATGAAATTGCCAATTTATCATACGATATACAAATGGCTTTACTGCGTGTGGTGCAGGAGCGTAAAATGCGCCGTGTAGGAGGCGTTAAGGATATTGATTTAGATGTAAGAATTATTGTAGCAAGTAATGAACGGTTATCAGAATCGGCGAAAAAAGGAAAATTTAGAGAGGATCTATATCACCGATTCAATGAATTCAGTATTGAAGTGCCGCCTTTAAGAAATCGCCGCGAAGATATTATGTTATTTGCCGATGTATTTTTAGAAAAAACAAACGGTGAGCTTAATAAATCAGTGAAAGGTTTTTCTGATGAAGTAACCCGAATTTTTAACCAGTATTCATGGCCGGGTAACTTAAGGGAATTAAATAATGTGGTAAAACGCTCCACGCTTTTAACCGCAGGCGACCTTGTACAAATTTCTTCATTACCTTTTGAAATAACCCACTATGACCGGTTAAATTTTGAACCTGAATCTACAATCGCTCCTGAACCCCGTAATAACGGGTATGCTGTAGCTGAACAACCTAAAAAAGTACTTCCCCTAAGCGATCAGGGAATGAAACATGCCTCTATAGACGCTGAATTTGAACTGATCGTAGAAGCACTTAAAAAATGTAATTACAATAAAAGTAAAGCGGCCCAACTTTTAAATATCGACAGAAAAACCCTTTATAATAAAATGAAGCAATACAAGGAATTTAACGGCGAACTATAACATGCAAAGCAATAATCTTTCTGTAGAAAAATTTTCACATATTTTTCCTCACATGGAAAATATTCTACAATTTGGTGCATATTGCTATAATGTAGAAACGAAGGATGTACAGTGGAGTAAAGGAATGTACGATATATTAGGTACAAAGTACGATCCGGAAAATACCTCTGACCTGTTCTATAAATACATTCATAAAGATGAAGTTGATTTTGTAAAATCAGAAATTGAAAATTCATTGACTCATAAAGAGCCGTATCGCGTTGAGTTTTCAATTACCAATGAGTTGGGTATTTTTAGAAGAATTTATGCCGAAAATTTTATTAAGTTCAATGATAAAGGAGATGTCATTGAATATTGCGGAATTATAAAAGACGTTACTGAAAATTACAGGTTTAAAAAAGCGCTCGAACAAAAAATAGAACAGCTCGATAAATCAAATAATAATCTGCAGGAATTTGTTTATGTGGCTTCACATGATCTACAGGAGCCGCTTCGAAAAATTTCTACATTTACTGAACGTTTAGACAGTAAGTACTCTGAATCACTTAACGAAGACGGGAAAGCATACATTAAACGCATTACTAATTCAGCTTCAAACATGCAAACGCTTCTCGAAGATTTGTTAGATTTTTCGAAACTTACCTTTGATGAAAAAAAATATCAACAACTTAATTTACAAAGTTGTATTGACAGTGTATTAACTGATCTGGAATTAAAAATAGAGGAGTCTAAAACATCTGTCAACTGCTCCGAAACAGCTGAAATAGAGGCATATTCTTCACAGATACGTCAACTCTTTACAAACCTTATCAATAACTCCATTAAATTTAGGAAGGAACATGAAGCGCCCGTTATAAAAATAGCCTGTAATAATATTAACCATAATGAATACCCGGACCTTCCCCTCATTAGAAATAAAAAATATATTAAGATCATTGTAGAAGATAACGGGATTGGTTTTGACGAAGAATTTTCAGAACGTATCTTCAAAATATTTCAAAGACTGCATGGTAAAGCGGAATACAAGGGTTCAGGAATCGGATTGGCTATTTGTAAAAAAATAGTAGATAACCACCATGGTTTTATTTTCGCAAACAGTAGGGTCAATGTAGGCTCAAGCTTTACTATTATACTCCCCGAAACACAATCATAACGTTTATGGTATCAGACTTAAAAATATTAATTATAGATGACGACGAAGATGATTTTTTTATTACTTCACAATACCTCGAAGACATTGACGCTTTTAATGTAAACTGCAGTTGGAGCTATAATATAAATGATGCCCAACAAAAACTTGCATCTAACTCATACGACATTTATTTTTTAGATTACAGGCTTGGTGCTAAAACCGGCCTTGAGCTTTTAAAGGAAGCGGTTGATAACGGTTGCTATAAACCTATTATTTTACTTACCGGAAAAGGCACCGTAGAAATTGACAAGCTTGCCGTTGAGAACGGCGCTTACGATTACCTTATAAAAAGTGACCTTACCACCGAAAAGCTTGAACGTTGCTTGCGCTACGCTTACGAGCGTTATAAGAGCTTTAAAGTAATTAATGATAACGAAAAAAAGTACAGGCTTATATTTGAAAATGCCTTAAGCTTTATTTTTACCTGTGATCCGTTGCTACATTTCAGCGCAGCAAATCCGGCATCAGAATATTTATTGGGCTACACACCCGATGAGCTTAAAAATAAATCATTTTTAAGTTTTGTAGATGACAGCGATAAGCAGCAATTTAAAAAACTCATTATCGATAAAAAAAGTATCTATAACTATAATATTAAATTGATTACTCAGCACGGTGAAATAAAGACCGGCAATTTATCTTTAAATTATTTTGAAACTGATAACGAAAATGCTTATTGGCAGGGCATTATTTATGATGAAACGATGCGTGTGCAGGCGGAACAGGCCAAACTCCAATCAGAAAAACTGGAGGCCACATATCGGTTGGTGCGCACGTTAGCGCATGAGATCAGGAATCCGTTAACCAACATCGGGTTATCGTTGGAGGGCTTTATAGAAAAGGGGGTTCAGGATGCTCAAAAGCCTTACGTTGATATTATTAAACGAGGCGCCGACCGTATTAATGATATTATTACGGAGCTTCTTCAATCAAGCAAAGCTATTGAGATAAGGCCCGAGCTCGTAGACCTGAACGCCTTACTAAGAGAAGTTATTTCCATTGCGCAGGACAGAATAGATCTTAAGAGAATTAAAACAGATATTTCTTTACTGAACTTTCCGGTGGTTAGAACCCTTGATAAAGAAAAATTTAAAATAGCTATTCTAAACCTGGTGGTTAATGCCGTAGAGGCAATGGGAGGTGAAGAAAGCTTGCTAACCGTTAGCCTTAACCAAAATTTAGAACAAACCATTATTTTAATAAAGGATAATGGTTCGGGTATTAAAGAAGAAGATTTAAAAATGTTATTTGAACCCTATTTCACCACTAAAAAAAGTGGGATGGGTCTTGGTTTGGTTTCAACACTTAATATCATAAAATCTCATAAAGCCCATATTGAAGTAGAGTCCAAGCCTTGGGTTGGAACCACATTCAGGGTTATTTTTCAGAATTAGCGCTGAGTATATAGTTCCACATTTGTTTGCAAAAACTACCTTTCTTATACCTCTTTAATGCATTATGTTTGGCATTTTAATTGAAAAAGCTATTATATAAATCAATGCAATGGGTACTTCAGAAACTAATAAAGATCTAATAATCATGTTGAACGATCTGGCTATAATACATAACGACCGTAAAGAAGGATACAAAAAAGCAGAGATGCAAGTGGGTAATAATAGCGATTTACAGTCTATTTTTAAAGATAAATCGCAACAAAGTACCGGGTTTAGCAATGAATTAAAGTTACATATACAAGTGTTAGGCGGAAATTTTAATGAAGAAACAAGTTTAGCGGGAAAATTATTACGAACTTGGATGAGCATTAAAAATACGGTTAAGCCTAATGACAGTACCTCAATTTTAGACAGCTGTGAATTTGGTGAGGATGCTGCCATTAAAGCTTATGATTATGCTTTAAGATCAAATACAGAGATACCCGCACAAATAAGGCAGCATTTATTAGAGCAACAAACTGCTATCAAAAAGTCGAATGATTTGATTAAGAAATACAGAGACCTTAATTTAAACCATTTTAATTATAATAAAAGTTTTACATAATTAGAGTGCCTGGACATGGCATACGCACAGGCTCTAAGTTTATACCCGACATTATTACATCTTTATATTACCCTTCCGGATGACAAATAAATAATGGGGCCTTTATTTTTATTAAACACTATAATAATTAATATATGACAACTTTTACTAAACATATTGATTTTAAAAGACTTGCAGGGGCTATTGTTCTTTGTGAAGTGATAGGCGCTGTAGCCGGATTTTTTACGGTTAACGCTATCAAAAACTGGTATATGTATTTGAATAAACCGACATTTAATCCACCAAACTGGATATTTGGCCCCGTATGGACTTTATTGTATTTGCTAATGGGTGTTGCCTTTTACAATTCACTTAAGAGTGAAAACAAACATTCATCCGCTTATAAAAATAGTATCGTTTTATTTTGGGTACAGCTTACCTTAAATTTATTTTGGACTATTGCTTTTTTCGGTTTACGAAATCCGGAACTGGCATTTGCAATTATAATTTTATTAATAGCAGCTATCTCATTTTGGATTATGCAATTGCAAAAAGTACACAGAACATCCGCATACTTGCAGGTTCCTTATTTATTATGGTGTTGTTTTGCTATAGTATTAAACTATTATATCATTCATTTAAATTAAAAAAAATGCAATACATCAGTTTCGAATTATTAACGTTTTATACATCAGTTATTATTTTGGTATCGGTATTGAAGCAAGGAAAAAGAAAACACCATATACATCCTAAACACTAAAACGATAACCCATGAAAACTAAATTTGTTGCTATTGCCGCTTTATTTGCAATGCTTGCTACCACAGGCTTCACATCATGCTCAGAATCTAAAAAAGAAGAGGTTTCCGAAAATATTGATCAAACTACCAAGGAACTTGATACCAAAATGGAAGAAACAAAAGATGATGTTAAAAAACAGCGTGATGAATTTGTTGCCGAGGTAAATACAAAAATTGAAAAGAATAAGCAGGACATCGCTGATTTAAAAGCGAAAGCAAAAGATAAAAAAGGTGAAGCGCGTAAAAAATATGATGAAGAAATAGATGATCTTGAAAAAAGAAATGATAAAATGAAAGCTAAGCTTGATGATTATAAAGATGATTCAAAGGAACACTGGAAAAGCTTTAAAGAAGAATTTAACCATGATATGGATGGCTTAGGGCACGCTATTGGTGATGTTTTTAAAGATAATAAGTAAAACATAATGCGTAAAACAATTGCTAACGGATAGTAAATGTATCTCCGTCGTTTAAAACGGGGAAAGCATCTCTGAACCGGCTTAAATCATTTAACGATATGCTAACGGTTTCGGTGCTGTCTTCGTTAGCAGTTGTTTTACTTACTATTTCCCCTTTCGGGTTAATAATAACTGAATCGCCTGTATGGTTAAAATGATTTGCATCTTCACCTATACGGTTTACTCCAACTACATAACATTGGTTTTCTATGGCCCTTGCAATTAGCAGTTGTTTCCAAGGGTAGCTTCGTACTTCAGGCCAGTTTGCCACATATATTAAAACATCGTAAGGCGCTTCTTTTATATTTTTACTCCAAACCGGGAAACGCAGATCGTAACACACCAAGGGACAAATTTTCCAACCCTTATAATTAACTATTAATTTACCGGTTCCCCTAGTATAATGTTCATCTTCTTTTCCCATGCTAAACAAATGTCGTTTATCATAATATAAAAAAGTACCGTCGGGGTTTACCCAATATAAGCGATTGTAATATGTATTCATTTCTTTAACCGAAACGCTTCCTGTAACAGCGCAATTTCTTTCTATTGCCATTTGCTGCATCCATTGTAAGCCTTTGCCTCCGCTCTCTTCAGCATGCATTTCAGGTTTCATGGTAAAGCCTGTAGTAAACATTTCAGGTAAAATTATAACATCGGTCGCCTCAGTAATTGCCGCAAACTTTTTGCTGAAATGCATTAAATTTTTATCGGGCTCTTCCCAATAAATAGTGCTTTGTATAAATGTAACGGTAAGGTTCATTTCATGACTTCTTTGTTATATAATTCAACTACCCTCCTTGCACTCTGTACCCTTTTTCGTTTAAACATGGGTGTTACAATTTGTGAGGCAATAAAAATTCCTATTGCGTTTAGGCTTAATGCAGAAGATACATTTATGTTTGAATTAGTTCGACCGGCCTGTGCCGAGGCTATTAAGCATACAATAGCAAGGGCAGGACCGCCAAACCCCGAAATATACTGATTGCTTTTATAATCGCGCGTTTCTATAATGGCTTTATCCAGTTCTTTATTTCTCCAGGTACGATTTTTATCTGTCGCTAAAAACAACATGCGTTTTTCAGCAATCTGCATATTATTATAGTAGTAAAGGCCTGCGCGCGGGTTTTCAATAATACCCGCCCGCAAAACCTGTAGTTCATTTTGTACAATTACCTGCGGGCGGGCAACCACAACAGGCCCTGAAACTATAAAAGAATCTACCGCTCCGTTTAAAAACTTTATTTTTTTAATATCATTTTTATCAGAAATAAAAACAGGGCCATCCTGCATAGTAAACCGCTTATATTTAATTTCGGTAGCACTTATTTCCAACACTTTTACGGAAAGCAATTCACCGGTTCTTTTATAAATAGTATCCTGCGCTTGCGTAGCGCTGTAGACAAAAAAATGAAATAAGATAAGCGTATTTTTCATTAGATTAAATGTAAGTAAAAAGCATTAAATCCAATGCCGGTTAAAAAGAAATTTCCTTATTGTAAAGCAGGGCCGCCTTCCGTATTTTCCGGTTTTTTACTGATTTATAAATCATCCCCGTAATTTCGGAAGCTATAAAAAGACTTAATCCGCTTAAAACAAACGTTTTCAGTTTCTGCTTGTCCTGCGGCCCGTAATAATTTCTTCTTCCCAAATACAAACCCCCTATCAAAAAAACAGGTCCCGCAATGGTGAATCCTATTTGCGCGCTTTTTTTACTTTCCGCATTCAGCAACATGTTATTTAATTCATCTGAATTTACCTGCGGGTCGCGCTTCAGCATTATTTTAAAAGCTTCCTTGTGTGTAATGTCCCTGTTATCAATACTCATGTGGTTATCGTTTACGATAAACGTTCCGGCTTTATAGCCTTTAATAATAACACCCGATGTTTTTTGAGAAAGCTGAAATCTTGATTCTTCTTTTCCGTTCTCATAAACAATCCTCATAACCTGCGAGTTCGCTACTTTATAAATGACGCCATCGGGATTAAAAAAAAATTTATAGCTTACTTCTACTTTCGATATTTCTAAAACCCTTACCAATAAAGGCTCCTTTTCTTTTATAAAAAGTGTATCCTGGGCTTGTAGTTTCCCTAAAACAAAAAGAATACTTATTATTATATAAACTCTCATGGACTAATACCTTTACCGCCAAAAATTATTCATTATACAAATTTACAAAGGCGTTCCGTTTTTGTTTTAATTTAATATTAAAGGTAATCGATAAAGAAGTTAAAGCTATAGCGATTACACCAAAGGCTATAGGCGGTGCTATAAGTGTAGGGTCATTCGTATTACCAAACAAAGATGCTACACTGTATACTGCGGTTCCCGCTACAGCCAATGCTCCAAAAATAATTGCACCCGTTCGTGTACCGTCCTGTGCAGGTTTAAGCTTTTTTATAGACAGGGCCAACTGCGATAACCCGGGTTGCCTTTTGCTGTCGCGATGCGCATGTGCCAAATCTGCCAATACCTTATACTTTACTTTAGTATCACTATAAGTAAGCCTTTCTTTATAAGCAGTTATGGATTGATACAGTATTTGTGGTTGAGCGTTTACAACAACGGGAGGCATAATTTCAGTATAACCGTTTTTGTAAATAATCTTTTCAATGTCATTTTTACTAATAATAAACACGGGGCCATCCTGCATATCAAATTTTTGATACTTGATTTCTGTTTGTGTTATTTCTTTTAAAACCACCACTAACTTATCAGCTTTTTTGTAAAAAATGGTGTCTTGTGATTTAGCAATAAAGCAAAAAAATAAAGAAAGGATTAGAAATGTAAATTTCATATTCAAATTTTAAAATGAGTCTTACAATGTACACATAATTTCAGCCGCCCTTTGCAGGGTTTCTTCTTTTTTAGCAAAGCAGAACCGAAGTAAATGCTGTTGCTTTTTTTTCGTATAAAATACCGATAAGGGAATTGCGGCTAATCCTTTTTCCTTGGTTAAGCGAACAGCAAGGTCTATATCGGCTTCGTCGGAAATATTTTTATAGTTTAATACTTGAAAATAAGTGCCTGTGCAAGGTTCTATCGTAAAGCGTGAAGACGAAATTAATGATTGGAAATAATTTCTTTTAGTTTCATAAAATTGGTGCAGCCCTTTGTAGGTAGATTCGTTTTTTAAGTAATCGGCTAACGCCTGTTGAAGGGTATGGTTTACACAAAACACTAAAAACTGGTGCACTTTTCTGAACTCCTGCATCAGTTCTTTCGGCGCCGCTGCATACCCCATTTTCCAACCGGTGGCATGTATCGTTTTCCCGAAAGAAGATACAATAATTGATTGCGCCGCCAACGTTTTAAACCTTGCTACACTTTGGTGTTGCTTCCCTTCAAACACCATGTGTTCATAAACCTCATCACTCACCACAATAATATTTTTACCTGCTATCAGTTTTTCAAGTTCTAACAGGTCATTCTCGGTAAGCGTTGTGCCGCTTGGGTTGTGGGGCGAGTTAATTAGTATCATTTTAGTTTTATCCGTAATGGTATTTTTAACGGTATTCCAGTTAATGGTAAAACCGGGATAGTGTAATTCAATGGGCTTCACGATTCCTCCGTTTACTTCAATAGCGGGCACGTAGCAATCATAGGCCGGTTCAAAAACAATTACCTCATCCCCTTTAGTTATAAAGGCTGCAATGCTTGTATAAATGCCTTGTGTGGCGCCTGCGGTGACGGTAATTTCCGTATCGGGGTCATAAACCGCGTTGTAGCAATTTTGAATGAGCAAAGCTATTTGCTCACGCAATGCTAAAACCCCGGGCATTGGCGCATACTGAGTAAAACTATTGCACGTATATTTTTTAGCGAGCTCCAGCAATTCAGGATTAGAATCAAAGTCGGGGAAGCCCTGTGAAAGATTAATAGCGTTATGTTCTTTAGCCAGGCCGCTCATTACGGTAAATATAGAAGTGCCTATATGTGGCAATTTTGAATGGATCTGCATTTTTTTTAAAATATTTAGAGCAATTTGCTAAAAAAATCTTATTTTTGCTATCCGTTCTAAGAATTTTGATCATTTTATCTGAATTCAAAACATCATGGTCCTGTGGCCGAGTGGCTAGGCACAGCTCTGCAAAAGCTGCTACAGCGGTTCGAATCCGCTCGGGACCTCAACACAATCACGAAAACCCTCTGATAGCAAGACTTTCAGAGGGTTTTTTCTTTAGGGGTAAAACATTTTTACAAAGCAAATTAATCTCTCCTTTCTTTCACCTGAAGTTTATTTTTTATATATAAAAAATGACTTTAAAGAAAAAACATTGAAAATTATTAAAGAGTAATTGATGTGTCATTAAACAAATGACAGCCTGATTAAAACGAAATAATTTTAAAATCCCCTTCTGGTCCATCCTTTGGGTTTAGTTTAATAATGTTATTATTCTTTTTTTCTAAACCACGAAACGCACAAAAGATTACCCTGATTATTAAACATTTTTCTTAGCTCTACCATTTTCGAGTATGCGGTATCCATAGTAATGGTAAAGGATGCCATGACACACTCTATTACCGCGGGTACAAATGGTATTTATAATGTGGAATATCGCATTGCCAATATCAAGGATGGCTCACTAAAAATAGTGCATGCACAGGAGAAAGCTGTTTTTGATACTAATAATAAAGTATATAAAGTTACGGGTACAGCGCAAGATGTACCAATGAACGGAATATAGAAATAGAATTAACAAAATAAGTTCAGCAGGGCACGGAAGAATTAGCCGTTTCTAATGAAGAGCTGTAGGCAACCAACGAAGAAATAGCAGCAATAAATGAAGAGTTGGAAGAGGCCAACTTAAAGCTTCACGGTTCAAATGCGGAATTAAAATAATTTGCATATATAGCTCCGCATGATTTGTAGTGATCATGGAACAACATTCAATATTATTTTACCAAAGCATTTTAGAAAACGAATAGAATAGAAGATCTTATTTTAAGCTGACACTTCAAAGTTTAAGACTATCAATTGATACTGTCGATTAAAATAAATATCTGTTTTTTCGCCAAATTATATAGGGTTAACCTTATCTATTGCTAAATCTTAATACCGGGTTGTACTATATAGAAGTGGCATTTGGTTAATAAGGGAGTTAGCGATTCACGTTTGATTTGCTTAACTGATCGCGGCAACATAAAAAGCTGTTAATATAAGCGTCGTCAGGCACACGGTTCTTTTCTTCGTCAAGGTCCCACAACCCACATCGGCAATAACTGTCGAGCTGATCCCAGTCTGGCCGGTCGGTTACGGGATAAATGCAGATGCCGAGTAAATCCACACCCAATTGCATAGCCGTTTCGCAGGCGCCCGATATTTCATGCAGCCATAATGCCCGTCCTTCGCCAAAATGCCCGGTTTCAGTAAGTATAATCGGCCGTTGATACCGCTGATAAGCTTCGCAGAGCAGGTCGCACAGCGCCTTTCGCTCATTCCCTAAATCGGGCCAGGGCAAAGGCCCACTGTTATGCCGCCACTGATTATTATGGTAATAATTAAATCCTAAAAGATCCAATAATGATTCATTCCCTTCTAACTCCGGACACATTCTACCTGCAATAATATCCATAGCCTGAAACTGATTTTCATTCTCCGCATTTACGGTGTTCCAATCATCTTCTTCGCGGCCGTGCACTTGTACTAAAGGTTCTACCATTAAAACCCTGCAACCCGGATCAGCGTCCTTCAAAGCTTTAATGCCTGCTATAGCCGCCTTACACAAATGATACTTAATATCAAACCCGGAGTTGATTGCGAACGGTACAGTTCCCCGCACATCGCCCGAATGCCATGAGAGGAAGCTGATCTCATTAATGGGCACAACAAATAACACCGCATCGGTGCATTGTTTGTAAAAATCGGCAAATGCCGTGCAAAGGGACGTAAAGCGTTCCGTAAAATTCGGGTGCGTGGGAATAAGCCCATCCGGATACCCAAAATGACACAGGTCCCAGATCTGCTGTATGCCCAGCTCACCGGCAGCGGCAATCCGGTTTTGCACTTCCCTAAAATCGTATATAAACGGCCTCTGTTCTACCGAACTCCAGCAAATACCTTCTCGCACAGTGGTAATGCCAAGTGCCGATAAAAGCGCGTAGTCTTCGCGTACCCTTACGTTGTGCTGCGTCTCTTTCAGCAGGTTTATACGCCGGCCCGAACGGTTGATGTGGTCGGCGCATTCATAGCCGCCCATAAAAAAGCTATTAAAAATCATGTCGCTTTTTATAGTGTTTCTAAAACGTTTTTTAATTCCTGTATCCGCAGCTGTTCAAAAAGATCGAGCGCGTTTTTAAAGGCCTGGTCCATATTAAAATACTTATAATTAGCCAGGCGCCCTACAAAATAAACATCGGCAAGGGTTTCCGCTTCTGCTTTATATTTCTCATAAATGCGCCTGTTTTTTTCGTTGGGCACAGGGTAATAAGGCTCGCCTTCGCTTACCGTATATTCTTTAACTACCGTTGTTTTTTCAGATACTTGGTTACCGAAATGCTTATATTCAATAATGCGGGTAAAGTCTACATCTGTTCCCGGGTAATTAATAACTGAGTTTTCCTGGAAATTCCCAGCATCTATGGTTTCAGATACAAAGTTGATCGAGCGATATTCCAACTTCTCATTCAGGCTGAACTTAAAATTAAAGAAGCGATCAATAGGGCCGGTATAAAATAATTTATCATAGCCTGTAATGGTATTTTTTACATCAAAGTAATCGGTGTTTAGCATTACTGTAATATTCGGGTGGCTGAGCATTTTTTTAAACAGTTGCGTATATCCGCCCTTTGGTAATGCCTGCCAGGTGTCGGAAAAATAGCGGTCATCATCATTGGTGCGTACGGGGATGCGATCTAATACAGAAGCATCCAGTTCTTCGGGATATTTATCCCACTGTTTTTTGGTGTAATGCCTGAACATTTTTTCGTACAATACAGGGCCGACTTTTGAAAGTGCTGCTTCACGGCCATCCGCAGGCTGCCCTATAACTGTTCTGTTAGCGTCAAGCCATTTGCACATCTCGTCCTCGGTTGATATGGAAAGGCCGAACAACCTGTTTACGGTTGTTATATTAACGGGTATAGGCACTAAAACACCATCAACTTTTGCAATGACTTTATGTTCATAATCATACCATTTTGAAAAACGGTTTACATAGTCCCATACCTCTTTATAATTAGTATGAAATAAATGTGCGCCGTATTTGGATACAAGAATATTATTCTCGTCTGTGTAATCATAACAGTTCCCGGCAATATGGTTCCGCTTTTCTATAACAATTACTTTCTTGCCTTCTCCCGCAAAACGCTCTGCAAGTACTGCCCCTGAAATGCCGGCGCCTATAATAATTATGTCTGCCTGTATTTTCATGTAAGGTCTTTCGTTTTTAGTAAATCAATCATGTGTATGGCCGTAGCGTCCCATGAGGTAGAGTCTAAAATGGAGTTATAGGCCCTCAGATAACTTTTATTCAAGTCAGCCGTAAATGTGTTGATGGCTGATGTAAATTCGGCAGCGTTAGTTACAATTTTTACACAATGGTTGTAATCACGCACCACATCATGCACCGGGGTAGATATTATAGGTTTTCCACCGGCCATATACTCAAGCGTTTTAGTAGGGCTGATGTATTTGGTGGAATCATTCATGGCAAAGGGCATCATGGCAATATCAAAACCCTGCAGATACTCCGGCAACCTGTTATAGCTGCGTATCCCTAAAAAATGCAGGTTTTCTGCTTCCGGAAGTTCTTCGGGAGTAACCTTAGCCAATGGGCCGATCATCACAAACGAACAGCCGGGATTTGCCCTAGCGGTTTCCTTCAATAGTGCATAATCTATGCGCTCGTCAATAACGCCATAGTAGCCTATTACAGGCTTAGGTAAATGCGCTATGTCTTCCGGTATGCTAATGCTTTCATTTGATACATCAAAGTGGGTACGGTCTACCGAACTGGGAAAACAATAGGTATTTGTTTTAAAATGCCGCTTGGCCTCGTAGAGCGATTTGCCGCCGGTAAATACCAGGTCCGCTTTGGAGATCAGCTCTTTTTCTCGGGTAATCAGCTGCTGCGGCGCGCCTTTAAACAAAGAGAGTTCGTCCATGCAGTCGTATACGATTTTACAAAACTTAACCGTTTCCAGTAGCGGAACAAATGCCGCTGAATAAAACCAGCCTATTGGCGTTGTATTAACGGATACCTGTTTTTTAAGTACATCGGCAATTTCCTCAATCGTATCTACGCAAGGTTGTAAAACAGTGATGCTATCGGTTACCTGCCTGATACGGGCCGTAAATTTTTCTCCTTCGGCATAGGCTACGGGTTCTTCTATCAATAAAATAGAGTAGGATTGCGATAACCTGCTTATCAGGTGTTGCGGCCTTTGAAATACAAAATCCCAACGTAAATGGCAAAATACAATCATGTCATATTCTGCTTTAACATGTTTAATATTTTTATCAATTTTAAGGGCGGTGTGTGGCTTTCGCCTTTTTAATGCAGTATTAGAGGCCAATGTTTCTTCGTTCGTTGTTATCATTTTCGTTTTTTTTAAGCGTGAGCGGTGTTATAAATCAAAGGGCAGTGATGCTCCGTATGTTTTTAATAGGTTACATTTATTTCTCGTAATTTTTACCTGCCGTCATAAATACTTAGTTGTTTATAACAGTATTGGGATAAGCATAAGCCACGCCTTAAACGCGTGGCTTAAATTTACGGGTATTACTTTTTTAATTTAGTGGTTTTCTTCTGATCGTAAGTGTTCCATTTAATGTCTGCCGGCGGTGTTGCGGAGCTAATTTCTTCATACCGTTCTTTTGCCAAGGCATCATTATGCTTTGCTACACTTTCATCGGTACGGTCGGTACCTTCTGCCCTGCTGTTTACAAGCCCGTTAGTTTCATTTACATATTTAATAGGGTCTTCAATATACTGCCAAGTCTCGCCTAGTTGAGTGCTTTCTCCTTCATTCCAAGGCCCTTTGTGAGGATCCCCTTTTGAAAGATTGTAGTATGTGTTGCTGTGCTTAGGGTCTGACTGTAGAATGCCCGGAGGAAAATTTGGTTTAATTGTGTTCAGCGCAGCTTCAAACATTTGAAAATGCGCTACCTCGCGGGTCATTAAGAAACGCAGTGTATCTTTCACATACGGGTCGTCGGTAAATTGCATCAGGTTTTCATAAACGAGTTTTGCTTTGGATTCGTCTGCCATATTTGCACGCAGGTCAACCGTTAAATCACCCATGGCGCTAACGTATGAACCCATCCAGGGGTTGCCGTTACTGTCTGTTACAGCGGGTCCGCCGCCTGTAACAGCAAAAAAGTGCGGGTTAATCATTGCTTCATGAATGTAATTTTCTTTGGCTGTTTTTCCGTTAAGCACCGTGCTCAATTCATCTGTTTCAGAAGCCAGCTTTAATTCACCGTTAACACCAGTTAGTAACATTTGTATGGTAGCGCCAACAATTTCCAAGTGACTGAATTCTTCTGTAGCAATATCCATAAGCATATCGTACTTATCCGGATACGGGTTTTTACAGCCGAAGGCCTGAACAAAATATTGCATGGCTGCTTTCAGCTCGCCGTTGCATCCACCAAACTGTTCGAGCAGAAGGCGTGCAAAACGCGGATCAGGCTTTGATACGCGGGCATTGTACTGTAATTCTTTTACATGGTAAAACATAGTGATTGGTTTTTAGGTGTTAATATTGTTTTTTGTTAGATTGATTTGTGTATTGGTTATTAATGATATTATATATGGACTTTGTGTTGGTTTTTATGATAGACACTAAAATATCCTATAGCGGTTATCAGTAGTGAGAACACTAAAAAATAAATATTAAACTCTGCTTTGTTAGGTGTTGTTTCTTTTATATTATGAAGTTTAAGTAAATGATGATCAATCAACCCTTCCACTATGTTAAACAGGCCCCACCCTAATAACATACCGCCACTAAGGAGCTTGCCGGAGCGGTTAACATCACTTCTGAAAAAAAGTTTCCATAAGGAAATTAACCCCACTAACACTACCAGTAAGCAAAACAAATGGAAAATACCGTCCCAGAACATATTTACGCTTTTACCCATGAGTGTATCAACCGGCACTTTGTTAGACAGCATTTCATGCCATTGCAGTATCTGATGAAAAACGATGCCGTCAATAAATCCGCCAAGTCCTATTCCCAATATCATGGCAGCTGTAATTACAGGCACAGGGCTTAAAGCGTTATACGCTGTATTACCCAATACAATTGTTTTATGATGTTTGGTGCCTGCCCATGCTAGAGTCCATACAATGAGCGCAAGTACAAAAAAGGCACTCAGCATAATAAATAAATTCGGAAAAAAGGTGCTGTCATAAATTTCAGCCTGCAACTCTTTATTGCAGGTAACGCATGCTTGCATACGAACCTGCAATAGTAACAGAGCCATCATTAACAAAAATTTATGTTTCGCAAATAGTTTAATCATCATTCAGGTGTTTAATAAAAGGAGGGATATAACCCTCCTTTATTATTATTTAATCAAGGTCTTCTTCTAACGCTGATGCGTTAATTGTACTTTCTGCCAAGTCGGTTAATGCGTTATCACAATTTTTTTCTTCTTCCAAAATTTCTTCCAGTAAAAGTGCGGCATCCGTTAAGCCAAGTGTTTGGGCAAATGTGCGTAAGGTGCCATAGGAAGCAATTTCATAATGCTCTACTTTTTGTGCCGCCGAAATTATACCGGCATCTCGTTGCGGACCTTGTTCAGTATTTTCCATTATACTTTCGCCTTCTTTTATTAACCCGGCCATTGCCTCACATTTTTTTCCTTCCGCTTCTTGTCCAAGTATTTCAAATACCTGCTCAAGTTTATTGATCTGTCCTTCTGTTTCCTCGAGGTGATTTTCAATGGCTTCAACAAGTTCAGGTGAGCTTGCGTTTTCAGCCATTTTAGGAAGTGCTTTGGTTAATGCGTTTTCCGCCCAATAAATATCCTTTAATTCATCTACAAATAATTCATGCAATTGTGATTTTGTAATGTTTGATTTTGTGCTGTCTCCTTTCTTAGAAGGAGAAGTGCCGTTTTGTTCAGTGGATTTCATTTTAATTTTTTTAAGTGATTTATAATTTTTATTTAAAAACAACTTCAATCAGCAACGCTGCTGATTAAGTATTTCAACCATGCGATTACAACAGCAGGTCAACTCAAATGCCGGTTAGGTATATTTTAATTTATTTAAAGGATACCGATTGTATTCATCGTCTTAAAACAAAAAGAGTTCTCATAAAGGATGGGGAATCTTTAACAGCCGCTTAAAAGGAACGATGTTGTATCAATAAAATCATTTTGTTATATGGCCGGCGACGGCCTGTAATCATTATTTATTTAAAGAGGAATTGGTGAAGATATACAGCAATCTTTTTTTACTTGTGTATAATAATGGTCAGAGCATCCCGGGTATCTTTAAAACCGGCGTAGGAGTCCTGTTTATGTGCGGCCCATGGTGAAGTTACAGGCATTTAAGGTTTGCGGGTGCCATGAACCCGGTTACTATTAGTGCCGCTGCTTATAAAATTATTTTTTTAAAAGGCTTATTACTTAATATAGCTTAGCCTTACAAACACAACTTCAAATCTATGCGATCGGCTACGCCCTGCTATACATCAATTCTACATGTTTGATAGAAAAAATCCGTATCTTTTTACATTGTTTCATTAAATCCTAACCATGAAAAAAATAGCTGTCTTCTTTTTAACGTGTGTTTTCGGAATACAATTCGTTAACGCTCAAAATAAAAAAATATACATTTCAAAACAAGGCGGTAAGCCCAATCTCTTGAGGTTCGGTAAAATATGTTATAACGATTACCATTTTACAAATAATTCAGAAACGTGTGATACCTTAATTTGCAGGGGATCAGGTTATGAACTCTGTAAATTAGATAAAAATATTTATGGTAAATCCGTACCGGAAACTAAATATTACGAAACATTTAATTCTGCAATTCAAAAAGCTGAAAAGTATATTAAAAAAAATAAGACTAAGAATGGAAATTTATCTCTTGCAGTTAATGGAGAGAAGCTAAGCATTAAATATTATAACGCGGACAGCAAAGGGAACGCGGTTATTGAAATAGAAGTGTTATAATAGCTCCAACGCAAGTGCAGGTGCCCGAATTATCATGACTCTATCTGGTATACTTAGAGTATTACCAATATATATAAACGTGATGCTGTGTCATAAACACCTAACTTTTGTTTTTATATTTTAAGCTTACTATAACCGTTATCATATTTATAACTATAGAGAATGAATTGGATATAATAATGATCCAATCTTTTTTAAGGCAACCATAGTAGATCCAAAGACACAGTCCTACAAATAATACGGCAAGCATGGCGAGTGAAATGTCTTCCGCTTTTTTTTCTTTGAGCAGTTTTATTAATTGCGGCAGTAGGGATGCGGCGGTAAATACGCTGGCCGATATGCCTATAATGCTTACAAGATTCATAATTTTACTTGCTATACAACTTTAATACCAATACATTATTAGGAACGGCAGGTATACAAGCGCTATGCGTTAAAACTAATTCATTCTTTAAAGGCTTATTCCAAATCGTCCTCAAAACAGTAATAGCAATAAAGCTTATACGGTACAGCCTGAACGAAAGTTTAAATTTTAGCGGCGGTTCCGCTTTTTGGTAGAAATTACAATCACACGGTTATACCGTTTTCAATACTTTTGCCTTATAACCCTATTCAAAAAATAAAATCGAAGTATCCATCAACAGAAATTGAGGTTGGCAATAACGTGTTTCAGTCACTAAAGCCTTATAATGCCGGTGCCGTTTCTTTAATGAGTGTACTGATAATTTGTACCGGAATTTTATCGAACTCAAACAGATCGAAAGGCTTTGTTAAGAACGCCTTAGCGCCAAGCTCTTTACTCTTTGCCTCGTAAATAGGGTTAATGGTAGACGAGTATACAAACACCGGGATATTACGAAGCCGAAGGTCTTTATAAATTTCCTGCAATGCTTCAATACCGTTTAAAATAGGCATATTAATATCCGTTAATATAATATCGGGCCTTGAATTATGAGTATTATTTAAAAATGATAAAAGTTCTTTTCCGTTTTTTACCCACTCTACTTTTGTAAAAGCGGCGTGTTCGGCAAAACGTTGCGTAATAATCTCTCCATCGTCCGGGTCGTCTTCCGCAATAAGTATATGTAAGTTGTTAAGTTGGGTCATGTATTGCCTTGACTCGGAAAATAAAGGTTAAACGTGCTTCCTTCATTCGGCGCGCTTTCCACATCTATTTTGCCCGCGTGATTTTCCATTATTTTTTTACAGATTGCTAATCCTATTCCATTCCCTGAATATTCGTTTCGCATGTGCAACCTCTGAAAGATAGTAAATATTTTACTTAAATGCGCTTTATCCATTCCTATCCCGTTATCATGCAGGCTTATTTTATAAAAATTTTTATCGGGCCTTTGCCGCTCTATGTTTTCAACAAAGCCTGTAGTAATTGTAATTTCAGGTTTTACATCTCTTTTACCGTATTTAATGGCGTTTGAAATAAGGTTCGAAAACAGCTGGCGCATTTGTACCCTTGATCCTGTTATAACCGGTAACTTATCCGAACGGATCACCGCCGCCCGTTCTGTAATCACCAGTTCAAGGTCGTCCATCACTTCCCGTAAAACACCTGTCAAATCCACTTCATCGTCTTCCACTTTGTTTGTGCTGAACGCGTATTTTACCAGGTCGTCCACTAACGAGTTAAGCCGTAAGGCAGAGGAGTTAATGATGTTAAGGTTATTTACTTCGTGTTTGGTAAAAAGGTCGGCCCGCGTTGAATTTAAATGCGATGTGTAGGAAACGATTTTCCGCAACGGCTCTTTTAAATCGTGAGATACGACATGTATAAACTGTTCTAAATTTGTATTGGTTTGGTTCAGCTCATTTACTTTTACCTCCAGCTGTCGCTGGTATAAAGCAAGCGCTTCTTCATGTTTCTTTTTTTGACTAAGGTCCGTTACAATTATCCCTATAGCTGAAACCGTGGGTTGCAGGTTGGTAAGCGAAATGTATACTGGCCGCTTTTTACCTTCATACCTTAACATAATCTCCCCTTTGCTGGGGCCGTTCTTTAAAGCCGACATCAGATCCGTGAATTCCCAAACCGAAGCAATATATGAGTTAAAGTATGAACCTATTATTTTAGTTGACGGAAGGCCTATGAGCCCTGCAAAATAATCGTTGCAGTAAAGGATCAATCCCTCCTCGGAAATACTTAAGGCGCCTTCGCCGAATTTTTCAATTAAAATACGATAGGTATAATCGGCGCTCTCCAATGAATACACATTAGGGGTGCCGTTTTTATTAAGCACCAACGCATCTATTGAACCGTCCTTAATGGCATCTATAATACCATTGGCTTCAAACAGTCTGACTTTTAAGTCGGCTATTTCACTCAATAAGGTTTCAATATGTTGTTCTTGTTTCAATGGTATATTAGGCTATATCTAATATTCTTAATACTTTAGGTGTATCAGACAAGTCGCCTACCAATGTTCTTAAAGGGGCCGGGCTGACTTTAATTAATGTAGGAATAGCAAAAATCTGGTACTTAACCGCCAAGTCAGCATTTTTAGTTATGTCAATAATTTCAAGGTCAAACCTATCCTGCAAATGTGCATCGCAAATGAGTTTCAGGTTTTCAACGGCACGTACTGACTTAACAGACATACCCGAAACAAATAATATAAACTTATACTTTTCCTCTGCCATAAGCTGTATACTAATTTGTGCTTAAGGCTTTAATATTTAAGCCTACCAGTACTTTTTCTTCGTTCGACAGGTCCCCTATTATTTTACGGATAGGTTCCGGGAACTTCCTTACAAGCGTTGGTACCGCCAATATTTGATCGCCTTCGGCAAGCTGCGGGTTTATAAGCAAATCAATTATTTCAATAGAGTAAATTCCCTTCAAATGTTCTTCGGCATATTTTTTAATGTTGCTTAATGCCTTTATTGATTTTGGAGTTTGCCCCGCAATATATAATAATAACTGCCATTCGGCCGGTTGCTTTTTCATTTTTTCTTTGTTTTAACCTTGTTATTATTAATGGATGCTTCCTTTGCGCTGAACGCTTGTGTTGATTTTAATAAATTTAATTCTTCCTCAACCGATTCAAATTCATTTCTTAAAGCCTCAATATTTGCTTCTAATGCTTTACGCTTCCGCATAATTTCACGGTCTTTCCATTCCAGCTCACTTTGAATTTTGAGAGCCTTTGCTTTTTTACGGATCTGGTTCGATTTTCTTGCAATACCTGTTAAGATGCCGTTAGGGCCAAGCTCAACATCCAACAGATCAACGCCTTTACTTGTAATAATAAATTCCCTAACCTGGTTGGAGTGGCTCATACCCCTCGATTTCACAATAAAAATTCCGCGGTTTCTTTCTCCCAAACCTTCCATATCCCTTACGGTGATCCAGGTGTCTACCAATGAGGATACGGACTCTTCCGCAATGTCCACTCGCAACGAGTCGCCGGTTTTATTAAGCGATGTAAACAAGGCGGTGATATTATGCAGCTTCAGCATATCTATTAACCGCACCAGCATAGAGCGTACCTCATGCTCGCTGCCAACCGTAATTAAATTACTAATGGGATCAATGATGACTGTTGTAGGCGCAAATTCCTTAATAAACTTTCGGAGTGTTAACAAGTGTAATTCTAACCCATTTAATGTAGGGCGGGATGAATGAATTTGTAAGGCGCCGTTTTTAAGATAGGGGGCCAAGTCGAGCCCGATCGACTTCATATTCCTTACCAATTGCTGAGGTGATTCTTCGAAAGCAAAATAAATAACACGTTCTTTCTTACGACACTGTTCGTAAGCAAAATAGGACGCGATAGTCGTTTTAGCCGTACCCGCCGTACCCGAAATTAATATGTTGCTGCCCCGGTAAAAACCGCCGCCGTTAAACATACCGTCAAGCCCCTTTACACCGGTAGAAACTATTTCGGAAGACACTTCATTGTCTAACTTTAAAGAGGTAATGGGTAACACGGAAATGCCTGTTTCATCAATTAAAAAAGGGTATTCGTTAGTACCGTGCGTAGAGCCCCGGTACTTTACCACGCGCAAACGGCGGGTCGATACCTGCTCAATCACACGGTGGTCTAATAAAATAACACAGTCCGATACGTATTCTTCCAGTCCTTGGCGGGTAAGGCTTGCCTCTCCGCGCTCACCGGTAATAACGGCGGTAACGCCTTTTTCTTTAAGCCAGTAAAACAGCCTTCTTAACTCAGCTCTTAAAATGGCCTCATTATCAAGCCCTGAAAAAAGCGATTCAAGCGTATCGAGCACTACCCGTTTTGCTTTTATTTTATCAATCGCATAGCCTAAGCGTATAAATAAACCTTCGAGGTCGTATTCACCCGTTTCATCAATTTCAGATCTTTCCACGCGCACATAATCCAATACTAATTTTTTATCCTCAATCAGCTGATTAAGGTCAAACCCCAGAGACCTTACGTTAAGTGCAAGGTCTTTTATTGGTTCTTCAAACGACATAAATACGCCGTTCTCATTAAATTCCGTAATGCCTTTTATTAAAAATTGCATGGAAAGCAATGTTTTTCCGCAGCCTGCCCCGCCGCATATTAAGGTTGGGCGCCCTTTGGGAAACCCTCCCTCTGTTATTTCATCCAGGCCTTCAACGCCTGTCGGGGTTTTTGGAAAGGTAAATTTACTTTCAGCTTTTTGTTTCGATTTCTTGATCATAACCTGAATTATATTACCGGTAAATTTAATGATTTACCGATATTTCTTTTCAAATATTCAAATATAAAGCCGTGTTAAAACACTGGTAGAAGTAATTTACTTTTAAATCAACATAGAAATATTTCCTCAATTTGTGGAAATCCATTCGGCATAAGGCTTGCGGTTTCTACACTCTTTTTTATGAGTTTTGTTTTGTGGGGTTTTATGTACAATAGGTTTCTGACGTATTGATACACAAAGTTAAGAAAAATGTTACAGTGCCATTATTTGTCTGTAATAATGGATACACACTATAAAAAGGGGGTCGGTCCTATTGGCATTACTTCCACACCCATTAATACTAAGCCTCACTATTTGCCCGTGTTTTAATGCTGAATACCGGGGTATAGGATTTGCAATTAATAATTAGTGTAACTTACGTCCTGCTAAACGAACCACTACATTCTTTTTAGTACACACTTACTTACTAAATCTTTTTAAAAATGATCCATTCACACGATGCCCTTTATAAAGACTTTGAAGCCGTAAGGCAAATTACCATCATACCTACTATGTTGGATGTTATTTGTCGCATTACAGGCTTAGGATTTGCTGCTGTAGCCCGTGTAACCGAAGACCGTTGGCTGGCATGCAGTGTGCGCGACGACGTTAACTTTGGCTTATCCGAAGGAGAAGAATTAAAAGTGGAAACCACTATCTGTAATGAGATCCGGGACAACCGCCAACCGGTTATTATTGACCATGTAGCTAAAGACGAGCATTATAAAGAACACCATACCCCTAAAATGTATGGCCTGCAAAGTTACATCTCCTTCCCTATTATTTTACGGAACGGCGAATTTTTTGGCACCCTGTGTGCCATTGGTACAGAGCCTGCTAAACTCAACGACCCTAAAATAACCGGTACCTTTACTCTATTTGCCGAATTAGTGTCTTTCCATTTAGAAAGCATGGAGTTAATGAGCCGGAGCCATATTGTTTTAAAAGAAACGCACCGGCAATTAACTTATAGTAACGATGAGAACCTGCTTTACCGAAAGGTTTCTGACCACAACTTACAGGAGAAACTTCGTAAAATAAAGGTGTTCAGCGATATGTTATTAAATACTACCGGGCAGAATGATGCAGTTAAAACAACGAACATTGCTCAAAAAATAAATTCCGCGGCTAACGAGTTAAGCAATATGATAAGGCATCTCAGTAAATTTTCGGCCTTAACGGCAGAACCCGAATTATTTAAAACCGTTGACCTTAATAAGACAGCGCTTGACATAAAATTACTGCTGGCGACTACCGTAACGGAAAAAGCAACCGCTATTACGCTTAGTGCATTGCCAGTATTGCATGCCGTACCCGAACAAATGGATGAACTGTTTTTTCAGCTCGCCAACTACGCGCTTAACGTTTCAGCTAACAACCCTACACAGGGTATTCACATCTATTCGAAAAACGTGATGCCGGGCACAGGCAACTATTCATTACCCGCGGGCGACGGCTATAAGCTTTGTGAAATTTTTATTGAGCAAACCGTTTCGGATGCCAAAACCCATAACTCGGAAACCATTTTTGATATTTTTGTGCATGTAACCGATAACGAAACCGCCAATAAATATGATGCCGGGCTTGCGCATTGCCGTAAAATTGCACATAACCACGGCGGCATTATTACCGCTCATACTCACCCGAATAAGGGCATTTCTTTTTGTATTGTATTACCGCTTAATTATAAAGTACCCGCGCTAACCGAAGGACAGGCCTATGCCGCCTCACCCGATTAGATGGCTGATTTTAAGTACTAACAAACATCTCGAAGGTTATTTATTTCTCACAATAAGTATGTGTGTAATCGGAATTGGTTCTTTTTGTTCAATCAAAAAAATAAAAGAAGATCAAAAGAAATGCTCTTATTTATAATGATCCATATAAAAAGGCTTGTAATAACTTACCTTCTTTTTCCGGAACAGCTTTTGAATATTATCTTCCGAAATAGCCATCAGCGTAAACGCCTCCGGTTTTACTTTGCTTGAAAATACGGTTTTATCTTTACTGAGGTTACCAATATATTTCATGGCTGTTTGCGCGTTTTCAAACGTTTTAATGTATACTATCTGCTCAGCGCTTCCAAACAAACTGCTTTCTACCGTAAGGTTACTTATGCCGTAATAGGTAATATTAAAATCAGCTACCGACGCTTTAAAGGATGCGGCAACTTCAGGGTCGTCCGGAAAAACAGCGATCACAATATGCTTTACGGCAAGGTCTAATGTAAACGTATCTGTTTGGTTAGTGCCGCCGGCCCCGTTGGTGGCTTCGCTCGGGTGCTTTAAATTATACAGTACTTCCAACAGGTCTTGTGCCTCCATTGATACGGGGTCTTTAGAATAAATAGCTTGCAGTGTTTTTAGTGCCATCTCTAACGAATCGGCGCCTTTCATCTTGCCGATGCACATGGCTTTTATGAACGCGAATTTTGCCGAAAAATCATTCTTCCCAAACTTTGTTTCCGACTCCTTGCTCATACTGTACGCCGCATCATAATTGCCGGTACTGTACTTATCAAACGTTTCGGTATAAAATAATTCTACTTCGCCTTTCTGTATATTTTTTTCCGCCTCGTAATTAGGGTTTTTAATAAGCTGTGCGTATTCACTGTTAGGGAATTCATTCAGCAATTTGTTTTTATAATAATCGGCCTGAGGCGTGTTTTTAACCGATTGATATATCTTATACAATTGGTAATAGGTGGAAGGCCTGAATTTATGGACTTCGTAGCGCTTATTCAGGTCTTCGAAAGCGGCTATGGCTTTTTTATTGTTATGCAGATCATCTTTATACGTGCTTGCTAAATTATAGTCGGCATCAATAATTTTAAGGTTCGACAATTTCATTAAACTGTCGTTCATTGGCAGGTCTTTTAAATAATACTCAACGCTTTTTTATCTTTTGCTTTTGCTTTCTTTTTAATTGCAAGGCTGTCTTTTCCGTCAGCAATAGTGTCTGTAGCAGCTTGGTCGACAGGTGTATCAAAAATCACTGATTTTTGGCTGCGGCGCCAGTTGTCTTCCAACTTACGATTGCCCCATTTTTTAATAAAGTCATTCAAACCAAACGCTACAAGTGTAGGGTTATAAAAATACCAATCGCCTTTTGCACCTACCCCAAGGTCTGTAATTCCGCCGTTCGGGTTCGAAGCATTGTAGGTAGGGTTTGCATTTTGCGCCGCTAATGCCTCTTGCTCTTCTTTTTTTCGTTCTTCTTCCGCTTCAATATTTTTAATCATTTTAGTAATGAAGCGGCCCCTGTCTTTATCATTCATTTTTGCTACGCGCTGTAAGCTGTCCTCACGTTGTATAGTTCGTATGTAGCTTACTAACGTTTCAAGGGTTTGCTTCCGGGCATTAATGGCGTCGTACTCTTTATAATCTTTTGGCAATGTTATCATAGTGCTGTCGTAGTAAGCCCCCGAAGCCATATAATTAGCCTGCTCAAAATTAATTTCGCCCAACTTTAAATAGGATAACGCTTTTTGTTTTGGATTTTGCGTGCTGTTGGCAACCGATAATTTATAGTCGGCAATAGCTACAGGCTCATTCTTTTCTCTTTCCGAAATTTCACCCAATGTATAATAAATAATATCCAGGTACTCGCTGTTCTTAACGTCACGCGTCATTTTTAAAAGGTCGCGTTTAAGCTTGCCCGTGTTTCCGTATTTAAGATCCACCAGCCGTGCCTGTTTCATTTTAGCGTGAAATACCAAGTCATACTCAGGCTTTGCCGAAATGGTTTTCTGATAATAGTCCCTGGCTTTTTTATTCTCGTTCTTCTCTTCATAAATTTGTGCAAGTATAAACGAATAACGCGCTTTTGTTTTTTTTGAAGGCTTTGCTTTAATTGCCGCAAGCAACGCTTTTTCAGCTTCCTTATACATGCCGCGCTTCAAATAATAATCGGCTTGCAGGGCAGGCAGCTCTTTTTTGCCGTATTTAGATATTTTTTTATCATCCTTTAATAACCCTATAATAGGCTCTGCCTGTGATACGGCACCAATTTCGTTATAGGAGCGCGCCAGCCAAACCATGGCCTTGTAGCGGTCGGGCGATTTGTAGGTTCTTATCACATACTCAAACGCTTCAATCCCCGAAAAAAATTCGCGTTTATAAAAATGTGCAATACCAATAACGTTCCAATTATTATCTATCCACCGGCCGGCCTTAGGTATCTCATTTCCTTTTTTATCTTTAATGGTATGGCGCTGTATACAGTTCGACGATTTTTTAATGGCCTTATCAAAATCGGGAAAAGTAGATTTGGCTGTTTCGTTGGTGGGTACTAAAAAAACAGGCAGTAACCTGTCGTAATCATACTTGAAGGTGGTTCTTATTTTATTTTCCCCTTCCTTTATGCTTTCCGTAGCATAATAATACCCGTTAAACCGGGCCGTAAGGTTATGGTAGCCGCGATGTATGAACGTGTTTTTAGTAGTTTTACAACCGCTTAACGCAAGTATAAAAACAACCGAAAAAACTATATATTTAGAGAATACTTTCAAAAAACAGGATACAAAAATAAGCTATTAACGCCGAAATCGTAAATTTAGTATAATTTTGTGCAGAACGTATGCCTGGAACCAAAAATAGCCGTTGGAAAATATTTACTGAACAATTACGCAATAAGTACCGTTTGGTAATATTGAATGACGATTCGTTTGCAGAAAAGTTTTCTCTGCGCCTTTCCCCCCTCGGCCTCATTATTTTACTGGGCTCCATTACCATTGTTATGACTGCGTTTGTTATAAGCATTGTGGCTTTTACGCCGCTGCGCGAATACATACCCGGTTATGGCAATGTAAATGACCGTAAAGAGCTGCTGAGTTTAAGTGCTAAGGCCGATTCGCTTGAAAACACCCTGTCGGCGCGCGATTGGTATATGGAAAATATTTTGCACGTATTTGCAGGGCAGGTAGAAGGCAAATCGGCTAAACCGGTTAAGGATTCTACCGGTAAGTATATAAACATTGACATTAAACCCAGCAGCGAAGATCTTAAATTGAGGAACGATATTGAGACCAATCAACTGGAATCGACGAGCGATAAGGTTTCGGCCAATAAAATAGGCGCTATCGACAACTTCTTTTTCTTTACACCCGTAAAAGGCATTATTACAACTTCTTACAACCTGCACGACCAACACTTTGGGGTAGATATTGTAGCCAAGGAAAACGAGCCGGTAAAAGCCACATTAGACGGTACGGTAATATTTTCGGGCTTTACGGCAGACGACGGGTATGTAATACAGATACAACATGCCAATAATTTAACAAGTGTGTATAAGCACAATGCAGGTATTATTAAAAAAACGGGTGACTATGTGCGTGCCGGTGAAGTTATTTCCATTGTAGGCAATACAGGGGAAAACAGCAGCGGACCGCATTTGCATTTTGAGATCTGGTATAACGGGTTTGCCCTGAACCCCCAGTATTACGTAGCTTTTTAGAAGGTCTGTTTAACCGCAGAGGTAAATATAAAAATCAGGAATAGTATTATGCTGATTTGCCGGGTACATCTGTTTTCTTTTCATTGGTGACCCCATAATTATTTATATGCTATTGTTTTTAATAGTGTGATTTTTTTACCTTATTCAGGTATAATAACTCTATGTAACTATAGGGTTCATAAGCATTGATTTGTTAAATAAACGAACGGTTTAATACAGGCTCATTCTTTTAACCGGCGTTCGTCTAAAACTCAAAAAAAACTTTCGTTTTTAGCATTTTTTGCATACATTTGCACCCGAATTTTAAAGCTTACACTACTATATTTTCGTAATGATTAATAAAATCAACATATTCAGGAAGTTTTCGGCTGTTTGCCCGGTAATTATTGCTTTGTTTTTAATGATCTCAACCCATTTATCGGCTTCAGAACCGCAAGAAGACGCGGTAGTTATTGTTCAGGAAGGTGACGGGTCTCATGCAATAGATCCTCACGCCAAAGGTTCAGAAAAGAAAATGGATATTTCGGCCGTCGCGTTTGAGCATGTTTTAGATGCCCACTCGTGGCATTTTTGGGGTGAAGGCCATGAGGTGGCTTCCATGCCTTTACCGGTAATTTTATATTCAAACGTCAAAGGCTTACAAATGTTCATGTCTTCACGCTTTGAACATGGCCATGCTTCTTATAATGGATACAGCCTGTATGAGGAACGCATTGTGTCGGAAAACCCTACTGAATCGGTTTATGATTTTTCTATTACAAAAAATGTTGCCCAAATGTTTCTGTCAATGATTTTGATGTTATGGCTGTTTATTTCCATTGCAAATTCATATAAGACGCAAGGCTTAACTACTGCGCCAAAAGGAAAACAATCCTTTTTTGAACCTTTAATTGTCTTTGTACGCGATGATTTGGCTAAAAATAATATTGGTGGTAAAAACTATGAAAAATTCGTTCCATACCTGTTAACGGTATTTTTCCTCATCTTAATTAACAATGTATTTGGGATGTTACCAATAGGCGCAAACCTGACAGGTAATATTGCCTTTACCCTGGTTATGTCAGTTATTACTTTAATTGTTACTAACCTTAACGGGAATAAACATTACTGGCATCATATTTTTGCACCACCTGCTCCAAAGGCCATCTGGATCATCCTGATCCCAATCGAAATAGTAGGGATTTTTACAAAACCGTTCGCTTTAATGATCAGATTATTTGCTAATATGACCGCAGGCCATATCATTATTATAAGCCTTATTGGTTTGATCTTTATTTTTAAAACAACAATGGCATCTTTTGTTGCTGTACCGTTTGCTTTGTTTATAAGTGTTTTAGAGTGCCTTGTAGCAGTGTTACAAGCTTATATATTTACTATGTTAACGGCTCTTTTTATTGGTTCAGCCTGCGCTGACCATAATGAGGATGGAGCACATAATGAAGATGATGAAGCTGCTGCCGTGAAGCACCATTAAGAAGTTTAATTTTTTGTTTAACCAATATAAAAACCAAGTAAAATGATCGGAAGTATCGCAGCAGTAGGTGCAGGCTTAGCAGTAATAGGCGCAGGCATCGGCATCGGACAAATCGGTGGACACGCAATGGATGCCATTGCACGTCAACCTGAGGCATCCTCAAAAATTCAAACAACAATGATTATCGCAGCAGCTCTTGTAGAGGGCGCAGCTTTATTCGGTATTGTTGTAGCATTATTAGGAAACAATCCTCAATAAGCAAATTTAACCAATGCCTTAGCGGTTGGCACAGGCATTGGTTATTTAAAAGTTAAACAAAAAATATACGATTTACTGTCTTAAAGGCAAACATTAACAACACATAAAATTATCAGCTCATGAATTTAGTTACACCCGGAATAGGCTTAATTTTTTGGACAACGATCACTTTTATTTTATTATTGGTATTATTAGGTAAATTTGCCTGGAAGCCGATCTTGGCAGCTATTAAAACCCGCGAAAAAGGCATTGAAGATGCTTTGGCGAGCGCAGAGAACGCGTTAAAAGATATGCGCGAATTAAAATCAAATAACGAAAAAAGCCTTTTGGAAGCCCGTGCGGCACGCGATATTTTAATGAAAGAAGCACGCGAAATGAAAGACGCGATCATTGCGGAAGCTAAAGCTAAATCACAAGCTGAGGCCGATCGTATTATGAACTCCGCTCGCGAGCAAATTACCAACGAAAAAAATGCAGCGGTTGCCGATTTAAAAAACCAGGTTGCTGCCTTATCCATTGAGATCGCCGAAAAAATTCTTCGCAGCGAATTATCAAGCGACGAAAAACAAAAAGCCTTGGTTACTAATTTAATGAAAGACGTTAATCTTAATTAATCATGATAGTTGCATCAAGATACGCTAAATCATTATTAGACCTTGCCGTTGAAAAAGGGCAGTTGGATGCGGTATATGCAGATATGCTGCAGGTAAAACAGGTGAGCGAAGCCTCTAAGGATTTTGTTAACTTTTTAAACAGCCCTATCATTAAGTCCGATAAAAAAATTGCGGTGCTTAAAGCTGTATTTGAAGGGAAGCTCAGCGCCATCACTTCAGGCTTTTTAACCATCGTAACTTCTAAAAGAAGAGAAGCCATGATCCCTGAAATGGCAACTGCATTTATTGAACAATACAGAACCCACAAAAACATTTTAACAGCGGTTGTTACTTCCGCTAACGGCTTGGATGCCGCTACTAAACAAAAAGTACTGGAATTGGTAAAAGCACAGCTGAACGGAGAAATTGAATTAGTAGAGAAAAAAGACTCTGCCTTAATTGGCGGATTTATTTTAAAGATAGGCGATAAACAGTTGGATAAATCGGTAGCCCGCCAATTAAGTAATTTGAAAAAAGAGTTAACCAATAAAGCATTAAATTAATAATAACTAACCATATTAACAATGGCAGAAGTAAAACCCGCAGAAGTATCTGCAATTTTAAGACAACAATTATCAGGTTTTAAATCTGAAGCCGAACTGGAAGAAGTTGGATCCGTATTACAGGTTGGTGATGGTATTGCCCGCATTTACGGCTTATCAAAAGTACAGTCGGGTGAGTTAATTGAATTTGAAACAGGCTTACAGGGAATTGTATTAAACCTGGAAGAAGATAACGTAGGTGCCGTATTATTGGGCGCGAGCACAGGTATCAGCGAAGGCTCTTCCGTAAAGCGTACCGGCCGTATCGCCTCTATTAACGTAGGTGAAGGCATGTTGGGCCGTGTTATTGATACTTTAGGGAAACCTATTGACGGTAAGGGTCCTATTACAGGAACTACTTACGAATTGCCCTTGGAGCGTAAAGCACCGGGTGTAATTTACCGTCAGCCCGTAACCGAGCCTTTACAAACCGGTATTAAAGCGATAGATTCCATGATCCCTATCGGTCGCGGACAACGTGAGTTAATTATCGGTGACCGCCAGATCGGGAAAACAACGGTTGCATTAGATACGATTATCAATCAAAAAGAATTTTATGATGCAGGCAAACCTGTATTCTGTATTTATGTTGCTATCGGCCAAAAAGGGTCAACGGTAGCTAATGTAGTGCGTACGTTAGAAGAAAACGGTGCTATGGCTTATACGGTTGTAGTTGCGGCTAACGCTTCCGATCCCGCCCCAATGCAGTTTTACGCGCCGTTTGCAGGTGCTGCCGTTGGTGAGTTTTTCAGGGACACCGGTCGTCCCGCTTTAATTGTTTATGATGATCTTTCTAAACAAGCTGTGGCATACCGTGAGGTTTCTTTATTATTACGTCGCCCACCGGGACGTGAAGCATACCCGGGTGATGTGTTTTATCTTCACAGCCGTTTATTGGAGCGTGCCGCAAAAATCAATTCTTCAGATGAGATTGCCCGTAACATGAATGATTTACCTGAATCTTTAAAACCAATTGTAAAAGGAGGTGGTTCATTAACAGCTTTGCCTATTATTGAAACTCAGGCGGGCGACGTTTCCGCATATATTCCTACGAACGTTATTTCTATTACCGACGGACAAATATTTTTAGAGTCTAACTTATTTAATTCGGGCATTCGTCCGGCCATTAACGTTGGTATCTCTGTATCGCGGGTGGGTGGTAATGCTCAAATTAAATCGATGAAAAAAGTAGCGGGTACTTTAAAATTAGACCAGGCTCAGTACCGCGAATTAGAAGCGTTTGCCAAGTTCGGTTCTGATTTAGACGCAGCTACAAAATCGGTATTGGATAAAGGTGCGCGTAACGTTGAAATTTTAAAACAAGCTAACGCAACGCCTTTCCGTGTTGAACAGCAAATTGCTATTATTTATTTAGGAACTAAAAACTTGTTACGTTCAGTGCCGGTAAATAAAGTAAAAGAGTTTGAAAAAGAATTTTTAGATGTATGTGAGCGTAAACATAAAGCAACATTAGACGCTTTAAAAGCGGGTAAGTTCGATGATGAAATTACCGGTGCATTAGAAGCAACGGCGAAAGAGTTAACCGCAAAATATAACTAAATTACAGAGTTGAGAATGCAAGCAAATAATTAAACGATTAGTGTCAGTTATTAATTCAAGTAAACAAATAATTCTGAATTCTTATTCATAATTCTTAATTAGATAAAGATGCCAAATTTAAAAGAAGTAAGAAACAGAATCGTGTCCGTTGGTTCAACCATGCAGATTACAAGCGCCATGAAAATGGTGAGTGCTGCAAAGCTGAAACGTGCGCAGGATGCTATTACGCAAATGCGTCCGTACGCCAATAAGCTTCAGGAAATTCTGCAAAATGTAAGCTCAAGCTTAGATACTTCTGAAAATACCTATGCAAGAACAGGGACCGCTAAACATATTTTATTAGTGGTGATTTCTTCGAACCGCGGCTTGGCGGGAGGCTTTAATGCCAACGTTATTAAAAAAGCGTGGAGCTTAATTAAAAATGAGTATGCGGGGCAAAGTGTTTCTATAATTACGATCGGTAAAAAAGCAAACGATGCTTTTAAGCGTACGGATTATAATATACACGGCACAGACCTACCCCACGGCTTAAATGAAGTATTTGATAATTTAACTTACACTACAGTAGCTCCCATTGCCGAAAAAATAATGGGAACATTTGTAAATAAACAGTTTGATAAAATAGTATTGGTTTACAATCAGTTTAAAAACGCTGCGGTACAACTTGTGCAGGCTGAGCAATTATTACCGGTTGTGGCTACAACCACACCCGGCTCAACCAATGCAACCGATTATATTTTTGAACCAAGTAAGGAGTTTATTATAAGCGACCTGATACCCCGTTCTTTAAAAACACAATTTTATAAAGCATTGCTTGACTCCTACGCTTCAGAACACGGCGCGCGGATGACAGCCATGCACAAAGCGACAGATAACGCTAAAGACATGCTGCGTGACCTTAAGATAAGCTATAACAAAGCCCGTCAAACAGCCATTACCACCGAGATCCTGGAAATTGTTGCGGGAGCGGAAGCATTGAACGGGTAAAAATTTGATGTATCGGAATAAGTTAAAACCCTTTGCCTGCAGAGGGTTTTTTATTAAAATTGTTTTAAAAATCAATGAACTAAATTAACATTGTTAACACTTTAATTTAAACTATTTATGATGACCGGCGTTAATCATTTATAGCATACAATTAATTTTATTATATGCATCTTTACGCCATAAAGTACTAAAAAAAATGATTATCCTTCTGTTTCTACTGTTACACTGGTATCTTTCCCTGTTTGGCCAAACGTTTTTTCTGCACCGTTACGGCGCCCATAAAATGTTTACAATGAATAAGTTTTGGGAAAAATTCTTTTACGTTTTTGCCTGGGTTACACAAGGCTCTTCTTATTTAAACCCAAGGGCGTATGCTATATTACACCGTATGCACCATGCTTACAGCGATACGGAGCAAGACCCTCACACACCGCATTTTTTTAAAGAAGTGTTTACAATGATGATGCACACGAAAAAAATATATAACGATGTATTGAATAAACGTGTGGTGATAGATGAAAAATTTGATCGCAATTTTCCTGAGTACCCGGGTATTGACAGGATAGCGGATAGCTGGTATACGCGTATCGGTTTCGGCCTTGCTTACACCGCGTTTTATGTTGTATTTGCTACCCATTGGTGGATGTTTTTATTATTGCCTATCCATTACCTGATGGGCCCTATACACGGTGCTATTGTAAACTGGGCGGGCCATAAATACGGCTACCGTAATTTTGATGAAGGCGACAAATCAAAAAATACGTTGTGGCTTGATTTTTTAATGATGGGCGAATTATTTCAGAACAACCACCACCACAGAGGCTCAAGGCCAAACTTTGCCGCAAAGTGGTATGAATTTGATCCTACCTACCCTATTATTTTACTGCTTGATAAACTGCATGTTATTAAGCTGGTAAGGTAAAAAAAAGATCCATTTTAAATAAAACCCGGTATTCCTGGGTTTTTTATGTTATACCTTATGTGTAAGCTTTCTGTTACATGCCGGCAGTTTGTTTCTTTATCAGAATACAAATTGTTTCCAACTCAAAAATAATTTTCTCGAGTTCTGTTTTAATAAACCCCATTTGCTCATTTGTTGAAAATGCAGGTGTATTAAGACTTTCCTTAACCGCTTTAAAATCGGGTAAACTGTTATGATCCGTTAAGCCGGCTGTTTTCAGGGAGATCCAATTAAAAATCTCACCTACTCTATCCGCGTAGGTATTTAATTCTTTAACGGGTTGTATCCGTTCAATTTCATTAATAATTAAAGCAACGGAAGTTGTTTCGCGCGCAATGCGTATAAAAGTACCAACCTTTGCAAAGCTAATGTCAATCTGCCGTTGTATGTTTTGCGGTTCCTCGTACATACGCTGTACACAGGCAAACACATCATTATTGGCGGCCTCAGCCAGTCGGCGGCTCTTATACCAGGATTCGTTAGGGGCAAGCTCGTTATTAAAATAACGGATAACCTGCTTTAAGTAATTGCTATTTTGATTTAAAGCATTTACAAGCAATGTAGGAAAGCGTTGTTTTTCCCACACGGGCCAAAAGGCATAACTTGCAATAATGGCTAATACCGCCCCTATTAAAGTAGATAAAACACGCCAGCCTATCAGCTCCCATGAGCCCTGTTTTGATATTTGCATCATTACCACCATCATAACGGTTACAAAAAACACCCCCACTTTGTAGTTGTTCCTTAAAAAATACGCTACTAAAAAAGAGATAACGACTAACAAACCTACAAAGGCCTCATGCGGAAACGGCAACAGCATTACTACACCGCCTAAAACAATACCGGCAACTGTACCAACGGTTCGCTCAATGCCTTTTTTTCGGGTAGCGCCATAGTAAGGTTGTATAACAATGAGCATGGTTAAGGCAATCCAGTGGCCGTGATCTATTTTAAAGAACTTATAAATAAATACGGCGATAGTTAACCCTATAGCCACGCGTAATGCATATTTAAATTGCTGCGAATCAATGTTAAACATTTCCCTGATAAACTCAACCAGTACCCTTGGTTTTAAACCTGCTAAAAAATGATTAAAAGACAATTTATAATTTTCAAGGTAATCACTTTTTTTGAAGTTGAGTTTTTCTTCGATCTGTAAAATGGTTTGTTGTAAATAGTGATGCGCTTTTTGGAGCGCTTCCATTAAATGTTTCAGCGAGCGTTTTTCTTTTTCATTTAACGTAAGTTCCGAACAGGCTTCTTTAAAAAGCTCTATGGCGATTTCGCAGCGCTTTACTCTTATTTTTGCCATGGTCAAATCTTCAGCCCGTAAAGTAAAAATAACAATAGCAATGCGGGCTGTAGCCTGTGTTAATGAAGACAGGGTTTTATAAAGAACAGAATTTTTAACCGGTTTCATGTCTTCACTGTTCAACACTTCCAGCTCTTCATGTATGGTATTAAGTACCGCGCCAAATAAGGAAGATGTTTTTCTGAGCTCGATCATCATATCATAATGCTGCGCTTTTAACCGCGTATTGGTTTGTCTTCTTTCAAACAGTTCAACAGAAAGATCAATGGCTTTACGGATGTCCATTTCTTTGGCGGTAATGGCAATCGCGTCCATCTCTTTATCTTCTGTAATATACCTAAGAACAAGCGCATCTAAATACTCAGTATTCTCTTTCCAGATATTGGCTACCGACCTCCTTAAGGGGTTAGAGGCGGTGAAAGGAAATGAAAGCGCCGTAATAAAAATAGACCATAATGCGCCGCCAAACACATAGTACCCGAAGTTAAGGGACGTATGGAAATTGACCGGGTTTGAAATACCGAATAAAAAAAAGAATCCCACCGCAACTCCAATACTCGACCCGTAGTTACTCCAGTTACGAATAAGCGCCGCAAACATTCCTACTACAAACATGCAAATAATACACAGTATTAATGAGCTGCCGGCAAACATACCAATCATTGCCGCGAAAAAAATTAATACGGCCTCAATAAGTTGAATAATGATCTTTCGGTAATGGGAGCCCCTGTAGTCTATAAGCGAAAGCATGTAAGCGCCAAAGGCGGCCCAAATAATTTCGTAAGAAAATCCTTTCCATAAAGGCAGCACAATTAAAGGAACATTTAATGCAACTACAACACGAATAGCCCAGCTGATAGTGGGTTCCAGATACTCCTGCTGCAAGATGGTATTAAATTGTTTAATAGGTCTGAAACGCATAAACTCTGTAAATAAAACGCCAAAGATACGAACGGACGTTTTAAATACAGAGACTTAAGTATTAAAATACCTAAAATGAATTGTTTTATTTTTTAGCGGGGCTTGCTTTTTTGTCATCCACCGGTGTTGATACTACCCCTAATTTATAGGCTTGTTTTTGCGCAGGAGGAGGTGCTATTGAAACCTTACCCATCATCTTAGTATGAGTAGGATGCGGCTTTGGTTTTACACATGTTTTTACGCTATCCTTTTGTTGAGGTGTTGCTCTTACGCTACCCATTTTAACAGCCTGAGGTTCTTCTACCTGCACATCGCCTTTTATATGAGCATTACTCTGCGCCTTTGCCCCTGATGTATTGAACAGCCACATACCAAATGTAAAATAAACAATAAGCGCGAAGCGTTTGGTAAATTCAAAACGTTTGAACCTATTGAAAAACGCATCGAAAGAGAGGGCCGTGAGCTGCTGCTCCTCAAAACGCCCACAAACTTTTTCCTGCTGCTTACCGGCGAAAAAATCTCTAATTTCTTCAAGTGATTGTGTGCTGAAATCAACGACTGTTTTAACGCATTTGTTGCAAAACGCTCCTTGTTGATTTGGGGTCATATCGCTCCAGTTTTCATGACAAGGTTTTTTAATTGAAATATCCATCTGCTTAGTTTTTACTTTTAGATGCCACCCCGGTTTAAATTCCATAAACGGGTTTAAAATTAATTTATAAGCTGTACGTTCCCATACACAGGCGCGTTTCTTATACGTTAGTTAGTGCAGCTGCTTTGGCTGAACGAGCTAACACTTTTATAATAATTAGCGGGCATGCTTTTTGTGCATATAAACAGCGTTCTTACTTCACAACATCCACATCCATATTCACGGTTACGTCGTCAGACATTACCCAGCTTGTATCGCCCACTTTATAATTGAGGCGGTTTATTTTAAAGGAAGTTTTTAGCTTCGCTTTCCCGTCGGTTTCCGTAAAGCTGAATATAACAGGTACTGTGTTGGAAGTTCCTTTGATGGTTAAGGTAAAAAATCCTTTAAATTTTCCGTCAGCTTCTTTGGAAAAAGTAGACGCGACCATGGTGATCTTCGGAAATTTATCGACATTAAAATATTCTTCTTTTTTTAAATGATTATCTCTTGCGGTGATAGAAGTGTTAATGGTTTTTGAGTCGATGCTTGCTTCTATTTTATTGCCAAAGCCTTTTGTCGGATCAAAATTAATAGTTGCCTCCAACCCGCTAAAACTACCGTCAACACTAATGCCCGCGTTCTTTATTTTAAAGGTAACCGAAGAGTTTGTTATTTTCCATAATTGACTTTGAGTAAGGCCCGCCATAAACATTAAAGTCAGTAAGGTAGTAATGATCAGCTTTTTCATAGAAAGAATTTCTTTGATTAAAGATACTTTTTTATAGCCGGATTAAAAAGGTTGGCCGTGTGTTAATGAAATAATTTTTTTAGTAAGTCCCGGTAATTTATTAAGTGCTTTTAAAGCAACGTGAGTGGTAGTTTTTTTTCCAAATATGTTTTGTAAATAGTAGCCGGCTTTAATACGGGTATTAAATGTTTTATTCCAAGCTGCCGCATAATTATTCAGCAGTAGTTTTTTTGACCTATGCTCATTGAAATAAGCAATGATTTCCCCAGCCAATAGTTTAGAAGCCCGCATGCCCATACTCATTCCGTTACCGCATAGGGGAGAAATAGAACCCGCTGCGTCGCCCAATAAAAGCATGGTATGTGTATGGGTTTGTTTTTTACTGAACCTGATATTACTGATGATAAGCGGTTGCGGGGTTACAAATTCAGACTGAGTAAAATAGTGTTTCAAATAAAGATTTTTATACAACACGTTTTCTTCCATGTGTTTAATATTATTTCCGTGGTTTTTCAGGTTTTTCGCATTCGATAAATAACATAAACAATACCACTCTTTATCTACTTTAGAAACGCCGCAATACCCGTCTTTAAAATTATGCAGCTCAATACGGTCAGAAGCCAGATTGGTTTTAATATGGTATTTAACGCCTATATAGTTGGTGCTGTTTTTATCGGTATTATAATCCGACTGTTCATTTACAAAGGCCGGCGTATATTTACCATAGCTTCCGCAAACCAGTATTGCTTTGTAATTTCCGTTTAATGTTTCAACCACAGTAATCGGGCTTTCCTTAATGTGTTTTACATCCTGTACTTTACAATGTTCAACAACGGTAACCCCTTTAGCAACAGCCAGTTTAAATAATTCATGATCCAACGTATAACGACTGATGCCAAACCCGCCGAGATCTAAAGGTGCATTGAGCATAAAGCCTTGTTCGGAGCTAATGCCTAACCTGTTTATATAAGGCAAGTCCCATGTGTTTAAATCTAACCCGAGCTCCTTTAAAAATTGATGGCTTTCCATGGAAATGTATTCACCGCATACTTTGTGCATCGGAAATTCATTTTTTTCAAATACTATAACGGTCAGGCCCTTATCTGCCAATTGTATAGCCAAGCACAAGCCTGAGAGGCCGCCACCGATAATTGCACAATCGTATATTTTTTCATCCGTTTCCATATACAATAACTTGGTGCCTGAAAGCCCATTTGTTTTTTACGGAATAATGCGCGGCTCCCGCTTTTTTAAGAACATGAAGCCATTCGGCTTTTTTAAACCCCCTTAATACAGAAAGCGGCGCGTCATTTTTCACAAGGTAAGACTTAGAAAATAATGACGTAAGCCATTTAATAGAATAATAGGCTATAGGGTTTCTTTCCAGATCGTTGATCACTAAAACAGATTTGTTGGTAATGGCAAACTTTAAAAGCTCTATTAACTGCTCTTCTGTTAAGTGGTGGGTAAATAAACAGGCATGTAAAATATCAATGTGTTTAATGTGTTGAAAGCTGTTCCTGTAATCGTCACAAATAAAGTCAATACCCTTACCGGCATTATTTTGTTTTGAATACTGAATACACACTTCTTTAATGTCTATACCAATTAATTTAAGAGCGCAGTTTTTTTTTAATGCCCAAGTGTTAATGCGCTTTAGTGTATCTCCGCCGCCACAGCCTATATCTACCAAAGTATAAGCCTTTCCGGGTTCAATAATTTCCTCTAAGGCCGAAAACGTTATGTTATACCCTCCCAATAAATTGTTAATGGTATCAAGCTCTTTAAGGTTCAAAAATAAATCTTTACCGGGAATATGATCTCCGTCCAATAATTCTTTTTTATTGCTTCTATGCTTAAACATAACGCAGCTGCATAGTTTCTATGCTTAGCCCCGGGCCGAATGCGGCAACAAAGGCTGTTTCTCCTTTTTTGTTTTGAGGCTTTTCTAAAATTTGCTTAAGCACAAATAAAACCGTTGGCGACGACATGTTACCGTAATTTTTAAGCACGTCGTACGAGTCCGAAACGTCATTGGCAGTTAAGTTCAATGCATCGGCAACATCATCTACAATTTTTTTTCCTCCGGGATGTATCGCCCAATGATCAATGTTTTTTGGCTCTAAGTGAATAGAATCAAATAAAGGCACAATACTTTCTTTGATGATGGAAGACACGTAAGAGCTCAGATTCATGATAAAGCCTGTTTCAGATAACTGCCAGGCCATATCCTTGTAACCGTTATAGGCGATCATTGAATCGAAGCGGTCGATCTTTACGGGATGCACATAAGCGGAGGACGGTTTTGAGCCTATTAATACAGCTGCACAACCATCTCCAAAAATTAAATTAGATAAAAGATAATCGTCGTTATATTGTTTTTGAAAATGAATGGTACATAACTCTGTGCATACAATTAATACATTGGCCCCGGCATTTGCTTTACAAATAGTATCTGCTTGTTTTAAGGCAATAACAGCGGCATTGCAGCCCATAAAATTAATACTGCTGCGACTGATGGATATATTTAATTGCAGCTCATTAATAAGGTCAATATCACTGCCCGGCGCAAACATACCGGTACAGGTAACCGTTATTAAATGGGTAATAGTATGTTTGACAGTATTAAAATTATTTATTTTTTTAATGGCTTTTACTGAAAGAGCAACCGCGTGTTTCTTATAAAGCTTCATGCGGTCTGTTAGTGTTGGTTCAGGAAACAAAGATGCATCTTTTACAAAAAATTCAAAGTCATTAGGTTCGGTACCAAAATCTTTTATAACAGAATAACGGTGATTAATGCCTGAACGCTTTGAAACAATCTTTATTTTTCGATGGTCGGTTTCTTTGTTAGTTGAGTTCAAATAAAAACCCGTAAATGTTTCCTGTGAAAAACAATTATCCGGTAAGGCAGTTTCTATAGCGTTTATGTAGCTCACGAGCACCGGTTAATAATAAATAAAACAATAAAGCAGGAATTCATACATATAGATGCAATCAAATTCATTGCCATAGTATGTTTAAAGTCAGCATTAGCCCTATTCTTTAGAACCAGGTAAAACCAATATCCAAAATATCCCACAATGGGAATAAAGAATAATTGTATCACGTAAAAATGAGTTGCCTTATTGATGTTATCAAAGTACAAAAAATAAAACACATTACACAGTATAAACATATTCATAGTGAATAAAAATGTTCCTCGATAACCTAAGGTGTAACTTAGTGTCCTTACATTTTCTTTAAGATCCTGCCTGTGCTGATAGATTTGTGTAAGAGGATAAGCGCCTGCAATTTGAAACGAACAGGCCAATAAAATAAAAAGTGCCTTTTGATTCAATATAAGTGTATGGCCTGTAATGCCCGCTATAGACATATAGTACGTAAACGCTCCCTGGAAAA
Source organism: Bacteroidota bacterium (assembly GCA_025362395.1). Lineage (GTDB taxonomy): Bacteria > Bacteroidota > Bacteroidia > B-17B0 > Aurantibacillaceae > UBA4416. The sequence continues at coordinate 79,924 of JANYGK010000005.1, forward strand.
TAACAACGGTTAAGAAACCGGAAACCGGGTATTTTTTAAGTCGGATCAGGTTAGAGCTATACGCTTTAGAGGCGAGAATATAAATTAAAATACATAGTGAGAACACCGGGGCTATAAGTAGTGCGGATAATGCAACAGCGAACAGATCCATTACCACAGTTAAATAAAATAAGGTTTTTGTAGGTTGCGGCGGGTGCTCTAAGCCTCCTATGCTTTCGGTATCTTTATCAATATAGCTATTGTAGCCGTTACTGGCCGGGTAAACCAACAGGTGAATGATAAGGAAAGAAATCACGGCAGATTGCCAATTAACCGTATAGGCTTGGCTGAGCGCTAATAAAAACAAAGGCATTAAAAACAGGGAGAAAGGAATTCTCAATAGTTTTAATGTGTTTTTAATATCTTTCATAAATACATATAGCGTGTACGCTTTAAATTTACGAATGATCCTATGGTTTTGAATTGTATTTTGATATTTAATGTTAACAGTACGACAACAAATTCTTATAATAAGAAGAAAAATGCCGAAGATGCCGTTAATTTATGAGGTATGAAAAGTTTACCTGTGTATAAATGAATTGTTTGTTTTTTTATATCACATTAAAATCTATCAACCGCTAATAAATTATCTAATATAGAATACCACACCCGGGGCTATTCTCTGAATCATTTTATTAAAATAGTGATGTTGTAGAATAATACTTATGAACCCGTAAAACCTATTTTGAATTTGGCTGTTATACTTTCAATAATTTTCTGATTCTTAAAAATAATTATATGACAACACCAAAATTAACTTACACTTTAGGCGGAACCCTCACCATTAACCGTTTGGGTTACGGTGCCATGCAACTCACCGGCAACGGTGTGTTTGGAGAAGCAGAAGACCGCGACAATGCTAAAAAAGTATTGCAGGCCGCTGTTGTTGCGGGCGTTAATTTTATTGACACAGCCGAGGCTTACGGCCCTAAATTTAATGAAAGCCTTATTGCAGATGCGTTACAGCCTTACGGCAAAGGTATGGTTATTGCTACTAAAGGCGGCTTTAACCGAACGGGCCCTAACCAGTGGATCCCGAACGGGGATCCCGCTTATATCCGTTCTAACATTGAAGGGAGTTTGGAAAGACTTAACGTCAAAACAATTGATCTTTGGCAACTACACCGTATCGATCCCAATGTACCGGTGGAAGAAACGTTGGCGCCGGTTTTAGAAGCCGTTAAAGCAGGAAAAATCCGTTATGTAGGGCTGTCGGAAGTAACCGTAGCGCAAATTGAACAAGCCCAAAAAATTGTTCCCATCGTATCCGTTCAAAATATGTATAACCTTGGTACACGCCAATGGGAAAAGGTGGTTGATTATACGGCTCAGCATGGCATGGCATTTATTCCATGGTTTCCTCTAGCTTCAGGTCCGCAAAAAATGGAAGAAAAATTAAGTAAAATAGCAACGGCTCATAAAGCAACCCTTGCACAAATTGCTTTGGCTTGGTTACTAAAACGTTCTGATAATATTTTGCTGATCCCCGGCACTAAATCTTTAAGCCACTTACAGGAAAACATGAAAGCCTCAGCGATCGTATTGAGCGATGAAGAGTTTGAAACATTATCTAAATAAAAAAATACTAACGGTTATTACTGTTAGTAAACACTACTTTACCGGGTTGTTTACTTAACTCTTCTAAAATATTTTTAATAATAGCAGGTTTGTATACCTGCTGCGCGTTTTGGCTGAACAAGGTAGGTAACCGTTACCTCTACCAACATATTTTCATTAACGCGTAAGCTTACAAAAGGATATTTTTTATCTCAAGCTCATCTACAAGAGTCTGCTCAGGCAGGTTTTAAAGCGTTATATAGTGCTTGTCATTTCAAGTCCAAACTCCTATTTGGTAAAGCGTTAATAGTTTCTACCACATGCGTTAAATCACTTTCATAAGCTACATGAAACGGAGTTTCATTCCGGACATAAAGAAATTTTTCCTACGAATAATTAAACACCGCAAACTGTAAAACCAAGCTATTTCGGGAATCCACAAAATTTGCCTGTTCTCATTAGTCATTACTTTTAAGATAATTTCAAAAACATTATGCTTCCTGAATTAGCTCTTCCCAAAACTCAGCGCCTCGGCGGGTATGCGGAATCACAATAGTACCGCCCACAATATTGGCAACGGCAAATATTTCGTAAACTTCCTCGGTGGTACATCCCTGCTCGCGGCATTTTAATAAATGGTATTTAATACAATCGTCGCAACGCAACACCATGCTGGCAACCAAGCCCAGCATTTCTTTTGTTTTAACGTTTAACGCACCGTCGGCATACGTTTGAGTATCTAAATTAAACAGGCGCTTTATTACTAAATTATCTTTTCCTAAAATAACGTCGTTCATTTTTGAACGGTATTCGTTAAACTCTTTAATTTGATCGGGCATATTATGCTAATTTATTTTTTTTAACCACGTAGGCGCTTACAAAAATACTTACTTCATATAATAAATACATAGGTATTGCCACTACCATTTGTGAAGTAACATCGGGCGAGGGTGTAATAATAGCGGCAGCAATTAAAATAATAACCACGGCATATTTACGGTATTTACGCATAAAAGCCGGTGTTAATAAACCCAGGCGCGATAAAAAATAAACAATAATAGGCAGTTCGAACACCGCGCCCGCAACTAGGGTCATTGTAGAAATTAAAGAAATATAATCATCAAGGGTATTATTGGTTTGTACAATCTGGCTGCTTGATAATTTATAATTAATTAAAAAGTTATAAGACATCGGGAACAATAAAAAATAACCAAAAAAGATACCTATTAAAAACAATACGGAGGCAACAATAACAAACCATTTTGCAGGTCTTGATTCAGTGTCTTTCAGCGCAGGCTTAATAAATTTCCAAAGT
>JANYGK010000068.1 GCA_025362395.1 Bacteroidota bacterium
TGCCATGCACGACAGTACCATGGCACCATGCGAATCATCTTCGTATACAAAAGTATTGCCCGCCACAATATCCCTTGTCCCTAAAACTCGCCCTTCATTTCTTAACGAATCAAATACAGGATTTACATCCGCATTATTAAACCCATCATCAATAACAGCAATGGTCATGTTTTGCCCTCTGAAACCTTTATTATGCATGCACTCTAAATTTAACTGGGTAACCTGTGTAATAGAAGGGCCGTAATTGTAACCGGAAATAACAGAAGATGACTTTTGAACGGCATGTTGCGGAGCCGGTAAAACTTCGTCCGGTTTAGTTGAATGGTAACGGTTAACCGGTGTAGAACTTAACACACAGATTAAGCTGTTTACGGCATTTAATTGAGTGGTATTTGAAATAATAACTATAGCGGCATTAAACCACTTTGAACGCTGAAAAACAACGGCACCTGTTGCATTAACCTGGTTAATGTATGTTTGGTTTACGGGGATATCCGTTATATTAACAGTAATACCCTGCGTAACGCGCCTGGCAACAGATTTAGCGGATAAAAAGGCTCCGGGATTATTTGTAGAATAAGGCGAACCTATTTTATCAGTAAATTTTACCCAATATTTTTGAGATTTTAAAGTAAAGCATGACAAGATTAAACAGGCTGCGGCTATCCTGATTACAATTTTTTTATTCAACTCCATGAGTAACATAATTTAGTTTATAAATAACCCCTTTTTCAATACGCTGTTCTACAGGAACGCCTGCGACAACTGTATTCGAATACAGGTCGGTAACTTCCCTGTATATCATTCCAATATTTTTAGCATATTTTTCAATATAATATTGGCGATGAATCACATTTTTGCGCTTATCATCTTTTTGTTCAACACATAATACATTCGAAAAAACCATGCCATTTACAGCGTTCACCTGCCCTGTAAATAAATACTTATAATTCCAGTTTCCCAAGTTGTTGTAGGCATTGCCATTCCAGGTCGCATCAGGCGTTACAGGGAAGCTTAATTTAGTATAGCGCACATTTTCTTCAACTACCTCAAGCGTGGTAGCAGTTTTAGTATAACTCCATACATCTTTAATGGTCCAGGCCATTTGATCATAATTTACCTGTGGGTTGTATCTTTTAATATAACGTATGAGTTTAATGCCTGCTCTGCCTTCATTGTCTGTTATAGTTTCAGCCAATTTTTCTTTAACGCGGTATTTATAGTAGATAGTATCCTTTTTAAAGTCGTCATATACAGTAGAATCCACATCATACACAACATATTTGCCCAACGTTACGGGAGCATAATCATAACCGACATCGGGAGGTGCTTCCGTTGCCTTTTTTTTACAGCTCGCAACGGAATATAACATAGCAATAATAAGTATGTACAATAAACTTTTGATAGTAGAGCCTTGTTTAATATTTATTTTATAATGTGTTAATGCTATTTACGGCTAAAACTTCATTTAAATTTTTCGCCGTAATAATTAGTATGCCTGCCAAATTTACCTCGTTTCAGCTCAAAAATAAGCTATTACCAATCTTACACTATAAATATAACAGACTCTTAAAATTACTGATAAATAATCGCTAAAACAATTCCAAAATAAGCTTAAATTCGTCCAAAAATTTTACAATATGTCTGACTTCTCTAAACATAAATTTGGCACAAGAGCCATTCACGCAGGTGCTGATCCCGACCCGTCTACAGGCGCTATCATGACTCCTATTTTTCAAACTTCCACTTACGTTCAGGAATCACCGGGAACCAATAAAGGCTATGGATATGCCCGCGGTAAAAACCCGACAAGAGAAGCGCTTCAAAAAAACATTGCCTCACTCGAAAACGGCAAACATTGCGTTTGCTTTAGCAGCGGAATGGGTGCAACCGATGCGGTAATGAAATTATTGCGCCCGGGCGATGAGGTTATTACAGGCGACGACCTGTATGGCGGCTCTTACCGTATGTTTACTAAGATTTTTCAAAACTATGGTATTAAATTTCACTTTATTAATTTAAGCAACGCCGATACTATTAAACAATACGTTAACGCGAACACAAAATTGATTTGGGCCGAAACGCCTACCAATCCAACCATGCAGATCATTGATATTGCAGCTTGCTCAGCTATTGCAAAAGCAAACAATATATTACTCGCGGTTGACAATACATTTGCCTCTCCCTATTTACAAAACCCTTTAGCTTTGGGCGCTGACATTGTAATGCATTCGGTTACCAAATATTTAGGCGGGCACAGCGATGTGGTAATGGGCGCTTTAGTAACCAACGATGACAAGCTGCACGAACAATTGTATTTTATTTTAAACAGCTGCGGTGCTAATCCCGGCCCTATGGATTGTTTTTTAGTAATGCGCGGTATTAAAACCCTCCACTTACGTATGGAACGCCATTGCTTTAACGGTCGTAAAATTGCGGAATATTTAAAAACACATCCTAAAATAGAAAAAATATACTGGCCGGGCTTTCCTGACCATCATAACCATGAGATCGCTAAAAAACAAATGCGCGATTTTGGAGGAATGATATCTATTGTTTTAAAAGGAGCTTCATTAGAAGATACCTTTAAAGTAGCATCATCCTTTAAAGTATTTTCGTTGGCAGAATCTTTGGGTGGTGTAGAGTCATTGATAAACCATCCCGCAACTATGACGCATGCTTCTATACCGAAATCGGAGCGTGATAAAGCGGGAGTTGTTGAAAATTTATTACGTTTAAGCGTAGGGGTTGAAGATATAGAAGACCTTATTGAAGACCTTAAACAAGCATTAAGTTAATAACAAAAGCGGACCTGAACGGTCCGCTTTTGTTATAATTTATAAGTGTTATAACTTATAAGGAAATATATACATCCAGATAATCCGTGAAAATTTAAAATTAGGAATCGAAAATACAACGATAACTCCAACAACAATAGATGCCAGTGCTAATCCTGAAAATTCTTTTATAAATGAAGAAGCGATCAAAAAAGCAATGATGCCCTCTAATACAGCCATACCATAGCTTACATACATAGCTCCTAAAAAATAACCCGGCTCACCATTAAAGTCGTAATGACATACTTCACACCGATCTTTCATTTTAGGAATGTGTAAAAAAGTCTTGTATTTCGTTTCATAAATATCACCCTCACCGCACTGAGGACATTTACCTTTTAAGATTTGCAATACCTTATGTGTTAACGAGGTTTTCATAATACTTAATTTTAGTGTAAAGTTCTGAATTTACGGGCGAACCTTAAAGACAAAATAACCCGGGTAATAGCACAATTAAGACATTTATTTGTAATTTTAATTCATGAAAGAAAAAGACCTACCGGTTTATAACATTCAAACCTTTAATCACGAAGCGGATACACACTTTTACGCTAATACCTTACAGGAGCATTTAGAGAAGCACCATTTTATACATGTTCCGCATAAGCATGATTTTTATCTATCCATACTCTTTACCAAAGGCAGCGGCAAGCATGAAGTTGATTTCACGATGTATTCTGTGAAGCCGGGTTATGTATTTATGATGTCGCCCGGGCAGACCCATAACTGGAAGCTATCCGGTGATGTGGAAGGCTATATTTTTTTTCATTCAAAACCTTTTTATGATCTTGAATTCACTAAAGAAAGAATAGGACAATTCCCCTTTTTTAATTCTATTTACAACTCCCCATTGATCACTTTAAAAGGCGTCCCTCTTAAAAAAGTAACAGAATTGTTTAGAGAAATTTTAGAAGAGCATACCAAGCAAAAACAATTAAAGCAACTTAAAATACTGTCGCTCGTTAACCTTGTGTATATTGAATTAACAAGGGTTTACATACCCGGTAAAACTATTGAAAATCAAATCGGCTCTTATTTATCAAAAACAAGAAAGCTTGAAAGTCTTATAGATGAACATTTTAAAAATTTAAAATATCCTAAAGACTATGCAAACTTAATGAGCATGACAGAAAAACATTTGAACAGGATCTGTAAAACCATGTTAAATAAAACAACGACCCAATTATTTACCGACCGTATTATATTAGAAGCAAAACGCTTATTAGTACAAACAGATTGGTCGGTTAATAAAGTAGCTGAAACGCTTGGCTACGATGATAATTCTTACTTTTCAAGACTTTTTAAAAAGCATGGCGGTGATACGCCTTTAAGCTTTGCAATAAAATATAAACACTAAAAAAAATAGTGTTAATTTTAAGCCGGATGAATTTTTTTAAAGAATTATTTAAAGCTATAGCCAATTGTTTTAAAGGCTTTAACTTGCTTTTTGAAAAAGGCTTATGGCCTTACCTGTTTTATCCGTTTATACTTTGGTTTGTGATTTGGCTTGGCAGCATTTGGCTTTTTTCGAGCCTGGCGATTTACGTTTCACACTACGTTAATAATCAATTAAACATAAATAGCATTCCCGATTCGGGCGCTTGGTTGTCGTTTGCAAAACCTTTCCTGACAGGCTATTTCAGCTTTTTTATACGAATGATCCTGAGAATTATTTTTTGGTTTATCTCAGGTACTTTTATAAAATACGTGTTGTTAATCCTACTCTCTCCCCTCTTCGCTTTATTATCAGAATCGGTAGAAGAAAAGCTCAGCGGAAAAAAATTTCCGTTTAAGCCGGCGCAGTTTATAAAAGACATTTTCAGAGGCATAGCCATCAGCCTAAGAAATATGTTTTTAGAGTATTTTTTTATAGTATTGTGCTTTTTTATAACCTTGTTTATGCCGCCTTTAGCTATTATAACCATACCATTTTTACTGCTTGTGTCTTGGTATTACAGCGGTTTTACTATGCTCGATTATAATTTTGAACGGCATAAAATGAATATCTCTAAAAGCGCGAATTTTACACGGACACACCTTGGCACCGCTTGCGGCATTGGTATCGTGTATTCTTTTTTTATGATGTTTCCTTTTTATATTGGCTTATTTATCGGCCCGGTTTTAGCTACAGTAGGCGCCACACTTTGCTTTTTAGGTATTAACAACACTTCACCAACTTCTGATCCTATTTAATTATGTACTCTATTTCTATCGTTAATTATTATAACACCACACCTTTTGTTTACGGACTAAAGCATCATCCTTTACAAACACCGGTAAACTTAGAATATGATATACCCAGCACCTGCGCACAAAAATTAAAACACGGAAAAGTAGATATTGGTTTGGTACCGGTTGCTATTTTACCGGAATTAGAATCATACCATATTATTACGGATTACTGTATTGGCGCCAACGGCAAGGTAGACAGTGTGAAACTGTTTTCTCACAAGCCTTTAGAGGAATTAACACACATTATATTGGATTACCAGTCAAAATCATCCATTACCTTAGTGCAGGTATTAAACAGGCATTTCTGGAAAAAAAACATTCAGTTCATTCCGGCAGAAGAAGGTTTTGAAACAAAAATAAACGGAACAACCGGCGCTGTTATTATAGGTGACAGAACTTTTGGTTTAACAACCGCGGAACATCCCTACCATTATGACCTGGCCGAAGAATGGAAAAAGTATACAGGCCTTCCGTTTGTATTTGCCTGTTGGGTCAGCAATAAAAAAATAGACGATGCTTTTATTGCTGAATTTAATGAAACCTTAAAATACGGCATCCATCATATTAAAGAAGCCGTTATGGAAAGCCCCAATCATACCAAAGGATTTGACGCTTTAAAGTATTTACAAAATAAAATTTCCTATACGTTCGACGACAAAAAAAAAGAAGCTTTGGAGTTGTTTTTAAAGCTGATGAAATCATAAAACCAAAAAAATATTCTACTTACTTTTTCAGTTGATTCTGTTTTATCTCTAACAACTTTTTCGCTGATTGATTGCTAACCACTTTTTTACCTGTTTTTTCTTCAATTTCTTTTCTGGTGTTTCCCGCTATTGTTCCTCCCTGTTTTGCAATAGTTTTACTTTCTTTAAAAGTTTTAGGTTTTTTTTCTTTACTTATCTCGCCTGTTGTAGCTTCCGCTAACATATTTAAAACCAATTCCAAATTGGTCATATTATCTCTTAAGTTTTCTTTTTTCAGATCTTTATGCTGTTTGTATTGTTTAACAGTATATCCGCTCCATGCTTTCGTAATTTCATCGGTAAGTATTGCATATTCTTCTCCTTTCTTAACACCTCTTATATCCCATTCATCCGTCAATTCTTTACGTACTTCTATACTTTTTAATCTTTGATTGATCCATTCTTTACTGTACCCTTTTTTAAGATACGTTTCCATTAACCTGTCTATTCCTATTTCAGGATCTTCTATTTCATCAATTCTTTCCCGGGCTACCTGTGCCAACCATAATTTGAATGGCTCTGCTTTAGGTGAAGGAACAGATTGAATTAAACGAAATAGCTGTTCTGTGTCAGCTACATCAGAGAGTCTCATTTTACCATCGTCGGCAATCATTTTCAACTGTCCGATTTTTTCGGACAGTTGGCTTCCCTCTTTTCTAAGCTTCCCTTTTAAATCATTCCAATATTTTCTTGGCCTGTCCGTTTCCGTCAAGACAGAAATAATATCAACAATAGAAAAATACCATTTCTCTTCTTCCTCGTTCCATAATGAGCGAACCTGTTTTTGTTCAAATAATTTTATGGCAGTTTCTTTTGTCATATCTATTCTTTAATCAGTATCTTGTTTTACTCCAAAACCCATTACAAATTACACATTTTTTTCTTCATAAAATCCCTATATTTAAAGGTTATTATTCCACTATGAAGATTTTATTCCTATTCCTTATTCTGTTGTTGATTTCACTTTCTGAGATGAAAGGCCAGGCAGAATATATTGATTACCGTTCACAAACAAATTCCCTTTACTGGAAAAACCGTAAACCCTTTGCAGACTACTGGCAGCAGGATGTTCATTATAACATTATAGCCTCGTTAAACGATACGGCCGATGTTATTACAGGGCACGAGGAGCTGACGTATTGGAACAATTCACCCAAAGAATTATACTTTGTTTATTTTCATTTATACAATAATGCGCAAACAAAAAACTCTTACTTGGCTGATCTTTATAAGAACAATAACTACCGGTTAAAATTTAATAAATACCGTAAAGATGGTTTAGGAACTGTTGTAGAAACGATAAAGACAAGCGGTAAAGAATTAAAAACAGAATTAGACAATACCGTTTTAAAAGTATACTTGGAAAGGCCTCTGAAACCGGGAGAATCCGTCACTTTTGACCTTGCCTTTAAAACCTATTACGCTAAAGAAGTGATCCGTAACCGCATGAAAATGTTCAATGCGTTTGGCTATAAACATTATAATGTCACCCATTGGTACCCGCGTATTTCCGTGTATGACCGCAAGTTTGGCTGGGATACGGATCAGCACATGGATCATGAATTTTACGGTGATTTTGGCTCGTTTCACGTAGAATTTACACTGCCTAACAATTATGTATTGGATGCGACAGGGATCTTACAAAACGAAAAAGAAGTATTACCCGATACCTTACGCCAAAAGCTTGACATTTCCAATTTCGCTAAAAAGCCTTGGAATTCGACGCCTTCAGAGATCATTAAAAAAGACGGCACTACTAAAACATGGAAATTCTCTGCGCTTAACGTGCATGATTTTGCCCTTACGGCCGACCCTACATACCGCATTGGCGAATATACCTGGCAAGGAATAAAATGTGTGGCACTGGTGCAGGAACCTCATGCTGCAGGTTGGCAAACTTGTGCACAATTTATGGCAAAAGTGTTGGACGTAAATACCTATAACATCGGGCCTTACCATTATCCTAAAATTATTTGTGCCGATGCGCAGGATGGTGTGGAATACCCGATGCTAACGCTTGACGGGGGTTACGATCCTAATTACCGCGACCTGTTGATCCATGAAATGACACATAACTGGTTTTTTGGAATGGTAGGAAATAATGAAACCTACCGCGCTTTTTTAGATGAAGGCTTTACACAGTTTTATACCGCCGATACTTACCAGTTTATTGACGGCCCCAACAAAATTGAACAACAACCTAAAAGCAGCTATACCCGTCGCTTTACCGAACAGAACCGGATTTTAGATGACCAGATTTATAACGGGTACATGAATGCCGTTACCACGCGCGGTGAAGAAGTTACATTAAATACCCACAGTGACGATTATAACGGCGCCATACGTCATGGTGGCGGATATGGTGCTGTATATACAAAAACAGCAGCCATGCTTAAAAATTTAGAATATGTGCTGGGGCGTTATTTATTTGATAAATGCATGCAACATTATTTTGAGCAATGGAAATTTTGTCATCCCTACCCGGAAGATTTCAGGAATTCGGTGATCCAATACAGCGGAGTAGATCTGAATTGGTTCTTTGACGAATGGTTAGAGACTACAAAAAAAATTGACTATAAAATTGGCCGGGTAAAAAGAGGAAAAAAAAGTGGAGAGTACCTTATTAAATTTAAACGTAAAGGAGAAATGCAAATGCCTATCGACTTTATTGTGTTAGACCGTAATGACTCGGCATATCAATATTATATTCCGAATACATGGTTTGAAAAACCGGCTAAAGGAGTTAAAACATTGCCACGATGGATCGGTTGGGGAAAAGTAAGGCCAACCTATACCGCTACCGTTCAGCTTAATCAACCGTTGAAAAATGTGATCATTGACGCGTCTCACAGGCTGGCCGACGTTGATATGATGAATAATGTAAAACATCACAGGGTAAATGTAACGTTCGATTCGAAAGTATATAACCCGTTAGACTGGAAACATTATGAAATAAAAGCAAGGCCAAGTTTATGGTATAATGGCTACGACGGGGTAAAAATAGGCGCGCATTTAGAAGGCGGGTACATGAATACCAAACATGTGTTTGATGTAACGGCATGGTTTAGTACAGGCTTGGTACAATCTTATCTTGACAGTACTAATAACAGGAATAATTACAACACAGTTTCATTTTTATTGAACTACAAAACATCTACTTCAAAATTCATTAAAAAATCGAACGTATATGCAACCCTTAAATCGTTAGACGGGTTAGAGAGCGGTTTAATCGGGTTTGAGAAAAAAAGTAACAACGAAAAAAACAGGATCTATATTCAGTATAAGGCTATGGTTAGAGATCTGCAAAGAGATTTAGTTTACCTGATCAATCAAAAAGAATGGCAAATCCAAAAAATGAACAGTTACCTTAATGTGGGCCTTGATCATAATTACAGCTACAACCGCGGTGTTGGAACCATGAATATTAATATGAGAGCGAGCGCCTTAACAAGAGATTACGATTATTCAAACCTTCAATACACCGCTGTTAATAAAAATGACCTGGGTAAAATAAACATTAACACGCGCGTATTTGCACAATTAGGCTTCGGTACAAAACTCGCAAACGAATCTATGTTGTTTGCGGCAGGCTCAAACCCGGAAGATTTAATGGACAATAAATACACCCGCTCTATGGGCTTTATACCACCCGCGTGGGGGCAATACGGCACTACAACAAATCATTTTACAGCAGGAGGCGGCTTAAACTTAAGAGGTTATTCCGGTTACGTTTTAGCGACAACCGATGCTAACGGGGTGATGGTATATAATTACAAAGGCACTACCGGAGCTTCGGCAAGCGCTGAAATAGAATTTGGTGAGCTGTTCAGTTTTTTAAATATTAAAAAACTAAATAACAGTATTAAAATAAATCCTTACCTCTTTGGCGATGCAGGAACCATTAATACAAACGTACCCGGTAAAGCAACTGTTATGTCTGACCTCATTGCTGATGCAGGCCTGGGCGTTGCTTTCACGATTCAAAAATTCGGGCCGCTGTATAATCTGAAACCTTTAACAGTACGTTTCGATATGCCGTTTTTTGTGAACCGTCTCCCTTTCGCAGAAAAAAATTATTTACAATTTCGCTGGATGATCGGTATTAACCGTGCCTTTTAACTATGACCATACGATCTTACGCGCCGATACTCAAAAACTTAGCAAAGCAATTAGTATCTATATTCCTGCTTTATGCCGTGTGCCGGTTCCTCTTTTATTTCATCAACCGGGTTTATTTTTCTGACATAACGGGCTCAGACTTAATGTCTTTATTTTTTTACGGTTTACGGTTCGATACTTTTAGTATTGCTGCACTTAATGCACTTTATATTTTAATGTCTTTGTTACCCTTCAAATTTTATTATAATAAAGGCTATCAAAAAACACTGTCAATTATTTTCATTGTATTTAATTCAACCGGCTTATTATTAAATTTTATTGACTTCGCTTTTTTTCCTTACATACAAAAGCGTATGACCTACGATGTGGTAAACATAGCGTTTGGCGGACAATCGGATATTTTAAAACTGATCCCCCATTTCTTAAAAGAGTTTTGGTACCTCGTTATTTTATATATACTCTTCCTCTTTATTTTAGTAAAAGTTCATTATAAAATAAAAAAACAGGATAAGCCGGTTGAAGTAAAACTAAGTTATAAAATTGCCTTGAGTTATTTCATGGTTTTTTTAGTCATGGTTGCGTCAACCGTTGTAGGGCTTCGCGGCGGCTTACAAAGAATCCCAATTGTATTATTGGATGCTGCTATTTATACGTCACCAAAATACATTCCCATTCTTATCAATACACCTTTTTCCGTCATAAAATCGGCAGACCTGACAGACATAAAGCAACTGAGATTTTTTGATGATAACACTTTAAAATCCTATTACGATCCCATTCATAAACCGGATACAGGTAAATTTACCAATTATAATGTATGCGTTATTGCTCTTGAAAGCTTTTCTAAAGAATTTACGGGTATTTCAAACCGTAAAAGTTACACGCCATTTTTGGATAGCTTAATGCGGCAATCTGTTACTTTTACTAACGGTATTGCAAATGCAAAAACGTCTATTAACGGCATTCCTTCTATCATGGCGTCTATTCCCTGTTTTTTAGAGAATCATTATTTAAATTCTATTTACAGCAATAATATGATTCAAACCTTACCTAACCTTTTAAAAACAAAAGGTTACTATTCGGTGTTTTATCACGGCGGCACTAACGGAACTATGAACTTTGATTCATTTGCCAAGCTGGCAGGCTATGACGAGTATTATGGCAGAACGGAATACAACGATGAAAAAGAGTACGACGGGCAATGGGGCATTTGGGATGAGCCGTTCTTAAAAAAAACTGTGCAGGAAATGAGTAAACTGAAGACGCCTTTTGTAACCTCTATTTTTACTTTGAGTTCACACAACCCCTATAAGATTCCGAAAAAATACGAAGGAAAATTTGACAAAGGCAAAATGGAAATTCATCAATGCATCGGCTATACCGATTATGCGTTAAAACAATTTTTTGCCGAAGCACAAAAACAACCCTGGTTCAATAACACCTTATTTGTACTCTCACCCGATCATACAAGTGTTTCCAACGATCCGTTCTATGCCGATATGATTGGGCAATATTCTATTCCCATTATCTTTTATAAAAAAGGCATAACTCCTAAAATGGAAACAAAAACGGTTCAGCAAATTGATATTTTACCTACCGTATTAAATTATTTAAAGTATGATAAGGCTTACTACTCATTTGGTGCCGATATGTTTTCAGACAAAAAACAGCCAAGCATTTTTTATAATTCTCCATCATTTTATTGTGTAGATGATAGTTTATTTTATGTGTTAAGTAATTACGCTTTTAAAGAAGTTTACAATTACAGGGCCGACAGCTTGCTTCAGTACAATGCTGTAGGTTCTCATCCGGGCAAAGAATTACTTAATTTTTGTAAAGCCTTTATTCAAACCTATAACAGGGATGTAATAACTAATAAAACGTTTTATTCAAAAGATAAATAAGAGACGATGGAACATTATGATTTAATTGTTATAGGTGGCGGCCCAAGCGGGTATGCAGGTGCCATGCGTGCCTTAGACTTTAAGAAAAAAGTATTGTTGATCGAGAAAAAACGCATCGGCGGCGCAGGGATTTACGATGGTGTATTAACATCAAAAACACTTTGGGAATTATCTCAGAAAATTTCTTCTATTCGCGAAATGATCCCCAATTACCATGTCGATTATAAAGATATCGTAAATACAGTGAACGAAGCTGTTTTTGAACGAAAAACACAAATGACGGTGCATCTTAATCTCTTGCAAAAACAACAGCCTGATCATTTTTGCTATGAAAAAGGAATTGCTTCTTTCTTAGATAAAAATACGATTGCCATCAAAAAAGAGGATGGAAATGTAAAAATTGTGAGCGGTGATAATATTTTAATTACGACGGGCAGCCGGCCTCGTTACCTGCCGCACATTGCCATTGATGAGCAAATTATAATGACCAGCGATGGGATTAAAAATTTAACTGAGCTTCCTAAAAGCCTTGTAGTGCTTGGTGCCGGTGTTATTGGTTGCGAGTTCGCCACTATTTTTTCGGGTCTGGCAAAAACAAAAGTGTACCTTATTGATAAGGCGGATCGTATTTTACCGTTCGAAGATGCTGACGTGGCAGAAATTGTTGGTGACAGCCTGATAAAGCAGGGAGCCGTTATCCATCACGGAGCAACGCTAAAGCGTATGGAAATTAAAGACGGAAAAGTGGAGTACGAATTGGAATACGGTAACGCGACAACAGAAATATTTAATGTGGATAAAGCACTGATCTCCGTAGGAAGAGTTCCCAACATAGAAAATTTAGGTCTTGAAACCATTGGTATTAAACTAAATGACAGGGCCTGCATTTGGGACGATGATACCCAAACCAATATTTCGAACATATACGTGGCAGGTGATGTTACTACTGAAATGGCATTGGTAAATGTAGGAGAGCGCGAAGCAAGGCATGCCGTAGTGCGTATGTTCGGGCCAACTGTTAAGCCCTTATCTTATCAAAACATTTCTACCATTATGTTCCTGAACCCCGAAGTAGCAAGCGTTGGCATGAGCGAGCAGGATTGTAACAAAAAAGGATTAGCACATAAAGTGGTAAAGCTCGATTACAGTACAAACGCACGTGCCATAGCCATGCGTAAAACAAAAGGCTTCTTTAAAATAATTGTTACCAACGATAACGGCATGCGCATCTTAGGAATGCGAGCCGTGGGAGAGCACGCCAGTTCTGCGATACAGGCCGTTGCCTATTTAATACATACGAATCAGGGTATTCGTGAATTGGCAGATATGATGCACCCGCACCCGAGCATTATTGAAGGCGTGCAGGAATGCTTAAGAATGTTGCTCGGTAAATCTATTTATAAATCCTCCATTTTTAAAGACAAGCTTAAATGTTATGTGTGCGAAAACGGTGTATGCACACCGGTTGAAACATTGGTTTAGTAAAAAAACGGGTACCGTTTATACAACCTTGTATTAATTTTACATTAATTCTTTTAATCATTTTTATTTCTATTTTATTTAGCTTATATTTAGTTCAGATAGTTGGTATAACTATTGATTTAAGTCCTATTTTAAACCTGTTATATGAAAATTCTTAATATCCAAGCCCTTCGCGGACCAAACATCTGGAGTGTTAATCGCAAAAAATTAATACAAATGCGTTTAGATCTTGAGGAAATGGAACAGCTTCCTACCAATAAAATCCAAGGGTTCCGTGAACGAATTGAAGCCATGTTTCCATCGATGATAGAACACCGTTGCTCTGAAGAAACGCGTGGAGGATTTTTTCACCGCATTGAACGCGGTACCTGGATGGGGCATG
>JANYGK010000080.1 GCA_025362395.1 Bacteroidota bacterium
GTCATTTGGGTTTGAGTATTCCTGCAACTCTTCCTGAATGCGGTTTTAGAGTTAAAGACGAATGGCGAAATTGGGAAAACGGCAAGCTGCTTATTTTTGTTGACGCGAATAATCATGAGGCCATTAATTTATCAAACAAAAACAGGTTTATTTTTTTGTTTGATATAATAAGAGAAGACTTTTTACAGAAAGAAAATTTAATTTGTTCAACCGTTATTACATCTTTATTCCTTCAAAAATGGTCGCAAAGTATTCCTGTTTTAATGAAGGCGCCTCTATGGGCTCATGATTATTCGCGTCAACAAAAATAAGCAGCTTGCCGTTTTCCCAATTTCGCCATTCGTCTTTAACTCTAAAACCGCATTCAGGAAGAGTTGCAGGAATACTCAAACCCAAATGACACCTAAATATCCCGTTGGTATCGCCGCAATGTGGCTTTATTCGACCTTGTGATTCCAGTAAATTAAAAGATGAGGAAACCAAGCCGGGAACAGATTGAATTATTTTTAAAGTTTCAGGGAAAAAAAAATGGTTTTCATATAACTCAACGTTCCATGTTTTTAAGGAAATGGTTTTCCAACTATTTTTTTTTTCAACCATCGACTCATTAAAATATCCTTCTAATTCATGAGACTTTAAATAATTAAAAAGTTCTTTTTCAATTACTTTATAATTAGATGTAATTATTTTAGAAAATTTATAATCAGCCGGATCAAAAAAAGCGGGCTCAGGCCCTTGATAATCCTGCCTGTTAAATAGACTAAACCAAAGTTTTTCCATTTTAATTCTATGCAAATAAGCCCACTAACATCTAGTGAATGTAATAAATAATTTGCAATTGCTCGGCGTTGTAACTTTATATTTCATGTAACATTAAATAAATTATACTATTTTTTTTATATAAAAATGCCCGGAGTTCAGTAAATTTGTTTTAAAGAACCTTATGAACTTTACTGAAAAAAATCCGAAATGGTTTTATAATATAGAAGAAACTCCCGAATTAAAGATTTTAGAGAAAAACTATTCTATTATTTTAAACGAACTGGAAGCGCTAAGAAAACAATCTGAAAATGAACATTGGTCTCCTATTTTTCCATCATACATACATCCCGAAAGTAAAAATAAATGGAAGATTTTTACCTTTCAATTCTTTGGGATAAAACATCCGTTAAATTGTAAAATTTGCCCTAAAACAGTTGCTGTTTTAGGGCAAATACCAAATTTAATATCAGCCGATTTTTCTTACTTACCGCCTCATACAAAAATTTTACCTCATAAAGGTTTTTCTAAAATGGTTCTAAGGGCTCATTTGGGGCTTATTGTTCCGCAAAATTGTAACTTACGCGTAGGTGATGAAACCCGCGAATGGAAAGTCGGCAAAATGCTGATCTTTGATGATTCGTATGAGCATGAAGCCTGGAATAACAGTGATGAAGACAGGTTTGTACTAATGTTGGATATTGCTAACCCGCGTTGGGAATATACCGCTAAAGAAATTTGTAATTTTAAAATTAAAAACCTGGAAGATAAATTTATGTTAAGTATTTTCCCTAAAGAAAAATGGCTTCATTTTTTAGAGGTAGGAGAATTTGATATTTTCCCTGACGCTAAATAGGACTTGTTTTAAGGATATAATTATTGATTTCATCTGTTTGCAAAGAACTGACCTCAGCATAAAGTTTAAAATCATTTTGGTTATGAGAAAACAAACCGGCCGCCTTTATTAATTTAGAACAATGTGTTTTGTATCGTTCTTTTGATAAAGACAAGATGTGGCAATTTCCGTCGGACGTTTTGCCCGTGATTTCATATCCCAACATTATATTAAAATCAATGGCTTTTTTATTATCACAGGCAACTGTAGCAATAGACATTTCGCCTGATTTAAACACATCAAATACCCCCTGAAGCATAGTTAATGAAGCGAGGGCTGGCAGCGAGGACCCCCAATACTTTTTATCCCAAATAAAGATCCCGCCCTCTGCAATCCTTGCATCGACAGCCGATTCCTTACAATTGATTAATCCGATTTTTTTTGCTTCATGATGGATGATAAAATAATAATTATTTTTATTATTAATTTTCGAAAACCATTTTTTTTGCATGGAAGGCGAAATATATTCTCTGAACTGCATCGTATTTCTGATAAACAATTGATTCCGCCAATACCGTAAAGTCTCCAAATCACCTTCACTAACACGTGTATACCTTATGCCGTATTGCTCAACAATCATATTTTTTCCTTAATACTATAGGATGGTTTTTTGTTTGATAAAGAAATTAAATTTCCCAAGTATTCCCCTATAATTCCTAAGCTGAATGTAATAATGCCTGTACTGAATAAAATGGTAATCATAATAGAAGTGTAACCCATAGGTACCTTATAGGCAACTTTACGGTAAACGTAATATCCTGCCAAAATAAAGCTTATTGCAAAAATGTACATTCCCATTATCCTGAGCAGCTTTAGCGGCATTGTTGAGCTTAAAGATAATACCCTTAATGAAAGCGTAAATAAAGAACCGAAACTATAACTCGAGTTTTTCTTTAATGATTTTTGGAAATTTACTTTTTCGTAACCGATAGCATCAGTATACCACAAGGCTATTTCATCTAAAAAAAATAACGAACCTTCGTGGCGCAGTAAATTATCTTTTAACGCTTTAGTGAAAATTCTGAACGGACTTCCTTCACCCGCTTTTTTATTTTCAATTTGAGATAATCTTTTATAAATTTTAGTTACTGCAATTCTTACCAACCCTTTTCTTATATTAACAGGCATTCCGTAAACGAGGTCATAATTTCCGGCTTTTATAGAATCATACAGTTTAATAATATCATCAGGATTCTGCTCCAGGTCGTCGTCCATAGTAACAATATAATTGGCATCAACTACATTAATACCGCATAGCAACGCATTATGTTGACCGAAATTTTTATTGAACCTGATTGCTGTAATATTTTCGTTACCCGATTTAAGATCTTTAATTACAGCCCAACTGTTATCGCTGCTGCCATCATCAATTAAAATAATTTGATACGAAACTGATAGGCCCGTAATAGTTGAAACTAATTTTTGCACAGTTTGCTTTAAACACAAAGAGGAATTATATACCGGAATTATTATAGATAGTTCTTTTGTCATTGCTCATTTTTTTGGTATCCTAAAGTCAATCCACCATCCATTTTTATAACAGTACCGGTGATCCACCTCGAAGCATTTGAAAGTAAAAAAACAATACTGTTGGCAATATCAATAGGTTCACCGATTCCCAAAGGATACGTAGCGGCATACTTTTTAGCGTTTTCTTCGCTTAAAGTTGACTTTAATGTATTTTCATAAATTTCGGTATGTACCATTGCAGGCGAAAGTGTATTTACACGGATTTTCTTGTTTACGACCTCTAACCCTAACGACCTGGAATAGGCCTCTAAAGCGCCTTTTGAGCTGATATACAAAGCGCCGCCAAAATAACTGTGTTGGGTTGATATAGTGGAAATTAAAACAATGGAAGCCGAATTATTTATTTTTTTTTGTTGAAGCAAATAAGAATTGATCAATACTACAGCGTTGTAGTTAATTGAAAACATTTCCTCAATATGTTTTGGCTGAATAAATTTGGCCGGAACAGGTTTTACAATTCCCGCACAATGCACAATACCGTCTACTGCAGGACATTGTTTTACAAGCTCCGATAATTCATCCGCTTTTGAAAGATCAGCCTGTATTAAGCGGTGTTTTTCAGAAGGCTTTAATTGACTTAACGTATCCTGCAATCTTTCTAAATCTCTGCCGCAGGCAATAATTACAGCACCCATTTGGGAAGCTAATATTGCAGTAGCTTTACCTATGCCTGAAGAAGCGCCGGTGATAAGTATGGTTCTATCCGTTAATAAAAAATCGATCATCCTATTTCAATTAAGTCTGAACAATAAATGTTACCTGTTTTAAACAAACACGAGGCCCATGAAAAACCAACACCAAAACCCGAAAGAAGCAACGTATTATTTTTCTGCAAATTACTTTTTAACTGAGTAACCATTGTTAAAGGAATAGAAGCGGAACTGGTATTACCGAACAAATTAATAGAATACGGAACTTTAGCTATATCTAATACTTTCAGTTTTTTTCTAACACTTTCATTGATTAATCTATTAGCCTGGTGAAACAAAAAATAATCAACTGAATCTTTTTCTATACCCGCAAATTGAAACAGCTCATTAATATTCGGAGTAACTTCTTTTAAGGCAAAATTAAAAATATCAATGCCGTTTAATATTAAGTGTCTCCGACTTCGTTTAATACCCGGTTCTATTTCCTTTATATCAAACGTATCGTCTCTCACCGTATTTCTTGCTGCTCCATCCAATATTTTAATGGCGTCTTCTCCCCCGCCATCACTTTGTAAATTAAAGTAAATGGAAGACGCTTGTTCATCAAATTCTATAGCTGTTGCAGTGCCTGCATCTCCAAATAAAGGATACGTACTTTTATCTTCATAATAAGTTGATAAAGTTGATTTATCGCCAACCAACAGCAATCCTTTTTTTATTTGTCCGCCCGAAATAATTCCGGCCATCAATTGCAATCCGTATACATAGCCCGAGCAACCCAAGCTAACATCAAACGCCATAGTATCTTTTGACAGGCCAAGCCTGTGTTGCAAAATAATAGAAGTAGCCGGTAATAAATAATCGGGTGATTGAGAAACAAAGATCACACAACCTATTTCTTTCTTATCCCAGTTTAAATCACTGATCAGTTTTTCTGCCGCGCAAAAACACATATCAGAAGTAGTGATCTCAAAAGGAGCCACTCTACGCTCAGTAATCCCAACGCTTTTAATAAATAAAGCGCGCTCGTCTTCCGAAAAAAGCGTGTAGTTTTTAGTTAATTCTTTATCCTTAGGTACGCATGCTGCAATACCTTTAATACTTATATTATACGAATTTAACAGTGCCAATTTAAGGTTGTTTTGAAAGTACGATATCGTAAATATCTTTTATAGTTTGTGAGTTTTTTAAATTGTCCGCATTTAACTGAACGTCATAATTTGCATCTACAAATGCAATGATGATAAGAGCGTACATGGAACTCCAATTTTTTATTTCCCGATAATTTGTTGCGGGAGTGATCGTTTGCGGATCAATATCTTCAAACTCCGCAGCTAATAAACTTGTAAATTCTTCTATAGAAACCATACCTTTTTTTTAAATATACACTTAATATTCTATTATTGTTGCGCCCCAACTGTACCCTATCCCAAAACCCGCCAACATTACCTTCATGCCTTTTTTTAATATCCCTTGTCGCTCTGCGTCATTTAAAGCAACGGGAATTGTAGAGGAAACCGAATTTCCGAAATTTTCGATATTGACAAAAAATTTATCTTTAGGGATTTTACATTTTTTTCTTATTACTTCAAGCATAAAATAACTTGCTTGGTGAAACACAAATAGATCAACATCATCAATACCGTATTCATACTTTTTTAAAATATCCGCTACCAATTTTGGGACAGTTTTAACGGCAAAAAGAAATATTTCAGTACTTTGCATTTTCATATGTCCTAAAGGCATATTATTTTCCTGCAATTTTTCGATGGTCTGCGGATTGCGAGAAGCACTGTGATCCACTATTAAATTAGTATATCCGCTACCGTCAGTGCCAAAAATAAAGTGCTGATTAAAAGAAGATTTCGTGATTAAATTTGCTGTCCCTATATCACTGAATATACTTTTTAATTCAACGTCATCCTTATGAATTACAGTAGTTGCCATATCCCCTGTAAGAAACAAAACTTTGTGGCACATACCGCTCATTAAATAAGCGTTTGCCATTCCAAGCCCATAAACATATCCTGAGCAACCATACGGCAAATCAACACAGGCAATATTGGTTGATAAGCCTAACCTATTTTGTATAAGGCAGGACGTAGCAGGACCTTTATGATCAAAACCTTCCGAGCAAAAGATTAAAAAATCGATCTCACTCTTATCTATAGCCTTATCTTTAAAGAGACTCTCAGCAGCTTTCACAACCATATCCGAAGATATTTCGCCCCGGGCAGACACATAGCGTTTGTTTATTCCCGTATTTTTAAAGATCTGCTCTTTAGAAGTATTAAACTGTAAGGCTAAATCATCGTTCGTTAAAATAGTTTCCGGTAAATAAGTTGCAATATGATTTAATAAAACGCCCATGTATAAGGTAAATTTATGCATTAACATGCATAAATGTAAACTTTCAATCATTTTTTTTGCGGAGCTTTTATGACATTTCAATTTCACTCATAAAAATCCTACTTTCAATAAATACTTTCCCTTTTTATTTGTAATGAGTTTAAAAACTCCTATTTTAGAGCATTAAAACTTTTAAAATCTACACTATGAAAAAAATTCTTTCAATCTCCTGTTTAGTGCTAAGCATGCTTTTCTCTAAAGCATATTCTCAGTCTAACCTCACCCTAACCATAAAAGATAATGTACAAAAAGGTTTTTTTCAATCAGCGACTACCTTTCACACACATTTTTCAGGTTTTGCAAGTAAGCCTGAATCTGATGCGTTTTTCAAAAAAGTAAAATCTCATATCGAGGTACTTTCTTTAACACCTGCAAATGTTGATGCTACAGGTAATTGCGACGCAGTTTTAGTGATGAAAGAAACACATAATAAACAATATTATATTAGTTTTGCTCAAAAATTGGGCGTTCAGTTTATAGAAGTTAACGGTGATAAAAAAACACCCGCACAATTTAATGAAGAAGCAAGAAAAAAATAAAAACACCCTTCTAAAAATTTAAAAAGCGCTTTAAAGGCGCTTTTTTTCATGTACAATACTTTACTATATTTAGCTTCTAAAACTATATCCCCTTTCTTTTTATTACAACAAGATGATAGATCTATATAAAAAACATAAAAAAATATTTCTTATCTTTTTTGTACTTACGTTTTTACTGTACGGTAATAGTTTAAAAAACAAATACGCTTTAGATGATGAATACATTACGGTAACTAATACACGTGTAAAAGGCCAAAATTATGTTCCTAATAATACACTTGTGGCACAAGGATTTAAAGGGATTGGTAAAATATGGAAAAGCCGGTATGCACACGACACTGAATCTTCCTTTGATTACAGGCCTGTTACAAGTTCTTCTTTTGCAATAGAGTATGGAATTTTCGGACAAAATGCATTTATGAACCACTTTATAAACCTGTTATTATATGCCATTACAGGTTGCGTATTATTTTGTGTATTACTAAGGCTGTTAGATGCTTATGAAAATAAAGAAATTATTGCACTTTTAGCCACTCTTATCTTTTTAATAATTCCTATCCATTCAGAAGTCATTAATAACATAAAATGCCGAGATGAAATATTCGCTTTTTTATTCCCTCTTATCTCTTTATGGTATTGCTTAAAAGCTTACGATAAACCAAATATTAAAAATATAATTCTCATTCTTCTGTTTTTTATTTTAGGCTATTACAGTAAGCGGACAGCTCTTATTTTTATAGGAATTATACCAATGGCTTTCATCTTTTTCCGAAAAATAAATTTAAAAACAACTTTAGCCGCAGTAGGTATTACATCCGTAGCTTTTTTAATTAATGTCGTCATAAGAAATCGATTACTTTCCGAAAAAGCGATAAGAAAAGTATATCATTTCGAAAACCCCATGTTTACTGAACATTTCAACCTTTTTGAAAAACTGATGGCAGGTATTAAAACACTTGGATTTTATATTAAATTTTCGTTTATTCCCTATCCTTTCAGAAATTATTATGGCACAGGTGTCGTTAGCATTTCAACGAAGCCCGACATTTTCTTTTTTATTGCTCTGATAAGTTTAATCGCCGGTGCCTGGTTCTTTTATAAAACCAAAAATAAAATTTTTCTTTTCGGATTGCTTTTATTCCTTGGTGGCATTATGCCTTTTGCGAATATGATAAAACCTGTGGCAGGTGTTGTAGGAGAAAGGCTTGCGTATAATGCTTCATTCGGATTTTCAATTATGTTAAGCGTCCTGGCCATTACATTTTTTAAATTTCCGGAAGGTATTTTACTAAAAAACAGCTTAAAAAAGCCGATAGTATATTTTATGCCTGTTGTATTTATGTATGCCATATTAATATGGAACAGGAACCCGAACTGGATGAATAAAACGACACTATTTGAACATGACATTCCCTACCTCGATAAATCGGCTAAGGCAAACAGCATGCTTGCAAATGAGTATTTTGATGCCTTCAGATCAGGTCAACATAAATACACGCCTGAAGTCATATTTCAAAAAGCGATCAACCATTACGGAGTAGCCATTAGAAACGATTCAAGTTTTTTTTCCGCTTACAATAATGCGGGGGTAATTTACTATTCATACCTTCATGAGCTAAATAATGCAAAACGGTTTTTCAATTTAGCTATAAGACACCGCCCCAACTACTCTCAAGCCTACGAAAACTTAGGTAATTGCTATAAGGAGGAAAATAATTTTGATGCTGCTTTTAAATATTACAAGAAAGCGATTGAACTGAATCCTAAACAATACTCAGCCTATTTAGTATGCATTAAAATGTTTTACGACACAAAACAATATCAAAAATCAATTGCGATTAATAAAATTGCTTCAAAATATTTCCCGAATGATTACACATTTATAGGCCAGCAAGCCGATTGTTTTTTTATGTTAGGAAAAAAACAAAAAGCGCTTGAAGCCTACGAAGAAGCTTATAACCTGAACCCTAATACTGAATTAGCAAAGTACCTTGAGCGTAAATATTCAGAACTGGGTAATGCTGAAAAGGCGAAATTTTATAGAAATAAATAAAGCTGCTATTTTCAAATGTATATAGAACCGCAAAATTTTTTCCTCAATAGTGTTTCAAAAATAAAAAAAATGTACAATTGTTATTGAAAGACCCATGTACTCATTTCAACACTAACACCTGTAATTATTGCGCAGAAACTATTATTAAGCGATATGGTTGGCATTAATTGTTTAAAATAGCTGATAATCCGGGTAAATGATCGGTTTAAATTATTGAAGAAAGTTTTATTTTTTTAGGATATCATAATAATATTAATAACTTTAGCTAGTTATTTAATTTATTTTAACATTACATACTTCTATGAAAAAAGCAATCCTACCGATAATAGTATTTATTTTTACTTTATCAAGTAAAGCGCAACTTGTAGTAGCCCCAAATCAAACTGCCACTAATTTAGCAAATTACCTTTTAGGAGGTGGTGTTACGATCACTAATGCTGTATTAACCTGTCCTGCCGGTGCCAATGCCATTTTTACAAATGGTTCAACGACAAATTTAGGGCTTAACAGTGGTATTGTATTAACAACAGGATCAGCTGCTAACATTGCATTTCCCGCCTCAAATAACAGTAGTATAAATAACGGAACTGCCGGTATTCCCGGTTTATCACCGATAACAGGTACCAGTAATAATTATGACGGATGTCAATTGGAATTCGATATAAACCCTCAATGCTCCCCCTTAAATATCAAATACAAATTCGCTTCTGAAGAATATCCTGAGTATGTTCATGCAGGATACAACGATGCCTTTGGTTTTTTTATTTCGGGTCCTAATCCACTGGGAGGAAATTATACAAATTATGATTTAGCAACAGTTCCGGGAACCGGTTCACCTGTTACCATTGATAATATTAACTCAAGTTCAAATTCAGCTTATTATATTCCAAATTATTCAGGAACTACCATTGTTTATGATGGCATGACCACTGTTTTAACCGGGAGCGCTAATGTAGTTCCTTGTGCTAATTACCATTTAATATTAGCAATTACTGACGGGGGCGATCCAAATTTTGATTCAGGAGTTTTTCTTCAGCAATCAGGTATATCATGTATAAGCCCTACCGTAAACGTAGCCGGTGCAACTATATGTGCGGGCCAGTCTGCTACACTAACCGCGTCAGGTACCACTACTTATTCATGGTCTACAGGCTCCACAAGCAGCAGCATTGTTGTTTCTCCCGCGGTTACAACAACCTATACGGTTGGTGGCAGTAATATAGGAACCTGCATCCAAAGTTCTAAAGTTGTAACCGTTACCGTTAACAGCGCGCCTACTGCAATTGCAGGTCCCGCTAAAGGATTAACTTGCGTAACTACAGCTACCGTTCTTTCCGGTTCAGGTGGTGGAAGCTATTCCTGGTCAGGTCCCGGAATTCTTTCAGGAGGCTCTTCCGCCTCACCAACCGTTAATCAGGCCGGTACATATTCCCTAATAGTAACAGTTGCGGGTTGCCCTTCTTTACCTTCAACAGTAGCTGTAACACAAAATACGACAGCTCCTTCTGTCACCTCTTCTTCGGGTATTTTAAACTGTACATTAACTTCGGTAAGTGCGGTTGCAAGTACTACAACGGCACCGGCAACGTTTAATTGGTCGGGGCCCGGCATTACGGGGGGAGGCGCTACGTCTAACGTAACCGTTAATCAGCCCGGTACTTATAATTATACGGTTACCGGCACGAATGGGTGTACAACTACAGGTTCACAATCTATTATTCAAAATATAGCGGTTCCGGCGGCAACATCCGGTGTTTCCGGAATACTTAATTGTACACTTACCTCTGTAAATGCAACTTCAAGTACTACTACAACTCCTGTAGCTTTCAACTGGTCGGGTCCGGGAATTACGGGAGGCGGTGCTACATCAAGTGCAACGGTTAATCAACCCGGCACTTATAATTATACTATTACCAATAGTTCAAATGGTTGCACTACAACCGGTTCACAGGCCGTGACCCAAAATATTAATCCGCCCACGGTAACATCAAGCGCTTCAGCAGTACTAAATTGTACCTTAACTTCTGTTAATGCAACTGCAAGTACCACTACAACGCCCGTAACTTATAACTGGTCGGGCCCGGGCATTACGGGAGGCGGTACCACATCTAACATTACGGTAAATCAGCCCGGCACTTATAATTACACGGTTACTGCCACTAACGGCTGCACAGGAACGGGTTCACAAGCAGTCACTCAAAACATTGCGACTCCTTCTGTTACTTCAGCCTCCGGAATATTAAACTGCACACTCACTTCTGTAAATGCAACTGCAAGTACTACTGCAACACCTGTAAGTTATAGTTGGTCAGGCCCCGGTATTACAGGCGGAGGCACTACATCTGCCGTTACTGTAAACCAACCCGGCACTTATAATTATACCGTTACGACAAGCAACGGTTGTATTAATGCCGGAT
Organism: Bacteroidota bacterium; assembly: GCA_025362395.1. Taxonomy (GTDB): domain Bacteria; phylum Bacteroidota; class Bacteroidia; order B-17B0; family Aurantibacillaceae; genus UBA4416. The sequence continues at coordinate 11,253 of JANYGK010000080.1, forward strand.
CGCAATTGGTTACACAAAATACAGCTACGCCAAGTATTACAATGCCTGCCACGCAAACCATAACCTGTTCGGCACCTTCAGTTACCTTAATTGCTTCGGCTTCACCTGCTACCTCTATTCCTGCATGGACGGGAGGTGTATCAAGCGGCATAAACAGTTATACTGCTACGGCTTCTTCAGCTAATACTTACACATTAAGTGTAACAGACCCGGCTAATGGATGCACTAAATCAGGAATAGTTCAAGTGGTTCCTAATGCGGGTTTCCCAAGCGTTACAGCAGGCACTACAAATTCCATAAACTGTACTGTAACCTCAGCGCAGGTTGTTGCATCTACATCTACAACTCCTGTATCTTACAGTTGGACAGGACCCGGTATCACATCAGGAGCAACTACAGCCACCGCTTCAGTAAACACCGGAGGCCAATACACGGTAGTAGTTACCAATACGATCTCTGCGTGTTCATCAACAATTACTATCGGTGTTGCTTCAAATACAACTCCTATTACCCCTAGCATATCAGCCACAGGATCTATAACCTGCTTTACACCTACCTTGAACTTAACCGGTATGCCTGCTGTAAATGTTACTTATACTTGGACGGGTACAGGCCTTACATCAAACATAAATCTTCAAACTGTTACAATAAATGCGGGCGGTACGTATACATTAAACATTACTGATGCTACAACAGGTTGTATTGGCTCACAAGCAGTTACTATATCAACAAACACAACAGCGCCAACCGTAAATTTAACCGTTGGTTCTTTTACAACTACGTGCGCTGCTCCAACAGCAACATTTAACGCCATTGCCAACCCTGCGGCAAATACAACATACAGCTGGACGTCGCCGCCGACAGGTGCTTTAAACAGTTATACAATTTCAAATCCTACAGCAAACGGAAGCGGCGTATTTACGGTTGCCGTTACAAATACAATAAACGGTTGCAGTACATCTGCCACTTCGCAAGGTACCGTTAGTGTAATAGCTGATTCAGGCGCACCGGTAGCGTCGATCTCACAGTCAACCGCTTCTTTAACATGTAATACATCAACACAATCTGCAACAATAACTACAAACCCGGCAGCTAATATTACCTATACCTGGAGCCCTCCGCCGGCAACAGGACTGAACTCCTCAGTGGCTACTTTTACTGCTCCCGGCACTTACGTGTGTTCATTAACAAATACAGTAAATTCGTGCCCGGCAACCACACAAATTGTAATAGTTACAAATACGACTGCACCAACCATCGTTATTACACCTGCAGTTTCTTTAAATTGCACTTCTCCAACATCTTCCATAAACTCAACAGTTACTGCGGCATCAACCCTTACGTGGTTGGGCAGTGGAATTGTTGGTGCTAATAACGGCTTTTCCATTTCGGTAAACAGTGCGGGAACTTATACCTTAATTGCATTGAATGCTGTGAATGGATGTACTGCCGTTGCAACATCTACAGTTACAGATAATACAACACGTCCTACACTCAGCGTCATTCCTTCAACAACGTTGATCAGTTGCTCAACACCAACTTTAAATTTAAATGCGGTAACTAATTCAACGGCTACTCCTGTATGGAATACACCTTCAGGAAACGCATATAATCCTATTGTTGCCGGAACAGCAGGTATTTATACGGTAACTGTTACTGATCCACAATCCGGTTGTACAAATTCACTTACTATTGCTGTTGGAGGAAGCACCATAATACCCACAATTAATGTAATGGCTGCAACATCTATTCCCTGTGGGGCGAGTTCAGTTACCTTAACTGCAATTTCATCAGTAAGCACAGGTGTTACTTATAGTTGGGCAGTGCCCGGCAGTGGAAGCATTACTTCAGGATCAAATACCCCTAACCCAACAGTAACAGGAGTTGGAGTATACACCGTTACAGCTTCTAACTCCAATGGCTGTACATCTACAACTACCGTAAACGTAACGCAAGGCAACATTACAGCATCTTTTACGGCAAATCCTACATCAGGAATATCTCCATTAATCGTTAATTATACGAATACCAGTACAGGAGCAACAGCTTACAATTGGGATTTTGGAAACGGAAGCCCTAACAACAATTCTATAAATGCTAATAATACGTTTACGGCACAAGGCAGCTATACGGTAGTACTTACAGCTACTACAGGAAGCTGTATATCTACCGCAACAGCTGTAATTGTTGTTGAAGATGCATTTTCACTGGAGATACCAAATGTATTTACGCCTAATAATGACGGATCAAACGACATCTTCACAATAAAATCAACCGGGGTCAAAGAAATTTCATTACAGATCTTTAACCGTTGGGGTGAAAAATTATTTGAATTTACAGGTGCTAAAGCCGCTTGGGATGGTATGACGCCGCAAGGAGCCAAAGTACCGGATGCAACATATTTCTATTTTGTAAATGCTACGGGCTTTGATAATACAAAAATAGAAAAGCATGGTACTGTAAATCTATTCAGATAGCTGAATTGATTCGGATAGATTTTTTTGTTAAAAGTTCATTTATATATGTTAAATAGACCTTTTTAATGCCATTTATTTTTGAAGAATTTCTGTATAACAAAAACCGGCTTAAAAATTGTCTAATTTCATGGCTGAATAAACATATTATATCAGATGAAATTTAAAACACTTGTTTTTATAGGAATATTATTCTTTGCCGTTAATGCAGAGTCGCAAAACGAATCAGCACCGGCCGCAAATAATCCGGCGTTAAAAGAAAAAGCGATAAAAGCTAATCAGCAAAAACAACAACAGAAATCAGAAAGTGAAAATAAAAATCACCCTGTGGCTTTCATACCCGTTTCGGGTGGCTTTCAACTGAATGAGGAGGATGAATACCAAGGGCGCAAACAGGAGTTTTTAAGTCAAATTACTGTGCAAGAACTACCTTCCGATTTCCCTAAATATAATAAAAGCTACGGTGTTGAAAAATACAACGACTTGGTAGAAAAATTTTACGGCTCGCATAAAGACATACTGATTGAAAGCGTAAGAAGAAAATTAGAATCACAAGGCAAATAATTCTTTAATAAAATCACATCCTACTTTACGATGAAAAAATACTACTTAATTGTTCTTTCAATTATTACATTCTGCGTCCATAAAACTTACGGACAAGGAAATACCTGTAGTCAGGCAACTCCTTTTTGTACCTCTGTAGGAGTACCCTTTACTTATCAAAACGTAACAGGTGCCAGTGTTGGCCAATCGGGACCTAATTACGGATGTTTATTTTCAGAACCCAGGCCCTCTTGGTTTTACATTAAATCTTCTGCTGCGGGCGTAATGTCCTACAGCCTCACTCAATCAACCACACCGGGCGGTCCTCCTAATTTGGATGTGGATTATATTGCTTACGGTCCTTTTACCACAGCTCAATTTCCTAATGCCTGTAACCTTTTAACAGCTGGAAACACTCAAGGTTGCAGCTACAGTGCTGCTGCTACGGAAACTACTGCTTTAACCGCTACTGCGGCAGGCCAGTATTTTATTATTATGATTACCAACTATAATGGTGGTGCAGGTTATATTACGTTTACGCAAACCGGCGGGCCAAATTCGGATTGTTCCATTACATGCCCGGGATCGGGAGGTATAACCATGCAAATGCAAACCTATACCGATTATGTAGGCGGCACAAATGTTTTTGCTACTAACGGTTCAACCGTTACCTGTACAGATGACTACTTGATGTTTCCTTATGTGTCTTTAACGGGTGGAGATATAGTAGAACCCTGCATTAACGTGGAGTTTAGCCCTTATATTGCAAGCATGCCCACTAATGGTAATTTAACGGTAAGCGAGGGAACGGTTACCGCTTTTCAATTTTGTCCGTCTGCTTGTTCCAGCGGTCAGCTCACGGGTGCGGGTGCATCGATTGGTAACAACTGGGGGCTTAATTTGTTTCAGCTTGACAGTACACAAAACCACAAATTTGTATTTTGCGGCACAACAGGTGGTGCTGCCAGTACTACTACCGTTACATTAAGAAATTGTTGGGATAATTCTGTAATATACGGAGGGCCGCAAACATGGAATCTTAATAGCGCTTCTTGTTTTACTTTAAATGTACCGGGCGGTACAGATATCGGTCAGGCCTATTATACAATTGCGCCTGCAAGCGGGGCATCGGGTATTTATGATTTTTACAGTGGCGTTTTATACATACGCCCTTCTCTTTTAATCGCCGGTACAACCTATACAGTAACGTATCATTTTAAATCAACAGATGCCTGCGGATTTAAAACCAGTACTTATGTATTCACGGTTCCGGGGTCTACTCTTACAACTGTTCCAAGTCAAACAGTTTGTTCGGGAAGTGCGGTAGCTGCTACAAATTTCACAGTTACACCTTTGGCAGGCGGATCGGTAAATTGGACAAATAATAATACAACAATCGGTGTGGCTGCTACCGGATCTATTAATATTGCCGGATACACTGCGCCGGTTGTAGGAACATCACAGGTAGGTTCTTTTACGGTATCTCCCGTGAGAAGCGGATGCGTAGGTCCCGCAAAAACATTTTCCATTACTATAAATCCTAAACCTACACTGTCTTTATCATCAGTGCCGACATCAACCATCTGCTTAAATAACACTATCGCCTTTACATCGAGCGGCGCCAATACTTATACTTGGAGCTCTGCGGGCGGCGGTGGTTTAGCATCC
>JANYGK010000089.1 GCA_025362395.1 Bacteroidota bacterium
TTATAAAATAGTTTTGTATTTAAAAATTTTATTATATTTGCACTCTCAAAATTTATTTGAGAAGTTCGGGGTGTAGCGTAGCCCGGTATCGCGCCACGTTTGGGACGTGGAGGCCGTCAGTTCGAATCTGGCCACCCCGACAAAAAATAAAAAAACCACTTAATTTAAGTGGTTTTTTTATTTTTACCGAATCTATATGAACTATTGTTTTTATTATTATTTAAAGCTTATTACAAGTAATAGTATTTATTGAGAATTATTCCTTTATCATTAGCTCAACAATTTTTTGATACGCTGTTCTTCGTTCGGAATTATGAAACAGTAATTTTAACCGGGCTGAAGCCGCTTTATAATTATCTTCCTTAATATATATGGCAACTAAGTTTAATTTAGGATCATCGAACCTAGGGCTTATCCTGGCAGCTTCTTCGTAATATTTTTTTGCTGAATCTATATTATTTTCAAATGCATAAGAGGAGGCAAGGTCATTTATAACATTTCGGTTGTAAGGGTTTAGTTGATACGCATTTTTAAAATCTGCCAGTGCCTGCTTATAATTGCCGACAGAGGCATTTGCATTTCCGCTATACCAACTTATTGGAACAGATGTAGGGTCGATGGTGTATACAAAACTTGAGGCTGATTTACAGAGGTCAATTACTTTCCCTGCAACTTTCCCGGTTTTATAAGTGTACATTTCTCTTAAGCATAATTCGCCTTTATAACGTAATATACCAATACACACCATAATACTCAATGAACCGGAAATTATTAAACAGGCTGTTTTATCAACACTAATATGTTTTAAAGATACAATCGGAACGGTTTTTTTAATATGATAATAGGAAATCCCTAATAGGATGTTTATCCAAATTAAATGTTCGATCCGCTCTTTCGGAAAATCAAAAAAAGAGATGGTAAAAAAGCCGGTAATGGCTGTGCAACATAACATAAGCTCTACTCTTACTTGTTTGTGAGCTGTAATAGATGTTATACATTTAATTAAAAAAAGAATAATGCCGACTAAAAAAAATAAAAAAAGATTAAACCCGATGATACCGGTTTCCGATAGAATCCATAAAAAATCGTTATGCGGCCTTTGAAAAGTGACATTCAAATCTTCACATCTCCACAAACCGGTTAATGCAGCGTCAGGATAATAAATCTGCCAGTTTCCCATACCAACGCCCATTAAGGGATGTTCTTTAAATACATGGTAGGTTTTATCCCATATAATCAAACGCTCATCATCTAATTCTTTTTTTTCTATTTTGTTTTTTCTAACCTCTAAACCGGTTTTCGAGGTATAGGTAATATGATCACGAATAACAGGTTGTAACACAAACAGAAAAAACACATTTGTAAGTATAACTAAACTAATTATTGCTGCATATATATTTAATTTAAGGTTTATTTTGTTACTAATTAACAGGTAAGCAGATATAGCAAAGTAAACGATCATTGATGTTGCTAAGCCCATCCACACAGCCTTTGTTTTAAGAACGAATAGAATCATCACGCAAAGAATTATAGAAGTAAACGCCAGCCCTTTCCATAATTTGGTTAACCGTAAAAAAGCCATAATTAAAAAGAGCAGGTTTAGAAATAAGAAGCCGGAGTATAAATTTTTATGTCCGTTAATTGCTGTTATATTATATAAAGCTTCTTTGCTTAAGTTACCCGCTTCACAAAACTGAGATATACCTACGGCTAATTCAATAAAAAAAAGAATAATGGCAAATTTGAGAAGATTATTTATAAAATAGTGCTGATGCCTTTTCATTGAAAACAGGGTAAGCATAAATACAAGTAATGCAAGAAACAATTTGCAGCCTTCAAAAATAGCTTCGGAGGTGTTTTTAGCCCATAATAAGGATGAGCTGCAAAACAGCGTGTAAGCTACATAAACCAACAAAAGAAGGTCCATGTCTACTTTTAGCGTTACGTTTGTTCTGTAAAATATAAAAAATATAACACCAAGAAATAATGCTAACGTTATAAACCTCGTTGTTAACGTAAAATCAAGTACAAAAGGAGAGAGGATCAGTGAGGAAAGAATAATTGCCCATAAAAAAAATCCGGTAATAATGAGGTCTCTTTTCATTTTATAAAAGATATAAAAGCGGAAAACCAAATAGTTGAAAGTATGTGAAAATAAATTGCAGCCCTGGAATTTATTTTTGTACCACTATTTTTTTACGGATAGCTCCGGCCTTATTACCTGAAACAGTAATAAAATAAACACCGGTTGCAAGTGTGCTAAGGTCCAGTTGATATGTAGTACCTGAAGCTTTTTCACTTAACAATAATGTACCTGTCACATTAAACAGCTCTATTTTATCAAGCATATTTGTACTTGATAAAGTAACGTATTGATTGGCCGGGTTAGGATAAACAGAAATGTTGCCCGCCTCTTCCAATTCATATATACCTGTTATTAATGCGTTAACACTTGCCGAACCGCTTGTTACCGTTGCTAATGCACCACTTGCGTTTGATTGTATCGCTTGTACTAAGCCTAAAGTTAATACACCGTTATTTGTGAGGTTAGGATTTATCCTATAATGAATAATTGCTATTTTTCCTGAGCCGGATACATTGCTATTATTGGTATGTGTTACTGCCGTATATAACATACCGCTGCTATAATCTGCTTTTCCGAATTTTAAGTTTTGATTCGAGGCGTTTAAAAATGAAACGGGATATTCTACATACATGCCGTTTGCAGCAATCATTGCCGGGTCAAACATCAAAGAAAACACTAAACCATTAATAGAACTAATTGTGCTGGACGCATCTCCTAAATAAACAGAAGCAGTTCCCCATGCTCCTTTATTGACAGAGGCTTGATCAGGAACAATGGTTAAAAGGGGGTTTACGCTATATGAAGTATTTGGCCTCGAATGCATAAAGCCGTAATTATAAAAAATAGCGGCAGTATCGTTGCTGTTTATAATACCGTCACCATTACAGTCGCTGTAACTTAAATTTTGTGCGTTGCTTAACATTCCCGACCAAATATTAACATAAAAAGGAAACCAGTTATTACTTTGAGTTGCCCTGCCGGGTCCTGTTTGGTTAAAATGTAATCCCAGTTCTAACACATCAAGGTTGTTGGCAATACCATCATTATTCACATCACCGGGCCATACATTTCTGCAAGTGTTATCAATCGTTACAGGAAACTGTACAGCGTTAGTACACGTGCCAATAGCTAATGAAAGTGTATATGTGGTGTTTGCAGCAGGGTTTGCGGAAACATTTAAATTATTGGTTGAGCTTAATCCTGTTGAAGGAGACCAATTATAAGATAAGGTTGAGCTTGCAGATACAATAGTAGGGCTTGCCGAAATATTTGTAGAAGACCCTTGGCAAAAGCTGTTAGAGCCTGAAAAAGTAACTGTAGGCGTTTCAAAAACAGAAACTACAAAGGTACTGTCGTAGCTTGTACCTACACTGTTTGTTGCGGAACATGATATTGTATAGGCAGTACTTGTATTTGGGAAAGAAATGGTTGTTATATTGGCCGTGGCGTTGCCTATTACCACACCCGCAGCAGGAGAAACCGCCCATGAAAAATACAGTGGAGAATTAGTGGCTGAAGTGGAATATGTTTTTGCAACAGGCGCAGAGCATACAGCCGCAGGGCCGGAAATAGTACTCATAAAAGGTACCTGTGCAATTGTATTTACAAAAAAAGCGAGATTGAAGATTAGAAAAGAATAAAATGTTTTCATATAATAAGTTTTTGGTAATCAAATATATATATAATTTTTCTTACACAATTCTAAAAGGAAACTAAAACGTTAAAATACTCATTGATGAGTACGATAAATGTAAGGAAAAAATATTTCAGAATAGTGAGGATTTTATTACCCAATCGCCGGTTTAGCGTATGGCATTATATTGTTAATACATAACTGTTTTCATTAAAAACCGTTTATGATTGACCAACAACCGAAACAATTTTTAGTCTCAAAAAATGTCGATGACTATTTTATTGGTGTAAATAAAGCCTACAGGTTTATCGGTCGTTTTTTTAAAGAAGCATTTAAAACCCCCTTTCATTTTCGTGAAATTATTAATCAATGTTTTGAAGTAGGATTAAAATCATTGCCTTTGATTACATTAACCGGTTTTATCACCGGGATGGTATTTACAAAACAATCACGTCCTTCCTTAGAAGTGTTTGGTGCCACATCCTGGCTTCCTTCCTTAATTTCCATTGCCATTGTAAGAGCTTTGGGTTCACTGGTAACTGCATTAATTTGTGCGGGAAAAATAGGCTCAAGCATTGGCGCGGAATTAGGTTCTATGAGAGTTACCGAGCAGATTGATGCCATGGAAGTATCAGCCATTAATCCTTTTAAATATTTAGTGGTAACACGTGTATTGGCTACCACTATAACGGTTCCTGTATTGGCTTTGTATTGCAGCTTTGTTGCATTGCTTGGTTCTTATGTAAATGTGAACGGGCATGAAGCCGTAAGCTTCATCAGTTTTTTTGAACACGGCTTTGAAAGCATTACTTTTTTAGATGTATTTACGTCCGTTACCAAATCTATCTTCTTTGGCTTTACTATTGGTATGGTAGGTTGTTACAAAGGCTTTAATGCCTCGCAAGGTACGCAGGGCGTAGGTAAGGCTGCTAACCAAGCAGTGGTACTGTCTATGTTTTTGGTTTTTATTGAAGAAGTGGTAATAGTACAGGTAAGTAACTGGATCCGTTATTTTTAAATTATGGAACATCGCAACGATCATATAAATACATCAGGTGAGCCTGTTATTTCCATCAGGGGATTATATAAATCTTTTGGTGATTTACATGTATTGCGAGGTATTGACCTGGATGTGTTTAAAGGAGAGAACGTTGTGGTATTAGGACGTTCGGGCACAGGTAAATCAGTACTCATAAAAATATTAGTAGGTTTATTAATTCCCGATAAAGGAAAAGTAAATGTGCTCGGGCAGGAAGTAGAATTATTAAAAGGAAAACAATTGGATGCGTTGCGTTTAAAAATCGGGTTTTCTTTTCAAAACAGCGCGCTGTACGATAGTATGAATGTGAGGCAAAACCTGGAGTTTCCATTAATAATGAATTTTAAACACCTTACTAAAACAGAAATCGACAACCGTGTAGAAGAAGTTTTAGAAGCCGTGGGGTTAAAGGATAAAATCAATCAACTGCCTTCTGACCTGTCAGGAGGACAACGCAAACGCATCGGAATTGCACGAACATTGATTTTAAAACCCGAGATCATGTTATATGATGAACCTACTTCCGGATTAGACCCTATTACTTCCATTGAAATAAACGAACTGATAAATGATGTTCAACAACAATATAAGACAAGTTCTATTATTATTACGCACGATCTTACCTGTGCAAAGGCTACAGGCAACAGGGTTGCCATGTTACTTGACGGAACCTTTTTAAAAGTAGGATCGTTTGAAGACGTTTTTAATGTAAACGATGCACGGGTACAAAGTTTTTATAATTACAATTTTATACAATAGCTATGAATACAACATCACCAAATAAGAGAGCCGTAATAGTTGGCGCTTTCGTAATACTAGGCTTGACATTTTTAATTGCCGGTATTTTAGTCATCGGTAATATACATCAAACATTTTCCAAAAAAATGCGGGTCACCACCTTGTTTGATGATGTGAATGGATTGCAAAAAGGCAGTAACATCTGGTTTTCGGGCGTAAAAATAGGAACCGTTAAAAAGGTTGATTTTTATGGCGCTTCGCAAGTAAAAGTAATTATGAATATTGATCAGAACGCCCAACAATACATTCGTAAAGATGCTAAAGTAAAGATCAGCTCGGATGGGTTGATCGGAAATAAAATTATTGTGATTTATGGCGGTACTTCCAAGGCAGGCCCTGTAACAGAAGATGATACACTGAGTGTTGAGAAAACATTTTCAACCGAAGACATGATGAATACCTTGCAGGAAAATAATGTGAATTTAGTTTCTATTACAAGTGACTTTAAAACGATTAGTAAAAAACTAGCCGCGGGTGAAGGCACAATTGGGCGGTTATTAAAGGATGAATCGGTTTATAAAAATATTGAAGCAACAACTATGTCTCTCAAAAATGCTTCTGACAGAGCCCAACAGCTTATGTCTTCACTAACTGTTTTTACAACTAAATTAAATAAAAAAGGAACTTTTGCTAATGATTTAGTTACGGATACCGTTATGTTTAATTCGCTTAAATCAACCGTAAAAGAATTAAATCAAATAGCGGATACGGCGTCAGGATTTATTTCAGGATTAAAACAAGCGAGCAACAATCCTAAAACTACCATTGGTCTTTTATTGCATGATGAGGAAACAGGCGCTAATATGAAAGCCACTATAAAAAATTTAGAAACCGGTTCTCAAAAATTGGATAAAGATTTGGAAGCCTTGCAGCATAACTTTTTATTAAGAAGGTTCTTTAAAAAGGAAGCTAAAAAAGAAGCAAAAAAAGAAAAGAAATAGTCAAAATTATTTATACTATTTATTGCTTATGCCGTCCGGGTAATTATCCTGACGGCATTTTTAATGGATTTAGATCAAGTTAAAAAACAGCAGCGGCTCATTTTCTTAAAATAATTTTAGCCTTTGTAACTATTGATTTAATTGATATTTTTAGTAATGCTACAATTTATAGCAACAACTTGCTTCGTTTTTGTTTTAGATTTGTAGAAGAATTTGAAAGGTGTTATAAATTTGTTAATAGCTCTCAAAATTTAAATTGTAACTTAAAACTAAATATATATCATGGCAAAAAAAACAGACGAGGCGGTTGACACTTTAGAAAAGAAAACCGTTGGCAGCGAAAAATTAAAAGCATTACAATTAACCTTGGATAAGTTGGAAAAAACTTATGGAAAAGGAACAGTAATGAAATTAGGAGATACACAGGTAGAACCTATGGATTCAATTTCTACAGGTTCATTAGGCCTTGATATAGCTTTAGGGATCGGTGGTTTGCCGAGAGGCCGTGTGGTTGAGATCTACGGGCCGGAATCTTCCGGTAAAACAACATTAGCAATACATGCTATTGCCAATGTGCAAAAAGCAGGCGGAATAGCCGCTATAATTGATGCGGAGCATGCGTTCGATCGGTTTTATGCACAAAAACTGGGAGTCGATGTTAAGAGCTTATTAATATCACAACCCGATAATGGCGAACAAGCCTTAGAGATTGCGGATAACCTGATTCGTTCAGGCGCTGTTGATTTAGTGGTAATAGATTCAGTAGCAGCGTTAACGCCTAAAGCGGAAATAGAAGGTGAAATGGGCGACAGCAGAATGGGTCTGCAAGCTCGTTTAATGAGCCAAGCATTACGTAAATTAACGGGTACTATTAATAAAACGGGCTGTTGCTGTATTTTTATTAATCAGTTACGTGAAAAAATTGGTGTGATGTTCGGTAATCCTGAAACCACTACCGGTGGAAACGCCTTAAAATTTTATGCAACCATTCGTTTAGATATTCGCAGAATAAGCCAGATAAAAGACGGAGATGTGGTAACCGGAAACAGGACTCGTGTAAAAGTGGTTAAAAATAAACTGGCTCCTCCTTTCCGTATGGCTGAATTTGACATTGTGTTTGGCGAAGGGATCAGCAGAGTAGGCGAGATCATTGATATTGGTGTGGAAAAAAACATCATTAAAAAAAGCGGATCATGGTTTAGTTATGAAGAAACTAAATTGGGACAAGGAAAAGATTCGGTAAAAGCGATTTTTGCGGAAAATCCGGACCTTGCCCAAGAAATAGAAAGTAAAATCATTAATGCTTTAGCGGAAGAAGCTGCGGCCCTATAACGTTTAATTTTTAAGGTTTTTGTTGAAAGGCTTATCTGTTGCGACAGATAAGCCTTTTTTATTAAAAAAACACATTCGGTGTGTATATAACCTATCCTTATAAATTTTGGATTAAAAAACAACAAAATAATGTAACTTTGCGGCCTGAAACGGTTATAGTTAAAAACCAATTTTATGATCAAAACCATTCTTATTATTTCCATGATTTTGCTTTGTGTGTGGGGCTATGCTCAAACTTTAGATGCTTCGGGTAAAAAACAAGGGTATTGGAAAAAGAAAGACGATAAAACAAATAAGCTTATTTATGAAGGGTTGTTTAAAGATGATAAGCCGCAGGGAATATTTAAATACTATTACCCGTTTGACAGTGTGAAGGTGATCATGAGTTTTAAGCAAGATGGGAAAGTAGCTTATTCAACCATGTTTCATCCAACAGGTAAAAAAATGGCTTACGGAAAATATATTAATGAGCAAAAAGATTCGGTATGGACCTATTTTGATGATAAAGGCGTATTGTTATCAAGAGAAATATTTGTAATGGGTAAAAAGAACGGAAAAGAAGTAGTGTATTTTCCGGATGGTGTAGTAAGTGAAGAACGGAATTATAAGATGGATGTGCAAGACGGACCTTTTAAATTGTACTTTGATAAAAGTACGGTAAAAGGAGAAGGTACTTATATAAACGGGCAAATGGACGGTAAAAACGCCTATTATTTCCCTAATGGTATTGCAGCAGCCGTTGGATATTATAAGAACGGAAAAAAAACCGGGCCTTGGATTTATAGAACATCTACAGGTAAAGTAAGTGAAAAAGAATTATACAAAGCAGGAGAGTTGGCAAACAAAACGGAAACAGATGCTTTTTTTAATAAAAATAAAGTGGCGGATGAAAAACCGAAAACTGCACCGAAAGGAACCGTAAATCAAAAACCTAAACCAACTAAACCTGCACCTAAAGCAACTAAATAAATTTATTAAATAAACATTAAGTAATAATGGCTGTTTAAAAGATTACTATTAAAAAACTATATACTCCTATGTGGTTTAAAAAAGAAAGAAATGAGCAAACACGGAAAAGTACTGGTGGCAATGAGTGGTGGGATAGATAGTTCCGTTGCAGCCATGATGTTACATGAACAAGGATATGAAGTGATCGGCATTACTATGAAAACATGGGATTACGAAACGTCGGGCAGCAGTAAAAAAGAGACAGGTTGTTGTAGCCTGGACAGTATTAATGATGCGCGTTCCATGGCAGTAACATTTGGTTTTCCGCATTATATATTAGATATACGCGCCGAATTCGGAGATCATATCATCAATAATTTCGTAGAAGAATATTTAGCGGGCCGTACGCCCAACCCTTGTGTATTATGTAATACGCACATTAAATGGGAGGCGCTTTTAAAGCGAGCGGATATGTTGGATTGCGAATTTATTGCAACCGGTCATTATGCGCAGGTAAGAGAAGAAAATAACCGTAAAGTTATTTTTAAGGGATTGGATCAAACTAAAGATCAAACTTATGTATTGTGGGGGTTGGGGCAAGAGAGTTTACAACGCACCATGTTTCCGTTAGGCAAATATAAAAAACCCGAAATAAAACAAATGGCTAAAGATGCCGGCTTCATTGACCTTGCCAACAAAAGCGAGAGCTATGATATTTGTTTTGTACCTGATAATGATTACCGTTCTTTTTTGAAACACCGTTTACCAAACCTTGAAGCAAGTGTAGAAGGCGGAGATTATGTATATAAAGGAAAAAAAGTAGGGACCCATCGCGGTTATCCTTTCTATACCATTGGTCAACGTAAAGGTTTGGATTTGGCAATGGGCGAACCTGTTTTTGTAAAAGAAATTATTCCGGAAACAAACACGGTTGTGTTAGGTGATTTAGAAGATCTGAAAGAACAGGAAATTAATGTGCGAGATTTTAATTTAATTAAATACGATACTCTGCCACAGGATTTTGTTGCTTTAACAAAAATCCGTTACAAGGATGTAGGGCGTTTAAGCACGATCAACACTATTGACAATAAATTAAACATTGTATTTCACGAATCGGCTACAGGCATTGCTCCCGGGCAAAGTGCCGTTATTTATGAAGGCGATGATTTAATTGGCGGCGGCTTTATTGACAGGAAACCCTTATTGAGTCTTCTTCAATAATTGATAGAAATTAATGCAAAGCCCTTTCAGAATATAAACTGGAAAGGGCTTTTTAATTAAACCGTATTAAACCGACCACTTATTTTAAAAACACAGCCACTTATATATTACCCTGAACTTTTAGGAAACGACGTATGTATAATCATTTAGAATTGTCTAACACTCTAAATATATACGTTATGAATACTATTATTTCTTCCATCGATTACCAGTTTGCGTTACCGGTTGTATGTGTGTTTGTTTTAGGTTTTTTTCTTTTCACTTTATTTTTAAAGCAAAAAAATCATTAGGGCTGTTGTTTTGTTTAGGAATCTGGTAAGAACGACGCCTTATCAGGTTTTTTTAATGCCTATTTTTGATAGAAGAGAAGCAAATCTTCATATACCTTAATCCCTTGTTCTATAGCTATTACAGGGATTTTCTCATTATTGCCGTGAACACTTTCAACCATGCCTTGATTTAGTTCAAAAGGCAAAACGCCAAAAGCAGGCACTAATACATTTCTAAAATAACTGTTATCTGTTGTTGCCGGAAATAACAAAGGAATAATGTGTGCAGTAGGGAAAGTGTTTTGTAAAGATTGTTTTAGCCGCTCATAATGAATATCTAATTTAGATGTTTCAGCTTCGGGCGACTCGTCAAGAATGGTAATCTTTATCCTTGGATCAACAATCCGAAATAATAATTTCATCAAAAAAGGTTTTTCCGACTTATTAGGTAATAGCCTGCAGTCGTAGTAAGCAGTGGCAGTCTGTGATACCTGGTTGACAGCGCCCTGTGGATTTAGAATCTGTGTTAACTGATAGGAGTTGGTTGCCAGGGTTTGCAATGCTTCGTTCGAGTGAATTACTTTCCTACGCAGAGGTTTAAAAAGCCACCAGTTAATATGTTTTAAAATAAAGCCTTTGTAGCCACCTATAATACTACCCAAGGCTTTAAACGTTTGCTCTGCATTTTTATCAATGATAATACGCTCTTCGGTATTTTCAATTTTTTGAATAGCTTTTAATAATAAACGGTTAGCTGTTTTAGAAGAAGGCACGGAGCCATGTCCATGAGATTTAACGGTTGCTTCCAGCTTTATCCACAGGCTTTTTTTCTCGGCATTTGAAACAAAAAAACACAGTTCGTTTTCTTTGCCATCAATCACACCTTTTAATCCACCGCCGCCTTCGCCAAATACAACTAAGGGGTTTAATTGATTTAAAATATCGGGCTTAATCATTTTGGCTGCACCATTTTGGCCGCCGGTTTCTTCGCCCGATAAAAACAAAATAATACTATTTGTTTTTAATGAATCGGAGACGCCTCTTTCTTTCATTTTTTTTAATGCAAATAACTGAATTACCGCTAAACCTTTCATGTCAATCGCTCCGCGGCCATATAAGGTGTCTTTATCTACCGTTCCGGAAAAAGCGGGATGTTTCCAATTTCCGTTTTCATCAACAGGCACTACATCCAAATGATTGATCAAAAGAACAGAAGGATAGTTTTTTTCTAAAGGTAAAAGAGAGGCGCAAAAATTATAAGAAGAATCTGTATCAGAAAAAACGGTTGTATATAAACCAAAATCTTCACACAATTTTTTCATGTATTGTCCGGCAGCTTTTTCGTTGCCGGAAACACTTTTTATTTTAATGTACTTTGATAAAACCTGAATAGGATTGGTTTGGGAGACAGCAGTATTGGCAAAGCATAGAATGATAAAGTATATATAGATTTTGCAAGATATTTTTATCATATTAGCTTTTTGAATTTAATTTCTTGTGGCATTCTTGACCTAAAAAATCAGTTTGAGTAGAAACCGGTATGTGAATATTAAATCTATTTTCCTTGCATTTTATTTTTAGTTCATCAGAAATATTTGATGTAGCTTTAAAATCAGATTTTATTTTTAATAATAGAGGAATACAGCTTTCAAATGCTTTTGAATAACCGAACGAATTAAAATATTTAACAACTTCAAAATGTTGTTTCCATATAGTTTGAAGATCAGACCCCGATGTAGTTTTCTTATTTTTAAATACCGAGATAGGAATATTACTATCAGATTTCCATACTATATTTTCGTTTTTTAATACGGCTTTCCAAATATTGGGATTAGAGTCGAAAAATTTGTCATTAGTTTTATTTTCATATAAATTAATATTATTACTTTTCTTTTTGAATTCAATAATACTATAAGATTCGCTACCTTGAAAAGAGATAAAAACTTTATTTTCGATATAGTAAAATTGCCGATCGAAATGCCCGGTAATAATATATTTTGTGTCAAATTCAAATAAAAAAGGTCTTCTTCCATTTTGGCAATGACATAAAAGAATATCTATCTTGTTTTTTTGAGAAATAATTTTTTTTAATTTCGTTTTATTCTCAGTATCAAAGAAAGAAAGACCTAATATTTTTAACCCATTATAATTTATTAATTTTCCGGAAATATCTTTAACGTAATTGTTGTTATCTGTTGATTTTGAGAGTTTTAGGTAGCTCTCGTCGATGTCATGATTTCCTTGGATGTAATATGTGGTTACCTCATTTTCCTCTAAATATTCAACCAACCAACTAAATGCACCAAAGAAAACATCTTTGCCTAAATCACCCATTACATCTCCTGCAAGAAGTACCAACTCAATTTTAGAAGATTTAATAAAGGTTGTGAGGTTTTTTAATTCGTTATTTTCTTTTAAAAAATACTTTTTTTCCGATTCTTTATTTTTCTTAAATAATACAGAAGGGAAATGTATGTCAGAAAATGCGAGTATTTTCATGTTAATCAATCGCGTCCTGGATCTTATCCATTTTATCTTCGCTGAATTTTCCGGATACTACTTCCACTATTTTTCCGTTGGTATCAATTACATAAAAATAAGGCAGGCCTTCGTCTGCAGGCTTTAGTTGCTCTTTTAATAATTTAATATCGGTGTCGCAATCAATTACATTTTTCCAAAGGTCTTTTTGAGTAGCCGCTTTAAAATCGGCTGCCGCTTTTTTGAACCCGCTGATCAAAGGAATAAAATAATAATTAACATCGTAATAATTTGCCACATCAAAATAATCGGTGCCTTTGGCTTTTGCTACAAATGTATCGTACATAGGTTGAATCCATGTTTTTAAATTTTCTTCCGCGCTTCGTTTAAAGCAAATACCTACCACCGTAAATTTTTTAGTTCCCGCTAAAGGCAGGCTTATCACGCTTCCCTCCAACGTGTGACCTGCAAGCGCCGGGAAAGGCCCTTTTTGCGCAAAAAATGACATAGATAGACATAGTGCTAATGCTGTTGTGATCTTTTTCATAAAATTTAGTTTAGTGTTTTTATTGTTTCAAATTGCAGTATATTAAAATTAGCCTAATCCTCCAAGCATACAGATCCTATCAAATTCTTCCGGCTTCACAATACCTACCGATAAACGGGACAGCTTTACCAACTGCATCTCTTTTAAGTGTTCATCTTCTTTAATCTGCACTAAAGTAACCGATTTTTTTAAAGTTTTAAACGGGGCAAAATCTACCGCGAGCCATGCTTCTTCTTTGGTTGTGGGGTCTTGGTAATGTTCCTTTACAACCTTTGCAATCCCTACTATACAAAGTCCCTCATTACTGTGATAAAAAAAAGCAAGATCGCCTTTTTTCATATCCCTGAGATTGTTGCGTGCCGCGTAATTTCTGACACCATCCCAATGCGTAATTTTATCTTTTTTAAATTGCTCCCAACTGTATTTAAAAGGTTCTGATTTTATTAGCCAATAGTTCATATAAAATGGATGGTTTGATAGTTTGAAAATTAGCTAATCCGGCACATAATTACAAATGAATTTGATAACATTTTACTCAATAAATTAATAGAAATTAAGTGTGACATGTTGTTCAAATTGTTAGATTTGTTACGCATTTTAAAACCCGGTTAATGACACATTTATCAGATAGAGTAAATCTTATTTCAGAATCACAAACCATTGCTATGGCCCGTAAAAGCCGCGAATTAAAAGCAGAGGGTATAGATATTATAAGCCTTAGTTTAGGTGAGCCTGATTTTGCCACACCGGAAGTGATAAAGCAAGCAGCGATTAAAGCAATAAACGATAACTTTAGTTACTATACACATGTGAGCGGGTATGTAGAATTACGCGGGGCTATTGCGCAAAAATTTAAACGCGATAATAATTTGGATTATTCTCCCGATGATATTGTGGTTTCAACAGGTGCTAAACAAAGTATTGCCAATGCCGTATTATGTTTAATAAACCCCGGCGATGAAGTAATTATTCCTGCGCCTTTTTGGGTAAGTTATTTAGAGATATTAAAATTGGCGGGAGGTGTACCTATTATTATTAATACAACACTTGAAAATGATTTTAAAATTACAGCGGAAGAGTTAAAAGCACACATTACTCCAAAAACACGAATGATGATGTTCAGCACCCCATGTAATCCTACCGGTTCCGTTTACAGCAAAAAAGAATTAAGAGCAATAGCCGATGTGGTTAAACAGCACGAAGAGCTTTACATTATGAGCGATGAAATTTATGAGCACATTAATTTTATCGGCGGACATGAAAGTATGGCCCAGTTTCCTGAGATCAAAGAAAGAGTGATTACTATAAATGGCGTTTCTAAAGGCTTTGCGATGACGGGGTGGAGAGGCGGAATTATGGCTGCTCCAAAATGGATAGCACAAGCATGCGATAAAATGCAGGGCCAGTTTACCTCTGCAACATGCAGCATTACTCAAAAAGCGATGCACGCCGCAATGGAACTGCCGGCAGAAAGCACCCATTACATGCGGGATGCATTTTTGAAAAGAAGAAATTTAGTGTTGGAGTTAATGAAAGAAATTCCCGGATTTAAAACAAATACACCGCAAGGCGCGTTTTATGTGTATCCTGAAGTATCAGCTTTATTCGGTAAATCATATAACGGGTTTACGGTTAATAATGCAACCGATCTTTCCATGTTTTTATTGGATGTAGCGCATGTGGCATTGGTGCCGGGAGCTGCTTTCGGTGACGATAAATACATTCGGTTTTCGTATGCAACCTCAGAAGATAAATTAACGGAAGCATTGAAACGAATGAAAGAAGCAATTGAGAAACTTAAGTAAAGATTTAAAAGACTTAAGGGAGTGAAGAGATAAAGACTAATCTAAGCTATAAACTTAGTCTATTGAAATAAAAAACTATATAATTCTATGTGACTATGTGGTTTCAAAATTATAAAGAGTAAATGAAAAAATTATCCGTAAAAAAAGAACACATCCGCGAAATATTCAGGTCGTTTAGTAATTTAAATGTTCTTATTATTGGCGATGTTATGATTGACAGTTACATGTGGGGAAAAGTAAACCGCATTTCCCCGGAGGCACCTGTTCCAATCATTGCGATCCAGAAAAAAGAAAAACGTTTGGGAGGCGCCGCTAATGTGGCATTGAACATACAAGCTATGGGAGCTAACCCGGTGTTATGCTCCGTTATAGGAATTGATTTTGAAGGCCAAGCTTTTTTAGACCTGTTGAAAAAACAAAAATTAAGTCAAAAAGGAATTTTAAAATCACGTGACCGTATTACTACCGAAAAAACCCGTGTTATAGGAAACAATCACCAGTTACTGCGTATTGATGAAGAGATTGAAGAAGATATTACGCCGGCTGAAACTCAACAACTCATTACACTGATCTCGTATATTATTCAGCACGACAAAATTGACGTTATTTTATTTGAAGATTATAACAAAGGATTAATTACGCCAAAGCTCATCAGCAAAGTAGTAGAATTAGCAAAGAGTAAAGGAATACCAACTTGTGTAGACCCTAAAACCAGGAATTTTAATTCATATAAAGGTGTTACTTTATTTAAACCGAATTTAAAGGAATTACGTGAGGGTTTAAAAATGGACATCAGTTCTGATAATATAAATGAACTGCAACGTGCTATCAGCAGCTTTCGTGTAAAACAAAAATTTGATACAGCATTGGTAACGTTAGCCGAAAAAGGTGTAATCACTAACTCACGTTCGATTAAAGAACACATTCCTGCCCACATTCGCAGCATTGCTGATGTAAGCGGCGCGGGAGATACAGTGATTAGCGTAGCGGCACTATTAATGGCCTTGCATGTTAACCCGGTTGTTATGGCATCCATATCAAATTTGGCAGGCGGCTTGGTGTGCGAACAGATAGGAGTGGTGCCTATCAATAAAGAACAGTTGTTGGAAGAGTGCTTGAAGCTTGACTTTGTGAAGTAATTTATCCCGCAGACCTCGCAAATCTGCGCTGATAATTCAAAAATAGTTTTTTATAAATATGCGAAAATCCGCGAGATCTGCGAGAAACAAAAATGGAACCAATAACCCCTTACAATACTACTGAATCAAAAAAAGAGCAGGTAGCTCAGATGTTTGATAACATCGCCTTTCGTTACGATTTTTTAAATTCGTTATTATCCTTGGGCATTCATAAGGGGTGGAGAAGAAAATGTATTAAACGCATCGCTTCTAAAAATCCAAAATATATTTTAGACGTGGCTACAGGAACCGCTGATTTCGCTATTGAGGCCATAACATTGAGTCCTGTTTCTGTTATCGGCATTGATATCAGCGAAGGAATGATGAAGTTTGGGAGGGAAAAAATTACGAAGCTAAGCCTCGATAAAAAAATTACATTAAAGTACGGGGATGCCGAAACTTGCGATCTGCCAAGTAATTCAATGGATGCCATTACCATTGGCTTTGGTGTACGAAATTTTGAGAATTTGGAAAAAGGATTAACAAATATACTCCGTATCTTAAAGCCGGGCGGCCAACTTTGTATCCTCGAGTTTTCCTCGCCTCGCAAATTTCCGGTTAAGCAATTTTATAATTTTCATTTTAAATACATTACCCCTACGTTAGGTAAATTATTTTCTAAAGATACAAGAGCGTATACTTACTTACCGGAGTCTATCAAAGCATTCCCGGATAACGAACGCTTTACGGCCATACTACAAAAAGTAGGATATAAAAATGCAAGTTTTAGCCCTGTGGGAATGGGCCTGGCGTCTATTTATTTAGCGGAAAAGTAATTATTTACTAAAATTACCGGCCTTATTACTCGCTTTTGCCTTATCGTATAAGTCATGTACAATACCGTCCGACAAACCAATTTGCGGTACAAATATATTTTCTATATCAGCCGTTTTCATGATCGTGATAAATATTTTCGAAGCGTGTATAATTACATCGGCCCTGTCAGGTTTTAAACCTAATACTTCCACACGTTCATTATAGGTATAAGAATTAAGCATGTCGTTAATGCCTTTCAGTTTATTATAACTAAGACTTTTATTATCTTTCTTAGTCATTTTAAAGATCTTATTAATATTACCGCCCGAACCAATCGCATTTAAGGGTCGAACGCCGAACGTGGTTGTTTTGATCCAGTCTTTCATGCGGTCCCATTCATCTTTCTCAACCTTATCCAACAACATTCTCACAGTACCGATATTAAAGGATTTAGAGGCCATTACTTTGTGATTGTAATAAAGTGTAAGCTCTGTACTGCCACCGCCTACATCAATGTACAAGTACGCATGCTTAGGGTTAAGCATTTCTTCTATATGATTAGAGAACACTAACTGTGCTTCTAACTTTCCGTCAATAATTTCAACGGTAAGAGCTGCCTCATTTTTAATGCGTTCAATAACTTCCAACCCATTTGATGCATCACGCATGGCACTTGTAGCTACAGCCCTGTAAGCATTTACCTCGTACACTTTAATAAGCTCGCTGAAAGCACGCATGGCAGTAATTAATTTTTCCGCTTTTCTTTCCGAAATTTTTCCGTTCAAAAATACATCTTCTCCTAAACGTATTGGTACGCGTATTAACTCTTCTTTACTAAAAACAGGCTTACCGTTTACTTCATAAGCTCTGCAAAACAATAAGCGCATGGCGTTACTTCCAATATCTACAGCTGCGAATATCATAATGAGGGCAGGTGTTTTTTTGAAAGAGTCAGCGTTTTAGCATAAGCTTCTTTATCTTTTTTTAAATAATTATAAATTTCATCCTGAACCCTTACTTTTTTCTCCCCCAACTGAGGAGTAATGTAAAAGTTTTGTTGAAGCCTGTCTAATATACGTACTTTGGTATTTCCTGATAATTGTATATCAATAATATCTTTTATTTGTTTCTTAACTTCGGGGCTGTATATGGGCACTGCTACTTCGCTTCTGCTGTCCAAGTTCCGGCTCATCCAATCTGCCGAAGTAATGTATATTTTTTCGTCGCCGTTATTCCCGAAAATAAAAACCCGCGCGTGCTCTAAATATTTATCTACAATGCTGTATGCTTTAATATTATCACTAAACCCCTGTATTTCCGTCACCAACGAACAGATACCGCGTACGATCAACGTAATTTTAACGCCTGCCTGTGAAGCCTCATACAGCTTGGTGATCATGTCTTTGTCAACGAGGCTGTTCATTTTAAGGATCATATAAGCGTTCTTTTTTGCCTTTGCATTTTCTATTTCCTTATTAATAAGGTTAACAAATGTATGGCGCATAAAAAAGGGCGCTACTGCTAAATGCTTGTATGCACCCGTTTTAAAGTTATTGGTGTAAAAGTCAAACACATGCGTTACTTCTTCCGTAATATTTTTATCGGCTGTCAACAATGTAAAATCAGTATAAATCCTTGCTGTTTTTTCATTAAAATTTCCGGTACCGATATGAGCGTATTTTATCTCTTTACCGTTTACACGGGTCGTAATTAAAAATAATTTACTGTGCACTTTTAAGCCCGGCACCCCATAAATAACCGTAGCACCTTCTTCCTGGAGCTTGTTGGCCCAGTAAATATTATTTTCTTCATCAAAGCGGGCTTGTAATTCTACCAGTACAGTTACTTTTTTTCCGTTTTTAATGGCATTAATTAGGGCATTGGCAATTTTAGAAGAATCGGCAACACGGTAAAACGTTATTTTTATGGATTCAACCGTAGGATCAATAGAAGCCTCTCGCAGTAAGGTAATAATATGATCGAATGTATGGTAAGGGTAATGCAGTAAAATATCTTTTTGCTTAACTACCTGTAAAATGCTTGTATGTATGTCGGTTAAGTATTTATGATCAAGCGGTGTAGGATGGTCATAAACTAATTTCTTTTCACCTACTGTAGGGAACCGTATAAAATCTTTAAAATTATGGTAACGTCCCCCCGGAATGGCATTGTCTTTTTTATCCATTCCCAACTTTTTCATAATAAAACCGAGCATTTCACGGCTCATATTACTGTCGTATACAAAACGCACAGGCTGGCCTTTTTTGCGGTCTTTCACACTTTTAGAAATTTTTTCCAGCATGCTTTTGCTCACATCCTGGTCAATATCTAATTCAGCATCGCGGGTTAATTTTATATTAATGGCTTCTTTTACAGTGTAACCGAATACGGAAAACATTTCATTAGCATTAAACCTTATAATATCATCGAGCAGAATAATGTATTTTTTGTTTTTTTCCTGGGGTAAGATAATAAAACGGGATGTTGTTTTAGAAGGAATCTCAATAAGCGCATATTTGTTTTTATTCCTACTGCTGTTAGCGATCAGTCTTACAAATAAATAGCCCGATTTATCTTTCATATATGGAAAAGCTTTATTCTCATCTACCATAATAGGGAACAAAGTAGATACTACCTCGTTATGAAAATAATCTTTTACAAATACTTGTTGTTCTTTATTAAGTTGTTTTTCATTAATAATAAATACATTTTCTTTTGCAAGCTCATGCAGCAGTTCTTGGTAAATGGCTTCAAAGCGTTGTTGCTGTTCAATTACTTTGCGTTGCATTTTTTGCAGAAGCTCTTTCGGATCGTCACCGTAAACGGCAATTGCTTTTTTACCGAGCTTTGATAAACGGTTGATCGTAGCAACTCTCACGCGATAAAATTCATCACGGTTATTGCTGAATATTCCTAAAAATTTAAGACGTTCAATAAGGGGAGTTGTAGAATCGGATGCTTCTTGTAATACGCGATCGTTAAATGAAAGCCAGCTTATTTCTCTGTTTATGTATGGGATTTTTTGTTTTTGCATGGTATTGGAGTTCGCAATAATCAACCAAATATAATAATTATGCGCCAATAGTTTTTTATAATTTATAAGGTAAAAAAACTAAATTTATTCTCTTTTAATTTTAGTTTAGTATTATTTAATTGTTACGAATGACGTTTCTTAAAAAGCATATAACTCTTACCATTATTGCCGTTTTTCATGTAGTGGGCTTTATTGGCTTTTTGATCAACCCACATTTTTTTAACGCGCTTACCCCGGTTAACCTCTTGCTGTCCGCGTTTTTAATAGTATTAATGAGCAATCAAACAAAATCTAAGTTTTACGCAACCTTATTGGTTATTGGCGTAGCCGGATATTTTATTGAAGTGATCGGTGTTAAAACAGGGTTTATATTTGGCCGCTATTATTACGGATCAGCTCTTGGCTATAAATTTTTGTCGGTTCCCTTATTGATAGGCCTTAATTGGATGTTGCTAAGCTATTCTACTTCTTTGTTTTTTAGATCTGCCAATATAGTTATTAATGCCTTATGCGGCGCGGCATTAATGGTAGGACTTGATTTTTTAATGGAACAAAGTGCCGCAAAATTTAATTTTTGGTATTGGGTTAACGGGTCGATTCCTTTGCAAAATTACATTGCCTGGTTTTGTATTTCTTTTTTAATTCATTTGTTGGCAGACAAAGAGCTTTCTAAAAAACCTAATCTAACTGCAAAAGGGTTTTATATAATACAGATCATTTTTTTTGCGGCTTTATACTTTTTTACCCGCTATAAAAAATAGTATATTTGAGTGTACATCATGAATTCTCATTATACATACCTGCTGCTCGATTTCTTTAGCGTTATTTTTCCTTTAGCGCTGAGCTTTGATAAAAAAGTTGCATTTTATAAACTATGGAAATACCTGCTGCCGGCCATTATAATTAATTCGGTACTGTTTATGTTGTGGGATATGTATTTTACTGAGCATGGCGTATGGAGCTTCAACCCCAAGTATATAACCGGTATATATGTGTTTAATTTACCGGTTGAAGAAGTCTTGTTTTTTGTGGTAGTGCCTTATTCCTGCGCCTTTATTTATGAATGTTTAAATACTTATGTAGGAAAAGAAATAGTAACCAAACCAAAGCTTGTCACTATCATTGTATTGGTGTTATCGTTAGCATCCTGCATCTTATTTTATAATAAAATTTATACCGTTGTTAATGCGGGTATATGCTTTATAGTTGTTTTTATAGCGGCTTTTTTTTATAAGTTCAACCAACCGGGTCGCTTTTACTTTTCCTTTTTTGTAGCCCTAATTCCCTTTTTAATATTCGATGGCTTCATTACAGGTTTACCGATAGTGCATTATAACGGTAATGAAAATATGGGGATCCGTTTTTTCTCTATTCCTTTAGAAGATTTTTTTTATTGTTTGAGTATGCTTTTAAATACCGTTTTAATTATGGATTTTTTTAAGACGCGCCGCCCGACACATTCAATTTTTTAATGTTATATACTATATGGAAACTATCCTGAAATTTTTAAAACAACTGGCAAATAATAATCGCAAAGAATGGTTTGACGAAAACCGTAAAACCTATGAAATTGCTAAAGGGGAATTTGAAACCATACTGACATCTGTTATTGAAAAATCGATCCTCAATGATAAATTATTGATGGGGTTGGAAGCTAAAAAATGCATGTTCCGCATTAATAAAGATGTGCGTTTCAGCAAAGATAAATCTCCCTATAAATTAAATATGGGCGCAAGCATTAACCCCGGCGGAAAAAAATCAATGATTCCCGGGTATTACATCCATATTGAACCCGGAAAAAGCTTTTTAGCAGGTGGTACCTGGCAGCCAATGCCTGAAGTACTTGCCGCCATCAGGCAAGAGATTGATTATAACAGCAAAGAATTCAGAAAGATTTTGGCGGCGAAGGAGTTTAAAACCTATTTTAAAACTTTGTCGGATGATGATAAATTAAAAACATCACCAAAGGGTTACGAAAAAACACATCCTGACATTGACCTTCTTCAGCATAAAAGCTTTATTGTAGTACACGATTTAACGGATGAACAGGTAATGAATAAAAACTTCCCTTCCTACGCGGCTAAAATGTTTAAAGCCATGTTGCCGTTGAATAGTTTTTTAAGAAATTGCATGGAATAAATTAGTATGTAAAGTAATAACATTCTCCCTCCTGCATTCATTTTTGAATAATAAATCATAGTATATTATACGGGTTTCACACGTTGGTAATAGTGCAATGGGTATAGGACAAAGAAAGGGAACTGCCGTTTTTGGAGTTAGACTTTTTGAGTACATAAGCGTGAGTTGGCGTTCGCGCTTGACTTTTGTTTCTTTTGTAAAGAATAAAGAATACAAAATTCTAGAAATTGTATAAGAGATTGCTTCGTGCCTCGCAATGACGTAACATTAAATCAGCTCTTCTAACGACTCCAACCTATAATCTGCCAAAACAAACTTAGGATTATGTTTGCTTTCTTCATCCGGAATGGCAATCACCTTCATTTGCGCGGCTTTAGCGGCAACAATACCATTAATGGAATCTTCAATTACAAGGCATTCTTTAGGGTCGATGCCCATGTGATCAGCACAATTCAAAAATACTTGGGGGTGCGGTTTGCCGAAACTCAAAAATTCCGCCGAACATAGCGCGTCAAAATAATTACGAATATTCAGTGTGTCAATTACCGTGTTCATAAAGGCAGTGTTTGAGGAAGTTCCAATAGCTATTTTATATTTTTTCTGCTTTAAAAACTCTAAGGCCGCGTTAACACCTTTCATAGCAACCCCCTCTTTTATGATCAATTCGGAAAGGCGACCAATCACTAACAGGTCAAATTCAGGTATTTGAATATGCGTTATGTTATGCCTGTTAAACCAATAAGCTGCCACTTCCTTAAAACGTAAACCCGTGGTAATTCTACAGTCATTTTCAGTAAATGGAATACCCGCTTCCGTAAAGCTTTGCACCATAACCCGGCGCCACAGTGGTTCCGAATCAATAATTACCCCGTCCATATCAAAAATAACCGCTTTTATTCCCTTTAGCATTGTTAATTTCTTTGTTTAATAAATACAAATATACATTTATTAGTAAGCCTCCGGCATGCTATTTTTGCTACATGTATTTTCCCGGTTTTGTTGAGGTTGGAGCAAGCGAGCTCTTGTTAATTGCTTTTGGATTGTCTTTTATTGGCATCATGATTCATTATATCATTAATGTTTTTCCTTTAGCTAATAAAAAAGAAACTGAAAGGTCCATTAAACAAGAACCTGTTTCGGTTATTATTTGCGCACGTAATGAAGATGATAACCTCACCGAGTTTTTACCGAAATTTTTAGTGCAGGATTATCCTGTGTTTGAAGTTATCGTAGTAAACGATTGCTCTATCGATAATACCGAAAATGTAATTGATGAATTCGCTAAAATATTTCCAAACCTAAAAAAAGTAAACATTAAAGAGGACGATTATTATAAGCACGGTAAAAAGTTTGCTGTATTGATTGGTATAAAAGGCGCTCAGTATAATAACCTGCTGTTTACCGATGCTGATTGCTTTCCTGCCGACGAATATTGGATCAGGGATATGTCTGCCGGTTTTACTTCCGAAAAAGACATTGTATTAGGTTATGGTGCTTATAAAAAAGAAACGGGATTTTTAAATAAACTCATTCGGTTCGATGCATTTTTAATAGCTTCTAATTACCTGTCTGCCGCTTTAAAAGGAAAAGGATATATGGGCGTGGGTCGCAACTTAGCCTATAAAAAAGATCTTTTCTATAAACAAAAAGGATTTTCAAAACATTACCATATTCAATCAGGCGACGACGACCTGTTTATTAATGAAGCCTGTACAAGCACTAATACAGCGGTTGTTGTGTCATCCAGTGCAGTAACTTATTCTCTAGCCAAAAAAACATTTATCGATTGGAAGCGTCAAAAGCAACGTCATTTAACCACCGCGCCGCATTATAATGCAACGAGTAAAACAAAAATAACACTTGGTTATGCATTACAATATGCTTTCCATATTTTCTTTTTTACCCTATTATGTTTCCGTGAAACTGCGGTGTCTGCATTGATAGGAATGGTTTTGAAAATGTCCCTGCAAATGATTATCTTTAGGAAAGCGTCGAAGAAATTGAACGAAACTGACATGTGGGGATTGGCGTTTTTTTATGAATTTATATTATTGATTGTTTACCCGATTTTTCACATCAGCAAATTATTTCATAAGCCTAATAAATGGAAGAATTAGAGCCACAGGACCCAACTGATAAATTAACAACCAAAGCCGTTTATGATTATAAGCTCATACAACTGGCTTTACACAAGCGCGACCAAAAGGCCTATGCGGAATTATTACACCGTTACCGCGAATCGGTTTATTTTACTATGTTGCGAATGTGTAATAATAAAGATGATGCAGAAGACCTTACCATTGAAGCCTTTGGCAGGGCTTTTAAACGATTAGAGCAATACACGCCTACTTATGCTTTTAGCACATGGCTGTTTAAAATTGCCAGTAATAATGCCATCGATTTTTTAAGAAATAAGAAAAAAAATACAGCGCTTTCTCTTGATACTAAAATGGAAAACGACGAAGGTCAGGAATTTTCTAAAAACATTAAATCACAAACTCCCGATCCGGAAGAACACATTATTAAAAAACAAAAGGTTGAATTGTTGAGGGATGTTGTGGATAAATTAAAACCTCGATATAAGGAACTTGTGCAAATGCGTTATTATGAAGAACTGAGCTATGAAGAAATTGCCGGCAAACTCGAGCTGCCTGTTGGCACTGTAAAAGCACAGTTATTCAGAGCAAGAGAGTTTTTATACAACATTCTTAAAAATCAAGAAAATAAAATTTAGTTATTTTGAAACCCGATATCATTCTTAAATACTTTCCCGACCTTACAGCACATCAGCAGCAGCAATTTGAAAAAATGTACGAGCTGTACCTGTATTGGAATGCGCAGATCAATGTTGTATCCCGTAAAGATATTGATCTTTTGTTTGAGCGTCACATTTTACATTCTTTAGGGATTGCGAAGGTGATCCAATTTAAACCCGGCACTAGGATCCTTGATGTAGGCACAGGCGGCGGTTTCCCGGGAATTCCTTTAGCAGTTATGTTTCCGGAATCCACCTTTCATTTAGTAGACTCGATCGGGAAAAAAATAAAAGTAGTGCAGGAAGTGGCAGCCGGTTTGGGTTTAACTAATGTAACTGCGCAACACGAGCGTGCAGAAAAAATCAACGATCGGTATCATTTTATTGTAAGCCGTGCGGTGACTGAGTTCCCTGAATTTTATAACTGGATTTACCGTAAAGTTTTAAAAGAAAATTTTAATGACCTGCCAAACGGAATTTTATATTTAAAAGGCGGAGATCTTAAAGAAGAGTTTGGCCCTCATTATGCTAAAGCTGCGTTTTATGATCTTAAAAATTATTTTGCGGAAGAGTTTTTCGAAATGAAAAAGGTGGTGCATTACAAGTTGGGGTTTGTATAAGGGTTTAAGCACATAGGCACATAGAAGAGATAAAAAGCTACTAATAGTAAGGTTATAAAGTTGGATCTACCATTTCTTTTCTTAAACTTTTAAAAATCTATGGTTTCTATGTACCTATGTGGTTAAATAAAAAAAGCTCCACATAAGCGAAGCTTTTCTTATCAATTTAAAACTAAAAATTATTTCTTTGCATCTGCTAAAAACTGCGCTAAACCTTTATCCGTTAAAGGGTGGTTTAATAAAGCAGCAATAGCCGAAAGTGGTGCTGTAATAACATCTGCGCCTAATTTAGCACATTGTATAATGTGTAACGGATGACGCACAGAAGCTGCTAAAATTTCTGTTTGGTAATTGTAGTTATCAAAAATTAAACGAATATCTGCAATTAATTCCATTCCGTCCTGGCTTATATCATCTAAGCGGCCAACAAATGGAGAAACATACGTAGCACCTGCTTTAGCCGCTAATAAAGCTTGCCCTGCAGAAAACACCAATGTACAGTTTGTTTTAATACCTTTTTCGCTGAAATATTTAATGGCTTTTAAGCCCTCTTTTATCATCGGTATTTTTACCACAATACGCTCATGTAGTTCTGCCAAAGCTTCACCTTCACGCACCATGCCTTCAAAATCAGTGGCAATAACCTCTGCGCTTACGTCGCCGGTGGTTATTTTACAAATATCTACATAATGCTTTAAAATATTATCCTGCTCTTTAATGCCTTCCTTAGCCATTAAGGATGGATTAGTCGTTACCCCGTCTAATACGCCAAGTTCTTGCGCTTCTTTGATCTGTCCTAAATTTGCCGTATCAATAAAAAATTTCATAAGTGGTTTGAGTTTAAGTGTAATTAAATTATTCGGTTTTTAAATATTTAGTGTTTGGAAAACACATAATTAGTAATGAATTATATATTTTTGTGTAAATTTAAAATAAGCTAAAACATAATCTATACAATGTTTGTAGATTGTTTAAAGTTTATTTGTTACGGAAATGAAGAAAAAAAAGATAGTTGTTTTTAGCGGTGCGGGAATGAGTGCGGAAAGCGGGATCAAAACATTCAGAGATGCCGGCGGACTATGGGAAGAATTTAAAATAGAAGAAGTTGCCACTTACGATGCATGGACTAAAAATCAAAAATTAGTATTAGACTTTTATAACCAACGCCGTAAACAGGTAATGGAAGCGGCTCCCAATGAGGCCCACAAACTTGTTGCAGAATTGCAAAAGAAATTTGATGTGCAGGTAATTACCCAAAATATAGATGATCTGCATGAACGCGCCGGCAGTAAAAAAGTATTACACCTTCACGGCGAAATTATGAAAAGCCGCAGCAGTATTTCTAATCATTTAATATATGATCTTAAAGAGTGGGAAATAAAGCAGGGCGATCTTAGCGAGGACGGCTCCCAACTTCGTCCGCATATTGTATGGTTTGGAGAAGCGGTTCCTGAAATGGATACAGCAACAGCCCTTACAGAGCAAGCGGATATTTTTATTACTATAGGAACTTCTTTAAATGTATACCCGGCCGCCAACCTTATTCATGTGGTAGACAGCTCTACACCCAAATTTTTAATTGACCCGGGAGATTTTAATTTAGATTACATTAAAAATTTGACGGTTATAAAAGCGAAAGCAGTTGAAGGAATGGACATTTTAATAAAGAAACTCAACGAGTATATTTAATTTTGTCTTCAATACGTCTTGTGCAATTTTTCTTTTTCCCGGGAATTTCAACTAATTTAGTTTAAAATTATTATCTGATCATGAGTACGCTATCCACCGTTAAATGCCCCAATTGCAAACATGAATTTCAGCCGGGAGACGCTATTTCCGCTGAGATAGAAGGTAAAATAAAAGCGCGATATGTTGAGCGTTTTAATAAAGATCAAAAAGACTTAGCAGATAAAGAACGCCTTTTAGAAAAGCAACTAGAGCTTGTAAAAAAGCAACAGGAAGATCAGGAAAGCATTATTGCAGATAAAGTCAAGCTTCAAAAGTCAGTATTAGAACAGGAAGCTATTAAAAAAGCGGCTTCTGAAATGCAAATGCAAATGGAGCTGTTAAATAAGGAGCTAACCGAAAAATCACTAAAATTAAAAGAGAGTCAAGGCAAAGAATTAGAATTTTTGTTAAAAGAAAAAGAGATAAAAAATAAAGAAGCGGAACTTGAAATTACAATTCAAAAAAAACTACTACAAGAGCGGGAGCAATTTACAGAACAAATTAAGAGGCAGGAGAATGAACGTAATTCCTTAAAAGAAAAAGAACATCAGATGCAGATGCTGGAATTAAAAAAGCAGCTTGATGATCAAAAAAAATTAACCGAAGAAATGGTGCGAAAACAGGGGCAAGGATCTATGCAGCTGCAGGGCGAAGTACATGAATTGGCCTTAGAAGATTTGTTACGGAGCACATTTCCGTTTGATACAGTTGAAGAAGTAGGAAAGGGAGTTAAAGGGGCGGACGCTATTCATATTATTAAAAATTCGTTAGGGCAAACCTGCGGAAAAATAATTTACGAAAGTAAGCGTACCAAAGCTTTCAGTAACGAATGGATAGATAAGTTAAAACACGATATGCGAAACTCCCAGGCCGATCTTGCCGTAATTGTTACGGAAACAATGCCTAAGGATATGGATCGCTTTGGGATGAGAGAAGGAGTTTGGATCTGCAGCTTTTCGGAAGCGAAATCACTATCGTTTGTATTAAGAGACAGCTTAATTAAAATTTACGCGGCACAAGCCAGCCAAGAAAATAAAGGAGATAAAATGAGCATGCTGTATTCATACCTTACAGGTGTTGAATTTAAGCAACAGATAGAAGCCATTGTAGAAGGTTTTACAGAGCTTCAGGAAGGAATTGCCAAAGAAAAAAACGCGATGGCGAAAATCTGGAAAGAAAGAGAAAAACAACTTGAAAAAGTATTATTAAACACAACTAATTTTTACGGTTCGGTAAAAGGAATAGCGGGTAATGCTATATCCGATATTAAAAAACTGGAGTTGGGAGAGTAGGCTTTCAATTTATAAAATAAACTAGGATAGAAGTTGTCACCCTGAATTTGTTTAAAGGAGTTTTTATGAGATACTGAAACTAGTTCCGCATAACGTGATCAATTAAAATCATAACTTACTTTTTCCAAACTACCTCATACCAGTCATTACTGCCATTTACTGAAAGCTCAAAAGCGGGGTGAGTATGTAATTTCACGATCTTATTAAAAGCATATTCACCTGCTTCTTTCAAAGCAGGGACTAAAACTTCCCAGCATTCACCATCCGAATTTTCCTCCCATTCTTTAGGCATGTTTTGATTAGTAATGGTTTTAAAATCGGTTAATTCAAAGTCGGCCGGGTTACAATTCCTGCTTACAGGCTCAAACAAATTAGCTTGTGCAATATCTCCTTCGGCTGTAAAATACTCGTGTTGTTTTTTACTCCATGTATTTGCTTCTTCCACTATAATATCCGAATTTTCTTTACTGTCAAAGCTTATAGAGCTGATAGCCCCGTTTGGGTCTGTCCATATACTTGTCGTATAAATTTCAAATTCAGGATAGCTTTCCGCTAATTCTTTTATGGCTTTATCAACCATTGCAGTCATTTCTTTAAAAAATATATCTTGCTTAAATTTCATATAATAAGGGATTAAGTTAGTAAGGTGTGACGTGTTATTTATAGAAAGAAATACTACCGGATCTTTTATAAGATAATCAAAGCAAAGCTAAATGTTTCAACGACATTTACAAAGTTCAAATACCCTATGTTTTAATTGACAATATTTCAACATATACAATATGTGCGGGTTTTATATTTTGTCTCTTTATATTTATTAAACAGAGAGCCTTTGTTTTCGCAAGCATTATTAGGCATAACCCGGCAAAAAAATATTTTCTTAATTAACCCATACTGTTAAGACACATGAAAATTTTAGCTCTCGATAAAAGAGTTGAGATCATTGCAACAGAAGTGTGCGAGCCTTTTATGGTTAAGCTTCGCAGCGATGGTATTATTCATTTACACACATCAAGCAATTTAGAATTTAATATTGAATCGCTAAAGCAATTTAATAGTGTTATGGGCAAAATGCTCAATTATAAACAGACTCCTTTATTAATAACACTCGACGAATTTGCGATCCCTCTTGTAGAGACCCGCGTATTTTGGGCAAAAAAAGAATCCTGTCCCTATGCATTAGCCGATGCTTATGTGGCAACTAATTTCGGACATAAATTTATCGGTAATTTTTATTTAAAGTTTAATAAGCAGGGTCGGCCTACTAAAATATTTGCAACAGAGCAGGAAGCTGTCAGTTGGCTCAGAACTTTTTTATGAACGAAAATCCGGAGATGCTCCCCGGATTTTTGTTTTATATTATCTATGATGTCCGTAATGTCCGCCACCGCCCCCATGATAACCTCCGTGATAACCATGATAACCTCCATAAGACCTATAACCGCCTCCCCAGCCCCAACCACGACTCCAACCCCAAGGATTGTACCCGAAGTATGGCGAACCACCTACCCTCACATTTACTATAGGACGAGGAGTAACATAAACAGTATTACCGCTTTGTGAATAGTTAGGGTTATTATTGTTGTTATTAATGGCCTGACTTTGAGTGTTCGCATCGTTAGTATTAGCAGGTTTAGAAAAAACATCTTTTGCCCCGTTTTTATATTCTATCACCACAACATCCGACTTGCTGATAACATACATAGGCCCATCAGGATTTGAGGCTCTTTTGTATTTTATGTCATCTTTAGTTATTTCCATAACTTTGCCCGTTAACACATTTCCTTCTATAGTATATAAAGTATCTTGTGAAAATAAACGGGTGCTGAATAAAAAAGCGATAATTAAACATTGAATAGTTTTCATGACTTTAATTTTACTTGAAGTTACAGAGTTATACGCATCTATTAAGTTTTCGAATGTTAAAAATCTGAAATTATAAGTTATTTAACGGTATCTTTTTGAAAGTCTTGTAAGCATTCACACTCATTTTGTGA
The DNA here is from genome assembly GCA_025362395.1 of Bacteroidota bacterium. Lineage (GTDB taxonomy): Bacteria > Bacteroidota > Bacteroidia > B-17B0 > Aurantibacillaceae > UBA4416. Next base: position 30,597 of record JANYGK010000089.1, read on the forward strand.
ATTGTTTTATTCTTTTATAAATAAAAGATACCATTAAAGCATATTTAATCGTAGGTTTTATTCAGTATCTTAAGGCTGTTAAAACAGTTGTCTGTGCCAATATCAATTTTAGTTACAGAAGAGTAATCTACCGGAATTTTAAAGGCATTTTTAAGTGGGATTTCTAATATTGCTATAATAAAAGAGCGGATTACACCGGCATGCGTAACAATGGCTACTTTTTTATAATTTTTTTTAACTAGTTCAATAATGAAATGATTGACACGATTATTCAGTTCAATGAAGCTTTCGCCATTAGGCATTTTAACAGTTACAAAATCCTGCATCCACTTGTTTAAATCTTGTTGCTCTATGGCATCCCATTTTTTCATTTCCCAATCACCAAAGTTTAATTCAAGTAATCTTTTATCAGGAATAACCATCGGCTCTTTAGTTTTAATAAGCTCTGCCAATTGATGACATCTGCTTAACGGGCTTGAGTAAACAACATCAATGTCCTTAGGAAGATAATGCAGTAACTTTTCTGATTCAGTATTGAACAAGTCAGCCAAAGGAATATCGGATTGCCCATAGCAAATTCCTTTTTCAATTTTTGGTGTAGTATGTCGGATTAAATAAACTTCCATAAAATTATAAAAAATAAATAAAAACCAACTTCACATACCTGTTGTGTTGCTCCAAGACAGTCGCCTGTGTAGCCACCAATCCATTTGGTAAAATATCGTCCGAGAAATACTTTAATAAAATAAACAGGAATTAAAAGAAGAAAAACATATTGGCTTTTAAAAACGAGAAGAGCTGTAACCCCAAATAATAGAGCAATCACAAAGTTACTCGAGCTTAAAGATTTAGCAACCGGTTTTGCCTTACTGTCTTCATTTTCTCTCACATAATGATGCGTTAAAATAAATGATGCCGCACAAAAACGACTGTAGGCATGAGCCGAAAAGATAACTAGCGGAATAAACTTACTGTCTATACTTAATAACAGATAAAACTTAAACAGAAAAATAAAAATTAATCCAATAGCGCCATAGGCTCCAACACGGCTATCTTTCATAATATCCAGAATTTTTTCCTTAGTCCATCCGCCTCCAAAGCCATCGCATACATCAGCAAATCCATCTTCGTGAAAAGCCCCGGTAATTAAGATCCCGGAAACAAAAGATAGGATTAGGGAAACTTCTTTACTTAAATAAAATGAAGCTAAATAGAATACTAAAGCGCAAGCGCCACCAACTATCCAACCAATTAAAGGAAAATAACGGGTTGCTTTATTTAAATATTCCGCATCATGGTTTATCCATTTAGGGCAAGGGATACGGGTATAAAACATCAAAGCGGTAAAAAATATTTTTATTTCTTTTTTCATATTAATTTTTATTTGATACTTCCGCACTTTCAAAACTTGACATTTCATTTAGGAAAACAACTGCCGATTGAATAATCGGAAACGCTATTGCACACCCGGTTCCTTCTCCAAGTCGCATATCCAATTGTAATATTTCTTTTACTTCTAAGTAGTTTAAAAGTATTCTATGTCCCTTCTCTGCGGAACAATGGCAGAAAATTGCATTCCGTTTTATAGCAGGGTTAATTTTATAGGCAATCAAAAACGCGACACTGCTAATGAAGCCATCCACGAGGATTATCATATTGTTGTTATACGCTTCCAACATTCCCCCTGCCATCTGTAAAATTTCAAACCCCCCGAAATAAGATAGGATGCTGTACAATTCCTTATCACTTTTATAATTGCTAAGAGCTTGTTTGAGTATACCATGTTTTTTTGAAAACCTCTTTTCACTTATACCCGTTCCGTTTCCAATACATTGCTCAATTGGAATATTACACAATAAGCTCATTAAAACAGACGCGCTTGATGTATTTCCGATGCCCATCTCACCAAAACCAATAGTGTTGCATTCTGTGCCAATTATTTTAGTTACAACTTCAGCCCCTTTATTTAAGCATTCATGCACTTGGCTTAAACTCATAGCAGGATCATACAAAAACGATTGTGTTCCTTTTCCAATCTTATTATTTATTAATGATGCATTGAATGGAAAATCGTAATTCACTCCTGCATCAACTATGACCAGTTCTATACTATGTTGTTTACAAAAGACATTAATAGCTGCACCGCCTGATGAAAAATTATCAACCATTTGCCGGGTTACGTCCTGTGGATAAGCGCTTACCCCATGTTGTGCAATACCATGATCGGCGGCAAATACAACTATATGAGGCCTGTTTATTTTAGGTTCTTTACTGCTGAATACTTTTCCGATTTGTAACGCAATTTTCTCTAAAACACCTAAAGAACCAAGTGGTTTTGTTTTATTATCAATGATAAATTGCAACTCTTCGCTAATTGATTTGTTATTATTTTGGAAATAATTTTTACTATTCTGATTGCAATCCAATATTTCCTTATTCAAACAATTAATTTCTGAAACCATTGGCTCCTTCAATTTGTCTTTCCATTTTAATTGTTGCAACATGGGTTGATTCTCATAATCAGTTGCGGGTTTCCCTATACAAAAATATCCGAGGGGCTCCATCTCTTCCGGTAATCCAAGTATTTTTTTAAATTGATAATAGTTGAGTATGGATACCCAACCCATAGAATAACCTTGTTCAGTTAATGACAACCAAATATTTTGTACTGCACAAACTGAACTAAATTTCAATGTTTCATTACTTGCGATAGTACCGATAGAAAAATTATTCAATACTGATCTGTCATAGCATATTACTAATCCAACCGGAGCATCAATAATGGCTTCCAACTTTAAGGACGAGTATGCTGTTTTTTGAGACTCGTTATTAATTTTCCGATAAGCCTTTTGATTGTATTCTTCAAATAATTTTTTAATCTCCTGTTTTATTTCTGCTGATTTGATAATGTAGTATCGCGTAGCATCTGTTAGCCCAACGGATGGAGCACTATGTCCTGCTTGCAAAGCTTTCTTTATAACATTATCGGGTACGACTTCACTTTTAAAATGTCGAGTATCACGTCTTAATATAAATATTTCTTCCAGCGTTGCCATAAATGTTAGAATTGTTGTTTTATAAAGGTATTAAATCGCAGAAATAAAAATATAATCCTTTTCATCTATACAAATGGAATTATAATAGTCATTTTTTGAGCCCTTAGATTTAGGATATTCAAGATACACTATTTTTTACATTTTCGCTACATACGTCTACGGTGTCAGGCAAATCCTTATAAAGGATTGGTCAATAATTCTTCCTAAAAAATTTATTCAAAAACGTACCGTTGACCACCGGGATTTTGAACTGTACCTGCAACATAAATTCTTTCTTGTTAAGGGAGTACTTCCATAATACCGGTTGCTCCCGAATTTTTAATTTGTTCATTTGGAAATAACGAAGATACTCCTGTAAATGTCCATTGTTGGAGCTTTCCAAGTATAACTTGCGCTTTCATTAAATTAATTTTACTAGTTTTTTAATGGTTTATAATGTAAATGTAGGTAAAAGTAAGCATTTGCATAAACTCTATTTAAGCAAAAAACCCCTCTAATGGCGGGGCTTCTCTGTGTTTTCGGTACTTTGTAATTTCTGTTATTGTGACCCCGATTTTATCGAAATTGGAAAAAAGCGGTACATTGAAAATATAAAGCATAGCCCGTAAGCTGTATTTATATTTATCCCGAACCTGAATGCTTCGGGATTTTTTTACATTTTTTTTGGCAGGAGTAATAATAAATAATTTTGACTTTGATACACGTAATTTTACGTGATATTCAAAAATAAATTTTAAAGTTGCAATACTAAAATATACCGGAAAGTCTACTTTTTCCTACAATACAAATAATTTCATATTTTTATACTAAAATTAAGTAACATGAAACTTTTACAAATGAGATACTCACCAATTTACTTCTTTATTACAGCTTCAATCTTTATTTTTTTGTATGCTTTCCTCGTTGCAGGATATAGCAATAAAGTGCCTTCTTTAGCTTTAATCGGAATAGCAAATTTTGTTTTAGGCATAATTTCTTTTTTCTTAAAAAGTAAACGAAAAACTATTTAAAATTAGATTATCATTTAAAGGGCTGTTAACAAGCGGCCCTTTTTTGTTTCAAGATTTTTTACTAACTATTGGTAATAGTAAATCTTCAATTTTGTAATAGAATGTTTCTTTGCTTCATTTCGTTTACTAAAGAATTTATATTTTTTTCTACGTAATATAGTTCTGTTGTTCTTACGGTTAATGTCCGAGCATTAATGAAACATTTAGAAGCGTCCATCCTTCTGATATTTTAAGAGTTGCAAATGTTTTCCGAGCCAACGTGTATGAACCCATTTTTTAAACCTATTAAAGCCGCAATTTTCTCTAATAAACTGTTATAAGTACTGTTACAGTACTTTGGAAGGTTAAAGCTGTATTTAGTTAGAATAACATCCCCCATTTCGTCGTAAGGCACAAAAAACGGATTCCCTCACCCTTTGCTTCGTTTACCTTTTATTACTTTCCCTTCGGAAGTATTTTCAATACTAAAGTCGCCCCAAATATCACTGTAGCTTAAGCCTGTGGCAACTTGAAATAAAAATAAATCCCTTACTTTACTAAGCATCGGACTTTTGAAATCAAAAATAATAAGATCCGGCAATTCATTTTCCACAATCGGAACGGGCTTTTTAATTTTGTCGCGCTCACCTTCAAAATATAATAAGCAGTGAGCTTTAATAACTCCGTTTTTAACACCCCATTGCATGGCGTTACGGTAAAAACTAACATGCCTGTTTGCAGCTGTTTTATTTCGAGTACCTCTGCTTAATTTAAACCACTCGATAAACTTTTGAGCTTCAACTTCGTTAAAGTCACTTACATAAGTTTTTTTATTTACAAAATATTCTTTGAGGTGTTTTAAAAATCGCTCATGTATGGCAATTGTTTTATTGTCTAATACCTCTTCGATAATTTCCCACTCAATAAACTTGTCTATTACCTTGTATATTGTAACCGGTGCTTCCTTAACTATTGGTGTGTGATAGGTTTGTATTACTTTCTGTGCATTTAGATCTTGATCCTCGTATAATAATGCAATTGTTTTGATTTTATATTTAATCCGCTCACACAATAAATTGATATAATTAGTTTTTTCGTCTGTTTGACCGTTATAAATTTGTGAATTTTGGTTCCATTCAGAAGGGTTAATCTTTTCTTTAGTACTAAATTCACTTTGATTTTTATTTATGTAAACCCTGCAATACAGGCTGTAGCTGTTAGCTTTATCGTTGTTATTTCTTGGGAAAAATGTTACTTCCGGCATGTTGTTAATCATAGGGCGTGAGTGTAGGAGAGCTTTCCTATTATACTCACGTTAAGGGTAGGTAATTGTGTCTATTTTTAGGGTTTATGAACATCCGTAAACTCAAAACCCCCTGTTTAAAGGGGGTTTATAAGGGAGAGTTAACTACGTGACCCCGATTGGATTCGAACCAATGGCCCACAGCTTAGAAGGCTGTTGCTCTATCCAGCTGAGCTACGGGACCAATACTGCCTCATACGTGAGACAAATTTGGAATGCGAATTTAAGGATTTTTTTCAATCTCACGGTTACTTTTTTAAATACTTTATTTCCGGCAATATTTTGGTATTTTTAACGCTTTATGCCCGTGGTTAAACTATCCGTTGTTATTGTAAACTATAATGTAAAGCACTTTATTGAGCAGTGCCTGTTTTCTGTATTAAAGGCGGCCCGGCATGTAAGCTGTGAAGTATTTGTGGTAGACAATAACTCTGTAGACGGCTCTGTGGTGCTTATTAAGGCCAAATTCCCACAAATCAATTTAATTGAAAATAAGACCAATACAGGATTTTCCGTGGCTAATAACCAAGCCATAAAGCAGGCTAAGGGTGAATATGTTTTGCTGCTTAACCCTGATACGGTTGTACAAGAAGATACCTTTTTAAAAACTATTATTTTTATGGATAAGCACCCCGAAGCGGGAGGGCTCGGTGTAAAAATGCTTGACGGGCAGGGAAACTTTGCCCCTGAATCGAAAAGAGGATTGCCAACGCCTTCAGTGGCATTTTATAAAATGTTCGGCCTCTCAAAACTATTTCCGCGTTCCAAAAAATTCGGTGTCTATCATTTAACGTATTTGCCGGAAAATGAGATTAACGAAATGGATGTGATTAGCGGGGCTTTTATGCTGATGCGGAGAAGCGTGCTTGATAAGATCGGATTGCTCGACGAAACATTTTTTATGTATGGCGAAGATATTGATCTCTCTTATCGCATTACGAAGGCAGGTTATAAAAATTATTATTTTCCGCTTACTCAAATTATTCATTACAAAGGTGAAAGCACTAAACGCAGCAGCTTAAATTATGTGGTGATCTTTTACAGGGCCATGGCTATCTTCTCGAAAAAGCATTTCAGCGACTCTCATGCCATGTGGTTTACTCTTTTAATAAATATTGCAATTATATTAAAAGCAGGTATTGCTTTTTTGAACCGGTTCTTTAAAGCATTTACGGTTCCGTTAATTGATTTTGTGTTTCTTACGGCAGGGTTATTTATTATTAAAGACCTTTATCTTTCAAAAACAGGCTTAAGTGTTGATGTCTATTCTCAAAAACTTTTGATGATAGCCTTTCCTGCTTACGCACTTACCTGGATGATTATGGTATATTTTAACGGCGGTTATGATAAACCCGTAAAGCTTCTTAAAATTGTTAGAGGCATAGTGATCGGAACCGTTTTTATTTTATTGGGGTATTCTCTTTTACCTGAATCCTTAAGGTTTTCGAGGGCTTTTATTTTATTTGGGACCGGCTGGGCAATTAGCAGTTTTTTATTATTAAGACTTGCCCTGCATTTTCTAAAAATAAAAAGTTATACGTTAACCGCTACAAAAACTAAGCGCATTGCTATTATTGGCACAGAAGCAGAATTTAACCGCGTATGGCAGCTCATTAAAGATACACATGTAAATCCTTCATTTGTGGGTTTTGTAAGCACAGAGCAAAGTGAAAGTCCGCAGCCCGATTATGTAGGTAACATAAATAACATTGATGAAATTATTGAAGTACATCAACTCAACGAAATTATTTTTTGTGCTAAAAACATCAGCTCCCGGGATATTATCAGCTACATGCTTATGATGGTTTCGAGCGGTGTAGATTTTAAAATCGCTTCCCCTGACAGCCTGTCAATAATAGGAAGCAATAATGTTGAAACTGCCGGCGATCTGTATATGATAGATGTAAACAGCATTACAAAACCGGGTAACCGCCGTAACAAACGCCTTTTGGATGTAGCGGTAAGCTTGCTTGCTTTTATTCTTAGCCCTGTATTACTTTTTATGCAGGAACATAAATCACGTTATTTTTCTAATTGCGTTCGTGTTCTGTTTGGTTTTTATTCTTGGGTTGGTTACGGCAAGCGGCTCGATAAATCGTTGCCTCGCATAAAGCCTTCTGTACTTACACCTGCAATGCTGTCCCATGCAATGTTAGAGGTGGATAAGGAAAAATTTCTGAACCTGAGTTATGCCAAAGATTATAGGCTTGAAAAAGATATCATCATTATCTGGAAGTGTATTAAAAGATTAGGTGATTAATTTTTTTGCAAGTAATAGAGAATTATTCTTGTTGCGTTAATACGTCTCTTATACGTTAGTAATAGTGCATAAAGGTTACCTAAAAGTTATGTAAAACTTTCTTACTTTACAATAGTAAACATACCGGTAACGGACCTATGCTCTGCATCCGTTACATGTAAAATGTAAGTTCCTTCCGCAAGCACATTTGTATTTAGTTGCAGTTCGTTTAATCCTTCAGTTGTTTGATTATGTGTAGTCATAATGGTTCTTCCCACCATGTCTTTAATATCAATAATTACAGCACCTGAGTTAACAGCATTAAACTTTGCCATTACAAAAGCGTTTGCGGGATTAGGATAAAGAGAAAAGGATTTTAAAAGTGTTGATTGATTAATCTCTTTAATCCCTACGGTTACGCAATTGTTCATACAGGTGCAAAACGTTGTAGTAGCAGCTACCCCTCCTGAGCTTGCATCGAAGCCTGAGGCAGGGTGCCCTGCATCGCAAATATCTATAAATGTATTTGAAGACCCTATTGTTCCGGAGTTTAAAGAATTACCGGCGATATTAAATCCCCCGCAGCTCGAAGTAGGGCCTGTAATGCTTGCTGAGTTATACCAGTCGCGGCCTATAGTTACCATGCAATGCGTAGTGAAGTTAGAAGTAGGGCCGTTATAAAAATCACGGTGTACCACCATATTTTTATTATTTATAAAATTACTGTTGTTGCCGTTTGCAAAATCATTGGTAACTGTAACATTTCCGTTATTCTCAAAGTAGCTGTTGTAAGCGGTGCCAAAACCGTTTGTTACAAAAATATTACCGTTGTTTATAAATGAACCTATCGAATCGTATAATACAATGGTAGTAATGGTGCCTGTGTTTGACGCGCTTGCGTGATCAGCTATGGCAAAGGCTTTGTTGGTTTGCGTCCCGAAGTTATAATAAGCAGCCGAATTGTTTTCCACCAGAAAGCTATCGGCGTTAAGGCTTGCATAGTTGGTAAAGGTACCTGCCGATGAAACGTATAAGTTGTTAAGCGTCATTGTTCCGTAATTACTGAGCGTGCCGCCTGCTACCCAAATGTTGGTTGAGTTAACCAAACCTTGGTTACATAATTTACCGCCGGCTAATATGGTTATCTGTCCGCTCAAGGTTCCCGTGGATGTAACACAAAGTGTTTGCCCCGATGAAACAACCTGGTTGCCGGAATTGCTGTTTGAAATAGTGGTACTGCAAGAACCGCATTGTGCCTGTAATGCAGAGGATGCAAACATAAAGGTTGCCAATACTAAAAGTAGATAGTTTTTTTTCATAAGTAAAATAGTTTATTTAAAATCCAAGTACACTTCTTACAAGCTTAAGTTTATCTCGTGCTATTATGCGCGCTTTGTTTTCACCGATTTGTAATTCTTTTTCAATAATGTGTGTATCACTCATTAATTCGTTGTAACGGTTACGGGCTTTTGCAAATTTAGAGAGGATCAATTCATACAATTCGGTTTTAGCATGGCCATAGCCATAGCTCCCTTTTATAAAATTTGAGCGCATTTCGACGCTTTGGTCAGGTGATGCCAGTAAGCGGTAAATATTAAAAACATTGCTGGTATCAGGATTTTTAGACTCCTCCAATGTTTTAGCATCTGTTACAATACTCATCACTACTTTTTTCAATTCTTTTTCCGGTAAAAATATATTGATAAAGTTATTGTAAGATTTACTCATTTTCTGTCCATCAATTCCCGGAACGATCATTACATTTTCATCCGTCTTGGCTTGCGGTAAAATAAAAACATCTTGCTCGTAATGCGCATTAAATTTAGAAGCAATATCTCTTGCGATTTCTAAATGCTGAACCTGGTCTTTACCGACAGGTACTATTTCGGCATCATATAACATAATATCCGCCGCCATTAGTACAGGGTAAGTAAATAAGCCAGCGTTTACATCGCTTAACCTGTCCGACTTATCTTTAAATGAATGCGCGTTGGCAAGCATCGGAAAAGGTGTAAAACAGTTAAGGTACCAGGTAAGCTCACATACTTCAGGTATGCGGCTTTGGCGATACAATAAATTTTTTTCGGTATTAAAATCAAATGCCAGCCATGTAGCTGCTACAGAATTTACACTGTTAATACGTTGCTGCGCTTCTTTTTGTGTGGTGAGTGAATGAAGATCGGCTATGAAAAAAAATGAGTCGTTTTTTGGATCTTCACTGAGTTGTATAGCGGGTAATACAGCACCTAAAATATTACCTAAATGCGGTATATTGGTACTTTGTATGCCTGTAAGGATGCGTGACATGTTGTGTTTGGAAAATTTTAAATTTAGAAATTTTTGAGAAAGTAAATCAAATTATATACCGAAATGTATTTAGAATGTGTCATTATATTCCTTTGATGATTCCTTCTTTTTTTGTCCTGATAAAATTAAGGATCTGGTTCCTGATTTCTGTGTTTTCAATTTCCTGTTCTACAATTTCTAAAGCATTGGTCATGTTATGGCCGCGTACAAATATCAATCTATAAATATCTTCTACCTGGCGTATCGCTTCTTTATCAAATCCTCTGCGTGCCATACCTATTGTATTAACGCCTATAAATTGCATGGGTTCGCGCGCGCATCTTACGAAAGGCGGAACGCTTTTACGAATTTGTGAAAAACCCGCAACAAAACTGTGCGCGCCAATGGTAATAAACTGTTGGGTGCCGCACATGCCTTCAATAATAGCATAATCTTCAATGGTTATATGGCCCGATAAACCAACACTGTTGGCAATAATTACATTGTTGCCGATCACACAATCATGCGCTACATGTACGTATGCCATTAGCATGCAATTATTTCCTATACTGGTGATCATACGATCCGCGGTACCTTTATGGATTGTAACGTACTCACGAATAATGGTATTGTTACCAACCGTGGTAACAGCTTTTTCACCTTTATATTTTAAATCCTGCGAAACAATACCGATCACAGCCCCCGGAAATATTTGGCAACCGCTGCCAATCGTAGTATCCGGGTAAATAAGCGCATTGGAATGAATAAAAGTGTTGTCTCCTATTTCAGCGTTTCCTAATACCGATGCAAACGCTTCAATGGTTACGTTTTTACCAATTTTAGCGTCTTTACTTATGTTTGCAAGAGGTGAGATCATATTGTATTTTCGGAGTTAAATATTAAGATAATTGAGGCTCCTGAACTTTAACTTCAACGCCTTTCACTTTTACAATCTGTGCCATCATTTCAGCTTCCATTACCGGTTTGTTATTTACATAAGCAACACCCTTCATGTGGCAAATACCGCGGCGAATAGGCGTAACCAGGTTAAGACTGAATACAACGGTATCGCCCGGTATAACTTGTTGTCTGAATTTTACACCGTCAATTTTAATAAAATACGTCAGGTAATTTTCAGGATCAGGCACTGTTTTTAAAACTAATACACCGCCGCATTGTGCCATGGCTTCAATTAATAAAACGCCCGGCATAACAGGATTTTCAGGAAAATGCCCTTTAAAAAATTCTTCGTTCAGGGTTACATTTTTTACGCCTATCACATGGTTATCAGAATATTCCATAATCTTATCCACTAACAGCATCGGCTGGCGGTGCGGTAATAATTTCATGATATCCATAATATTTAAAACCGGCGGTTTATTCATATCAATTTTCGGGTAATCTTTTTCGGTTTTTTGTGTTTTAGCCAACGCTTTTATTTTCTTGGCAAAGTCAACGTTTCCGGCATGCCCGGGGCGTGCAGCCAATACGTGTATTTTAAGCGGCTTACCTACTAATGCCAAATCCCCAACAATATCAAGCAATTTATGACGGGCAGGCTCGTTAAAAAAACGAAGCTTGGTATTATTTAAAACACCTCTGCCTTTTACTTCAACATCGGGCTTGTTAAATACTTTACGTAAATGGTCTAATTTATCTTTGGGCAATTCACTGTCAACTAAAACAATGGCATTATCCATATCGCCGCCTTTAATAAGGTTGTGGGCCAGTAATGCTTCCAATTCTCTTAAAAAAACAAAGGTTCTGCAGGGTGCTATTTCGTTTTTAAATTCTCCTAAATGGTACATGGAAGCATGTTGTGTACCTAACACTTCACTCCCATAATCTACCATTACCGTTACTCGAAATTCATCCTGAGGTACAGCAAGCATTTCTACTTTTTTTACGGAGTCTTCGTAAGTAAGATTTTCCGTCAACACAAAATAATCGCGTTCAGCCTCCTGTTCTAAAATACCGGCTGTTTCCAACAGTTCAATAAATTTTAATGAGCTGCCGTCCATTATAGGCATTTCGGGGCCTGTTACCTGTATCAAGCAATTATCAATTCCTAAGCCAACTAACGATGCCAACACATGTTCGGTAGTGTGTACACGCACGCCGTTTTTTTCAAGAGTGGTTCCTCTTGATGTATCTACTACCAAATCGCAATCCGCTTCAATAATCGGGTGCCCTTCTATGTCGGTTCGTTGAAATTTATACCAATGGTTTTCAGGTGCCGGGTTAAAGGTTAATGTTACGGGAGCACCTGTGTGCAAGCCTTTTCCGGTAATGGATACCGATTTTTTTATCGTTCTTTGTTTATCACTCATGTTCTTTGTGTTTGTGGGTCCTGCGGAGTCAAATACTTATTTTGTTTATTGTCATGCCACACTTCAACTCCCGCCCGGTGTGACAAATTATTCTTTTATTCTTTTAATTTTTTTTCAAGTTCTTTTATTCTATCATTTAGCTTCGGCAGGTTTCTAAACAGTACATAGCTTCTTCTAAAATCACCTAAAGGAAATGAAGGTGAACCTTGTACAATTTCATTCTCTTTTTCAATAGCGTTTCCAACTCCCGCCTGACCTGCAATTTTAACACCGTCGGCAATTTTAATATGTCCTACAATACCGACCTGTGCGGCGATCATTACATTTTTACCAACTTTGGTAGATCCTGCAACACCCGATAATCCTGCAATAACGGTGTTTTCACCAATCTCTACATTATGCGCTATCTGTACAAGATTATCTAACTTAACACCCTTGCGCAATATGGTAGAACCAAGTGTTGCCCTGTCAATAGAGCAGTTTGAGCCTATTTCAATATTATCTTCAATAACCACATTACCGATTTGCGGTACTTTGGCAAACTCTTTACCGTCTTGCGGAGCAAAGCCAAAACCGTCGCTGCCTATTACGGTACTTGAATGTACAATTACATGAGAGCCTAAATGACAATCGTGATATATTTTTACGCCCGAAAATAAAGTAGTATTGTCCCCAATGGTGCAATTATCGCCAATATACACATGAGGATAAATCTTAACATTATTGCCAATTTTTACATTCAAACCAATATAAGCAAACGCGCCAATGTAACAATCTGTGCCGTATTTGGCATTCTCACTAATAAAAGACGGTTGCTCAATGCCTGTTTTAGCGCCTTTTACCTGCTCATACATTTCAAGCAGCTTTGCAAAACAGGCGTAAGAATCGTCTACTCGAATTAGTGTACAACCTGATTTTACAGGCTTTTCCAAGCTCAAGGTTTTATTAACGATCACAATACTCGCGTTAGTATCGTATATAAAGTTAGTATATTTAGGATTAGCCAAAAACGATAACGTTCCCGGTAAACCTTCCTCTATTTTAGATAAGTTTGAAACAGTCGTTGTTTCATCGCCTTCTACTGTTCCGCCTAATAAGGCTGCTATTTGAGCTGCAGAAAATTCCATCTCTCAAATATAATATTTTTATTGCAGCCGGAGGGACACTATCCGTAATTTATTGACATACTTTTTAACTAAAAAAGAAAGATTGAAATAAGTCATACGCTTAGAATAAAGCTTAAAATTAAATCGTAAATCTAAGTCCCCAACCATGCAAAATTCCAAGGCTTCCAAAGTCTCTTATGCCCGGAACCTTTAAGGCATTGTAACACGGTTTAATTTCATAATACACATGTGCATTTCTCCAGAATCGGCGCTTTCTTCCTAAAATTAGGTCTGCTCCAAGCGGTATGTAAACAGCAATTCCGTAGTCGTTTTTATTTTTAAATTCTTCATTGGTATAAGTGCCTGTTCCATGTGCGTAATTTGTATACTGCTCCCCTTGCCCGCTAATTTTTAATTGTGAATAAGAACCGTAATTAACGGAAGTGGTGCTGTTAAACGAAATGCCGGCCGAAATACCTAAACCTGTATAAAATGCCATGCGATGCTTGTCCTGATTGGTACTCCATAAAAAAGCAACATCAAGCCTTATTTGATGTGACGAATAGGTCATATTATATGATTTATAAATAACAGAATCCAATGTAACCACATTGCCTGTAGCGCTTGATGTTAGAACATCATAGGGTTTTGTTTGTGTGTAGTTATACTCAGCCAATACCTGTTGGTTATACAAAGTAAATCCTGCTTTAAGGCGGATATTTTTCCGATACCCTGTTTTGCTTTTATTTGAAAATTTAAAACCGGCAACTATAGATAAAACAGGATCAGAACTAATATCAGAAAACATACTTTGGCCGGTGTGAGATTTATATCTTGAAAAATCATCTTTTAAAAGAATGGATTGCGGGGCCATAGCTCTGAAATCAGTAAGATCCGTATAGTTTTGAGCCCCGGTAAATAAATTTAGCTGTGCGCCAATGTCGTTTATCCTAATGCGTTTTACGGCTTTTAAAGAATCCTGAGCATAAAACCCGGCGCTTATAAATAAAAAGAAACTAAGTGAGCATACCCATTTCATATTCATAAAAATTAAGAAGTTTAATGAATAACGACGGTTTGCCTGTTATATTGTTTTGAGCTTAGTTTAAAGGCTGTTTAATGCATAATATTTGGCATCAAATTCTTTAATAATAAGGTCTTGTTTGCGGATAGAGGCTTTAAGCCATTCAATATAAATGTCTTCTTTTTCAAGAGCCGTTAATCCATAATTCGGCACTTCGTTTCGTATTTTAGTACTGAGGTTATACATGCACAAAGCCGCGCAAACACTAATGTTAAAGCTCTCCGTAAAACCGTACATGGGTAATTTTACAAACTCATCCGCCATTGCTTCCACATCTTCCGTAATTCCCGTAAGCTCTGTTCCAAACACCAGCGCAAAAGGTTGCGACACATCTATTTCCTCTAACGATACACTGTTTTTGTGAAGGGAGGTAGCTACTATTTTATAGCCTTTGGCCTTTAGTTCAATTAAACAGGCCTTGGTATTATTTTCAAATTTTTGATAGCGGTTCAGCGTAAGCCATTGTGTAGAACCCATCGACACATCTTCACTGATCTTATATTTATTTTTGTTCTCAATAAAATGAATGTTTTGTATGCCGAAAATATCGGCGCTGCGTAACACCGCGCTAAAGTTATGCGATTGGTAAACGTCTTCCAGAACCAATGTTATGTGGTTGGTGCGTTCTTCTAAAACTTCATTCAAACGGCCTCTGCGGCGCTCACTTACAAATCCTTCAAGGTATTCGGTTAACGCTTTTTTATAGGCTGTTTCAGGCATCCGGCAAAGATAACCTTTTTGATTAACTCAACCAATGTGCGCTTTACTAATCATGAATAACTAGCCGATAATCGCTAAATATTGCGTACATTTGCAAAAAAATAACCGTAAAATGACCAGAGACAGCCAGGGCCCAAGAAAAACATTTTCAAAAGGAGGCTCATCGGATTTTAATAAACGTAAATCCTTTTCAAGTTCAGAAAAACCAAAAAGAACATACAAATCAGCAGGTTCCGAAGGTTCTTCGTTTAAAAAACGAGATGGCGACTCTACCGAAAAACGCACCTACACTAAACGCGACGGCTCAGAAAGCAGGCCACGAAAGAGTTTTGATGATAAAGAGAAAACATCTTTTTCAGGCGAAAAAAGAACATTCGGTAAACGCCAGGACGGAAGCTTTAAGTCAAAATCAAGCGGAAGTTTTGGAGCAGGAGAAAAACGCTCTTATACAAAACGAGAGGATTCTGCCGGGCCCCGTAAAAGTTTCGGTGACGGCGAAAAACGCTCTTATACAAAACGAGAGGATTCGGACAGACCCCGTAAGAGCTTTGGCGACGGTGAAAGAAAACCGTTTGTAAAAAGAGAAGACGGTAAGTATGAAAGTGCAGGACCGCGTAAAAGCTTTGGTGATGGTGAAAAGCGTTCTTATACAAAAAGAGAAGACAGTTCGGATAGGCCGCGCAGAAATTTTGACGGGGATGATAAAAAACCATTTGTAAAACGCGCAGACGGTAAATATGAAAGCGCCGGGCCTCGCAAAAGCTTTGACGGCGAAGAAAAACGCTCTTACACAAAACGGGAAGATTCGGACAGCAAACCGCGCGGAAATTTTGATGACGGCGAAAAAAGACCCTATACAAAAAGAGAAGCAGGTTCTGAAAAACCGCGCAGAAGTTTTGACGACGGAGAAAAAAGACCCTATATAAAAAGAGAGGATTCGGACAAAAAGCCTTACGCAAAGCGTGATGATGATAACAAAAGCTATGGTGATAAGAAACCTTATGAGCCTAAATTATCAAAATCAGAACGTGTTGTAGAAAAATCAAAAAAGGCAGGCCCTTCAAAAACATCTACTCAGCAAAATGTATCGGACGATGCGGTACGCCTTAACCGTTATGTTGCTAATTCAGGTGTTTGCTCACGCAGAGAGGCGGATGTGCTTATTGCGACGGGTGTTGTAACGGTTAATGGGAAAATTGTAACCGAAATGGGTTACAAAGTAAACCCTACAGATGTGGTTAATTATGGAGGAGTGCCTATTAAAAACGAAACAAAAAAATATTTATTATTAAACAAACCTAAGGATTACATTACTACAATGGATGATCCGGAGGAACGCCGTACAGTAATGGAATTAACAAGAAAGGCATGTAAGGAAAGGTTATATCCTGTGGGGAGACTGGACAGGAACACCACCGGTATTTTGCTATTTACCAACGATGGTGATATGACTGCTAAATTAACGCATCCGAAATTTGATGTTCGTAAAGTATACCACGTAAGTTTAGATAAAAAAGTATCTACTGATGATTATAGAACTCTAAGCGAAGGCTTTG
>JANYGK010000106.1 GCA_025362395.1 Bacteroidota bacterium
AAAATATAAAGAGTTTAACCTGTTTCTTTTTGCGCGTTTTTTTATAACGCTTGCCATACAAATGCAAATGAGCACCATTTATTTGCAGGTGTATTACGAGTATTACAAAGGCGATGAGTTAGCACTTGGTTTAATAGGGCTTGCGGAAATCATTCCTTTTATAGTGGTGTCTTTTTTTTCGGGTCATGTGGCAGATACAGTCAGCCGACGCAGAATATTACTGTTAGGCAGCGTCGCCCTGTTTTTCGGCTCCTTATTTTTATTCACTTTCAGCAATGATGCCATTACCTTTTTTAAATCGGCAGGTGCAATAGCTTTGTTTAGTGTTGTCGTATCATTTGGAGTTATAAGGTCTTTTTTATCCGCAGCTACCCAACCGTTTATGAGCCAGCTCACGCCTCGTAATTTATATGTGCAGGCTGCAACCTGGAACTCTACGGTTTGGCATACAGGCGCTATACTTGGTCCTGTGCTTGCAGGACTTATTTACGGATTTAATAATGGTAAGCATGCCGATTGGTGCTATATAATAAACTGTATTTTGTTTTTACTGACGTTTTTATTTTTTATTTTAATAAAACCCAAATCTATTCCGGTAAAAGAAAAAAATGAAACCTTAATGGAAAGCCTTAGTGCAGGCTTAAAATTCGTTTACAAAAATAATATGATCCTCAGCGCACTTTCATTGGATTTATTTGCTGTGTTGTTCGGCGGCGCAGTGGCAATCATTCCGGCCTTTACAGATAAAATTCTTCACCTGGGGCCTGAAGCATACGGGTTATTAAGAACCGCTCCTGCCATTGGCGCTGTTATTACTTCTTTCTTTTTAGCATTCAGGCAACCCGGTAAAAGAGCAGGATTTGATTTACTTTGGACAGTGGCTGCCTTTGGAGTATGTACTATACTCTTTGCATTATGTACTAATTATTGGATGGCATTTGCCATGCTGTTGCTAACGGGTGTATTTGACAATGTGAGTGTAGTGATACGGCAAACCGTTTTACAATTGATGACGCCCGATAACATGCGCGGACGAGTATCGGCAGTCAATAATATTTTTGTAGGCTCAAGCAACGAGATAGGTGCTTTCGAATCGGGAGCCTTAGCTAAACTCATAGGCTTGGTACCGTCTATTATTTTTGGAGGGGCCATGACGGTTGTTGTTGTTGGCGCCGTTAATAAGCTTAACCCTGATCTTAAAAAACTGGATCTTTCTAAAATTGAATAATGAACCATACAACACATGATGTGAAAGACCTGTTGGATGAAAAATATTTTCAATTCAATACTACCGCTTTTATCGAAACAGACCCTATTTCTATCCCACATCAATTTTCTAAGAAAGAAGATATTGAAATTGCATCTTTGTTGGTTGCCACAATAGCGTGGGGACAAAGAGTTTCCATTATTAACAATGGCAACAAATTAATGCGCTTAATGAATGATGAGCCGCATGATTTTATTTTAAATTTTACAAAAAAAGATGCGGCCCGTTTCGATTCCTTCGTACATCGCACCTTTAACGCTACCGATTGCGTATTCTTTTTAAATTCCTTAAAAAATATTTACAACAAACATAACGGCCTCGAAGCTGCCTTTTCTAAAAACTTAGATCCCAAGGAAAAAGACGTTAAACAAGCTATTTCAAATTTCAGAACCGTATTTTTAAACCATCCGCATTTATCCCGCACAGAAAAACATGTTTCTAACCCTATGGCAAAATCGAGTGCCAAGCGCCTATGCATGTTTTTACGTTGGATGGTTCGTAAGGACAAACATGGCGTTGATTTCGGGATCTGGAAAACAATCTCCCCTTCTCAGTTATGTTTACCTTTGGATCTGCATACAGGTAACGTAAGTCGTAAGTTGGGCTTGCTTACCAGGGCACAAAACGATTGGCAGGCTGTAGAAGAAATCACCTCTGTACTAAGAAAGTTTGATAAAAAAGATCCGATAAAATATGATTTCTCTTTATTCGGCTTGGGAGCCTTTGAAGGATTCAAATAAAAAGTTATCCTCCCATCAATGGCTTAGTATCTACCGATTTAGAATCTAAAGCATCCCGCAAACCATTACCCACCAACATAAAAGCAAGTACCAATACCATAATGGCAATGCCGGGCACAAACGCCAGGTAGGCCGCATCTACCAATACGTAACCTCTGTGGGCATTGATCATTTCTCCCCATGATGGGGTTGGAGGCTGAGCTCCAATTCCTAGAAAACTTAAGCCCGCTTCCGTTAAAATAGCCGACGCAAAATTAGACGCAGCAATTACAATAACCGGCCCCATAACGTTAGGTAAAATATGTTTCATAATTATCCGCATACTCTTATAACCTAATGCCCTACCCGCTTCCACAAACTCTTTTTCACGGATGCTTAAAATTTGGCCGCGTATTAAACGGGCTACATCCACCCACATCGTTAAACCAACGGCTATAAATACTTGTAAAATTCCTTTTCCTAAAACCAAAGTAATGGCAATAACCAACAGTAGTGTAGGAATTGACCATACGACGTTTATCAGCCACATAATAACATCATCTATCCAGCCCCTGAAATAGCCTGCAATAGCGCCAAGTAAAATACCGATAATAATGGAAATGATCACTGAAATAAAGCCTACCGATAAGGAGATGCGTGTACCGATAGTTAAGCGGCTCAGCAGATCCCTCCCTGCAAGGTCAGTTCCCAATATGTAATGTTTTTCAACAATATTATTTTTAAGAATTTCGTCCTGCAGGTCTTTCACAGACAGCTTTAGTTTTTCACCGGTACTTAACCTGTAAAACTCAATTTTTTTTGTAACACTGTCGTTTTTAATGGGGTAGTTGCTGTTGACATCGTATACAACATCGGCTATATTAAACGGAACTTTCGTGCCATTGTTTGGTATATTGCCGGTATATTCCTCTATAACAATATCAAAACCCTGAAAGTTGTATGTATACATGGGAATAGATGCGTAATCCTTTACTTCTCCAAAAATCATTTTGTTAAACCAATTTTTACTGTGAGGCTTTTCATTTTTTACGACCTGGAGCATTTCTATTTTAAACCCTGGTTTTTTAATATGGAGCTCGGGCTTTTGATCGTTTGCAAAGGGTGTGGAATCAGGAGTAATGGCGTAACCTAAAATAGAGATAACAGTAGCAAAAATAATTAAGCATAAACCAAACATGGCCAGCTTATCTTTTTTAAAGCGCCTCCACGTTTGCTTAGAAAGTGATTCGGAGGTATAGTCTATGTGTTTTTTTTTAAACAATCAATTAATTTTTTTTCCTTTCCAGGTTGGATTAATAAAAAATGATGCCGCACCGATACTAAATGCATAGATCCAATAAATGCATTCAAAAAGGGGGAGCCACCAAATATATTTAATACGCCCTAAAAAATCTGAAGCTAAAAATAGCAACAAAAAATCAAATACAAACTTTGCAACCACAAAAATCGATAAATAGGGAATAATAAATGACTTTTTGAGGATTGCCACAAATAAAGCAAACAAAAGAAGGTTTGAAAGCAGCACAATTAAGGCAGAAAACCGGTTTAAAGTGCTTGAATTATACTTGGTTTTAGATGCCCAACGTAATCTTTGACTAAATAAAGAAGTTATATTGGCTTGAGGGATAGTTTTAACAATAAGTTCTCTCGAAAAAAAATAATGAATGGCAGAGGGATTTATTTTTTTCATATCCTCCATTAAAAAAACATCTTCGCCCGATGACATGTGTGCATGCGAATCGTAACCGTTTACCTGCATGTAAGCGTTTTTTTTAAATGCTAAATTAGCGCCGTTACACATAAACGGTTTTTGAATACCCGTGTAACCTGCTGTAACAGCGGTTAAAGCAATATTTTCTACTATTTGAAAAGCGGAGATCAATTTTTTGTCCGATTCAAAATCAACCGGCATAACAAGCATGTTAGGCGAATACAGGTTAAAGTAATTTGCAATAACGGTAAGCCTGGTTGAAAAACTGAAAACCACATCAGCATCGGAAGTGATAATTACGGAGCCTTTAGCGAGGCTTATGCCCTGTGCTATATTGTATTTTTTGCCGCGGTGTTCAGGCTGCTTGATTAGTTGATAGTGAAGCTGAGACTGTTCAAGGTGATTTTTAGCGATTTCAAAAGTACGGTCTTCAGAGGCATCATCAATTAAAATAAGCTCAAACAAATTTTGCGAATAGGTTTGTTTACAGATCTGGTCCAAACACCGCTCTATGCTTTTTTCTTCATTACGGGCGGAAATAATGATGGAAATAAAAAGTGAAGATTTTTCTTTATAGATTGGTATATGTCGTTTTAACTTCCCTATACCAACCAATGCCAGTGTGGTAAAGGTTCCGTAAGCTACTATAACGAATGAAAATATGTACAGCTCAATTAACATGTGATGACCTGAAATATACTTTTTCTTTTAAAATAATAATGTAACCTATAAGGCTTGGGATAACGACATTAATGATCCAAACCCAGGTAGATGCCAGCACCACATTTACGGTAACATCATTGGGGTTATTAAACACAAACAATGCGATAGCTGCTCTTATAGCAGGCTCAATAACACTTACCATAGGTATTAAACTTGTAAACATAAAATATGCGGCAATGCTTGCAAAGCTCTGCAACATGGCGGTTTGTGGCGACATTAATCGATAAATCAAATAAAACTGTGTGGTAAAAACGGCGTAACGAATTATGGATAAAACGATTAAACGCAGGATCATCGATCTGCTTAACTGAACAATTTGTGAATCATCAATACGCTTAAACCATTTAATAAATTTTAGTTTTTTTTGAATAAAAGCAACATTCCCTATCGCTAAGCAAAAAAACAGGATCATTACTATTCCTCCTCCTAAAACAAGGTACACAATAGTAGATGAAGACGTGTGGCGGTTCAATTTATAGGCAATGGCAATCATACCGGCAGTAACAGTGATAAGCATTTGAAACATGCCGTTAATAAAATGAAGCACCGTAATAACCGGCCTGTTTTCGATTTTAAAGAAAAAAATTTTCGCTAAAAATTCCATGGCTCTTCCGGGCGCAATGTTACCAACACATATTCCTGAAAGCACCGATTTAACAGCAGTTCCGTAAGAAATCCGTTCTATTGTTGAAGTGATTATTTTCCATTTATAGCTCTCAATGCCCCAATTAAAAGGCATTAGTATAAGGGTACCAAATAGTATAAGATACAAGCTCGGCTCATTAAGCCATCCGGAAAACTGTTCTTTTAAATGCGGGATAGAATTTAAGCGCGCGTAAATTATATAAAAGCTGATAAGGCCAATAAGCAACTTTACACCAATAGCTAATATCTTTTTAGGTTTGATCAAAACGGACTGAAAATAAAAAATTAAATTTACACAATAATGGCAATTAACGACAGAATAATACTTGGAATTGACCCCGGCACATTAGTAATGGGTTATGGCTTAGTGCATATTCAAAACAATAAATTGTCATTGATCTCTTTAGGAATTATTCAGCTGAGTAAATATGATGAGCATGCCGACAGGCTGGCTAAAATATTTGAACGGGTGGTTGGATTAATTGAAGAGTACAAGCCGGATGAGCTTGCCATTGAAGCACCCTTTTTCGGGAAAAATGTACAGTCGATGCTAAAGCTTGGCAGGGCACAGGGAGTAGCGATTGCGGCGGCATTATCAAAAAAAATTCCTATGACCGAATACTCGCCAAAGAAAATTAAAATGAGTATTACAGGTAACGGAAATGCCTCAAAAGAACAAGTAGCCGCCATGCTCGAAAACTTGCTTGATTTTAAGCGTGAATCAAACTATTTAGATGCTACAGATGCTTTGGGAGCTGCTGTTTGCCATTATTTCCAAAATAAAGGAGTAACGGGCAATGTAAAAAAAGCGTATTCGGGTTGGGATACATTTTTAAAGGATAACCCCAAAAGAAAGGCGTAAGAGTTACTGCACCTGCCCTTTCGAAGCCCAAATGCCTTGGCTCACAAGATCTTTTAAATACAGTCGCTTTCCATTATATAATACCGTTAAAAAAGCATCCTGCTGCCCCGATTGTTTAATTTTACTAAGAAGGTCATCAGCTTCTTTCCACGTGTCAAATTCAGTGGTTGCTTCAAACAAGCTGATGTCACCGCCAAGTTTCTCGTCTTTTTGTTTAATAGAAGTCACTTTACTTAAATGAGCCGATTTATAATTTTCAGGGTGCCTGTAAGCCGCTACCTGTACAATATATTTTAAGCTTTCTATTTTTAGACTTCCGTATTTTTCCATCATCTCTAATCGGTCTGCTACGGCTTTTGCAGTAACGGGCAAACTTGTTTTTCCTACAGGTTTTACGGCATTGCTTTTTACTTCAGCAGTGGGCGGTTGTTTAACGTCAGTACTTTGCATTGTAACAGTTTCAGTAGCTGCAACCGATTTGTCTTCTTTAACCGGAGGGGCAGGTTCTTTGATCGAATCTGTTTTAGCCGGAGCAGGTGTAACTGCTAATGTAACAGAGGTGTCAGCCTTAGCCAGTGCCATAGCTTTTTGCCTCAGCTCCTGTACAGCGGCCGTATCAGGATCATAGTTCTTAAACGAGTTACTCAGTTCGGGTTCGAGCTTACTTGCAATCACTACCAGCTCATGTTCCTTAACCGGATCTTTCTTTATAAAATTAACATCTAAAGATTGTTCGGTAAATGAATTAGCATTTTTCGTATCTACATTAAATACCTGTATTCCAAAATCGGGATGATAAAATGTTAGTTTATAGTCGTAACCCGACGGAAGGTTGATCAGGTAATTTCCGGTTTTGGAATTGGAATTAAATATACCGTAATTTTTATTTTTGCCTTTAAAATATACGGTGATCTCAGATCCGACGGGTTTCATGTTTTTAGTAACCATGCCCCGCAACATAGTTAACTGTGTTTTTTTACCGGTTACAGCCGGTTCAACTACATAAATATCTTTATCTCCAAAGCCACCGTCTTTTCCGCTGGCATAATAACCTCTTTTTCCATCGGCTGATAGTACATAATAAATATCATCATCGGTTGTATTAACCGGAAATCCAATGTTTTCAGGTATGTTCCAAACGCTGTCAACTTCATTAAAATCAGTTTTAAAAATATCGTACCCGCCCATACTGTTATGCCCTTTAGAGCTGAACACGAGGGTTAACCCGTCGGGATGTATATAAGGTGAATCGTCATCATCATCTGTATTGATTTTATTGCCAAGGTTAACAATATTGCCCCAAGTACCATTATCTGATTTATTGGCCCTGTATAAATCTCTCCCGCCAAAGCCACCGGGGCGTTCGCTGGCAAAATATAATACTTTTCCGTTTGCTGATAATGAAGCGCTGCCTTCCCAGCTGGCTGAATTTACAACTCCTTTCAACTTTTCCGGAGTCGACCAGTTTTGGCCGGTTAGCTTACTTACAAATATATCTCCGCCGCCAACACCTTCGTCTTTAAACGTAAACAGCTGTTGCCCGTCGGATGACAGTGCAATAGCGGCATCATGTAATTTTGTATTAATGGATTCAACAGGCTTTCCCTTTTGCCATTTATTGTTTTCTTTACCGGCGATAAAAACGTCCTCATAATAAAAGCCGTATTTATCCGTTTTGCCGTAGCTATCTTGTAAACCCCCACTACTCTCGTTTCCCCTGTAAGTATAAATCATAACTTGTTCGTCGGCAGAAATTACAGGCGCGTATTCCGCGTATTCTGAATTAGGCGGGCTTCCAATATTTGAGATTCTTACATCAATAGGGTTTTGAATAAGAAGTATGCCGTTATTGCAATATGTTTCGAGTTTCTCTAATAGTTTGCTTTGTTCGGGAGTTGGCTTATGGCCGGTTTTAAACTTTTTAATGTAAAGGAGTGATTTCTCAAACTCACCTAAACGGTGATATAGTTGAGCAAAATAAAAATCGATATTGGCCGCTTTTTTATTTTTTAAATACACATCATTCAATAAATTTTTGGCCTCCGTATGCTTGTCGCTCCTGTAAATTCCACATATACCGGTAAGGTATTTTAAGGAATAATCAGCGCTATGCGCGTTCAAAAGTTTTTCAAAGCCATCATAAGCCACGGCAAAGTTCTTGTCGTCGAACAACTCCATGGAGTGTTCAAATATCTTTTGATCTTCCTTTGACCAATTAGTGTAGTTTACGGTTTCCTGTGCAAAGGAATATATACCAAGGTGAATGAAAATAAAAAATAAATAAAGTTTGTTCATAATGAATATTTATTCAAAGTTAAACTGAAAGCTCTTTTTTTTTGGGAGATTGTTTTTTTTTTTAAACAAACCGTTTTTAATATATATCTTTCGTATTCACTATTTTTAGATCGACCTTAAATGAAACATAAAATCACGAAGCTTACCATATCTACCAGTTTTGATGTATACCCTTCATTCGATGCTTTGCAGGCCGAAGACAGGGAATTGCTTGCGAAGGCTAAAAAAGCTGTAAAATCAGCTTATGCACCCTATTCTAATTTTCATGTGGGCGCCGCTATATTACTTCAAAACGGTAAAATAGTTACCGGTAATAACCAAGAAAACGCTGCTTACCCTTCAGGATTATGCGCCGAAAGAGTTGCTTTATTTTATGCAAATGCCAATTACCCTAATGTTGGCGTAAAAACAATTGCGGTCAGTGTTGCATCAGCCCATCAAATCATAAACGAGCCGGTAAGCCCTTGCGGCGCTTGCAGGCAGGTTATTGCAGAATATGAAAATCTGTTCGAATCCCCTATTCGCATTATCATGTCGGGCGAAACCGGTAAAATATTTGTGTCGGAAAGCATCGAAAATTTATTGCCTTTTATGTTCAATAAAAAGCATTTAAAATAGAGTGGCTAAACACTTTTCTATTAAACAAATTCTCTTATTTTTGTACCTTCTTAATCACACAAACCCATGGCTAAAACAGCTGAAAAAAAGAGTAAATTTTCAAAGGAGCAATACCTTAAATGGTATGAGAGCATGTTACTGATGCGCAAGTTTGAAGAAAAAACAGGACAGGTTTACGTACAACAAAAAATAAAAGGTTTTTGCCATTTATATATAGGCCAAGAAGCAATAGTAGCAGGCACTGTAAGCGCTACTAAAAAAGAAGATAAACACATTACCGCTTACCGTTGCCATGCACATGGTATTGGTTTAGGTCTGCATCCAAAATACATTATGGCCGAAATGTATGCTAAAATTACAGGTTGCTGTAAAGGAAAAGGCGGCTCAATGCATATTTTTAGCAAGGAACATAACTTTGTTGGCGGCCATGGCATTGTAGGCGGGCAAATTCCTTTAGGCGCAGGCATAGCTTTTGCGGAAAAATATGCCGGTACCGATAATGTATGTGTCTGCTCTATGGGCGATGGCGCGGTAAGACAAGGCGCATTGCATGAAACATTTAATATGGCCATGACATGGAAATTGCCGGTTGTTTTTATTGTAGAAAATAATATGTACGCTATGGGAACTTCGGTAGAAAGAACCAGTAACGTGCACGAGCTTTGGAAATTAGGTTTGGCTTATGATATGCCAAGCAAACCGGTTGACGGCTTAAATGTTGAAGCGGTTCATGAAGCAATGGAAGAGGCAGTAGCAAGGGCGCGCAGAGGAGACGGTCCAACGTTTTTAGAAATGAAAACATACAGGTATAAAGGGCATTCAATGAGCGATGCACAAACTTACCGTACTAAAGATGAAGTGAAAGAATACCAGGCACAGGACCCGATCGAAAAAGTATTGCAGACATTAATGAGCAATAAATGGATCGATGAAAAAGGGATTGAAGAAGTTGAGGCAAGAGTGAAAGCACTGGTTGATGAATCTGTTAAGTTTGCTGAAGAAAGCCCTTACCCGGAGCCTGAAGAATTATATAAAGATGTTTATGCCGAGCCGAATTATCCATACATTAACGAATAGATACAGGCAACATTACAAAAAAATTTAAGAAAAGTGTGGACCGATTTTATTAAACACTTAAAACTAAATACTTAAAACTAAACACATGGCCGAAGTAGTAAGAATGCCGAAATTAAGTGATACCATGACAGAAGGGGTTATTGCAAAATGGCACAAAAAAGTGGGCGATAAAGTAAAAAGCGGTGAGCTGCTTGCAGATATTGAAACAGATAAAGCCACTATGGAATTTGAATCGTTTCAAGACGGCGTGTTATTACATATTGGAGTAGAAGAAAAACAATCCGTACCGGTAGATTCTGTGATAGCTATATTAGGTAAAGAAGGCGAAGACATAAGCGAATTGATAGCAGGCGACGGTAAAGAAAAACCGGAAGATAAAAAAGACGTAGGTAAAAAAGAAGAAAAGAAAGAAGGATCGGATAAAGAATCTAAAGAAAGTGATTCAAAAGAAAAATCCGGCGATACAGATAAAAACGATAAAAAAGAAGAGGGAAAAAGTTCTGTCCCTGAAGGAGTAGAGATTGTTCGTATGCCTAAATTAAGCGATACAATGACGGAAGGTGTGGTGGCGAAATGGCATAAAAAAGTAGGTGATAAAGTTAAGAGCGGGGAACTGCTTGCAGATATTGAAACGGATAAAGCAACCATGGAATTCGAATCTTTTCAGGATGGTGTTTTAATTCATATTGGGGTTGAAGAAGGGAAAAGTGTTCCTGTTGACAGTATTTTAGCTGTTTTAGGAAAAGGCGGCGAAGACGTAGATGCAATTCTTAAATCTGTTGGAACAGGAAAAACGGAAAAGAAAGAAACCAATAGTGATAAAAAAACGGAACCCGTAAAAGAAAAGTCAGAAAGTTCGGATAAAAAAGAAGGGCTGGGAAAAACGGAATCAACCGATCAAAAAACTTCCGATAAAAAAACAAATGATGATGCAAGAATAAAAGCATCTCCTTTAGCGAAAGTGATGGCTAAAGAAAAAGGGATTGATGTATCAAACGTAAGTGGTACAGGCGATAACGGCCGTGTGACTAAAAAAGATATTGAAAGCTTTAATCCTGCGCAGGAAAAAATAAGCACAGGCAGTTCGGCAAACGTTAGTGCATTAGGGCAAGAAAGTTACACGGACGAAAATGTTTCACAAATGCGTAAAACAATTGCCCGCCGTTTATTGGAAAGTACCACAAGCGCCCCTGTATTTTATTTAACCATTGAAGTGGATATGGATAATGCTATTGCGGCACGCACTGCTATTAACGGCTTACCTGATACAAAAATATCTTTTAACGATTTGGTAATAAAAGCAAGTGCTGTAGCATTACGTAAACACCCTAAAGTAAACAGCAGCTGGAGAGGTGATAAGATCCGTGTGAACCATCATATACATGTAGGAGTAGCAATAGCCGTAGAAGATGGCTTACTGGTTCCGGGCATTCGGTTTGCTGACCAATTATCATTGACACAAATTTCGGCAACTGTAAAAGATCTAAGTAAACGCGCAAAAGATAAAAAATTGCAACCGGCCGATTGGGAAGGAAATACATTTACGGTTTCTAATTTAGGTATGTTTGGTATCAATGAATTTACCTCTATTATTAATACACCGGAGTCGTGTATTCTTTCAGTAGGAGCTATAAACCAAGTTCCGGTTGTGAAAAATAATATGGTAGTGCCCGGTAATATTATGAAGCTTACTATGGCTTGCGATCACAGAACAGTAGACGGAGCAACAGGCGCAGCGTTTTTACAAACTTTAAAATTATATATGGAAAACCCGGTTACTATTTTAGCTTAACTCGGTTTCAATATATTTAAAGCAATTGTTATTGGGAAATATTTTTCTTAAATTTGATTATGCGATCATCTAAAGTTAAACTAAAAAGAAATTTAGCAATTTTGGATGAACCAATGTCACAGGTTGAATTCGAATCTTTGATTAAGGAAGCTGAAAAGGGACCTTTTAAATCAATGGATAATTTCACTGAAGATATCATAGCGTTGTGGAAAAAGAAATACGCGAAGTAATCCGCTTTAAAGAACTTGATTTTGATTTCGTAGAAATTTTCAACCGTGGAATTGAGGCTTTTGGAGAAGATTTTGCAAGAATATTTCTGGAGAAAGTTAAACATGAAATCCTTGGACT
This sequence comes from Bacteroidota bacterium, assembly GCA_025362395.1. GTDB lineage: Bacteria > Bacteroidota > Bacteroidia > B-17B0 > Aurantibacillaceae > UBA4416. Next base: position 12,079 of record JANYGK010000106.1, read on the forward strand.
TTCTTTTCAATATCATTTACATGCAAATGCATGCATTTTCAAACTAAAACACAAATTTACAGGAACATTATACCGGGTAAATATTTAATTATGTATTGGGTTAAAGCTTTTAAAATAGAAGTACTGAGAGCTTTACACAGCAGCCAAAATCCTGAACACATTAAGGAAATTAAGAAACTAAAAATCAAATAAAATTAATTATGGAAGGAACCATCACATCAACGATTTCAAACGGAATAGGGACCATCACCTTTTTTCACCCTCAAAGTAATTCGATGCCCGGTATGCAATTACGTAACCTGGCAGCGGAGATTGAAAAATTAGGAAATGATGCAAACGTTAAAGTTATTGTGTTACAAAGCGAAGGCGAAAAAACGTTTTGTGCAGGTGCGAGCTTTGATGAGTTAATTTCTATAAAAGATATTGATACCGGCATAAAATTCTTTTCAGGGTTTGCATTGGTTATTAACGCTATGCGTAAAGCGCCGAAGTTTGTGATTGTACGCGTACAAGGTAAAGCCGTTGGCGGTGGAGTAGGCATTGCGGCAAGCGCAGATTATACGTTTGCGACGGAAGCTGCATCCGTTAAACTAAGCGAGCTGGCAGTAGGCATAGGTCCGTTTGTGGTTGGCCCTGCTGTAGAACGTAAGGTTGGAACAGCTGCTTTTTGTGAGCTAACCATTAATGCTACAGAATGGCAAACTGCTGAGTGGGCGAGGCAAAAAGGTTTATATGCGCATGTATACCATACGGCAACCGAAATGGACATTAACATTCATATATTGGCTGAAAAGCTTGCTTCCAGTAACCCGGAAGCCATGAGTATGCTTAAAAAAGTAATGTGGGAAGGAACCGAAAATTGGGACACTTTATTAATTGAGCGCGCCGGAATGAGCGGCAAATTAGTGCTGTCAGAATTTACAGTTAATGCCATTAATAAGTTTAAGCAAAAGGCTTAAAGGTATAACGTTTTACGTCATGCCGAACTTGATTCAGCATTTTAGTTTTAAAGTAATTTACCGCTATTTAATTAGTATAGTGTATTTAATATATATAAATGAAACACATTATCCTACTTCACGGTGCCATTGGTACGGCTTGTCAGCTACAGCCTTTATCAGCTGCCCTTTCTAAATACAACTTTAAAACACATACCTTAAATTTTTCCGGACACGGTAAAGCTTCCTTTCAAACTGATTTTGGAATTGAACAATTTGCAGCCGAATTAGAAGTATTTATTGAGACAAATAATTTAATTCAACCCGCTGTATTCGGGTACAGTATGGGCGGTTATGTTGCTTTACATTTAGCATATACAAAACCCGGCTTACTAGGTACTATTATTACACTCGGAACTAAGTTTGATGGTCGCCCGAAATTGCTCAAAAGGAAATAAAAATGTTAGATGCAAAAACCATCCTTGAAAAAGTGCCAAAATTTGCTGAAGCTCTCAAAGTAAGGCATGGAGCGGAATGGGAGGCATTGCTTCAAAAAACAGTAACTATGATGTTAAGCTTGGGAACAAATAACAGTTTAAATTTTGAAAACCTTTCTTCTATCGGAAATAAAGCATTGATCGGTTTAGCAGATAATGATACTATGGTTTCATTAAATGAAACAGTAGCTGCATTCAAAAATTTAAAGCATGGTAATATGTATATGCTGCCCGGTTCCAAACACCCTATAGAAACAGCTAATGTAGCAGTACTCTCATATATATTAAGAAACTTTGCTATTCAATAGCATACGCTGATTATTCTTTGATCATCTTATAAGTTTTTTGCTTACGATCATCGTAAACTTTTAAATAATATATTCCGGTTGTCAAAAAACTTACATCAATATTCTGTGTTGAAATCGGATCATTTAATTGATGTACAATTTCCCCTAAATAATTAATAATTACTATTTTATAAGATTTAAATTTAGTCTGTTTTAATGTTAAGTTCAGTTTATTTGAAACAGGGTTAGGAAAAAAACTAATTTCATCATCTCCAATTTCATTTTCCTTTACAGAAGTAGATGATGGCAAATAATCACAGGCGAAGCTTACATTTTTATAATTACTTATTTGATTATCGCTGTAACAGCGTAAAGGGCCACCGGCCCAATTATCATGGGAGCTGCTGCAAACATCAAACGATAGATAGAAATTTTGCTTAAGGCCAAATCGTTCATAAATTGTATCCAGTATCGGAGAGCCGTTTGAAATAGTTACTTTAAGCCACTTTAAATTTACGCCTTGTATTACACGGTGTCCGGTATCGGCAACAGTAAGTTTACTTTTAACGCATGACAAACCTATTACGTTATTGTCAGGCAAAAGCCATTTATCACCGGGCACGGCGTCGAAGTTATATAATGTGTCAAATGTAGAAGTATTGTCTATTGCTAAATAAACAATATTGTTTGAAATATAAGTATAATAACATGCAGATGTACTTGAATAAACCGGCATGTTGGAAGAATTCAAGGTTCCGTACAAACAATCGAGTTGCTGACAAGTATAACTGTTAACCGTTACAGTGCCCGCATAAGTTATTTTTAAATATGTGGGTTGGCTTTGGGAAATTTTAGTATAATACCACTCGGCACCCTGATGGCACCAGGATTGCGCACGGATTGCACAAATGCTTGAAAATAAAAAACTGATGAATAAGAATTTTTTCATGGTATTATCTATAATTCATAATGAGTTTGTTATTGTAAATTTTTCTCTCATTTCTATAAGTGCTAAATACATAAACACCTGCAGCTAAAAAAGAAAGGTCGAAATCTGTTTGAGTCTGTGATATCGTTATGCCGTAAACCTGTTTTCCCATCATATCATTAATGACGATTTTTACATTCGCATTATCTCTTAAAATTGCATACGGTAAATGAAAATTTAGTTTTCCATTGCTTGGGTTAGGAAAAATCTCAAAATCGGAAGATGCAGCGTCTAAAGGCTCATTATTTTGAAATCTATGGCAATAATTTGTTGTGCTATCGCAGCCTGTGCTGTCTATTTTTGTGATATTAAAAGGCCTAGGGTTGGTTGCCATAAATAAATCGCTGGCAATTAAATAAGAACCATCACGTGTTACATTCAGGCTTCTTGCCCGTTTGCTGTTCTTTGGGTCTTCTCCCTTGCTGTAAAAGTTATGCCATATTGTATTTCCGTTTTTATCTAATTTTATTAACCTCAACATGCCTTTCTCAATGGCACCCTTGTTAGACATAGTATCTAACATTCCTGACAATATTAAATTTCCATTACCAAGTTCATTTATAGTATTGAAACTATTATATAATGAAAGTGTATCAAATTGCCTTTCCCAAATTGGAATGGTCAGATCATTAATACTAAACTTTAATGCATAGCTTCTGGTTCGGTCAAAGCCTCCAAGTGTGCTGCACTGATTTATCATACCGGCAGCTACAAAATTACCATCGTTGGTTTGTACTAAATCACTAAATATACCCCCACATAATTTTTCAACTGAATATCTTTGAAGCTCATTACCCAAGCTGTCACACACAAAAATGGTGGGATAGTAACTATAAACCCCTGTATTACCCAAAGCTTGGTATCCGGTAATAATGATTTTTTTACTAAGACTATCCTGCAATATACTTCTTCCGTCTTGAATGTTCGGGGCCAATTTGTTTAGTTTTTTGCGCCAAAGTTCATTACCGATAGCGTCTGTTTTAATAATCACAACCGATACATCTCCGGATGCCTGATTTTGTAAAAGCCCGCTCAATAAAAAACCATTATCAGTGCTTTTGGTCACATCATCTATAAACAAACTAGCCGAAGGTTCACGGAATTGGTGTTGCCATAAAGTGTCGCCGGTAAAATTAAACTTTATTAAGACTGATAGAAATATGTTGCTATCACGCACACCTGAATAAAAATAAAACGCATTGTTATATCGAATTAAAGAACGTGTACATAAAGCATTATCTAAGTACTCGAATTGAGCGCTGCCATAGTTCTTTTGCCAAATTTGATTACCAAGACTATCTGCTCCTACTATACTCAATCTATTAGAGCCTGTATTAAAATCATAAGTTAAACCGCCCATAATAATATTACCGCCTTGCGCTTCAAGTACATCGGTACATTGAGATACATAGGAGTCCGTCAAAAAATAATTTTTGCTAAAACCGCCCTGCGCTCCGCAAGACAGGGCGCAGGAAAGTAAAAGAACAACTATATAATTTTTTTTTCCCAAGCTACATAAATATACAAAATAATAATCAGTTTCGAAATACCCTTTTAGGGATATCTTACTTACCTTCTTACCTTAGTTTAATTTAACCACTTTGTTACGATAAATTATTTGATCTTTTTTAGATGCACTAAGCAAATAAACACCATTTATTAAATGAGATAAGTCAAGCTCGGCTTGTTGTTTGTTTTTTATAGTTGAACTATGGACAAGTCGACCGGTAATGTCAGTAATGTTTATATTTATTTCTTGATCATTTTCCGGTGTTTCATCGGGCATATCTATCAATATACTTAAGCCACCAAGTGTTGGATTAGGAAAAAGATTAAAATTAGCATTAGTTGCTATGCCATTGTTATTAATACCATCTTCATTTTCTTCTCCCATACGCTTACCATCTTTTAAAGGGCGGAGGTACGGTATTTCATAGTTAATATTTTTAATTTGTTTTAAAAGTGCTTTTGCTCCAGCATAGCCAAAGTTGGATGAATCGGCAGCATAATCCATAAAAAAGTTTGCCATTACTGTATTGGTGAGTATGCTATTTGGACCATCATGAGAGGTGTAAAGCAATATCAAATTTGTAAAATAATTAGATACTTTGGGCAGACTACCTGCAATCGATGAAGCAACTGATGCAGCCTGTCCAAAAGCGCCTTTATTAAAGTAAGCATAAAATAAAAGCAGATCAGCGTTTTGCCATTTGGCCAAATTGGTCGTTAAACCTGCAATTATGCTGTCTTTGCTACTAAGTAAGGTATCATTTAAAAAATAATTCATTTTTTGTCCAGCCAAATTCTTTAGATTAAAATCGGCTAGGTTAACTCGCGCCTCTAAAGTGGCACGCGTACTTATCCCTGGCAAAGCTTGTTGACCGTTTAAATATTGCATGGCGGTGGCCGATAGATTTTTATTTACAATTACTTGCCAAACGTCGACGCTAACGGGCTTATTTTTATCGTATATGCTTTTTAAATTTGAGTTACTAGTAGCAGATCTTTTAAAATAGGCTTTTAAAACTGTGTCGCTTAGATAGGGACTTTTAACCGAAACCTCATTGTAAATAACATCCTCCCCTAATCTACTGTTAACCGTATTCAATAATCCCGACGTATTGCCGCCATCTAAGGTAGCGGTATAAATTGCCTGTAAGCTAGCGTTTTCATTTACAGCAGTGTTTATAAGAGGGTTAATATACGATAGGAAACAGGGCATCGGGCAAACAGGTGGTATACCGGAAGGACATTGGCCATTATCAAATGGAAAAGATGAACTGATGATATTAACCACCACATCACTTTTTACGGGTTGCGGTGTAGGCTTTGCATTGGCATCAGTATTAGAGCCATGAATATAGGGTTTCATACTTGTACCCTGTATATACCACTGCACTTCGCCGTAGGAAGTGGTAGCAGGCGCGGCATAACGGTTACGAACTAAAGTTTCAGGACCGGTATACACAAAGCCTTGTCTATACATTGCTGTTGGTGATGTCCCTAACAAGGTAATATCGTAAGCATTGGGCTGTAATGAAAAATCATTGCAGTTCATTTTTAACCCGTCTGTTATATTGGAAATGCCGCTGTTATCATACATTGCGCCAATGGCAAGTGCAAAGTTGGAGAAGGAATTGCGGTAAATGGAATGTGCACCGCTTTGGCTGTTATTTATATATAGGCCAACATCGCCACCATTTATCAGCGCTGAATTTTGTTCAAATGAATTATTCTTAATATTATAATACTTGCAATTATCCAGATATAATCCAACACCGTTGCCATAGCTGGCTGTAGTTACTGTGTTTTGTTCAAAAACAGGTGTGAGCATATTATATAAATAAACAGAATTATTGATATTATCTTTTATGATTGTATTTCTAATTACCGCAATTTTTAAAGGGTTTACAGAACCAGCGCTTATTCCATTGTCAAATCCTTCTACCCTGCTTGCGTTAGGACTAAACCCTTCAATTGTAAAATGCGAGTCGAGGCTGGATATTGCGGATCCCCTACTTCCATTAGCTAAACTTGATGTATTTTCAAAGATGCAACTATTAAAACGGATGCCGTTAGCAACAAAAAGATGTGCTCTAGTCCATGGAGTGGCATTCATACCCAGTGGAGCATCAACTTTAAAGCTGCAATAGGAAAAATTGCTCTTATCATTGCCCATCGCACTGGTGTAAGGAAAAAACTCTGCGTCTATTTGATTATTAAGAAAGCTGGAGCTGAATCCGAAAATTATTCCTCCTGTAGAGGCAAAATCGCAAAATCCATTGGCAGTCGTTGTGTAATTACATACCCCTACTAAGGCGTTGCTTATGGCACTTCCATTTGTAACAGTCAAATATCCCTGATGTGCGGCGTAAATCCCTACCATATTTTGATCTTGAGTATTATCCCCTTCTACCTCAATTCCTTTCCACAACCGTCCGTAAATATTTGTTACAGTTCCTCCGGTAATATTTAAACGCGCGCCTTTTTCAACTATTATTTTGCCATTTTCCTGCATAGCAACCGTACATTTAATAGTAAGTGTATTACCCGGTTTCACAATAATATTTCCCTTCATATAGCGGTCGGATACCCATGTTTGAGTGGCAGTTATAATTACATTATCGTTAGAGTGAGCAGTACGTACATAGTGCTGACTAGCCGGAGTCAGGGTATTAAATAAAAATGTATTCCTTATATTATAATGGCAAAGATCAAGTTGCCTGGGACTTAAGTATCTGTTGCATCCAAATTTAACTTGAGCCATCATGTTGTTGGTTGTAGTTGAATCTAACAATGGATCACAAACTCCGCCTGCCACTGCCTCTGGAATAGGATCGATATCACTCATACACGAACAGTTTTCTACGGTATGGCACAACCCTAAGCAATGGCCAAGTTCATGTGCTAAAGTCTGAGGATAATACCACCAATTATATACAGGACCACCTTCAAAATCATCAAACTTTACTGCTTTTCCTGGAATTCCATTCGCTTCGCCATATCCATGCCAAGCAGAACTACCTCCACTACCCTTAAAAACAACATCTATAGCAGTTGGATCAGATATATAAGAGTTTAAAGCATTAAAACTATAACCCCAAGACCAATAGGCAACGCTATCAATATGTTTAGAAAAGCTGTTAAGGACAAATCGAATACGCGACCTTTTTATATACGGCACACCTGGTACACGAATCTGCGCTCTCCATAAGCTATCATAAATGTCATTTACCCATGATACAGTAGCTGCAGCCTCTGCGTAAGTAACGTTATCAAATGGAGCCTGCGTAACAGCCATTTTAAGGTAATGAAAATTTAAACGGATGTAAATAATAGAATCATTCGGCAGTGGTAAATAATCATCATAATAATTGCAGTTAAATGCACAATTCGAGACTGGTAAAGCAGCAGGGCCAGCTACTGTTTTGCAAACCGGATTTTGTGATAAGCAAGTTAAGCTAAGCATTATCAGAAAAGATAAGAGCGGAAATAGTGATTTCATAAATTTACATTTTAATAGTAAGTAAATAATTAGCTGAAGGGGCCGTGAGATTATTTTATAATCTTTTCAAATGTAAACAATAAATTTTAACAGTTTAATCGACAAGTAGAGTAATGGTTATTGTTGTGTTAAACAAAAAACCCATATACATTAAGTATATGGGTTTTAAAATGTATTGATAAATCTTACTCAGCTATTACTTCAAAGTTTACAGTTGCGCTGATCTCTTTGAACAAACGAACTTTAGCAGAATAAGTACCTAACGTTTTAATAGCATCTTCATTCATTTCAATGTTTTTACGTTCAACATCGTAACCTGCTTTTTTCAAAGCTTCTGCTAATTGTATGTTAGTGACCGATCCGAAAATTTTTCCGGAATCACCTGCCTTAGCGCCAACTTTTACAGTTACATCAGCAAATTTAGCCGCGGTTGCAGTTGCTTCAGCACGTAATTTCTGTTCTTTAAATGAGCTTTGTTTAATTTCTTCGGCTTGCATTTTTTTGTTACTGTCAGTAGCTAAAACTGCAACTCCCTGGGGAATTAAAAAGTTACGACCGTAACCGTTTTTTACTTTAACGATGTCGTTTTTATATCCTAACCCTTTAAGGTCTTTCTTTAATATAATTTCCATGTTTTGTTTCCTCCTTTAATTATTTTAAACCATCGGCTAAGTAAGGCATTATAGCAATATGGCGCGCGCGCTTAACTGCTTGAGACACCTTACGTTGAAATTTTAATGAAGTTCCGGTTAAACGACGAGGTAATAATTTACCTTGCTCATTCACGAACTTTAATAAAAAGTCTGCGTCTTTGTAATCAATATATTTAATACCTAACTTTTTAAAGCGACAGTATTTTTTCTTTTTAGCCTCAACTGTAGGAGGGTTTAAAAAGCGAACTTCATTTTTTGCCATTTTCTTAATGTCTTTTTGGAGTTAATAATTAAGCTTCTGCTTTTTTAGTTGATTTTGCAGCTTTTGCTTCAGATTGTCTTCCACGTCTTTTGTCTGCCCAAGCAGCACTGTGTTTCTCTAAAGCAATGGTTAAGAAACGTAAGATACGTTCGTCACGTTTAAACTGTAATTCTAATTCAGCAATCTCTGTACCTTTTCCTGTGTAATCAATCAGGTGATAAAAACCTGTTGTTTTCTTTTGGATAGGGTAAGCCAATTTTTTTAGGCCCCAGTTCTCTCTGTGATTAACTTTTGCTCCCAAATCCGTTAGGATTTTTTCAAACTTTTTTGCGGCCTCCTTTGCCTGATCTTCAGACAAAACGGGAGTTAAAATGAAGACCGTCTCATAGCGTTTTTCCATTATTATTTATTTTAAATTAGGGCTGCAAATATAGGCTAATTATTTGATTCTGAAAACATTTTCCATAATTAGTTTCATATCGGAAAAAATTTAAAGATAGCTAAAGCACTAATAATCAAATATTTAAATATTTTAACGCTATTATCTAAACATTCGCTTAAGCATTTACGTATATTGTAAAAGCTTACATACGCTAAAAATAGGGAAGGTTTGTGGCCGTAATGAAATTTAAATTGTTGAAAAAATCACTTTTACTATTTGCATATTCAGGCATTATACTGTTATCTTTTGGATGTTATAAACTCATGCAAGTATTCATTTCCATAGCATTTGCCCTTAAGGCTTTTATCGCGCCTCCCGATAGTAATTTATTGGTACCCGTTTCTTTATACAGCTTAAGAAATGAGGTAATTATTGTTCCCAATAAAATTACAACGGCTAACTCCGATTTTATATACAACGCTCAAATGTATGAGCTGGGGTGCGATACATTATCAAACGTTGTGTTTTGGCGAAATATTATGAGGCTCAATAAAGACACAGCCTTACTTAATTTACCGGAAAACAGGAAAGTAGTATCTAAAGTATGCATAAGGTCATGGGATTCGCTGAGCACGGAAAAGAAAACAGCTTATAAAGACAGCTTACGGTCGGCCTATTGCTTATCTGATTCTGCCCGTATTTTACAAACCAACGGCAAAAGTTTTTTCTACGATTTTGATAAAGCCTCCGCAAATTTTCATAAAGGCATAAACGATTTTATTGATAACGGTGTTGATCCCTGGTACGCGCAATCCATATTATTAATCGAAAGCCCTAACAAATTGCAAAAGTCTAACGCCGGTGCTTACGGTTCGTTTCAATTAATGAAAGACGTAGCACGCTTGTTCGGATTAAAAGTAAATAAATCAATTGATGAGCGTGCAGACTTTGACCGGTCAGCCTACGCGGCCTCAAGCCTTATTAAAAAAATATGCATTCCTAAAACAAAACAAATTTTAGATTCTTTAGGAATTAAAGATTACAAGGAAACTGATTTATGGTTCAGGTTATTAGTCATGCATTCATACCACGCAGGAGCCGGTAATGTAAAAAAAGCGTTATACTCTTTTATGCCTACCGAAGGTAATATGAATTTAATCTATACACTTTGGAAAACAGAAACAAAACATTTCAGGTCTGCCTCACAAAACTATTCGCAGTTGGTATTAGCCGCCATGCTTGAAGTTCACGAACGTTACAGCCTTGCGCCTTACCAAGCAAATGCAGATGTTTTCATCAAAAAACAACCTAATTAATTATTAGGAGCCCCGGCGTTCAGCCAACATTTAATTTTCTCAATTTTGTCATCTGGTAATCTTCCCGCTGCAGGCATAAATCCGGGTACACCGTCAATAACCCTTGCTTTAAGCGCACCGCTTTGTGCTTTTGCATAAAGATCAGTGAAACCGGTAAAGTCTCCTGAACCTTGTCCGCCGGGTACATGGCATGTAGGTATAGCACAGTTAGCCATAACAATAGGCTTTATAGTTGTACTATATTTTACACTGTCGCAATTTAAAACTTTTGGGAGCAAGGCCGGGTCTTTACCAACATCCTTAGCACAGGAGTTCATAAATAAAACGGAACTTAACCCTAAAATAATAATGGAAAATATTTTCATAGTTTAGTATGTAATGCAGGCTTAATTATAAAATAAAAATTAATTACTTTGAGCTTACAACTACAGAATCAAATTTATAAAATAATATTAAATTACATTAAAAATTATTAGTAATAATAACCTTGTTCTTTAAGCTTTTAATTTTAACAAATTCACTAATTTTATTCATAATCGGCATAAATTGCTACTATTAGGCTTTGATACACTCACTGTAAAGCAAACGAGTGAAACATAAAACCGTAATTTTTTTGGAAATTACTCTTTATTCAATTTTCCTGTTACTTTTAACAAAACAAATTTTTTATGAGGATCTTAATAATAGAAGATGAAAAATCGTTGCGCGAAGATGTTGTAGATTATTTATCTGAAAACGGTTATAAATGTGATTTTGCCACCACTGTAAAAAGCAGTATGCAAAAGCTGAATGATACAGTATATAGCTGCGCGTTAATAGATGTTGGTTTACCCGATGGTTCAGGAATGGAAATCGTAGAATATATTAAAAAGCAATTTCCTGAAATGGGAGTTATTATCGTTACGGCTAAAAATGCATTAGAAGATAAGTTAACAGGATTGAAAATTGGCGCGGATGATTATTTAACCAAGCCTTTTCATCTATCGGAACTGAGTGCGCGAATTTATTCCATTATAAGAAGAAGGAACTTTGGGGGTAAAAATTCGTTGATCTTTGAAGGATTAGAAATCGATACAACAGAAAAAAAAGTAACCGCTAATCAACAACAGCTTCAGCTTACTAAAAAAGAATACGATATATTGGTTTACCTTGCCAGTAACCCTACACACCTTATTACAAAAGAAGCTCTGGCAGACGCTATTTGGGGCGATAAAGCGGAAATGGCTTCCTCTTTTGATTTTGTGTACAGCCAGATAAAAAATTTAAAAAAGAAGCTGAACGAAGCAGGGTTAAAAGATTATATTAAAGTGGTTTACGGTATGGGATATAAATTCAAAGACCAATAGTTTTTCACTCCCTCTTTTTGAAATGCAATGAAGCTTCTTACCAAAACAAATATTTATATTTCTATTACCACGGCTTTATTGTTTACGTTGGGCGTATTTGTTATTTACCAGGTTATCAGGATAAAGCTGGATAAAGAAGTGGATGAACAATTGCTGTCCGCTAAAGTTAAAATTGTTAAGGGACTGAAGGAAGGCATTCCGCCAAAAGAATTTTTATCCAACATAGGACAGAAAATTTACATTAAAGAAGTGTACAAACAAAACGCATTTGATAACCAATTTATAGAATACGTTGAGGATAAGATAGGTGACCTGCAGGAAATTGAAGGGGGCTCTGAAAATGGCTCTAAAATTGTTACCCAAAGAGAGCTGCTGTTTCAAACCACTATAAATGATAAAGCTTATGAAGTAACCGTATGCATTTCATTGTCTGAAGGAAAAAAAATGGGAGAATACATTATCGGTGTTGTATTGATTTTCCTCGTTGTGTCTATTGTTTTTTTATTTTTATTGAACCGTTATATATCCGCGTTTATATGGTCTCCCTTTTATGATACACTGTCTAAAATAAAAACATGGAATATTAAGAAAAATGAAAATATTGTTTTTAAGCATAATGATATTGATGAGTTTCACCTCCTTAATGATACCGTAAAAGACCTTACGCAACAAATTCAGTTAGACTATTATAACTTAAAAGAATTTACAGAAAACGTGTCGCATGAAGCTCAAACACCTTTATCGATCATAAGCACAAAGCTTGAATTATTGATGCAGCAAAGCAATTACAGCGAAAAACAACACGACCATTTATTACAGGCATACAGGGCAACTCAGCGTATGTATAAATTAAATGAAGCCCTCATATTGTTAACCCGTATTGAAAACAAACAATTTATTGATAAAAATGAAATTGACCTGACAGATGCTATTGATGATAAAATAGAAGTGTTGGCAGATTTTATTGAGGCTAAAAATATTTTAATTGAAAAAGAATATAATAAATTAGTAAAAAAGGAGGTCAATTCTGTGCTCTTAACTATTCTCCTGAACAACTTATTTATTAATGCCATTAAATATAACCTCGATAATGGAGGTGTTATAAAAGTGGTGATCGATGAAAATTCGTTTTCGATTGAAAATACCAGTGCGATTGATAAAATTGATAAACAGTTTATTTTTGAGCGCTTCAATAAAACCTCTACCTCAGGCTCTTTGGGCGTGGGCTTGTCTTTAATAAAAAAAGTGGTTGACTTCTTCAATTGGCAGGTTACCTACACTCATAAAGAAGGCATGCATAAGTTTAAAATTTTTATGTAGTTTCGGTCTTAAAAAAATTAAAATGACTACATCTATTTGGTATACTAAGCCCGAGCTACAGGCCATTAATGCTTTGGGTAAAAACAACCTTGGTCAAAATTTAGGAATAGAATTTACAGAGGCAGGGCCTGATTTTTTAGTGGCCACAATGCCGGTTGACCATCGTACCAAACAGCCCTTTGGCCTTTTACACGGTGGCGCTAATGTAGCCTTAGCAGAAACATTAGGGAGCGTGGCTTCTTTATTTGTGGTAAATCAGGAGTTATTTATCGGCGTTGGTGTGGAGATAAACGCTAACCATATAAAAGCGGTGCTGTCAGGTAAAGTAAAAGGGATTTGTACACCGTTAAACATATCCGGCAAAAACCATGTATGGGATATAAAAATTTATAACGATGCGGATGAACTAAGCTGCGTATCAAGGTTTACATGCACCATTGTACCCAAAAGTAAATTCTTTTAATACCCTAATACTTATTTAAATATACTCAACCGGGTGTTTAGTAGCAGCTATTAAGCGTGTTTATCCGGTATTAGCTCCGTTTATCTAAAAATCACATTCCAAATCAATTTTTCTGCTAGATTAGCATCCGATTTAAACCATACTACACATGAAAAAAACTGTTCTATTTATTGTTACACTTTCATTTTTATTTAAACCCATAGTCAAAGCCGATGAGGGTATGTGGCTGCCCATGCTTTTAGGCGAGCAAGTATATGCCGACATGGTAAAAAAAGGCTTAAAAGTGAGCAAGGAACAGCTTTATAGCATGAACCAAGCTTGCATAAAAGATGCCATTATTATTTTTGGCGGCGGTTGCACCGGTGAAATTGTAAGTAAAGAAGGATTAATTTTCACTAACCACCATTGCGGTTATAGTGCTATTGCAGCGGCCAGCACGGTTGACCATAACTATTTAAAAGACGGGTTTTGGGCAAAAACAAAACAGGAAGAAATATATGCGCAAGGCATACATGCACAATTCCTAATAAAAATTGTAGACGTTACCGATAAAGTAAATGCAAAAATTAAAGAGTTGCCAAGCTCAGAATTAACTCAAAAATTACCGGGCATATTAACCGAAATGGCAACTAAAGAAACGGAAGGCTCAGGCTACGAAGGCCGTGTTGCCTCTATGTTTAAAGCTAACCAGTTTTTATTATTTGTATATGAGCGTTATAAAGATGTGCGGTTAGTCGGTACACCTCCTGAAAGTATTGGTAAGTTTGGCGGCGATACGGATAATTGGGAATGGCCCCGCCACACAGGCGATTTTTCTATATTTCGAGTATACACAAACAAAGACGGTAAAGCGGCAGATTACGCAGCAGACAACATTCCGTTAAAACCAAAATATTCGTTACCTGTTTCTATTAAAGGAGTTAAAGACGGTGATTTTACGATGATTTGGGGTTACCCGGGTGGTACAAACCGATACGAAACATCTTACGGTGTTAAATTAAAAACAGATATTGAAAATCCTTCATTGGTAGGTTTACGCGATGCCCGTTTAAAATACATGTTGGAAGAAATGAAAAAAAGCCCGGCAGTAAAAATTCAATTGGCCGGTTACTATGCAGGAGTTGCAAATTATTGGAAGTTTTTTGACGGGGAATCGAAACAACTCTTGAAATTTAAAACCTACGAAGAAAAGCAAATCGGTGAAGCAGCTTTTTTAGTATGGGCAAAAGGAAAACCTGAATACGAAAATTTGTTTTTTGATTATCAAAAAATGTATGAGGCGTGGCGCCCGTATGCTAAGCAAAGAGTTTATATGACAGAAGGTATCTTCGGTTCCCCTTTAATCGCCTTTGCTTCATCCTTACAAAAACTGGATGGCACACTTTCTAAAAAAGACGTTACTAAAGAAGACATTACCAAAGCAGTGGAAGTTACAAAAACAGCAAGGGCTGCTTTTATCAAATCGGAGAATGTAGTATCTGATAAAAATATTTTAGCGTATGTAACACAAGCATTCTACATGGATATCGATCCTTCGCAGCATCCGGCAGGCTTTTATAGTATGGTTAATACTAAGTTCGGTGATTTAAAGACAAAAGCAACCTACGACGCGTTTTCCAATTATGTGTTTACAAATACAGCTTTTTTAGATGATGCCAAGTGGGACGCATTAATGGCTAATCCCGATACAGCTGCTTTATACAAAGATCCTGCATTTATGGTGGCCAATGCATTTAACACAAACTTTAATTCTAAATACGCGAAGCTCTATGCCGATTTTAACTCTCAAAACTTTGTGTTGGGCAAATCGTATTTAAAAGGGATTTTAGAAATGAATAAAAACAAAAAATTGTATCCCGATGCCAATTTCACGATGCGTGTAAGCTATGGAGCCGTTAAATCATACTCTCCGAGAGATGCCGTAAAATACAGTCACATCTGTACTTTAAGCGGTGTGTTGGAAAAATACAAACCGGGAGATTATGAATTTGATGCACCGGCAAAATTGATCGAATTAGCTAAAGCAAAAGATTTCGGACAATATGCAGATCCTATTGCTAAGGATGTAGTCGTTTCTTTTATCAGCTCAAATGACATTACAGGCGGTAACTCAGGCTCACCGGTATTAAACGCTAAAGGTGAATTAATAGGCCTGGCATTTGATGGTAACTACGAAGCTTTAAGCCACAAAATAGCGTTTGATAAAGACTTGAACCGAACTATTAACTTGGATGTGCGTTATTTATTATGGATCGTTGAAAAGCTTGGCGGCGCTACTAATATCATTAATGAATTAGACCTAAGAAAAATGTAATTATACTACCTATTTAAAAAGCACGGCCTTATAAAGTCGTGCTTTTTTTATGGGTTCATTTAGCATATAACCCTTAAACACCGTATCTTTGATAGAAGAAAAACAGCATGAATTTTTTAATTAAATTATTTGTATCAGCCGGCGCAGTTATGATCACTGCTTATTTTTTATCAGGTGTAACCATTGGTAACAATCAATTTTTTATAACCGATTCCCCTCAACTAAATAAATTTTTAACGGCACTATTAGTCGCTGTTGTATTGGCGTTTTTAAACACTGTTGTTAAGCCTATCCTAACTGTTTTATCACTGCCTATTACATTTTTTACACTCGGTTTATTTTTGCTTGTTATTAACGCGCTCATTATTTTATTTGCCGACAAATTAGTGGACGGATTTAAAGTGGACGGCTTTTGGACTGCTCTTTGGTTCAGCTTGGTGCTATCAATGGTAAGCAGCTTTTTAGACCTTATAAAAGGGAAAGAGGAAGAATAATTTTATACATCTACCATTGCTCAAAAAAAATTTAACAATTTCATCTCTTTTCTTTCAAAGAATTAATGTGTTACGTTCATCTCAGTTTATTGAATAGCTTGGTAGTTGCAAGCAATGAGTGTGTTTAGATAGTATTAACGTAGCAGTTAAAAAAAGTTAAGTATACAAAAAGGAACTCATATACTTTATTACATTTGTTATAACAAATGAATAAGCATAATCTTGGTATTATTTCAGTTTTAGTGGGTTTAGCTTTAGTGGCTTTAATTGCCATTCAGGTATATTGGATCAGGAGTTCTATTAAATTAAAAAAAGAAGAGTTTGACCATTCTGTTATTGAAGCATTAAAAACGACTGCTTACAAACTCGAAAAAATTGCAACCGCTAATAAAATTTCTAAAAAAATAAAACTTCGTAAACAGGGAGTACGAATTACCAAACCGGGTTTGGTAACGGTTAAAAACCCCACCGGTAAAGATGTGCAGGTAAGGCTCTTTGAAGAATTAAGTACAGATTCGTCAGGCGTTATTACAAGCAGAATGTCGCAAAAAGAATTTATCGGGGATTCTATAAAGTCGCAGAAAAACTTTTTACCGTATGAACTGATAAAAGCATCCTCTAATAATGAAGAAAGCCTGCGTGATGAATTATTGAAAGCAGGAACAGAAGTAGTAAACGATCTCTATGATGAACTTATCAGCATTAACTACTATAAAGATTATAAGCCTAAGGTAGATTCCATGATGTTGGATACAGTGCTGCATCAGGAACTAAAAGCAGCCGGTATCACTACTAACTTCGTATATGCTATATCAAGTCGGTTGGCTAATTCAACTTCCAATGCCAATTATAAAGATGCGCAAAAAGATTGCGATTCAACCGGGTGTTATTATAAAATAAATTTGTCACCGAGCAACGTTTACGTAACGCCGCAATATTTAAGTGTCAACTTTCCTAACGAAACAAATTATTTGCTCAACACTATGTGGGCAATGCTTAGCGTATCAGGCATTGTTATTTGCATTCTTATTTTAGCCTTTTACTATACCATTTCTATTATTTCAAAGCAAAAAAAATTATCTGAAATAAAGAATGATTTTATCAGTAATATGACGCATGAGTTTAAAACACCTATCAGTACTATTTCACTGGCAGCAGAAATGCTCAATGACGAGTCTGTTTCAAAAACACCTGAAAAACAGCATCGGTTCATTAAAATGATCACCGACGAAAACAAACGCTTAAGTATTTTGGTGGAGAGTATTCTTCAAACCTCTATTTTAGACAAAGGAGAATTTAAGCTTAAAATCAGCCAAGTAGATGTACACGAAATTATTAATCAGGTAATCCGGAATACACAACTCTTAATTGACCAGCGGCAGGGAAACTTTACAAAACAACTGGATGCTACAAATTGTTTAATTATTGCCGACAAGTTACACCTCACTAATATTATATTTAATTTAATAGATAACGCCATAAAGTATACAAAAGATATTCCTGATATAGTTATAAGCACAAAGGACGGGCCCGGTGGCATAGAAATTACTATAAAAGATAATGGTATTGGTATCAATAAAGATAATTTAAGAAAAATTTTTGATAAATTTTATAGGGTTCCAACCGGTAATGTTCATAATGTAAAGGGCTTCGGGTTAGGCTTAAGTTACGTGAAAGCGGTGGTTGAAAAGCATAATGGCACAATTCATGTAGAGAGTGAACCGGGGAAGGGAAGTACATTTAAAATCCTTATGCCTTACAAAATCGTACATTAGTTAAAACAGATAAATATAATTATGGAAAATGTAAAAACACAAGTATTATTAGTAGAGGATGATCCAAATTTAGGAACGTTATTACAGGAATATTTAGAAGCGAAAGGCTTTGATACAAAACTGGCTACTGATGGTAAAAAAGGCTTTGATGCATTTTGTAAACAAGAGTATGATTTATTACTATTAGATGTTATGATGCCTGTTAAAGACGGCTTAACATTGGCTAAAGAAATTAGGGTAAGCGATAAAAACGTACCCATTATATTTTTAACTGCTAAAAGTATGAAAGAAGATACCATTGAAGGCTTTAATTCGGGAGCAGACGATTATATCACAAAACCTTTTAGCATGGATGAGTTAATGGCCCGCATTACAGCTGTTTTACGCAGAAGCAATAAACAAAGGGTTTACAATAGTGATGATGTAAGCTTTTCAATAGGTGATTATACTTTTAATTCAGAAACCCAAGCTTTAGGTCATAACGGTGCAGAACAAAAATTAACCACTAAGGAAAGTCAATTAATGCGTTTATTATGTGTGCATAAAAACGATGTATTGGACAGGAATTTTGCTTTAAAAACGATTTGGCATGATGATAATTATTTCAACGGCCGAAGCATGGATGTTTATATCGCCAAGTTACGTAAATACCTTAAAGAAGATTCGAAAGTTGAGATTGTAAACATACACGGTAAAGGCTTTAAATTATTGGTTAACACGTAATAATTATAAAGCCCTAAAAAATTAGGGAATTCAGTTAAAAGTGGTTTATTTTGTAAGAGATAAACCACTTTTTAATTTGTATAAACCAAAGGAAATAGCAGACATTATTGGAGCCGTAATTACAGGCACTGCCGGTAACCATGACATAAAAATTCTTTTAACAGACAGCAGGCAACTTATAGAGCCTGCCGACACCTTATTTGTTGCTTTAGTAACTGAACGTAACGATGCCCATCACTATATTTATCCCCTGATTCAAAAAGGAGTAAAAACATTTGTGGTGAATTATATCCCCGAAAACAGCCAAGGTATTTCAGGCCTTTGTTTTATGGTCGTTGATAACACAAA
This sequence comes from Bacteroidota bacterium, assembly GCA_025362395.1. Taxonomy (GTDB): domain Bacteria; phylum Bacteroidota; class Bacteroidia; order B-17B0; family Aurantibacillaceae; genus UBA4416. The sequence continues at coordinate 31,190 of JANYGK010000106.1, forward strand.
AGTTGCCCTTCAGGCCTTAGCCGCTCATCACAGATCGCAGGTTACTATACCCGTAATAGGCATTACGGGGAGCAACGGCAAGACCATTGTAAAAGAATGGCTTTACCGGTTACTTAAACCCGATTACAGTATTGCCAGAAGCCCCAAAAGTTTTAATTCGCAAATTGGAGTTCCGCTATCTGTTTGGCAGCTTAACAAACAACATACACTGGGTATTTTTGAAGCAGGGATTTCTGAACCCGGGGAAATGAGTGTGCTGAGAAATATCATTCGCCCTACTGTTGGCATTCTTACATCGCTTGGTACCGCTCATGATGAGGGCTTTACAGATACCATGCAAAAGCTGAAAGAAAAGCTCAATCTTTTTTCGGAAAGCGATACAGTAATTGTTAATGCTTTGGCTTTAACCAAAAACTATACAGAGTTGCTGGAAGGTGATAAATGGTTTATCATTTCAAAACATGCGCATGCAACGTTGCAAATTAAGCATACAGAAATCAGCGGCGCCAAAACAAAAATAGTTGCCTGTTATAAAGGTTTTGAGTTTGATGTTTTAGTGCCTTTTACCGATTCGGCGGGTGTTGATAATACCATTACCTGTTTGGGTACTTTGCTGTATTTAAACATTCCGATTGTAGAAATTCAAAAACGCATGTTGACTTTACAGTCGGTAGAAATGCGCCTTGAATTAAAATTAGGCAATCATAATTGCGTGCTTATAAACGATTTTTATAATTCCGACATCAATGCACTTGAAATTGCCTTGCATCATTTAAAGCAACAGCACCGGGGCGGACAAAAGATCGTGATTTTATCGGATATAGAGCAAAGCGGTAAGCTGAGTTGGGAATTATACACACACGTTGCTAAATTATTAAGTCAGTTTCATATTGATGTATTTATAGGGATAGGAAAAGAATTATCGTTGCAACGAAAATTATTTCCGGCACACGCTCATTTTTTTGATACGACGCAGGCATTTATTACCGAGAGTAAAACTAATGTTGAGCTTCAATTTCAGAACGCTATTATTTTATTGAAAGGCGCCCGCAGCTTTGGTTTTGAAGCCATCAGTAAACAGCTGCAACAAAAAAGCCATGATACGGTTTTAGAAATAAATTTAAATAACCTGATCCATAATATTAATTTCTACCGTTCGCAATTAGCTAAAGAAATTAAGTTAATGTGTATGGTAAAGGCCACAGGTTATGGCAGCGGCAGTACAGAAATAGCGTTTACCTTACAGCATCATCATGTTGATTATTTAGCGGTTGCTTATACCGATGAAGGAGTTGAATTAAGAAAAGCAGGAATTCATTTGCCAATCATGGTCATGAGCCCGGAAGAATCTTCTTATGATGATATGATCGATCATAAGCTGGAGCCTGAATTATTTTCATTTAAAGTGATTGATGAATTTTTACAGGCTTTACAAAACAAAGCTATTTCGGAACCTTACGCGGTACACATTAAATTAGATACAGGTATGCATCGCTTGGGTTTTGATGAAGCTCAAGTAAGTGAGCTGTGTGCATTATTGAAAAAAGAACCTGCTTTAAAAATTAAAAGTATTTTTTCTCATTTAGTAGCAAGCGACAGCAAACAGTTTGATGAGTTTACGCATCAACAAATTGCATTTTTTGAAAAAATGGCTTCGCAAATTGAAACAGGGATAGGGTATACGACCATTAAACATATTTGTAATTCGGGAGCTATTACAAGGTTTAAAGAAGCACATTACAATATGGTACGCTTAGGCATTGGCATGTACGGCGTAGGGTTTAATGAACTTGAAAAACACAAGCTGCAAAATATCAGTAGTTTAAAAACACGGATCTCACAGCTAAAGTACCTTAAAAAAGGCGATACGGTTGGTTATAACCGAAAGGGTGTTGCAGGAAAAGACATAACGATTGCCACCATACCCATAGGGTATGCGGATGGCTTAAGCCGCAAAACAGGCAATGGAAATTTTAACGTGTTTATTAATAACACGGCATGTAAAACAATCGGTAATATTTGTATGGATATGTGTATGATAGATGTAACAGATGTTAAATGCAAAGAAGGCGATGCCGTAATTGTATTTGAAACTAATGAGCAGCTCATGCAATTATCAGTGGCTATGGAAACCATTCCGTACGAAGTATTGACTAATATTTCAACCAGAGTGAAACGCGTGTATGTACAGGAATAAGAAACAGGTTATTAGTTTTAACTTTTTAGTTTTTAGTTTTCTAAAAATGTTGCCTTGTTGTTTTTTTCATTCAATCGGATTTATACTTATTGTAATTTCAATAACATCGTGTCAAAACAACTCAAACAACAAAACTCAAACAACCAATAACTCCAACCCAACCTTCGTTGATATAGCCCCCATCCTTTTCAAAAACTGTACACCTTGCCACAGAGCAGGAGAGAGCGGTCCTTTTGAATTAATGACCTATGCGGATGCAAAAAAGAATGCCAACAAAATAAAATTTGTTACGCAAACCGGGTATATGCCGCCGTGGCCTGCCGATATTAATTACACGCATTTTGTAGGGGAACGAAAATTAAGCGATGCCGAAATTGAATTAATTAAAACCTGGGTTCAAAACGGAGCACCGGAAGGCGATATATCTAAAATTGAGCAAGTGCCGGTGTATTATACAGGATCGTTTTTAGGAAAGCCCGATACCGTTATTAAATTTAAAGATGCTGTTCCTATTAAAGGAAACGGCACCGATCATTTTTATGTTATTAAAATGCCGGTGCAGTTAGCTAAAGATACCTTTGTGCGTTATTTTGAATTTGTACCGGGGCAACGTAAACTGGCCCATCACATTAACGGGCATTTAATTAATTATGAAAACGGTAAAAAGAAAAACATTCAAAACGGCTTAACCTATGCTTTAGATGAATTCAGTGATTATAATGCTTTGTATTCGCAAATGAATATTTTGAATGATGATACTACATTCCCGGCACTAACGCCTAATACGGTCTATTATTTGCCGGGCTATACGCCTCCGGTTTACCCTATAGGCATTGGCGGATATAAGATCACTAAAACATCGGCCATCCTTTTAAAGAACATTCATTACGGCCCAAGCGATAAAGATGTATTGGACAGTTCGTACATCAATATATTTTACGGCCCGAAACCGAAGCGACCTGTTTACGAGACACAGCTCGGAACATTCGGCATTTCTAAAATTGAACCGGAGTTGGTTTTACATCCTAATAAAATTGAAACGTTTCATACGCAGGCTACTTTACATAATGATATTTCTATTCTGTCTGTTAACCCGCACATGCATTTATTGGGGAAATCATTTTGGGCTTTTGCCGTTACACAAAAAGGCGATACCATTCCATTGATCAAAATTAAAAAATGGGATTTTAAATGGCAGTATTATTACACATATCTGCATCCTGTAAAGATTAGCACCGGTACTACCATTCATGCGTACGGAACCTTTGATAACACTGATAAAAACCCGTTGAATCCAAACCATCCGCCAAAGTTGGTAACGCAGGGAGAAGGCTTGAAAAGCATGCAAACCACAGAAGAAATGTTCCAGTTTATTTTTACATATTTACCTTATCAAACCGGTGATGAAAAAATGGATCTGAGCAAATAAATTAACCACATAGAAACATAGAAGACATAGAAGACATAGGAAAAAATAGTAATTTAGAAGTCAAATAATGTCCCGCAGATTTCGCAAATATGCGCAGACAAAATAAAAAATCCGTGGAATCTGCGAGATCTGCGGGAAATATACCATGACACCAAAGCTTTATATAGTCCCAACCCCCATCGGTAACCTGGAAGACATAACGTTCAGGGCACTTACTGTTTTAAAATCGGTAGACCTGATCTTAGCGGAAGACACCCGTAATACCATACATTTATTAAGGCATTTTAAAATTGAAAAGCCTTTACGCTCCTACCATGCACACAATGAGCATAGCACCGTTGAACAAATTGTAGAGATGATAGCGTCTAATAAATCGGTTGCATTAGTGTCTGATGCCGGCACACCTGCTATTTCCGATCCCGGGTTTTTATTGGTACGCGAATGCATTAAACAAAACGTTGCCGTTGAAACATTGCCCGGCGCCACGGCCTTTGTGCCGGCTTTAGTGAACAGTGGCCTGCCTTGCGATACGTTTGTGTTTTATGGATTTCTTCCGCAAAAAAAAGGAAGACATACAAAACTCTTATCTTTAAAAGAAGAAACACGCACTATGATTTTTTATGAATCGCCGTTTAGGTTAGTAAAACTGTTGCAGGAATTTAAAGAATATTTAAGCGGCGACAGGCAAGTGTCTGTGTCACGTGAATTATCAAAGCTTTACGAAGAAAACGCCAGAGGAACCGTGGATGAATTAATAGCGCATTTTACAGCCAAAACCGTGAAGGGTGAAATAGTAGTTGTATTAGGCGGAAAAGAAGAATAGCCTGAACTGCCTTAAAACTGCCTTAAAGATGTTAATTCTTTACCCTGTTCACTTATAATACGATAGTATTTGCTGTTTTTTTATGGAACGTTTTATAAAATGACGTAAATTTAATTAACCAAAAAATGTATAATCATGAAAATGAAAATTTCTTTAAGTGCCATCGCATTAATAATAGGTGTTAGTTTTTCTTCCTGTAAAAAACATGAAGAATTAAAAACATCTTACCAAACGGTTGACGTGACATTGGATATGAATAAATCATATCAATATAGTTTCGGATCCGGTAAATCACATTTAACGGTTACAAAACAATCACAGGCTTATTTAGTAAGTGAACTTGAGTATCATGCTGACGCGGCAACCTTTAATTATACGCCGAAAGAAGGTTTTATAGGGAGCGATGTTGTTGAAATTACTTTGGGCGAAGGGCATGGCGAGCGCGGTGAAATGGAGGACGAACATACTAATTCCCATGGAAATTGTCAGAACACGCATGGAGGTCAGAAAGGTAACCATACTCATAACTGTTCAGGACACCATGATTGTTCTCGCCACGATAAAACAGTATATACTTTCAGGTTCACGGTTAAATCAACAACACCTGCTACCATTACAAAAATGTCTTCTTTGAGTACTACGGCCAACCAACAATAGGGTTTTAATTTAGTTTTATAAAAAAGGCTGCTCCGATAAGAAGCAGCCTTTTTCATGTTAAGTATGTAGACCATGGCAATCTCACCGTATCCCATCGGTTGCTTAAGCTTGGATGTCGGCTTATGGTGATATAAAGGTAGGCCATATACTTAGCTTATATGTTACCGGTGTGTAAAGCCAATATGTATTAACACGGGTTTTCGATTTACTTTTTAACCGTCCGGTTTTTTTGTTTGATGTTATTAACAGGATGTGTTAAATAGTTCATTATATTTTTGGTCTCCATCATCGCGCGGCACGACGCAATCTCAAACACCATATAACAAGATAAGTTTGAGATTGCTTCACTCCATTCGCAATGACGAGATTTACTTGGCTGCAGTCTTGCAAATACAGCCGTTTACTCACGCTCATCATTCTTTATGTAACTTTTTTTCTTAGTCAAAAAAAGTCACCAAAAAAGACAAGCCAAAAATATGCTCAGCCCGCCTCATTGGATTCTACGGATTTTACATTCTCGCTGCGCTTCACTAAATCCTTGAATTCTCAATTCACCGCTCTATCTGCCCGCATTTTTGGCAGGCTATGCGCTTTTACTAATAATGTTTTGAGTGAAACTAGTATGTTTCTTCATCGCGAGGCACAACGAGATCTCATATACAGTTTATAAAGATAAGCTTGAGATTGCTTCACTTCGTTCGCAATGAAGGATATTAATAAGGTTATAGTCATCTTGAACTTGATTAAGGATCTCACATTATTAACATTTAGCTGTGTTAGAGATGCTGAAACAGTTCAGTGTGACTTTTTTGTTCGTAGAATTATATGTAACGAATCGTTTTGCCAGCGCGAGTTATAAAGCGATCATTCATTATTATAATAAACGATTTGGGCGTGCGCCACAAAGAAGCAGTGCTGGCAGACTTTACGTTGCAATCTTTTGCCAAAGGCAGGCAGGAGGATTTGCACTGCAATTCTTCACGCGGAAAAACATTAAAATTAAATCTTTTTGTATGATTGCCATCCTAAAGTTGATTCAGGATTTCGCTATTCTAATTGCGGTGTTAGAGATGCTGAAAAAAGTTTAGCATGACTAGTACTATCGTCATCGCGAGGCACGACGCGATCTCACGTATTGTTTTTGCAAATTATGTTTAAGATGGTTTCACTTCATTACAATGACAATTTCAACACTGAAACCAAAATATAAAAAATATTTATGTTGCTAAAAAGCTATTTGATTTATACTTAAATTCGAATAAACAATTAAAATTATAAAATATGAATTACCCTCTTGTGACCAAACAATTTCAGGACGTTTGTTTAGCAGTAAATCCTGATCAATCTCAAAATCGTTTACTTTCAGCAGAAGAACTCCCAATGTGGGAAAATCATAGAAGTTCGCCTGAAGCACGTAATTGTTTACATCGCGCATACATGATTGGCAATCTTATTAAGCAATGCGATTTTGGATCATTCTATTATTTTAAATATAAGAATTTACAGAAAAAATATACTACAATTGCTAATATGTACTCTAATGTATTCGGAATAAAATATAATGAGGAGGAAATTAAAAAACATTGGAGCGAGTTAACAAATTATGTAATGAAAAATAGTTTAAGGTTTTCGTAAAGCACTTTTGAACTCAAAATTGAAATAAAAAAGTACTTTTTAAATAAATAACTCTACTTGCTTGAACTAATAAACAAAAAACGCCCCAAATTACTTCGGAGCGTTTTTATAAATTATAAGTTTAATGTTTGCCGCTTCTCGATACGCTCCTAAAAAGTCGCACTCGAAGTGACAAGCAAATAATGACTACATCATTCCACCCATACCGCCCATGCCTGGGTTACCCATCGGCATAGCTGCACCTTCTTCTTTTTTCTCAGCTAATACACAGTCAGTCGTTAACAACATGGCTGCTACTGATGCTGCATTTTCTAAAGCAATACGGCTTACTTTAGTAGGGTCAATCACACCTGCTTTCAATAAGTTTTCGTATTTCTCAGTACGTGCATTAAAGCCGTAATCACCTGTTCCTTCTTTTACTTTTTGTACAACGATAGACCCTTCAATTCCGCAGTTAGCACAAATTTGACGTAAAGGCTCTTCAATAGCACGACGTACAATCTGTATACCTGTGTTCTCATCATCGTTCAGCCCTTTTAATTTATCTAAAGAGGCAATAGCACGGATGTAAGCTACACCGCCGCCCGGTACAATACCTTCTTCAACTGCTGCACGAGTAGCTGCTAACGCATCGTCCACACGGTCTTTTTTCTCTTTCATCTCCACTTCAGTAGCTGCACCAACATAAAGTACTGCAACACCACCTGCTAATTTAGCTAAGCGCTCTTGTAATTTTTCTTTATCGTAGTCAGATGTCGTAGATTCTATTTGAGCTTTAATTTGGTTAACGCGTGCTGTGATGTCTGCTTTTTTACCGGCACCGCCAACAATCGTTGTATTGTCTTTATCAACCGTTACTTTTTCTGCTTTACCTAAAAACGTTAAGTCAGCGTTCTCTAATAAAAAGCCTCTGTCTTCTGCAATAAACACACCACCTGTTAAGATAGCTAAATCTTCTAACATTGCTTTTCTTCTGTCGCCAAAGCCCGGAGCTTTAACTGCGCATATTTTTAAGTTCGAGCGTAAACGGTTTACAACCAATGTTTGTAAAGCTTCTCCGTCGATATCTTCTGCAATAATTAAAATTGGTTTACCGCTTTGTACCGCTTTTTCCAATACCGGTAATAATTCTTTCATCGAAGAAATTTTCTTTTCGTAAATTAAAATTAACGGGCTTTCCAACACCGCTTCCATTTTATCTACATCCGTAATAAAGTAAGGAGAAATATAACCTCTGTCAAATTCCATTCCTTCTACCACTTCAACAGTCGTGTCAGTTCCTTTAGCTTCTTCAACTGTAATAACACCTTCTTTTTTTACTTTAGCCATCGCTTCAGCAATTAATTTACCGATGGTGCTATCGTTGTTTGCAGAGATAGTTGCAACTTGCTCAATTTTTTTATTGTCGTTACCAACGTTTTGTGATTGTTTTTTTAAATCAGCAACCACTGCTTCAACCGCTTTATCAATACCGCGTTTCAAATCCATTGGGTTTGCACCTGCTGCTACGTTTTTTAAACCGCCTGTTACAATAGCTTGCGCTAATACAGTTGCAGTTGTTGTTCCGTCACCTGCTGCATCAGCTGTTTTAGAAGCCACTTCTTTTAATAACTGTGCGCCCATGTTCTCCACCGGGTTCGATAATTCAATTTCTTTTGCAACCGTTACACCGTCTTTTGTAATTTGCGGTGAACCAAATTTTTTGTCAATGATCACATTACGCCCTTTAGGACCTAAAGTTACTTTTACTGCATTTGCTAATGCATCAACTCCGCGCTTTAAAGCGTCGCGGGCTTCTATGTTAAAGGATATGTCTTTTGCCATTTTGTGTTTTTATTTAAGTTTAATATTTTGTTTGAATAACTGAAAAGATGTAAGGAACTTAAAGGAATCAAGACTTGTTTATCTCTCTTTTGTCCCTTTAATCTCTTTGGTCTCTTCCGCCTTTATTTAGATAATAGCGTATATGTCGCTTTCACGCATAATTAAAAGGTCTTTCCCGTCAACCTGTATTTCAGTACCCGCGTACTTACCGTATAATACAGTATCACCTACTTTCACTGTCATAGGCTCATCGGGTTTACCGTTACCAACTGCCAATACTTTCCCTTTCATGGGTTTTTCTTTAGCTGTGTCAGGAATAATTAATCCGCCTGCTGTTTTTGTTTCTGCAGGAGCCGCTTCTACCAATACTCTATCGGCTAAGGGCTTTACGTTAATGCTTGCGCTTGTTTTTGCCATAATTATATTATTTTGTTAGGTTAAATTTTACGTTTGGGTATTGTCTAAAAATGTGCCGGTAGGCTATTAAAGACAAAGAGGCACAATATTAAGAATTTTTTAGCAGGATAGAGAAAAAAATGGCAGTGTGTGGCAGAGATACAATATGCCGGAACACAGATTTACCGGGGATAAAATAAGGAGGGATAGGATGGAACGCAGATAGCACGGATAATTATGATTAAAAAACAGGATGGATATTATTTGATGTTAAAGACTTATCTAAAAAATCTTATTTAATCTTACCAAATCAGCGTCATCTGCGTTCCATTCTACACAGCTTCATCAACAACAAATTACACAGATCCGCTTTCCATCTTATCAAACAATAAAAATTTGGAATTAATTTACTTTCCTATCTTACTCCCGTCATAAGCCCATTTTACCCAAATGGAACCCCAGGTAAAACCCCCGCCGAAAGCAGATAAAATAATATTATCGCCTTTTTTAAGCTGCTTTTCATAATCCCATAGCAACAATGGAATAGTGCCGGCTGTGGTGTTACCATATCGCTCAATATTCATCATCATTTTATCGGTATTTAAGCCCATACGGTTTGCCGTAGCTTCGCAAATACGCTTGTTGGCCTGGTGCGGAACGAGCCACGCAATATCGTCGGCCGTTAAATTATTTTTAGCCATAATGTCCGCGCTTACTTCTGCCATATTTACAACGGCATGTTTAAAAACGGTTTGGCCTTCCTGGTGTACGTAGTGTAATTTTTTATCAACGGTTTCATGCGTAGGCGGCATTAAAGAACCGCCGGCAGCTTGGTAAAGATAGTTACGCCCCGCACCATCGCTTTTCAAAATAAAATCCTGTATACCGTTTCCGTCTTCAGTAGGTTCCAACAAAACAGCTCCGCCGCCGTCGCCAAAAATAACGCAGGTGGTACGGTCTTCGTAATTTAAAATGGCACTCATTTTATCAACTCCTATTACTACTACTTTTTTATATTTACCGGTTTCAATAAATTGAGAACCTGTAGCCAGAGCAAAAATAAATCCTGAGCAGGCCGCGGAAAGGTCATAGCCCCAGGCATTTTTAGCGCCTATCTTATCACAAATAATATTTGCGGTGCTCGGAAAAATAAGGTCACCCGTAATAGTACCAACAATTAAAAGGTCAATATCCAAGGCTGTAATACCGCGCTTTCTTAAAAGTTCTTCCACGGCAAACACCATCATATCCGATGTTGCTTTTCCGGGTTCTTTTAATATACGGCGTTCTTTAATGCCCGTGCGTGAAGTAATCCACTCATCGTTCGTATCTACAATTTTTGCCAACTCATCGTTAGTCATTACAAAATCAGGAACATATCCGCCAACAGCAGTAATAGCAGCTTTTATCATTATTGAAATACGGTTTTAATTTTTTCATTCAGGTTGGCTTCCACCACATCCTTACTTAATACCATCATGTTTTTAAAAGCCAGTGCGCTTGATTTGCCGTGAGCTATCAGTACATTCGAATTTACACCTAAAATTGGCGTGCCCCCGTAAAGCTCATAATTAAATTTATCAAAATAGGCATCGCTGATGTTGCGCTTTTTACTTAAGGAATAAAATGCCTCGGCAGTTTTAAGCAATACATTTCCGGTAAAGCCGTCGCATACAATTACGTCTGCCTTATCTTCAAACACCTCAAGGCCCTCTACATTGCCTACAAAGTTAAAGTCTTTTGAGTCCTTCATTAAAGCGTGCGCAGCCTGTGCTACAAGATTTCCTTTTTCGGGCTCTTCACCAATGTTAAGCAAGCCTATTTTAGGGTTGGCTATTTTATAAACCTCTTTGGCAAATACTGAACCCAATATGGCAAACTGGTACAATACATCGGGCTTACAGTCGGCATTAGTGCCCACATCTAAAATAATACCGAAGCCTCCGTTTATTTTTGGCAGTATGGATGTAATGCATGGCCGAATAACGCCGGAAATCGCTTTTACGCTGAACATAGCGCCTACAAGCATGGCGCCGGTATTGCCTGCACTTGCAAACGATTGAATTCCGTTTTCCTTTAGTAATTTATACCCTACCGCTATGCTGCTGTTTGGTTTTTGAGCCAATGCCTTTGTAGGGTGTTCGCCCATTTCAATTACATCGGCGGCGTGTATAAAATCAAATGCATCTTCTGCAACGTTTTTGGTTTTTAAATATGCTTTCGCTTTTTCACTATCACCTATCAGCACTATTCTAACGTCGGCCGGTAAGGATGCCAAGGCGTCAATAGCCCCTTCTAAACAATTGCTTGGGGCAAAATCGCCGCCCATTATATCTAATCCAATCTTCATAAACTGTTTGTCGAAATCAATCTCTCATTAAATACATATCGCGCAAAAATACAATAAATATAGTTCAAAGTTATTAACCCGGGTTTTACTTTATAGTTAAGTATAATAATTTGGATAATTTTCGGCTTTATACAGATAAACACTCTAAATTTGCAGCATGGGCATAGCAGATATTGAAAACGAAATTATTGATGAGTTTGAGCTTTTCGGCGACGACTGGGAAGGAAAGTACGAACACTTGATCGATCTCGGCAAAAGCCTGCCAAAAATTAAGGAAGACCTTAAAACCGACGACAGGCTTATAAAAGGCTGCCAGAGCAAGGTGTGGCTGCATACCGAAAAACAGGGCGATGAATTGGTGTATACCGCAGACAGTGACGCTATTATTACAAAAGGCATGGTGGCTTTAATTATAAGGGTATTATCGCATCAAAAACCGGAAGATATTTTGAAGGCAGACCTTAGCTTTATAAATAAGGTGGGTTTAACCGAACACTTATCGCCCACACGCGCCAATGGTTTGCTAAGCATGATAAAACAAATGAAGCTGGATGCCATGGCGTTGAGCTAATGATACCTAATACAATTTCCCCTGATTAATGAATAATAAGGCCTTATCCCGGACTATTTTAATTGTGCTTTCCCTTATTTGGGGCAGCTCTTTTATTTTAATGAAGCAAGGTCTTGAAGCCTTTCCAAGCGATGAGGTAGCGGGGTTGCGCATAACCATTGCTTCGGTATTTATGCTGCCGTTTTTAATTAAGTATTATAAAATAGACCTGCGTAAAAACCTGAAAGGCTTATTATTAATGGGTGTGTTCGGTAACCTGATTCCCGCTTTTTTATTTACCAAGGCCGAAACGCAGATCAGCAGCAGCTTAACCGGCATGCTTAACGCTTTAACGCCTTTATTTACCATACTTATAGGCATGATCGTGTTTAAATTAAGGGTCAGCAAAAATCAGATCATTGGCGTATCGGTAGGTTTTTTAGGCGCGGTAGCTTTGGTGGTTTACGGTAATAACGAACACGACCAAACTAAAAGCATGATCTACTGCTTGTTGGTTGTGGCGGCCACTATCTGCTACGCCATTAGCATTAACGGCATTAAAGCGTATTTGGGACAATTAAATTCGCTGCAGGCAACCGTATGGTCTTTTACCTTAATAGGCCCTGTAGCGGCAATTTATGTATTCGGCTTTACGGATGTGGTAACGCATGTGCAGCAAAACCCTAGTGCCGGGCATGCTTTGTTTTACATATCTATACTGGCAATAGTAGGGTCTGCCATTTCGGTGGTCATGTATAATACTTTAATTAAATTGTCGGGTACCGTATTTGCCTCAAGCTGTACCTATTTAATACCTATAGTAGCTATTGTGTGGGGGCTGTTAGACGGCGAAACTGTGAACGGCATGCAAATAATGGCGGCTGTTATTATTATTACCGGCATCAGGCTTATTAATTTTAAGGGGAAAGTGCGGAACGAGAGTTAAAACATTACCACATCCTCCGCCTGCGGACACTTCTTTGAAGGAGGAATTAGTTTAACGCCCGAAGCATTTATACGTCTCTCATACCTTGGTAATAGTGCGGTTGTTTTTCCAATTCGGCGCGAACTGCAAGCCTGCGCAGGATGAGCGGGGCAGCTTGGAGTTGGCGAATTGGATTGAATTTTTGTTTCTTTTTGTTCAAGCAAAAAGATAGAGAAGATTAAAAGAATAGGTCTTCGGCCTTGAGTGCTCTTGCATTGTCAACAGTGCGAAGGATGCAAACAAAAATCCTTTTTTGTTTCACAAAAAAGATTGCAGTGACAACCCGGTTTGGCCCCCGCCAAACGCACCCTCATCATCACAATAAAATCCGAAACAACAGATGGATTTAACGAAATTATATCAAAAATGTTAAAAACTTTTGCATTCCTGGGGCAAATCTTTGGCAGATATAAAAAAAGGCCTATCTTTGCCGTCCTTAAAATTATTAACAATAAAAATTAACACCATGTATGCAATTGTAGAAATAGCAGGGCAACAATTTAAAGTGGAACGAGGCAATAAAGTTTACGTTCACCGCCTAGATGCTAACGAAGGCACTAACATAGAGTTTGACAAAGTTTTCTTAATTGATAACGGTGGAAAAATTTCTATCGGAAGCCCGACAGTAGATGGCGCAAAAGTTGCCGCCACAATAATAGAGCACATTAAAGGCGATAAAGTTATCGTGTTTAAGAAAAAACGCCGTAAAGGTTACCAGAAATGGAATAACCACCGTCAGCACTTAACTCAGATCTTAATACAAGGTGTGTTAGGAAAAGGCGAAAGCGTTAAAGAAGAATTAAAAGCTGAAAAATCGGTACGTACTTTTTTACCTCCAAGCAAATACGGTATCACAGCACCTGTAGCTGAAACTCCTGCAGTTGATAAAAAAGCCCCTGCTAAAAAAGCAGCCGCTAAAAAAGCGCCTGCAAAAAAGGCAGCTAAAAAAACAGAGGAATAATAATAAAAGGTTTAAGTAATAAGTGTTTAGTTTTAAATTAAAGCACATCTCTTAAAACTTACAACTCATAATATAAAAACTAAGTAAAATGGCACATAAAAAAGGAGCCGGTTCCACAAACAACGGCAGGGAATCACACAGTAAACGTTTAGGCGTTAAAATTTTCGGTGGTCAGGCTTGTATCTCAGGAAACATTATTGTTCGCCAACGCGGTACAAAACATAACCCGGGTGTTAATGTAGGAATGGGAAAAGACCATACTTTATTTGCATTGGTTGACGGTAAAGTAGTGTTCAAAAAGAAAAAAGACGACAGGTCTTACGTTTCAGTTGAACCTTTAGAAATAGAGGCATAACAAGCAACTTATTATAACTTGAAGCCCTCCGGATATAACGGTGGGCTTTTTGTGTTTTTAATAAATGTAATACCATGAAACCCAGACTAAGTTTAAAACGTGTTTATTTTAAAGCCTTCCCGGTTATGATGGTGCTGTTTTGCTGCACCGCAAAAAAAATAAAAGAAGAAAAACCTGTTCCCGAAAAAACAGCTTTTTATACATTTGCTGCACTAAGAGATACCATAAAAAACACAACCGTTTTCAGGGTGCTGAAAGTAACAGTAGTGAATACAAAAATAAATTACCGGGTAGAATTTGACAAAGCAAAAAACCCTAACTCATTAAAAATAGAAATTACAGACCCGCATAAAACCATAACCGCTTACACAGACCATCCCTTATTTAAGAAATTTGATTTGTACGGAGATAGTGGCGAAATAAAATCTAAATTAATATCTTTACCAAAAGCGGAGGTAACTCTTAGAGTTCCTTACTTTGAAGAATACAAGACCATAAAAATTACGGAAACCATCAATTTTAAAACGTCGAACCCTATAATCCTTAAACATGAAAAATAAAATTTTACTCTTTGTTAGTTTTATCTGTACCGGTTTGTTAGGCCAGTCGGTTATAGGTGTTGATACGTTACGCAGAAGCGGCCCCATCGCTAAACGCATTAACTTAGTACTTATGGGCGACGGCTATATAACAAGCCAGATCCCCCAGTACGTAACGGATGCTACTACGATTTCTTCTTATCTTTTAAATACAGCGCCTTTTAATCGTTATCAAAATTATTTTAATGTGTATGCTATTAAATGTGTGTCGCCGCAAAGCGGGGTTACACATACGGGTACGGCTACCGATGTTACCGAACCGGCGAGCCCCATACTAAACGTTACTAATTATTTTGACACACAATTTGATAATTACAACATACACCGTTTAATATACAGTAACAACCAAACCAATGTATACTCCGCACTGGCTGCTAACTTCCCTAATTACGACCAGGTAGTTATTTTAGGTAACTCAACAGAGTATGGCGGCGCGGGTGGCGCTTACGCAGTATCTTCCGTTAACTCAAACTCAAAAGAAATTGTAGCACACGAAATCGGTCATTCATTTGCCGGGCTGGCCGATGAGTATTGGGCGGGCGCAAGCTATGCTGTCGAAAAACCAAACATGACAGCCGATAATTCAAGCTCTATAAAATGGGCGCCATGGTTAGGCATTAATTCGATAGGCGCTTACGCTTACGGAGCCGCAGCCCCTGATAACGGCTGGTACAGGCCGCACCAAAATTGTAAAATGCGTTATTTAGGCAGTCCGTTCTGTTCCGTGTGCGCGCAAACTATTATTGAAAGGATACACAGCCTTACTAACCCTATTGATGTGTACACACCCGATAACACAGGAGCTGTTGGCGCACAATGGTTTAAAGCTAAATTAATACAGCCAAACCCTAACACCTTAAAACGCAGCTGGACTTTAAACTCAACGATCATTGCCAATAACATTGATTCTGTTTTAATAAACGCGGGCTCATTACCAACCGGTAATAATATTGTAACGCTTACGGTTATTGATACTACCGTGTTAACTAAGGATGTAAGCCATGCCGCGCTGCATACATTTGCAACATCGTGGTCGGTTAATAAAAATATACTTACCGGTTTGGAGGAAGTAAAAGCGCAATTGGAATTTTCGGTGTATCCTAACCCGGCCTCTACTGTTATTAATTTAAAATACAGTGTGCTCGAAGCCGCTCAACTTAATATTGCCATTACTGACCTATCGGGTAAAGCCGTTATAAAAGTAGATAATGCCAAAACGCCGGCGGGCCAATACGTAAAAGAAATTGATGTGAAAGAACTTACTGAAGGTATTTACTTTTTAAGCATCAGCATTAACGGACAAACCACCAACACTAAATTTGTAATTTTTAAATAGCATATATGCTGCAACTATCTTATATCCGCGATAACAAAGAGGACGTTTTAAAACGATTAGCCATCAAAAATTTTAAAGATGCCGAAACCATTATTAACTCTGTAATTGAATTAGACAATAACCGTAAAATGGCGCAACGCCAGGCTGACGATGTAAAAGCGGAAGCCAACGGCATTGCCAAACAAATTGGTGAATTGATGAAAACCGGCAAAAAAGAAGAAGCCGAAACCCTGAAAGCCAAAACAGCCGAGCTGAAGCTGAGCGAAAAAAAGTTTGACGAATCGCTTAAGCATATTGAAGAGGACATACACAAACTGTTAGTAACGGTTCCTAACTTGCCTAACTTAAACGTACCTGCCGGCAAAACCCCCGAAGATAACGTAGTAGTGAACGAGCATGGTACTATACCGGTGTTACACGCTAAAGCACAACCGCACTGGGAGCTGACAACCAAATATGATTTAATTGATTTTGAACTGGGCGTTAAATTAACAGGTGCCGGCTTCCCGGTTTACAAAGGCCGCGGGGCACGCTTACAACGTGCCTTAATTAATTATTTTTTAGATAAGGCAACAGCGGCAGGGTATAACGAAGTGCAGCCGCCTATTTTGGTAAATGCAGAAAGCGGCTACGGCACCGGTCAGCTGCCTGATAAGGAAGGACAAATGTACCATTGCCAGGTAGACGATTTATATTTAATACCAACTGCTGAGGTGCCTATTACCAATATGTACCGCGATGTAATGGTAAAAGAAAGCGACCTCCCTATTAAAAATTGCGGCTACACACCTTGCTTCCGCCGCGAAGCAGGAAGCTACGGCAAAGATGTAAGGGGTTTAAACCGCTTGCACCAGTTTGATAAAGTAGAGATTGTACAAATAGTGCACCCCGAAAAATCGTACGATACGTTAGAAGACATGCGCGAATTCGTCAGCAACTTATTAAAAGAATTGGAATTACCGTACCGCACCCTAAAATTATGCGGCGGCGATATGAGCTTTGGCTCCGCCCTTACTTACGACCTTGAAGTGTGGAGCGCCGCACAGGGCCGTTGGTTAGAGGTAAGCTCGGTATCGAACTTCGAAACCTTTCAGACCAACCGTTTAAAATGCCGCTTTAAAGGCGCCGACGGCAAGCCACAGTTCGCTCACAGCTTAAACGGAAGCGCATTAGCATTGCCGCGTATTGTTGCTTCTTTATTAGAGAACAACCAAACAGAAGCAGGTATTAAGATTCCAAAAGTGTTAGTGCCTTATATAGGTTTTGATATGATTAGCTAAGGCTTAACCGCAAAGACACAAAGAAAATGCAAAGGGACCCAGAGTGAGTGATCGCTTTGCATTTTTTTGCACCTCGTGATTGCGAACGGAGTGAAGCAATCTCACTCATAGTTATTCTTTTTTATCTTCTTTCTATCTTTTTGCTTGAACAAAAAGAAACAAAAATTCAATCCAATTCGCCAACTCCAAGCGACCCCGCTCCTGCTTATGAGGCTTGTAGTTCGCGCCGAATTGGCAAAACAACCGCACTATTACTAACATATGAGAAACGTAAATGGATTTAATTTACTATGCGTTGTTAAAGTTCACTCTGTTGTGTTATTCTGAGCAGAGTCGAAAAGCAAAAAGAAATAGAGAACGCAGAGTAAGTTATTGCTTTGCGTTTTTTTGTGAAGCGTCAACTGTACTGAGATAATCTTTAGTCTAATATTAGTATATTTAATTATCGGTTTTATTAAAATGTTTCAATAATTATTTAACTGTATCAAACAATATGGGTAATCAACAATATATTAAACAACTTGAAGAGTTAATTAATTTGTATAATACAATGAGAAACTTGTCACAGTATGCAGACCTTAGTGATCAGCCAAAACAAGATAGGCAAAGTTTGATTACGCGAACAATCGCTGCTATATATAGAATTTCGGGGAAAGAATCAATATATAGTAAAGAGGTTCATAGAAACTTAGAAAAGGATCCTGAATTAAATGCACATACAACTGTTATAATAGGAATAGCAAAAGCTTTAAAAGATGATGTAAGTGCAGACTATTTAAAAACATTAATTGAATTAACTCATGCAGATATATTTTCAGATTTTTTAGAAATGGCTAGTCATTTAAATGATAATGGCTATAAAGACGCAGCAGCAGTGCTTGCGGGTTCAACGTTAGAAAGCCATCTCAAAAAATTATCAATTAAAAATGCCCTTCCAATTAAGGAGAGTGACAAATCAATTAAAGCAGATAGACTAAATGCAAATTTAACAAAAGCAACTGTGTATAGTTCATTGGATCAAAAAAATGTTACAGCATGGCTTGGACTTAGGAATGATGAGGCTCATGGTAATTACGGAGCATATAATAAAGAGCAAGTGAAATTATTCATTTCGTCTATTCAAGATTTCATAACTCGAAATCCTGCATAGTTATTCATAATTATTTGTCTTCCATCTATCTAAAGATAATAATCTTTTTTGTGCTTTTTTAATAGCTTTATCATCATCTCCATGCATTGATAAATTTTGAGATATGATTCCCCTCATTTCTGAAATTGTTATTTCGGGCTGTTCGAATAATCCATTTTTATAGCAGTGAATACAATAGTGATAGTTTTTATTCCCATTTGATTCTGTTCCATAGATTATAAAGGAATTAAAAAGTTTACTACAACTTTGACATCTAATGGAATAAGTTGGTTTATCAAGATTTTGACGGATAGCTATTATTCGTTCATTCAATTCTTTTTGTTCCCACATAAATAAACCGAGAATGGTAATTAAAAATCCAATACTGAATAAACATGCACAGCTGTAAACTTTATCAGAGTATAACGCATCTTTTTCGTTTTTAATTGCTTTATTCAAAGTTTCAATGAGTTTAAGGCTATCCATCTCAGAAGATATTAAAGCATTATCCCTTATGTATGTTTTATCTAAAGATTTCAACTGTTTATCTATTTCATTAAATTTATCTAGAAGGGTTCTGTTCATTCCTTCCTTTTTAATTGCTGCATACAAAATTGAATCTTGTTTCCATATTTCTCCATAACTGATTTCGCTTATTTTTAAAGATGTTGCAATTTGTCTAGTTTTATGACTCAAATTTATTTCTTGTTCTCGAAATCCATGATCTGCTTGTTTGTTAATATTATATTCGTTATAAATATATAGGCCACAAAGTGTCATTATTGTTAACCCTATAAACGTTATTAATTTTCCGAAAAAGTCAATATTTGGTAATACCATATTTCAAATATTTAATGAGTATTAAATTTCTTTACTAATTGACTTGAAACTATCCCAAATCCACCAATTTCGAAAGTGTAACCTCCAAGGCATTGGCAATCTCAAGTAAAGTATAAAGAGTAGGATTTACTTTACCGTTCTCTAATTTTTCAATGGCTTGTCGGTCTTTGTTGCAGGCTCTTGCAAGGTCGGATTGGCTCCAGCCTTTTTTCTCACGAAACTCAACAATGCGTTGACCTATTTTCTTTTTTAGCTTATCGCGTGTCACAAAACAAATGTCAATTAATTCTATGACAAGTTTGTCATATTAAAAGTTGACAAACCAACTTATGTTATTATATTTGTCATATAATAGTATGACAACCTCTAAGTTCAGAAAATTAAAAATCCATACGAAACACCGGGCAAGGCGTTTCGATGAAACAACAATTCCTGAAATACGGCTTGAAGGAAAATGGTTGGATAAACTAGGATTTAAACAAGGGCAGACTATTAAAATAGAGCAGGAGCTCAATAGACTCATCATTACAATTGATGATGGTTTGTAGCAAGATTTATTTCTTTTTGTATTTAAAGTCAAACCGATAGCCAACTATTAAGAATTTTAACTCCAGTAACCAAAAACATGCCCGCAATAATATAAAACATCACCGTAGTAGCTCAAAACATTCTCGCAGTAAGGCAAAGTATACCCGCAGGAGCTCAAAACATTACCGCAGTAAGCTGAAGTGTTAACGCAGTAGGCTCAAATGTTAACGCAATAAACTAAAATATATCCGCAGGAACTCAAAATATACCCGCAGTAAGCTGAAGTGTTAATGCAGGGGCTCAGAGTGTTAAAGCAGTAAGCTAAAACATACCCGCAGTAAGCCGAAGTATTAAATATGTAGCTCTAAACATTAAAATTATTGTGTAATAACAAAAAACCGACGTAAACACATAGATTCACGTCGGTTTTTTAATGATACCTGTTGGCCGGTTAACCTTTTACGGTCTTAAATTCAACGCCGCTTATTTGTTTATACTTAGCGCCTGTTGCTCCGTAAATAGATTTTACATACATTTTAACGTCTTTAGCAGTTTGCACTAAACCGTTGGTGAGGTTGTAAAGCGATTGATCGCGCGATATGCGGGAGTTGCTTATGGTAGTGTAAGCGTTTATAACACCGGTGTTTGTATTTTTTAAAGCCGTTAATCGGGTGTTTAAACTAACGATCTGTAAATCGGTTTCGTTTGGTAAGTAGGTAGGTTCGGCAGATAATGTTTCGATAAGCCTGGAAAAATGTTCTACCATATTGGAATGCGATTGCTGTGATGATGAAATGGATTTTGGGGTGTCTAACACCGGCGCGGCAGGGTCTACCGCAGCAGGAGCAGCAACAGAAACAGCAGAAGTTTTTGTTTTTTTAGAACCGCGCAGCTTGTCTACAAACGAGCGGGCATTTTTTACGGTAAGTACTGAAGCATCGGTAGCATCCAAGGCATTAACCAAACGGGTAGAGAGTTTAGTGAGGCCGTCGAACGAAGTGTTTCGTGAATTTACCGCATTGTTGTAAGCTACTATTGAGCTTGTTACGGCAGCTACATTAGCCGTGCAGCCGGCTAATTGTGTTTGCAGTGCCGGAATAGTTAAGCCTGTCTTGCTTGGGTTGTAATCGGTGCCGTAGCCGATGCAAAAGGAAATAGGGTTTTCGAAATTTGCCGTGTTTTTTGCATGTCCTGTTTCTGATGTTGATGCCATAGTTTTTTGTTTTAAGGAGTTAGCCTGTAATGTAGACTATAATAAAAAAGCAAAGCTGTAGTTTAACAAGAAATGGCTATTGGGGTAAGAGGTAGGTTTAAATGATACTTACTACATTCCTGTTTTTTATGATTCACTTAAATATCTAATTGCTAACGGAGTGAAGCAATCTCACCCACAGTTATTCCTTTTTATCTTCTTTCTATCTTTTTGCTTGAACACAAAGAAACAAAAATTCAATCCAATTCGCCAACTTCAAGCGACCCCGCTCCTGCCTAAATGGGCTTGTAGTTCGCACCTAATTGGCAAAATAACCGCACTATTACCGAGGTATGAGAAATATCTTATCCCTTTTATGAAGGGTTAGTTTAAGGTGTGTTAGCGTTTTATGTATTTGTAAGGGAAATTAGTAAATAGGGAAATCGTATGCATCATCATTATTTACGGAAATGGTTTAGTGTCATTCTTAAATGGTCTTTAAATAACCCTCTTGAAAAACAGGAACTTAACCTCGAATACAACAATAGCGGAATATGTGGTGCAAGTTATTTCTAATTTTGTGGCAGATACAAAAAGATTAGTATAACGCATTAAGGCAACTTTACAAACACATTTAAAATGATGACCAAACAAGATAAAATAAAAAACTTTGATCCTAACAGCGTAGGCGATGTAAACGCGAACTTATTTGGTTTACCTTTTACGTTAGCCGAATCGGAAACGGTATTAATTCCCGTACCATGGGAGGTAACCGTTAGTTACGGCGGAGGAACCATTAACGGGCCCGAACAAATTTTTGACGCTTCTTTCCAGGTAGACTTATACGACCCTATTGTAAAAGATGCCTGGAAATTAGGGATAGCAATGGACGATATTGATGAAGGGCTAAGAGAAAAAAGTGAGATCTATCGCCCGGTTGCCGAGATTATTATTGACAGGCAATCTAACGGCGAGTCTTCATCAGAGATCGCTGAAATAAATGATATTAATAAAGTGTGCACTGAAATGAATGCCCGGGTAAAGGAGCGTTCGTTACATTTTTTAAAACAAAACAAAACCGTGGGCTTAATCGGAGGAGACCACTCTACCCCACTTGGCATGATGCAGGCCTTAAGCGAACACGTTGGTGAATTTGCGATTTTACAGATTGACGCGCATGCCGACCTACGCGTTGCTTACGAGGGCTTTGAGTTTTCGCATGCTTCTATTATGTATAATGCCTTGAAAATTAATAATGTCAAAAAACTAGTTCAGGTAGGGATTCGTGACTACTGCCAAGCTGAGCTCGACATGATTACTAATTCGAAGGGGCGTATAAAAACATTTTTTGACAGGGATATTAAACAGCAAGGATACCAAGGCAAAACGTGGGACACTATTTGTAAAGAAATAATTGCTGAGCTTCCTCAAAACATTTATTTGAGTTTTGATATTGACGGCCTGGACCCTAAATTATGCCCCGGTACGGGAACGCCTGTTGCCGGTGGATTTGAAACAGACCAGGTATTATATTTACTGGAACAAGTTGTTGCGTCAGGCAAAACATTTATTGCATTTGATTTAAATGAAGTAGGCGGTGAAGATGAATGGAATGCTAATGTGGCATCGCGTTTATTATACCGTATTGCTAATTTAGCAGCTTACAGCCAGGGAAAAGGAAAGTAATTATTTTACTTCCAACTTTTCAAACTGTTTTAATATGGCGGCAAAATCAGCATACTCGTGTTGCCCTTTATAAAACGCCGCGTATGCTTTAGGGTCGCAGTATTTATATTCTCTGCCATCATTTTGCACTTTAAATTGAACGTAATAACAGGCAGCATCACTTACAATCATAGCCGAAGGTTTAATTTCATTTGTTACAGGATCTAATTTATAATTTGCGGGGTTTATCCTGCTTTGGGTGGGCAACGAAAATACGTTTGACTCCATGATTGCCCGAACTATTTTATCAATTCCCCCAATAGGTTTAAGCATCGTTTTAATGCAAGAATCTTTTAGCCCGATTTTAAATTTTGTTGCTTTCCATCCTTTGTCGTATTGCAATACTATACATTGCGTTTGCGGAAAACCTATGTTAGAATACAGGCGTATTTCAATCACACTTTTTGAATTCATAATAGGTTGTAAACCCGGTTTAAAACCTAACTGCTCATTTATACCGGTTGTTTCAAAAACAATATTCCCAAGATCCTGCGTTTTTGGTTTTGTTTGAGAATTTAAGGTAATACTGAATAAAACTAAACTTAATAGTAAATAGACAAACTTCATAGTGTGTTTTAACGGGGCTTGCAGCGTTCCAAGTAAAATTACAGAATCCCGTGAATGCTTCCAAATTTAAATTCTTTTATGAGCTTGGCATGGCTTTTTGTTATACATTCAATATAAATATTAAAGGTTATGTCATTATTCTCTAACATTAAAAATGCCTACCGTTTGTTTAAGCAAGTGGATATGGAGCAGCTCGGTAAGCTCTCACAAAAAATAGACCTTGCAGAGGTGATGAAAAATGTAAGCAAGCTGGATGATAAGCAACTGGCAGGGCTTACAAAAATGTTGAGCGGCAATCACAAAAAGAAAGAGCTTCCTCCCATTGAAGGCGATTTTTATAATATAGGCCATACCTTATTACCCGAAGAACGCGCCCTACAATTAAAAGTAAGGGCTTTTATGGAAAAGGAAATTAAGCCTATTGTAAATGATTATTGGAGAAGGGCAGAATTCCCTTTTCATATAATTCCTAAAGTAGCCGAGCTTGATATTTGCGGCATTACTTATGAAGGCTATAACAACCCGGTACGCTCTTATTTAATGGAAGGTGTATTGGCTATGGAAATGGCAAGGGTTGATGTGTCTTTTGCTACTTTTTTTGGCGTACAAAGCGGCTTGGTAATGGGCTCCATTTATTTACTGGGATCTGAAGAACAGAAAAAAGAATGGCTTCCCGATTTAAAAAGCCTGAAAAAAATTGGCGCCTTTGGTTTAACGGAGCCTGAAGTTGGCTCTGCTGTTGCCGGCGGCTTAACCATGAAAGCAAAACGTAACGGAAATACATGGACCCTAAACGGACAAAAAAAATGGATCGGTAATGCCACGTTTGCAGATGTGATTATTATTTGGGCAGAAGACGAAGATGATAAACAGGTAAAAGGATTTTTAGTAAGAAAAAATACGCCGGGTTTAGCCGTAGAAAAAATGGAAGATAAAATGGCCTTGCGCATTGTGCAAAACGGGTTGGTGACGTTAAGCGATTGTAAGGTTGAGGAGCCTGATCGTTTACAAAAAGCAAATACGTTTAAAGATACTGCCACTGTGTTGCGCATGACGCGCGCGGGCGTTGCCTGGCTGGCTGTTGGCTGTGCGCGCGGCGCTTATGAAGCCGCTTTAAAATACACCCGTGAAAGAAAACAATTCGGGAAACCAATTGCCTCTTTTCAATTAATACAAAATCATTTAGTGGAAATGCTGACTAACTTAACCGCTATGCAAACTATGGTAGCGCGTTTATCTGAATTACAGGATCAGAAACTGTTAACTGACGAGCATGCATCGCTTGCTAAAGTATTTTGCAGCTTACGCACCCGTGATATTGTAAGCAGGGCCCGTGAAGTAATGGGCGGCAACGGAATTCTTTTAGAATATGATGTGGCAAGGTTTGTAGCCGATGCCGAAGCTATTTATTCGTACGAAGGCACAAAAGAAATTAATACTTTGATAGTTGGAAGAGCTATTACGGGCTTTAGCGCATTTGTGTAGATTATTAAACATAAAAAAAAGTCCGTTCAAATAAATGGGACGGACTTTTAATTTTATAAAACAATTACTATCCGAAAATTTCAATAATGTATTTAGGCACTATGCCTAAAGCAATGGTAAATAAGGTTGTAAGCGCTAATAATAAAACATGTGATGTTTCCAATACTACTTTTTGATCTTCTTTAGCCGGTTTAAAATACATGGCTATAATTACTTTGAAATAGTAATATACACCTACCGCCGATGTTAGAATTGCTACTATTAATAACCATTTAAAAGAAGTGCCTATCATTAATGTAAATACAAAATACTTGGCAAAGAAGCCTGCTGTAACCGGGATACCTGCTAAGGATAACATGGCTACTACCATACAGCCTGCCACAAAGGGATTGCGTTTACCCAAGCCGTTAAAAGCTTCAATATTAACATTACCGTCTTGCTTAGATACATTATATAATACCGTAAAGGCTGTAATAGAACCGATTGAATAAGCCAGTGAATAATATAAAATAGCGTTAATGCTTGCAAAACCGCGGTTATTAGCAAGTATAGCCATTAACATAAACGCGGCATGACTAATGCTCGAATAAGCCAGCATTCGTTTTACGCTTTGTTGTGATGCTGCCGTAATGTTGGATACCAATAATGATAAGGCAATAATTACTGCTAATACAGGCGTCCAGCTGCCGCTTACTTTACCAAACACTACTAAGAACAAATGCATAAATGCCGCGAAGGCCGCTGTTTTTACAATGGTGCTCATTAAGGCTGTAATAACGGTTGGTGAGCCTTCGTAAACATCGGGTGCCCAAAAATGGAACGGGGCTGCGCTTACTTTAAAACACATGGCTACCAACACCATTAACACACCGGCATAAAAGAATGTAGGTAAGTTACCGTCTGCCTGTGAAATAAAGGAACGAATAGTCATTAGATCGAAACTGCCGGTTGCACCATAAATTAAAGCGATCCCGAATAATAAAAAGCCTGAGGCGAAGGAACCCATGATCAGGTATTTAAAGCCTGCCTCATTGGAAGCTAAGTCACGCTTGCGGGATGCTGCCAATACATACATGGGGATAGAAAGAATTTCAATGCCTAAGAATAAGGTGGTCATGTTACTGAAAGACGTTAGCATTAATGCTCCAACCAAAGCAAATAACACTAATGCAAAATGATCTGTTACATGATCTTCCTCAAAATAATCGTTTGCTAAAATAAACCAGAAAAAAGCTGTTGCCAATATTACTCCACTAAACGCTAATGCTACGTTATCAAAACGGATCATATTACCGAACATAGGAATGTTCAGGTTATTATTCCATTCCATAAAGTTACAGGCGTAAGCAGCAAGTATACCAACCAACACCAAGGGGTACAATAATTTTTTGAATTTAAAAATCTCTGCCAACATGGCTAAAATTCCTAATCCGCTTATTATAAAAAGACCTTTCATATTCTGTTTAAGATTTAAGACTTAAGACCTAAGATTTATGTAGTGTAAATCTGTAAGCATAAATCATTAATTATTTATTTAATGTACGTTAAAATTGCTTTTGTTCCTTCTTCGGCTAAATCATTTAATGGTTTAGGATATACTCCAAATACCACAATGACTAAGCAAATAATATATAATACTAATTTATCTGACGAAACCAACGAACCAAAAGCAATGGCGGAGTCTCTGCGCTCGCCTAACATAATGGCTTGGTAACTGCGCAGCATATACACTGCTCCCAAAATAACCGTTAAGCCGGCAAAGGCCGCAACCCATGCACTGTATTGGTACACACCGTTTATTAATAAAAATTCTCCCACAAAACCATTGGTTAAAGGCAAGGCTACTGAACCCAACAAAACTATTAAAAACAATACGGCAAAATTTCCGTTCATACTCCTGATGCCGCCAAGCTTATCAATGTTACGGGTTCCTGTATGGCGCATTAAAATATCCGCAATTAAAAATAAGCCAACTACGTTAACACCGTGAGCCAGCATTTGCATCACAGCCCCTTGGATCCCTTGTTGAGTAGCCGATAAAATGCCCGCTGCAATTAAGCCAACGTGAGCAATGGATGAATAAGCAACTAATCGCTTGTAATCTTTTTGAACAATAGCAATACAGGATGCATATACAATTCCAAATACAGATAGCCCAATCGCTAAACCGCCCCATTCCTGTAATGCTAAAGGTGTAACCGGCATTAACCATTTTATTAAACCAAAGGTTCCCATCTTTAGCATAATGCCTGAAAGCAACATGGTGCCTTGTGTGGGCGCTGTTACGTATGTATCGGGTTGCCATGTGTGTAAAGGAAATACCGGCATTTTAATCCCGAATGCTAAAAAGATAGACCAAAACACAAACGATTGCTGACTCAAGTTCATTGCTTTACCTGCAGTGTATAAATCGGCAATGGCCCATGATTTTATGCCGGTTTCGTAACCTGTATGGTTATATAAATAAATTAAGCCAACCAGCATAAATAAAGAGCCTAGTAAGGTATACACGAAAAATTTGAAAGTGATACGGCCCCTGTCTTCACCACCCCACACCAAACAAATAAAGTAAATAGGGATAAGGGCCAACTCCCAAAAGATATAAAATAAAAATCCGTCGTTAGCTGTAAATACGCCTATTAACGCCATCTGCATCATAAGGATCAATCCATAAAACGAATGTGGCTTATCGTAGTTTGTATTATAAGACGATAAAATAATTAATGGCACCAAAAAGGTTGTTAACAGAACTAACAGTAATGATAGTGCATCAATACCAACTGCGAAATGAATTCCGAGTGATTCGATCCATGCACAATTTAAGATCAGGTCTTTACTATCGGGATTATGCTTGTATTGTAAAAATACAACCAGTGATAAGATAAATTCTACAACAGATAAGCCTAATGCTAAATTACGGGCTGCCTTACCTTTTGTAAAGAACACCAGTAAACTTGCAATAAGAGGTACAATGATTAATAATCCTACTAACATATTTTGTTTCTAATTTTTTATTTTGTTTTATATCCTATTTGTTTACGAACGCCCTGTTTCTCTATTTGCCTATCTTTAGTAATCAAATAATTAATTGCTTCGTAAACATCTTTAAATTGTTTATTGTGTTTTTTCTCTAATTCATTTAATTTTTCCGTCAAGTCTTTATGCGTTAAAGCATATTGTCTTAAGAAAACAAACGCACGCATAATTGATATATTCACATCAATTGCTTTCTTGGATTTTAAAATGCCGCTAAGCATTGCTAAACCTTGCTCTGTAAAAGCATAAGGTAATTTTTGAGTGCCGCCTCTCGTTTCAGTTTTTGATATCACAATTTGTGATATCAAAGTTTCCCACTCCGATTTTGATAGCTGAAACATAAAATCTTCGGGAAACCTTTCCATATTACGTTTTACAGCTTGGTTCAAAACCCGTGTTTCCACTTCATAAAGTTCAGCCAAATCAAAATCTAACATAACTTTTTGGTTACGTATTTCCTGGATCTTATGTTGAACTTTTTGCAATTGCACTTTTATAAAACTATTTAATGAATGAGTAAAACAAAATAAGAATAATTCCAATTACCATACTAAAAATATATAAGCCGATGTGCCCTGTTTGTGCTTTACGCACTACAGAGCTTATTCCTTTTACAGTACTGCCTACTCCATTCACAATGCCATCTACTATTTGCAGATCCATAAATTTATAGAAGAAGACAGATATGATATCTAACGGTTTGCGAATGACTGCATCATATAATTCATCCACATAATATTTATTGTAAATTAACTTTTTGATACCGGTTAGTTTTTCATCGTTTGCTTCAGGCAATACTTTATTCTTAATATAAACCATATAAGCGAAAAAGATAGTTGCTCCTGCCGCAAATACAGCAATTGCCATTAACATCCATTCTTTATCATGATTTAAAATACTCGGGCTCTTGTGTATAATAATAGGATCTAAATGATGGTGCATCCAATTTGGTAAGTTCCAAAACTCAGGCAAGCCTAATAAACCACCAACTACTGAAAGTATTGCCAATACTATTAAAGGAATAGTCATGCTTTTTGGAGATTCGTGTAAATGATGTTCTTGCTCATGAGTTCCTCTGAATTTACGATAGAATGTCAGATATAATAAACGGAACATGTAAAAGGCCGTTAACATAGATGCTATTTGCCCGAAAAACCATAGTACAGGGCTGTGTTCGTAGGTGTGCGCTAAGATCTCATCTTTAGAAAAGAAACCCGAAAAAGGAGGAATACCGCTAATGGCAATGGTCCCAATTAACATAGTAACAAAAGTTATCGGCAATGCTTTTTTAAGTCCGCCCATTTTACGCATATCCTGTTCGCCGCCCATAGCGTGAATTACAGACCCTGCCCCTAAAAATAATAAGGCTTTAAAAAACGCATGAGTGGTTACATGAAATACAGACGAGCTGTAGGCATGAACTCCCAAACCTAAAAACATTAATCCTAATTGTGATACAGTTGAATACGCCAATACTTTTTTAATGTCGTTTTGAAATAAGCCAATAGTTGCTGCAAATAAAGCCGTTGCAACCCCTATTACCGCTACAACATGAGAAGCCTCTTCCGAAATAGAATAGAATACATTTGAACGAACGATCATGTAAATACCGGCAGTTACCATAGTTGCCGCGTGGATCAATGCTGACACAGGTGTTGGGCCCGCCATGGCATCAGGCAACCACGTATATAAAGGGAGCTGTGCCGATTTACCCATTGCACCAATAAATAATAATAAAGCAATGGCTGTAATAGTATGTTCATTTCCGCCTGACGCGATAGAAAATACCTCTCCGTAGGTAATACTGCCAAAGGTTACAAATATTAAAATAATCCCTAATAAAAAACCAAGGTCACCGATACGGTTCATAATAAAGGCTTTTTTAGCCGCATTATTATACGCTGTATTCTTAAACCAGAAACCAATAAGTAAATAAGAGCAAAGGCCAACGCCTTCCCAACCCACAAACATAATAAGGTAGTTGTTACCTAATACTAATAACAACATAAAGAACACGAACAGGTTCAGGTAAGTGAAGAAGCGTGCAAAGCCTTCGTCATTGTGCATGTAACCGATAGAATAAATATGAATTAGGAACCCGATACCGGTAATGATTAATAAAAACCAGGATGATAATGGATCTACTAAAAACTCGAAAGGAATTTTTAATGTATCAGAATTAATCCATGAAAATAAATTAACGGTATGAGATTTTAATTCAGAATGTTCTAATTCAAAAAATATGATTAAGGCTATTACAAATGAAGCCAATACAGCAATGCTTGCTATAGCTCCCGATAGGCCTTTATTTATTTTTTTACCAAAAAACCCGTTTATTAAAAACCCTAATAATGGAAACAGGGGAATGAGTGCAACTAATTTGATCATATACTAATTCTTTAATCTGCTTAATAAATCAATGTCAATACTTTTAAAATTACGGTATACCATTGCAAGAATTGCCAGGCCTACTGCTACTTCAGCGGCTGCAACAGCCATAATAAAAAACACGAATACTTGTCCGCTTGCATCGTTATGCAATGTTGAAAACGCCACCAACAATAAATTAACGGCATTAAGCATTAACTCAATACACATAAAAACAATAATGGCATTTCTGCGTGCCATAACCCCTACAGCGCCGATAATGAATAATACGGCGCTAAGCATGATATAATAATTAATTGGAATTCCGTTCAGCATACTAACTTTTTTTATTGATTTATAATGTCTTTATCGTTTGTATTCGTGTCCCTCTTTCCTATCATAATAGCGCCAACTAGGGCTGCCAGTAACAATATGGAAGCAATTTCGAAAGGGAACAAAAATTCACTGAATAATACTTTACCTAAATTTTTAACCAGGCCAATTTGAGAAGGCCCGCCTTGCACTATTTGTAACTGTTCAGCTCCTTTTAAAGCGCCTACCATTACAAATAATAATACACCGCCAATTACGCCGGCAATGATGCGTGTTACAATGTGTTTTCGCGGTTCAGCATCCGGGTTTAAATTCATTAACATGATAATGAATAGAAACAACACCATGATGGCACCGGCATAAACCACGATATGCACTACTGCCAGAAATTGCGCGTTTAATAATATGTAATGCCCGGCAATACAA
Organism: Bacteroidota bacterium; assembly: GCA_025362395.1. Lineage (GTDB taxonomy): Bacteria > Bacteroidota > Bacteroidia > B-17B0 > Aurantibacillaceae > UBA4416. Next base: position 62,195 of record JANYGK010000106.1, read on the forward strand.
AAGAAGGTTAATACTAAATATAAAACAGAGTTAACCGGGTTACGCGTAAACACTACCATTAATGCAAACATAATTGCAAGGAACGATAGTATTCCGAAAAGCCATTGTGTAATTGTAAGTCCTAACATATTTATTCAATTTGACAATTAGTCGATTTGTTAATGTGACAATTGTTTTGTTTATTTTATTATTTCAATATTTCATTATCTAATTGGCTCATTGCCAAATTATCTAATTAATGATGTCCTTTGTTTAATTTTTTAGGGTCAAATAATTCGTTGTGCTTTAACCCCGGTATTTTTTTAAACTCTAATACTTCAGGGGTTTGGCGTGGGGTAACATCTATACGCTCATTTACTTTTTCCACCAGCTTATCTTTTCCGTAAATAAAATCATTGCGTTCAAATTCTACATCTACTAAACGATCCGTTAAAAAGATAGCCTCTTTCGGACATGCTTCTTCGCATAAGCCGCAAAAAATGCATCGCAGCATATTGATCTCGTAAGTTGCAGCATATTTTTCTTCACGGTATAAATTCTCTTCTCCTTTTTTGCGCTCTCCGCTTGTCATGGTAATGGCTTCCGCAGGACAGGCTACAGCGCACATTCCGCAAGACGTACAGCGCTCTGCCCCGTTTTCGTCAAGTTTTAAAACATGCAGTCCGCGGTACACAGGCGCAATCGGTCTTTTTTCTTCCGGGTAATTAATAGTGGGAGATTTTTTAAATAAGTGACTCGCGGTAATGATCATACCTTTGGCAATAGCGGGAAGGTATAATCTTTCTGCAAAACTCTGCACTTTATTAGATACGACTACTTTTCTATTGGTTAACTGCATTGTTCAGTTTTTTAAATGTTCAGTTTTTAATGAATGAATAAAGCAATAAGTGCAGTTAGTATTAAGCCCAAGAAATGAACAGATTCTATTATTTCAACAAAATTGACTAGTTTTTTCATGTTTAAAAATGGATAGTTCCTCTAAAATACTCGACAACTACGGTTAATGCTAAATTGAATAATGATAATGGTAATAAAGTTTTCCAACCTAAGTTCATGAGTTGATCGTAACGAAAACGCGGTAACGTCCAACGGATCCACATAAATAAACAAATGAATAAAAATATTTTTATAAAATAAACGCCAAAGCCAAATAAGGATATAGCAAATGATCCTTCTGCCCAGCCAAACGCTTCATACAATTCATGGGCGAAAGGAAAATTATATCCGCCAAAATAAAAGCCGGCCATAATGGCTGATGAAATAAACATATTGATGTACTCCGCAAATAAGAACAAACCTAATTTCATGGAAGAATATTCGGTATGATAGCCGCCTACCAGTTCTGTTTCACACTCGGGTAAATCAAACGGTGCACGGTTGGTTTCCGCTAAAGCGCAGATAAAGAAAATTAAAAACCCTAACGGTTGCCATACAAAATTACAAACCCCTTTATCCTGACCTTCAATAATATCTTTTAAGCTTAAGGATCCGCCTGAAGAAATAATTAAAGCGATTAATGCAATACCCATCGCGATTTCATAACTGATCATTTGTGAAGAGGCACGCACAGCACCTAGCAAAGCAAATTTATTATTAGAAGCCCAACCACCGATCATGATACCGTAAACGCCAATAGAAACAACACCCAATAAATAAATAACACCAATATTGATGTCTGTTATTTGCAGGTCATATAACTTACCGTGAAACATGAGAGGCTTACCCCATGGAATGACCGCACTGGTCATAACGGCTGTAACCATAAATAATGACGGGCCTAAAATAAATAATGAACGGTTAGATACGTTAGGAATAATTTCTTCCTTCATAAACATTTTACCTCCATCGGCCAGCGGCTGCAATAAACCCCATTTACCTGCTCTGTTAGGGCCTTTCCTGTCTTGTAAAAAAGCTGCGAATTTACGTTCCCACAATGTCGCGTAAGCGGCAACACCTAATGCGAGCAGAAAAACCGCTACACATATTACTGCCTTATAAATTAATAGATGTATCATAGTATCTCTTAAGGTCTTTTATTAATGTCCATAAATCCAAGCGCTTTTTGTTGTTTCATTACCTGCACTTTTAATTCATTTAAATGCGTGTAATGATTCTGTGAAATCACACTGCTTCTATGGATCGGTGAAGGTCCTTCAATTTTCCAATCGGCCGTATTTTTTCTTTCAAAACGGCATTCGTTGCAAATAAATGCTTCTGCTTCACCCCACATATCTTTACGCGCTGTTACACGCAATACATCAGCGCCTTTTAACCACAAACGTACTTTACCCGAACATTTTTTACAATCGCAACTTGCATCCACCGGCTTAGTAAACCATACACGGCTTTTAAAACGAAACGTTTTATCGGTTAATGCTCCTACAGGGCATACGTCAATCACATTTCCTGAAAAATCATTTTCAATTACATTCTCAATATAAGTAGAGATTTCTGCCGCATCACCACGGTGCATGACACCATGTACACGGTTATCGGTTAATTGCTCTGCTACTTTTACACAACGGAAACACATAATGCAACGTGTCATGTGTAATTGTACATATTTACCTATATCAATGCGTTCAAATTCCCGGCGCGGAAATTCGTAGCGTGTGTTTGCAGCGCCATGCTCATACCCTAAGTCTTGTAAATGACATTCGCCTGCCTGGTCACATATCGGGCAATCTAAAGGATGGTTCATTAATAAAAATTCAACAACCCCTTTACGCGCTTCCAACACATCTTTATTGATTGTATTTTCTACCACCATTCCGTCCATAACCTCTGTACGGCAGCTTGCCACAGGCTTTGGCATTGGTGTAGGGTTAGCCGTGCTTCCTTGCGTTACCTTAACAATACACGTACGACAATAGCCGCCGCTCGTTTTTAGTGAAGAATAATAGCACATGGTTGGCGGAGCTACTTCCGGACCAATCATTCGTGCCGCTTGAAGAATTGTTGTGCCCTTAGGCACGTCAATTTCTATTCCATCTATCGTTACTTTCATTCTTTAATTATTCAAATTTTTTAATAAGTGCGTCAATCTCTATTTCTAATTTAGGCAAATGATTAATGACTATTGCCCAAACTTTTGGATAATCAATGGAGTCGTATGCGTGTGATATAATATTTCTTAGCCCTATAATTTCCTTGGAATAAGTTATATCTATAGTCGTATTTATTTTTTTAAAATTTTTAATTGCTTCTCCTATTATTTCAAACTGTCTTTCAACAGCAAACTTTATCGCTTTATTATTAATAAAATTTTCAAATAACTTAGGCGTACCAACTATCTCATCAATGTCATTTATTGCCAACAAAGCATCTTCCAAATATTTTAATTCAGCATTTGTCATTAAGCTTTATATATTACTTTTTTTGTTGCCTCTAATTCTTTTATAAAAAAGCGATTTCTTAAGTATTTTTCTGCTACTAAATCTACTTTTCTACCTAATAATTTTTCCAACGACCACATCATATCAAAAAAATTATCTGCATATTTTTCTTCAGGAACATTTTCCTGCATCGTATATAAAAAATCTACATCGCTATCCTCTTTCATTTCATTGCGAGATGCAGAACCAAATACATATAACTCCTTAACATAATGCGTTTTGCAAATGCCTTGAACCTGAATCATATTGTTTGTTATAATTGGCGCTAACATTTATTTATGCTTTTACTAAATTTAACCTGTTGTAATGACTTACATCCACAAACTTTTTCTTTTGTGCAATATCAATAAATTCCTGTTTAAAGTGGCGAATAGCGGCAGCTACAGGCCATGCAGCAGCTTCTCCCAAAGGACAAATTGTTTTTCCTTCAATCTTGCTTTGAATGTCCCATAACAGATCTACATCACTTTCATTGGCTGTTCCGTTCAAAAATTTCTGAACTATTTTTTCCATCCAACCCGTTCCTTCACGGCAAGGTGAACATTGCCCGCAAGACTCATGATGATAGAATCGCGTGAACGTAAATAAATTTTTAACGATGCTTGTATCTTCGTCCATAGCAATAAAACCACCTGAACCAAGCATAGTGCCTGTGATAAAACCTCCATCCGATAAACTTTCATAGGTCATTAAACGCGGTTCGCCTTTGGCTGTTTTTAAAATTAATTCAGCCGGTAAAATAGGGACCGATGAACCACCTGCTACTACTGCTTTTAATTTTTTTCCGTTGCGAATGCCTCCGCAGTACTCATCACTGTAAATAAAATCCTCCACAGTAATTCCTAATTCAATTTCGTAAACACCCGGTTTATTGATATGCCCTGATGCTGAAATTAATTTTGTTCCTGTTGATTTTCCTACACCGATTTTAGCATATTCTTCACCGCCCATGTTAATAATAGGCACAACGGCTGCAATTGTTTCAACATTATTTACAACTGTCGGGCAACCCCACAGCCCTGCAACAGCAGGGAATGGCGGCTTAATACGCGGATTACCGCGTTTGCCTTCTAACGATTCGAG
>JANYGK010000010.1 GCA_025362395.1 Bacteroidota bacterium
TTTTGCCCGGACGATGTTTGCAGCAGGTTTCTGAATTCAATGCTGTTCATGTTTTTGTATGCTTTTTGTTGCAGCACATATTTTAATCCCATAAAAAAAGCGGCATCACCCATATAACTTCGCAAGGTATGGGCCACATCAGCTCCTTTTTTATATACATGATCGCCGTAGGTATAATTATGGGGTACACCTGATATGGCTCTGAATCCTTTTTCGCGCAGGTGAATATATTTTACAGCGTCATCATGCAACAGTTTTATTTCAGATAAATATTTTGCATAAGTATAGGTATACTCTAAAAATAAACGCTCGCTGTAACTTGCCATGCCTTCATTGAGCCACATGTCTTCCTGAGTTTCACAGGTCATTAAATCGCCCCACCAATGGTGTGATAATTCGTGGGCCATTAATTGCGATTCGTAAGCTATATTGCCTATAGCTGCCTGTGGATAAGCAATGTTAGTGGCATGCTCCATAGCGCCACTGCTAAAGGGAACCAAAACATACCCTACCCTGTTCCATACAAAGGGTCCGTAAAAACTCTCAAAACCTAAAATAGCATTCGGCAAATGCACAAAACCTGTTTTAAGTGCTGTTGTATCAGTAGGCCTTGCAGCCAGTATGATCGGTAAATTACCGTTCGCCGCGTTAATATTCCAATTTACCTGCGTATAATCAGCTACAGCCACTGAAGCAAGGTAAGAAGGGATTTCTTTAGGCATTACCCATCTCCGAGTGCGTTTGCCGGCATTTGTTACATCACTCATTAATGCCCCGTTACAATAAGATGTTTTTGCAAGGTCTGTTATAATATTAAATTCATAGGTTGATTTTTCAACAAAATTATCAAAGCAAGGAAACCAAACTCTGCCATAGTTATGCGGCTTTGCGCCAAAACCTACACCTAAATTATAAGCATAATTTCCGCTAAATGAAAAGCCGCCCCAACCCGAAGGATCACCCTGAGGCACACCGTGATAATATACTGTAACATTGGTAGTATCGGTTGTATTTAGTGCAAGAGGTAAGTTTACTTTCAATACTGTATCATTATAGGTATACGTTAGCAATGCCGTATTTTGCTTAATGCTGTCAATGGTCATTTTTAAGAGATCAAGCCTGATCTTATTTTGAGCATTTAATTTTGGAGCAAATCTTACTATTGTATTCCCGCTAATTTTTTGTCCCGCAAAATCAGTAATATCAAGGTTAATGGTATATTTAATAATATCAATGGTATCGCTTCTTAAATTTTCGGCAGAGTAATACAATGAAGCAATAGACGTATTTTTGTGACTTTGACAGTTAGCACATTGCCCGGTTATGGTATTGGTATTTAATACTAAAAGAATAGAAAAGAATGTGTAAATAAATTTCATCTTGTAAATTTTACAACTAATTTAATTAAATTTACTCAATATTTATATTTAAACTAGGAGTTCAATAGTAAACTCTTATAAACTGTACTTCTAAATGAATTTAATTTCAAAGAACGATCTTTTCGACTTGGTGAAATCACTTTCCAAGTCTGAAAAGCGATTTTTAAAATTAAATGCTGCCGCTACAAGCCTGCCGGGTAACTTGATTACTTTGTTTAATGATATTGAGAATGAACCCGAATTTACGGAGGAAGTTTTTTCAAAAATAAAAAAAACAAAGGGTCAATCAGAAGACCTCACGAGCCAATCATCGGAAACACTTTATAATTTTATTCTTCAGTGCCTCAGGTCATTTCACGCCGACAGCAATGCGTCTTTCATTATTAAAGATGAAATTACAAATATTTTAAACTTGTTTGATAAAGCCCAATATAAACAATGCCGCAAAATATTAAATAAACAAAAACAGGAAGCTTACCGTTTTGAAAGGTTCCATTTTATACTCGAATTAATAGGGTTGGAAAAATTGTTAATTACAATTGAAACTCAATTCAACATTAAAAACAATACGATTGAGAACCTGGTTAAGGAAAGTCGTGACGTAATTGAAAAGGCGCGTAACCTGGGCGAATACTCTATTTTATTTTCTACTGTTAATTTAATGGCGAGAGAAAGTACAAAAGCAAAAACCAACAAAGAATTCCAAAAGGTAAATGAGTACCTCGAATCCCCGCTGCTGAAAAATACACATGAGATAAAATGCGCCAAAGCATTGATCATCTATCATAATTGCCGCTTATTGCTGTTTGCAAAAAAACAGGATAATTCAAATCGAAATAAGGAGTGCCATATTATTTTGGAACTCATGAATTCGCATCCTGAAATGATCGAAGAAATGCCTAAGCGTTATCTTACGGCAATTAATAACCTGATCAGCGTTGCTTATGAAGATAAAAAATTTAAATCGTGCCACGAATATATTGCACAGTTGAGAAGCAAAATAGATCTGAAAGCGTTTAATACCACCGACCTTCAATTAAAGATTTTTACATCAACCTATAACGCCGAACTTATAACCTACACAGACAGTGGCAGATTTGAAGAGGCCATAAAGATTGTTGAGTCTATTGAAAAAGGTTTGCAGGAATTTAAGGGGAAAATCAATAAAGAAGAAGTATTGATCTTTTATTATAATATTGCCATTATGTATACGTATGCCGGTAATTTTGAAACTGCATTTAAATATATTACGCGTGTATTGTCTGAAGGCGATAAGCTGCTAAGACAAGATTTGCAGTCGTTCGCACGCATTATCAATATCGGCTTGAACTACGAGCTAAATAATTTTAAACATTTAACTTATATTATTTCTTCGTTAAAAGTATATTACAAAACACAAACCTCCCTGTTTAAAACTGAAAAGCTTATTTTAGCTTATATAGAAAAATTGTCTGAATTTAAATTGACAGGCAAGGGAAAAGAAAAAGAGATCTTTTTAAATTTCAAAAAGGATCTGGATATTATCATGTTGGATCCGCATGAAAAAAATGTAAGCTTTTACTTCGACATTGAAACCTATGTAGAATCAAAGATAGAAGCTGTGCCAATGAATGTTTTGATGCAGAGTAAATTTTTAAAAGCCTGGCAAAATTAAGTATGATACATGAAGCCAACTAACCAGCTGTTCGATCTGATAAAGTCCTTATCACCCGAGGAAGAAAAAAAATTCACCCTCCTGTCCTCTTTACAGGCAGGGGATAAAAATTATATAAAGCTATTTAATTATATACAACAGCAAGACAGTTATGATGAGGATGATGTAAAAGATCATTTCAAAAAAGAGATTTTCGTGCAGCATTTTGCATCCGAAAAAAACCAGCTACTGCACCATATCCTCAAAAGCCTGCGCTTTCACAGGTACGAAACTATTACCAGCGCTAAAATTGATGAGGATATTAAAAGCATACAGCTCCTGTTTAATAAATCGTTATACAAACAATCGCGCAAGCAGTTGAGTATGATCAAAAAAAGAGCGCATGATTTTGAGTTATTTTACAGCCTGTTAGAAATTATTGAACTTGAAAAAGTACTAATTGACATGGAGGCGCACTTTGGTGACATCAATTACAGATCACTGAAAGAATTAATTGAAGAAGAGAATACCGTTTTTAAAAAAATAGAAAATTTCACCGCTTACGAAGTGCAATTAGCAAAGCTTAATAACCTGTCCTCAAAATTAATGATTGCCAGGAGTAAGGAAGACGTAAAAGAAATTACAGAGGTGTTAAAGGCCACAAACCTTATAACATCTACCACAGGCTTACTCGCTTATAAATCAAAAATTATTTATTTATATACCATTGGTTTAGGCTATAGGTTGCTTAATGAAATGGACGAAGCCTATAAAGCGTTTTCTGAATTGATCGTTCATATGGAAAATAAACCGGAAATTATTTCTGAAATGCCGGATTATTACATTTTATCACATGGGTTTTTAGTAAGGTATTTTGCCATTAAAAAACAGTATAACGATGGGTTTAAAATGATAGATAAAATAAAATCATTGTCCCTTAATAAAATATTTAATGCCATCGATCTGCAAATTGCTGTTTTCATTCAATCTTACATTACTGAAATAACATTATACGCTTACATTGGCCAGCATGATAAAGCAAAAAATATTATCCCTTATGTTATTAAAGGCCTCGATAAATATGAAGCTAAAATTAATAATGAAGAGCTGGTAAAAATATATCACACTATTAGTATGGTTTATTTTGGGGTAGGTGAATACAATAAAGCACTGGTATGGCTTAATAAGATCATTAACACAAACTACGATGATTTGAGGCAGGATACAGTGCGAATTTCCAAGCTCATTAATTTAATTGTCCATTTTGAATTGGGTAACGACGACCTTTTATCCTACATTTATAAATCGAGCGTGCGTTTTTTCAATCATCAAAAAAAACAATACCGGTTTGAGTCGGTATTTTTAGATTACTTCAAAAAAATAGCGTTATCAAAAAGAGACAGCAAGCAAAAAGAAACGTATGTAAAATTTAAGGAGGAGCTGCAAAGCGTCTTTAAAGACAAATATGAAAAAAACGCTTTAGAATTTTTTAATTTTTACGCATGGCTCGATTCTAAAATTCACTCTATTACATTTGCGGAAGCCATACAGATAAGGCGGCAAAATAATTAATAATTTTGTTTTAACCACATCAAACATAGATTTTCTTCATAATAAACTATGTTACCTATGTACCTATGCCATTAAATACTTAACTCATTTCCAATTAATGAGATCCTTACCGATATCGGTTCTGTAATATTTTTTTTCATAAGAAATACATTCGGCAGTTTTAAAGCTTTTAGTTACGGCTTCCAAAATTGTCTTTCCAAAAGATGTTACCGCGAATACACGCCCGCCGTTAGTTAAAACTTTATCATCTTTTAATATGGTGCCCGAATGAAAAATATGACTGTCGCCGTTATGCTCCAAGCCTGTAACTTCTTTATATTTTTCATAATCTTCGGGGTAACCTCCCGAAACTAATACCACTGTTGCGGCAGTATCGTTTATGACACTAAATTGTTTTTCATGCAGGGTTTGTGCAGCAACCCCTTGCAGTAAATCAAGCAGGTCTGATTCTATTCGCGGAATAACCACTTCTGTTTCAGGATCCCCCATTCTGCAATTATATTCAATGACACTCGGCTCCCCATCGCAATTCATTAATCCTATAAAAATAAATCCGCGGTAATCTATCCCGTCTTTTAATAAACCGTTTATGGTAGGCTTAACAATTTTCTCTTCTACCTTTTTTATAAAGGCTTCATCGGCAAAAGGCACAGGGCTCACAGCTCCCATACCACCTGTATTTAATCCTTTATCCCCAACGCCGATTCGCTTGTAATCTTTTGCAGGCGGTAAAATTTTATAGGATTTCCCATCGGTTAATACAAAAACAGACAATTCTATTCCTTTTAAAAACTCTTCAATAACAACGGTATTTCCGGCACTCCCAAACTTTGCATTCAGGATCATGTTTTCCAGTTCGCGCTTTGCTTCCCGGCTATCGTCTAAAATTAAAACGCCTTTTCCGGCAGCTAATCCGTCAGCCTTTAACACGTAAGGAGGCGTTAAGGTATCCATAAAAGCAGAGGCTTCCGCGATATTTTGTTTTGTGAAACTTTTATATTTGGCGGTAGGTACACCATGCCTGAACATGAATTGCTTACTGAAATTCTTACTTCCTTCCAACTGAGCACCATCCATTTTAGGGCCTATCACCGGAATTTCTTTCAGCACATCATCCTTTAAAAAGTAATCATGAATGCCCAATACTAAAGGGTCTTCGGGCCCAACCAAAACCATATCAATTCCTTTTTCCCATACTAAATTTTTGATGGCATTAAAATCGGTTGCCGATATATTAACGTTGGTGCCACATTGTGCAGTACCGGCATTCCCCGGAGCAATGTAAAGATTTTCGAGTTGTTTACTCTTTGCCAACTTCCATGCAAAAGCATGTTCCCTGCCTCCTGATCCTAAAATTAAAATATTCATAATATGTTATTTACCCGTTCTACCTTAATTTCAGAACGTATTATTAATGAGGCAAAAATAAAAAATCCCAACCGGTAAGTTGGGATTTAATTTTTAAAGTTTTAAACCTGCTATCGTTTCGATTTACTAAAGCTTGAATTTCCTCTCACCCTCGTAACACCCCTTTGCCTGTTCTGTCTGGCTAATATGCCGTCTCTGTATCTTTTTGATTTTGTCCTGTTCCTTGTAAATAGCTTAGGTTGTTCTCTATTTTGCTTAATGCCGGGCCTGGTTTTTTTATAGGCCCAAGCACCCCCGCTTTTGTTACCATGAAATATTCTTGCAAAAAAACCCTTTTTTTGACCGCCTTTTGCAAAAGCATCCGCATGACCCCCGCTTTTTTTGAAATGAAAAAATCCGCCGCCGCTTCGTTGGTTGCGATGTTCTCTTTTTCTACCGCCTGTTTGCGCCATAACCGAGTTACTCGCCCCGATACAGAACAATAATAATAGAACAGCAAAAAGCTTTGATAATTTCATTATTACAATATTATACAATTTAAGTTACAAAATCCAACATATTGGACTCTTATTCACCTAATAAATTAACAAGATTTTAACAAATTTGATTTTATAACTCTTTTTTTTAACAAATGCGCTATTTAAGGAACTTAACATGCACAATTTTTTTCAATAAATAAATGTAGATTCGCTCAATGACAGCAAATGCGTTACCTGTAATTGATTTTTTAAATAAAAGCAAAAATGAGTTGATCATTGACGTTCGTGCGCCCATTGAATTTTTTAAAGGACATCTTCCAAATGCTGTTAACATTCCCCTTTTTGAAGACAGTGAACGGGCCGAAATAGGAACTTTATTTAAACAGCAGGGAAAAGATACAGCCGTTACAAGAGGCTTAGAAATTGTATCGCCTAAAATGGTACCGTTCGTTGATAAAGTAAAAACGCTTTCTAAAAATAAAAAAGTATTTGTATATTGTTTCAGGGGCGGTATGCGCAGCAACAGCTTTGCATGGTTAATGAATACGTCGGGCATGGACGCCTGTATATTAAAAGGCGGTTATAAAGTTTACAGAAATTATGCACTCGATTATTTTGAACAAAAAAAGAAAATAGTATTACTGGGAGGCAATACCGGAAGCGGTAAAACAGATATTTTAAAACGACTTGCTCAATTATCCGTACAGACAATTGATCTGGAAGGGCTTGCTCACCACAAAGGCTCTGCCTTTGGCGCTATTAATGAACAAAAACAGCTTCCGCAACAAAATTTTGAACACAGCCTCTTTGAAAATCTTCAATTAATAGATGCCGGTAAAGTAGTTGTACTGGAAGATGAATCAAAAAGCATAGGGTTTAATAAATTGCCTCACGGTTTGTGGCTTCAAATGAAGGAAGCAACAATTATTAAACTGGAAATTCCGTTTGAATTACGGGTGCAAAAACTGGTAGAGGACTACACAACCGTTAACATAAACGAGCTGAAAGAATGTGTCGTAAAAATTTCGCAACAATTAGGGACATTAAACACAAAATTATGTTTGCAGTATTTAGATGAGCGAAATTTACATGATGTTGCACGCCTTTCTCTATTATATTATGATAAGGCTTACGGGTTTATATACCTCAACAAAAAACAGCCCATCATTCCTTTACCTTCCGTTACAATAGATGCCATGGTTAATGCTCAAAAAGTAAAACACATTATCGATACCCTAAACTAAATACTATGTCGGTTAAACTTACGCAATACAGTAAAGCATCAGGCTGCGGATGTAAAATTGCACCCGCTGTGTTGCAGGAAATTTTGAACGGATGTAAGCAAACCGTTACCTTTAAAAATTTGCTGATTGGTAACGAAACAAAAGACGATGCCGCCGTTTATGAATTAAATGACGGCAATTGTATAATAAGCACCACCGATTTTTTTACACCCATTGTAGATGACGCTTTCGATTTCGGAAAAATTTCGGCCTGCAATGCCATAAGCGATGTATATGCTATGGGTGGAAAACCACTAATGGCAGTGGCAATTTTAGGTTGGCCCGTAGATAAGATTCCTGCCGAGGTAGCGCAACAAGTTATTAAAGGGGCACAGGAAATTTGTAATAAAGCCGGTATTCCGCTAGCCGGGGGACATAGTGTTGATACTCAAGAACCTTTGTTCGGACTGGCAGTAACGGGTATCATAAGAAAAGAACATATTAAAAAAAATAATTCCGTAAAAGAAAATGATATACTTTACCTCACAAAGCCTTTGGGAATAGGTATTTTAAGTACGGCCTTAAAAAGAGGGTTGCTCAATGAAACCAATTATAACTTATTATTATCCCATACAACTACATTAAATGCTGTTGGAGAAACATTAGGCGCATTACAGTATGTAAATGCTATGACAGATGTAACCGGTTTTGGTTTTGCCGGTCATTTATTAGAAATGCTTGAAGGAACTGATCTGTCAGCCATCATAAAAAAAGAATCGCTTCCTTTAATAGAGTCCGCCGTAAACTACAGCAAACAATTTGTATTTCCTGACAATACAACCCGCAATTATAATGCGCAATCAAAATTTATTGGGGGAATGACTGATCTCGATTTTATTATATATTGTGACCCGCAAACCTCAGGCGGCTTATTATTTAGTGTTGCCGCAGAGCACGAACATGAAATGGATACATTTTTAAATTTACAACAACAGTATTTTGCAAAGGTGGGAAAGATCGTTCCAAAAAAAGAAAAAGAAATTGTATTTATTTAATTTACAGGTGCGCCTCTCATACGTTGGCAGTAACGCTGTGGATGTGGACTAGCGGCGCGAACTGCTATTTTTATAGCACATCGTGGTGGCTTCCGGTCGTATAAAAATAGAAGTGGCTTTCGTCCTTGACTTTTTTATTTCTTTTTTCGTCAAGGAAAAAAGAAATTTAAAATAGATGTAAGTAACTATTTAGTTTTTGTATCAGCTTATATGTATTTAGACAATCCTACTAAAATTTTTAAAGATTGCTTCCACGAGAGATCGCGCGACCGACACGCCAATATAAAGGAAATTAAAAAACTGGACGCTATATTTATAACTCCTATCAATATAATACCCACAAAAACGGTAATTACTAAGTACAGGTCTTCCCTATGCTCGTTACCGATCGCTAAAGCAAAATTGCCCGATGAAATAGTAACGTGCCTGATATCAAAAGGGATACCAATAAATTTACCGATGTTTCCTGCCATGCCCAACGAAAAGCCAAGAAATAAATTTCCGAGTATCGCACCAAGATTTTTCTCTACAAAACCGGCTAATTTTTTTCGTTTGCCGAATCGATAATTCGGATCAAAATTCGGGTGTTTTATAATGCGTTCCGCAATTTCAGAATACACTACTTTATTGTCTATATAACCAATAATAATTCCTGACAGGGCAAGAAAGACTCCTGCGATAGCGGCATAAATAAGCGAAGCGCTGTATAACGGATGATTTGCATATAATTGTGCTTTTGATTCTGCGTCGTTAAAAACAGAAACATGAAAATAATAATGCATTGCCCAAGCCGATAAAAAACATAAAGGCAATACAACAATTAAATTTCCTATAAGGCTTATAAACTGGCTTCGAATGATTTGTTTAAATATATGCCAAGGCTTTGTCCCGGTATCAGCTCCATTACCAATGTTTTCAGCAATGTAAGAGGCCGTCATAGCAGGTTGTTTCGTTGCTAAAGTAAAATGCATTAAATGCATAAGCACAAAGCCCAAACCATAATTTAACCCGAATAAAAAGCCTTCAAAAAACAAAGACACATGTAAATGATGGATCAGGTACTTTATATATACTAAAAAAACTACAATAAGTCCCCCACCCATTGCCGACTTAAACAATCTGTAATTATCCTTCCTGGAAAACCCTATATATCCTTCTCCTTTTTGCGAGGTATGGCTCACAATGCGGTACGCCAACATATTGGTATTTTCTTTTATAAATTTTCTGACGCTATTTTTGGTGTGTTCCGCTTTTACCAATTGAATAACCAACCGAGAAATTACATTTACCTTATTGCTGTACTGCTTTGTTATAAATAACCGCAACAATAATCTTATCCTATCTACATGCTGTTGGGCGCGTTTTAATAAAACCGTTAAATGCAGGCTTGTTCCTATCTTATCTTTTTGGTTTTGAATATCGATAAAAATTTGTTCACATCGGTCAAGGGTATTCAAAACACTCTTTAGCTCCTCGTGATTGAGCTCAAGTGTTTTATCATCTAAATGTTTTTTTACAAAAACAGCCGCCTGCTGATTCAATTGAAAGAAAGGCGAATTGTTATCATCAATTTCAGGAAGCTTACTCACCAAATACTGATCAATGCCAATGGCGGTAAAGCGATGGCATAAAATGATAATAGCATTGTAAATTTGTTGAGAAATTTTTTCGGAATGTAATACTAAGGGGCCTGTATCAATTAATGCCAATAGGTTTGTCCAGTTTGAAATATCTACTTTCTCTAACCATACATAATCATCTTTTTTATTAAATAATAATACAATAAACCGGCTCAGTTCATCATCGGGCAAATTAAGCGGTAAAATTTTGTGTTTAATTTTACTGTATACTTCAGGGAAAAATTCGCGGTTCGATTGAATGCCATAATCAGCAAAAGCATTTACAAAAAAAGCATTATCCAATACTAAAAAAGTATATTCGGTAAGCTGCCTTTTAAATTCTTCGTCTCTCGTTCTTTCATCAATTAAATTCTTAAGAATTCTGTTAAATTTTAATACATCCGAAACAGAGATTTTCCTTATCCGGTTAAGGAGTTGCATGATATGTTCAAATTTATAATGAGAAAAATCCATAATTACCGTTCCGAATTTAACTGTTTAAAGCCGTTAATACTACTCATCATAGACTTTATGCGAGCAAAAACGCTATTTACTATTAACGTTTGTTAACCACAATGCGCATAATAACCGGATCAATACCTCGTTTTTGGAA
The DNA here is from genome assembly GCA_025362395.1 of Bacteroidota bacterium. Taxonomy (GTDB): domain Bacteria; phylum Bacteroidota; class Bacteroidia; order B-17B0; family Aurantibacillaceae; genus UBA4416. Next base: position 10,942 of record JANYGK010000010.1, read on the forward strand.
TTAATAAAATAGCTTATCTTTGTAAAGGATTAAAATTACAGATGCAACCATTGTGATTTTTTCCGGCAGATTAAATGTAAACCAATTCATGGAAATTATTAAAGGTTCAGGCGTAATACCCGGTGAATTATTAGCCAAAGTAAATTCTCCGGCTGATCTGAAATTACTTAAAGAAGACCAACTGGAAGAATTCTGTAAAGAACTTCGTCAATACATCATCGACATAGTTTCGACAAAAGGCGGACATTTTGGAGCATCATTGGGCGTAGTTGAATTAACAACCGCTTTACATTACGTATTTAATACACCATACGATCAATTAGTGTGGGACGTAGGCCATCAGGCTTACGGACATAAAATAATTACGGGACGAAAAGATATTTTTCACACAAACCGTATCTATAAAGGTATCAGCGGATTTCCAAAACGTTCGGAAAGTGAATATGATACATTCGGTGTTGGCCACTCCTCCACCTCAATTGGTGCAGCTTTAGGAATGGCAGTTGCTTCACGTTATAAAAAACAATATAACAGGCAACACATTGCCGTTATCGGCGATGGCTCTATGACTGCGGGAATGGCCTTTGAGGCACTGAACCATGCAGGTGTTGAAAATGCAAACTTACTGGTTATTTTAAATGATAACTGTATGAGCATTGACCCCAACGTTGGCGCTTTAAAAGAATACCTAACAGACATTACTACTTCACATACTTATAATAAAGCAAAAGATAAAATTTGGGAACTACTCGGTAAGATTAGCAAATTCGGGCCTAACGCGCAGGAAATTGCCTCTAAAATTGAGAACGCCGTTAAAACAAGTTTATTAAAACAAAGTAATTTATTTGAATCATTAAAATTCAGATATTTTGGCCCTGTTGATGGGCACGACGTGGTACGTTTAACAAAAGTAATGCAGGACCTGAAAGATATTCCCGGCCCTAAAATATTGCACGTTCTCACACAAAAAGGAAAAGGTTACCAGTTCAGTGAATCAGGAAACCCAACGATATGGCATGCCCCGGGCTTATTTAATAAAGATACCGGTGAGATCATTAAAATAGTGCCTAAAGAACCTCAGCCCCCAAAATACCAAGATGTATTTGGACATACCATTGTTGAGTTGGCAGAACTAAATCCGAAAATTATGGGAATTACTCCTGCTATGCCATCGGGCTGTTCCTTAAATATAATGATGAAAGCCATGCCTGACAGGGCTTTTGATGTTGGTATTGCCGAACAGCATGCGGTTACTTTCAGCGCCGGTTTAGCAACACAAGGCTTAGTGCCTTTTTGTAATATTTATTCTTCATTTATGCAACGTGCCTACGACCAGGTTGTACATGATGTAGCCTTACAGAATTTAAAAGTAGTATTGTGTTTAGACAGGGGCGGCCTTGCCGGTGCAGACGGACCAACACACCATGGCGCTTTTGATATTGCCTATTTTCGCTGCATACCAAATATGATTGTAAGTGCTCCGATGAATGAAGAAGAGCTTCGCAACTTAATGTATACGGCGCAATTGGATGAAATAAAAGGGCCGTTCAGCATTCGTTACCCTCGGGGAAACGGTGTAATGGTTGACTGGAAAACACCATTTAAAAAATTAGAAATAGGTAAAGGCCGTAAGTTAAAAGACGGAAAAGACATCGCTATTTTATCATTAGGACACCCGGGTAATTTTGCCGCTGAAGCCATTAAAAATCTGGAAGCGGACGGAATTAAAGCAGCGCATTATGATCTGCGTTTTGCCAAGCCTTTGGATGAAACCATGCTGCATGAAGTATTTTCATGTTATAAAAAAATAATCACTATTGAAGACGGCACTATTGTTGGCGGCGTAGGAAGCGCTATTCTTGAATTTATGGCCGATCATAATTACAGCGCGGAAGTAAAGCGTTTAGGCATCCCCGATAAATTTATTGAACACGGCGAACAAAGCGAGTTGTATGAAGAGTGCGGATTTTCTGTAAGCCAAATACAACATGAAATTCAGGAGCTGTTAAAAGAAAAGAAAGAAAGAAAAACGGGATAAAGGATCTCTTTAAATAATTTTCGGATAATGAAAAAGGTTAAGTAAATACTCAGCCATTTAAGTATTAAGTTTTCCCACGCTTATATTGAATTGGCTCTGTACATGACTTACGCGTTTTTTACGGCATTGCCTGCGAGCGTTATTTCAACCTTGTAAAATCTTGTTCATACCATGTGCTTTTATGATTTCCTGCCCATCTTATGTTTGCTTCATTACTTGTAAAGTGTGCTTCCCATCTGTCAATTTTCCTAGTACAATTTTCGATAAAACATAATCGTGTTATGGTTAAAGCATTTGTATACCTAACTACAAAACACATATTTAACAAAAGATATAAAGGATAAATTTAAATGCTCTATGCTTTTTATTAAATTTGTGTAAATACCGATACATTGGCTCCTCAACAAAACATACTGTTACTAAAGTTAGATGAATTTATACGTAAGTATTATAAGAACCAACTTATAAAAGGATTTTTATATACTACGGGATTATTAGTAGCCGCATTTTTATTTTTAGTAGCAGCCGAATACTTTGCTGAATTCGGAACAATTACCAGAACCATTTTATTTTATTTATTTTTAGCGGCAAGCGGGTTTGTTTTGACGCGCTACATTATTATTCCCGCTTTAAAACTAAACAGGCTTGGAGATACTATCAGCTATGACGAAGCCGCTACTATTGTAGGCAAGCATTTTCATTCCATTAATGATAAGCTTTTAAACACTTTACAGCTTCAACGTAATTCCGGCTCTGTTTTTTCTGTTGATTTATTAACCGCAAGCATCAATCAAAAAATGGAAGAATTAAAGCCTGTTCCATTTACGTCTGCCATTAATTTAAATGAAAACAAACGCTATCTTAGGTTTGCACTTCCGCCGGTGCTGTTAATGTTATTGGTACTAGCCGTAAAACCTAATATTATTAAAGATGGCACCGAGCGTATGATCTATCACCAAACGTATTTTGAAAAAGCATCACCGTTTCAATTTGTCATTAACAATAGATCGTTAGATGCCGTTCAGCAACAGGATTATGTGCTCGAATTAAAATTGAACGGCAATGAAATTCCAAACGAAGTATTTATAACCGTTGATGGCATTGAACACAAAATGGAAAAAGTGGATAATGTAAATTACACATACACTTTTAAAAATATTCAAAAAAAGAGTGGCTTCGTTTTTAACGCCGCAGGCTTCAACTCTAAGTCGTATGAGCTTAATGTACTGCCTAAGCCTATGCTTATGAAATTTGACATTCAGCTGACCTATCCTGTTTATCTGAACAAAAAAAATGAAATGGTATCAAATGTAGGAGATATGCAATTACCGCAAGGCACCAAAATGCAATGGGTTTTTCATACAAAAAACGCGGATAATATATTTTTAAATTTTGCTGATACATTAATTGACATTCAACATACAGGCAATGATGAGTTTTCGTTTTCTAAAAGAATGATGCAAAGTACTACTTACAGTATTAAAACCATGAATCATTTTTTAAAACAAAATCCTGATTCGGTAAATTATACACTTAGTATTGTTCCTGATCAGTCTCCCGCCATTGATGTCAGTGAAAAAACGGATTCTTTAAATACTAAAAATATTTATTTTTCAGGCACTATAAAAGATGATTACGGTTTTACGCGCCTCAGTTTTAAGTACACGCAATACACACAAGACTCTACCGGAAGGCCACAGGTTAGGACAGGAGAACAGGTAATGGGATTAAATAAGCAACAGATCACACAGCCCTATTTTTATTTTTTAGATGCGTCGCGTTTTCAATTATTACCGGGTGATAAGATAGAATACTTTTTTGAAGTGTGGGACAATGACGGTGTAACAGGCGCTAAATCAGCCAAAACACAAACCATGTTGTTTAAAGCGCCAACAGTTGATGAGATGAATGAGGCGACTGACAAGAGCAATTCAGAAATTAAAAAAGACCTGGATGACGGCATTAAAAAAGCTAAAGACCTTCAAAAAGACATTAATGACCTTGCTAAAAAGTTGAATGATAAAAAACAACCGGGATACGAGGAGAAGAAAAAACTGGAAGAAATTTTAAAGAAACAGAATGAGCTGAAAAATAAAATTGAAGAAACAAAACAGGAAAACCGGCTTAATAATCAACAGCAGCAAGAATTTACACCACCTGATGAGTCGCTCTTAGAAAAGCAAAAACAATTAGAACAATTGTTTGAAAACATTATGACCCCTGAAATGAAAAAATTATTTGATGAGCTGAATAAGCTGTTGGATAAAATGGACAAGAACCGGGTGCAAGAAAAGTTGGAAGAGTTAAAGCTGTCCAATAAAGACATGGAGAAAGAGCTCGACAGAACCCTTGAGGCATTTAAACAAATGGAAGTTGAGCAAAAAATGCAGCAAGCCATGGATAAACTGGATGAATTAAAAAATAAACAAGACGCGCTGAAACAAGAGACGGATAAGACAAAAGACAATAAAGACAAGTCGGCAGAGGATAACAAACAAAAAACGGAAGACGGTAAAAAAGAAAACAATAAAGAAAAAACAAGCAAAGAATTAGAGCAGAAACAAAATGAGCTTAATAAAGAATTTGATAAATTAAAAGAGGACTTAAAAGAAATGCAGGAAAAAAATGCAGCTCTTGAACAGCCTAATGAAATTCCTAAAACAGAAGAAAAACAAAATGAGATCAGTAAGGAAATGGAAAAAAGTTCTGATCAGTTAAATCAGAACAATAAAAAAAATGCGTCTAAATCACAAAAACAAGCTTCCGATAAAATGGAAGAAATGAAAGCGCAGATGCAGCAAGCCATGGATAAGATGGAAAAGGAAGAGCAGGAAGAAGATATGCAGGCTGTAAGACAAATTTTAGAAAATTTATTGAATTTATCATTTGCGCAGGAAGACCTGATGGGACAATTATCTAAATTACGTTCAGATAATCCGCAGTATTTAAAAATTACACAAATACAAAAAAAATTACAAGATGATTCTAAAATTATTGAAGACAGTTTATTAGCCGTCAGTAAAAGACAGCCCGACATAAGTGCTGTAGTTAATCGGGAAATTGCCGCTATTAATATGAATATGGGAAAAGCGGTATCTGAGCTGGCTGAACGGATGCAGGCTAACGCGCAAATGCGGATGCAATATTCTATGACTTCCATTAACAATTTAGCCCTTATGCTTAACGAATCGTTAGAGAGCATGCAAAAGAAAGCTAAAGAAAGCAAGAAACCGGGTAATGGCAGCTGCAAAAAACCGGGGAAGGGAAAACCTTCTTCAAAACCTGGCGACGGTAAACCAACCATGCAAAGCATGAAACAAATGCAGCAAAAATTAAATCAGCAGTTGGAAGAATTAAAAAAACAATTAGAAAAAGGCCAAAAACCCGGAGGGCAAAAACCGGGAGATAAGCCGGGTCAAAAACCGGGTGGGCAGAAACCCGGTGGACAAGGGCCGGGGCAACAAGGACAACAAGGCATGATGCCGGGCATGCAGGGCCGGGGTATGAGTGAGCAATTGGCTAAAATGGCGGCACAGCAAGAGGCTATCAGGCGCCAGATGCAGCAAATGATGGATAAAATTAAAAAAGACGGCGGCTCTAATCCCGGTGGAAATTTGACTGATTTAATGGAACAAACAGAAAAAGATATTGTTAATCGACAAATTACACAGGAAACGATGAAACGCCAACAAGATATCTTAACTAAACTTTTAGAAAGTGAAAAAGCCGAGCGGGAACGCGAACAAGACGAGCAACGCAAAAGTAATGAAGCGAAAAATCAAAATTTAAGTAACCCTACGCAGTTTTTAGAGTATAAAAGAATTAAAGAAAAAGAATTAGAGCTGTTAAATACTGTGCCTCCCGGTTTAACGCCTTATTATAAACACAAAGTAAACGAATATTTTAACAGCGTAAATAAATGATACCGGCTAAAGGAGAAAAATTGGATATTACCTCATCGTTTGATAATATGCGGTTGGTAGAACGATTGGTAGAAGACGTATGTGACGTGTTTAATGTGAATGAAGACAGTTACGGCAATATACTGATAGCTGTGACAGAAGCGGTAAACAACGCTATTTACCATGGCAATCAGGGCAATCCCGATAAACATATTAAAATAGGGTTTGAATCGGGGAATGATAATATTAAATTTTCGGTAGCTGATGAAGGCGACGGATTTGACTATAACAGCTTACCGGATCCTACCGATCCGTTGAACATCGACAAACCACACGGCCGCGGCGTTTTTTTAATGAAAAATTTAGCGGATAAAGTAGAATTTAATAACAACGGCCAGGAAGTGTTGCTGACGTTTAATTTAAATTAATGATCTCCTTCCAGAACCAAAGTATTTCTTTTAAGCTTGCCGAAAAAACAAAGCTTAAACAATGGATCAAAACTATTACCGAAAAAGAAAAATACATTTTAGGTAACATCAATTACATTTTTTGCAGCGATGAAGAATTGCTTGAAATAAATATCAGGCATTTGAATCATAATACCTATACTGATATCATCACCTTTGATTATACGGAAGGAAAAAAAATAAGCAGTGATATGTTTATAAGCATTGACAGAGTTACAGAGAATGCTAAAAAATTTGATGTAAGCTTTGAAGACGAGCTGCACCGCGTAATGATACACGGCATTTTGCACTTATGCGGCTATAAAGATAAAACCACAGCGGATGCTGAACTGATGCGCAAGAAAGAGAATGGAGCATTGAAAGTGTTTAATAAAGTTTAATGCAACTCGTACTGAATTTTACTCAGCTTATAATAAAGCCCTTGGTCTTGCATAATTAATTCTTTATGCGTTCCTGTTTCAATAACCTCTCCTTTTTGCAATACCACTATTTTATCAGCATTACGAATAGTTGATAAACGATGCGCGATAACAATTGATGTTCTTCCTACCATTAACTTATCCAATGCATCCTGCACTAAGCGTTCGCTTTCACTGTCTAAGCTGCTGGTTGCTTCATCTAAAATTAAAATAGAAGGATTTTTTAATACAGCTCTTGCGATAGCCACACGCTGGCGTTGCCCGCCTGATAACTGAATGCCCCTGTCGCCTACCCGTGTTTCAAATTTGTCAGGGAAGCTCATAATAAAATCATAGGCGTTGGCCTGTTTTGCCGCATCAATAATTTCTTCTTCCGTTGCGGTCGGTTTTCCGTATAAAATATTTTCTTTAATGGTTCCTCCGAACAATAAAACGTCTTGCGGTACAATAGCCATCTGGTCGCGCAACTCGGTTAATTCATAATCAGATGATCTTTTTCCGTCAATTAGATACTCGCCTCCATCGGGTTCATAAAACCGTAATGCTAAAGAGGCTAATGTAGATTTACCACTTCCGCTGCTGCCAACCAAGGCAATGGTTTCGCCGGGTTTGACATGAAACGAAATATTATGCAGCACTTTAAAATCGGGGCGTGTAGGGTATGTAAATTGAACGTTCCTAAATTCAAGGTCGCCTTTTACCCTTTTAATATTTTGATTAGTTTGGTATTCTAAATTAATTATTTCATTTTCATCATCAATTATGTCAAATACTCTGTCGGTTGCTCCTAACGCTCTTTGAATAGAAGCTAACTGCTCAGGCAGTCCGCCTAATGAACCGGCAATAAATAAAGATAACATCATAAACTTACCGAACTGTTCTCCTGTTATCTGCTTATCAAACTTTAATTGAATCATTTGATAAAGAATAAAAAAAATGGCTCCGAAAATACAAGTTATAATAAATGCAAAAAAGGTTCCTCGCATTATTCCATACTTAATTCCAAATTTTCTGACTTCTGAGGTTACTTTATCATACCTGTCAATTTCGAGTTTTTCGTTAGTGAAAGATTTTACACTTGTTATTCCTGTTAAAGACTCAGATACAATTATCCCTGATTCCGCAATTTTATCTTGAAAATCTTTCGCATATTTTCTAATTCTCTTACCGTAAAAAATCGCTATTACTGTTATTGGCGGTATAATTATAATAAACCATTTTGCTACGTTCCAATCAGTATAATAAACCAGCAGCACTAAACCTCCAATACCAACTATGGTTTGCCTTATTACCTCCGCAATATTGGTTGTAAATGCTTCGGAAATTACATTTATATCAGTAGCCACTCTACTGCTCAAATCCGCTACCTGGTTCTTAGAAAAAAAACTCATAGGCATTCGAATTAATTTATTAAAAGTATCTGTTCTTAATCCCTTTAACATATTCTCCGTAACTAATGAAAACATGTAAACTCTGCCAAATGAAAAGAATCCTTGAAGAATAAGTAATACAAGTAAAGTTATTCCTGTTTTAACTACTTCGGGCCTAATAGTTTCAAATGAATTTGTATCAGCACCGAAGAACCCGAATAATTTACCAGCTATAACCGGAAAATAAAGTCCCATTGCCGCCGTACCTGCTAAAAAAAACATCCCTAACCCAAACTGTCCTTTACTTTTTTCAATATAATTAAATAATCGAAATGATTTTTTGAAATTTTCTTTAGAGAACTTAGCTTTTGGAATATCATCCTTTGCTTTATGCTTTACACGGGTCACCTTTGCCATTTAGAGAAATTTGTATGCAAATGTACAGTTTTAACAGAGGTATTATTTAAAAAACAGGGGTATTTATAATTAAATTTGGCAAAAAATTTGCGACTTTATAAAAATCCTTTATCTTTGCAGTCCAAAATTTAAAATTGATTAACATTAAATACTTAATATCATGAAACGGACCTTCCAACCATCGCAACGTAAAAGAAGAAACAAACACGGATTCCGCGAGCGTATGTCATCGCCAAATGGCCGTAGAGTTATAGCTTCACGTCGATTAAAAGGACGTAAGAAATTAACTGTATCAAGCGAAAAAACTCATAAATAATAGCTTACTAAAGCAATTTAGTGCCTTTTTAACAAAGCTGTCTGTGTCTTACAGATGGCTTTTTTGCTATATTTACTTGCCTAAACGCCGTTATCATGAAAAAATTGCTACCTTTTTTGCTCCTCTGCCCCTTCATTTTTTCTGCCCAACAATCCATCATCCGGGAGCAAAGTAATCTGTATAAAAATTACGGTTTTTCAAATGAAGCTCAGTGGGACAGTTTAAATTTTATTGAACAAGGCATTTCCGTTCATCCTTCTTCTTCCGCATTAAGAGCAACCTCTGCTCCAAGTTGTACCTTAACTAAAAAAGTTTACGGCTGGCATCCTTACTGGGTTGGCTCTGTGTACACTAATTATGATTGGAGCATGCTAAGCGATTTTTGCTATTTCGATTATTCGGTAAGTCCTACAACGGGTAGCAACACTAACGCATCCTTTGCTTGGAGTACCAGTGCAGCAGTTACCGCGGCAAAAACAAACAGCGTTAATATTCATTTTTGCGCCACCATGTTTGCTAGTCACTCAACATTTTGGGCCAGTTCAACAGCTCAACAAACCTTTATTACCAACGCTATAAATTTATTGAACAGCCGCGGCGGTAACGGAATAAATATTGATTTTGAAGGAATGGGAAGCGGCGATAAAGTTCCTTTCAAAAATTTCATGATCAGCTTGTGTAATCAAATGCATGCTGCCAATCCCAATTATAAAGTATCAATTGCCTTATATGCTGTCGACTGGAGCACAAGCTTTGATATACCCGCATTAAATACTGTTGTAGACAACTTTATTATTATGGGCTATGATTATTATTATTCAAGCTCAACAACAGCAGGTCCTGAAGCTCCCTTATATAATTTCCAAACGGGCTATAACTATACGTTATCAAAATCCATTACTTATTATTTAAAACAAGGAACCACTCCCAATAAATTATTACTTGGCTTACCTTGGTATGGCCGAGAATGGGAAACAACGGCAAGTACCGCACCCTCTTCCACTACCGGTAATTTTACTTCATCACGCACCTTTACTTATGTAAAAAGCAATCCTGCCACCTACTCTGCGGCTAACAAACATTGGGAACCTACAAGCTTTACGCCTTACTATAGCTACGTAAGCGGTGGTGCTAATCGCCAATGTTGGATAGACGATTCGTACAGCTTAGGGAGAAAATTTGACCTGGTAAATCAACGCGGCTTAGGAGGCATAGGCATTTGGGCCTTAGGGTATGATGATGGTTACCGTGATTACTGGCAGGCTATTCAAGATAAATTTTCGAGCTGCTCAGTAGTTGCTTGTACTGATAGTATTTATGACATGGGGGGGCCGGCAAGAAATTATTACGATAACGAATCCTACATTTACACGATTGCTCCGACCGGAACAAATAAGGTGCGTTTAACCTTTAGCCAGATGGACCTTGAGGCAGGTTTTGATTCGCTTTACTTATTTGACGGACCAACAGTTGCTTCTGCATTATTGGGTGCGTATACAGGCAGTGTAGTTCCGGGAATTATAAACTCAACAGGGCCAAGCATTACCATAAAATTTAAATCGGACGGTGCTACTAACAAAGGTGGTTTTAAGGCTGTTTGGAATTGCATACAGGATAATACAAGTCCCACCACGCAAATTACAGTGCCCGGCGGATGGATCACCCAAGACTTTACGACGAACTTTACGGATGCGGATAATACGGGCGGTACAGGCATAGAAAAAAGTTTTTACCAACCGAGCTATTATAACGGTATTGAGTGGAGAGGAAACGGCAACAGGGGGTTTTTTAATGATGATTTTAATACGACTGCAATTCACAGTGACTGGACAAGCCCTGCTGCATCAGGTACATGGAGCATTACAACAGGAGCGCTAGTGCAAAGTGATGAAACCAACTCTAATACTAATTTATATGCGGCCGTAACACAAAGCTTATCGAACCGCTATTTATATTGCTTTAAAGGTACTATTAGCGGGACAGGAACAACACGAAGAGCAGGGATCCATATTTTTTGTGATGCGCCGACACAGAGTAACCGCGGAAATAATTACATGGTGTGGCTGCGCCCTGATAATGGCACTATAGAGTTATATAAAAATTCAGCCAACGTATTAACTGTTGTAAAAACAGTAACCGTTGCAATTACTCCGAATGTTGCTTATGATTATAAAATTTCATTTGACCGCATCAGCGGTGAATTGAAATTATGGATCAATAATACATTTGTTACTTCATGGATAGATGTAAGCCCTTTTGCAAGCGGAAGCGCTGTATCTTTTAGAAGCGGTAATGCGAAATTTAGTGTTGACAACTTTAAAGTGTTTCGTTCAAGAGCTAACAGCAGCATGGTATTAGTGGGTGCAGCCAATACGAATGATCTGAGAAATGAAAACACATCCACCTCAGCTTCATCCGGAAAAATAAGCAGCATCACAAAAGATAACACCGATAATATTTCGACCATAAGCTCTCAGCTTGTAAATATAGATTGGACAAAACCGGTTATTACAAATATGGCTGTTAAAGACGGAACAGCCGCAGATATTGATACCACTCATGTAGGGACACAATTAGATTTGAATTACACTGCCGCAAAAGACACCAACTCGGGAGTTTCGACTTATTATTTTGCGATTGGAACTACGGCGGGCGCTCATAATACAGCAAACTGGACAGCTAACAGTTTAGGTTTATCGGCTACTGACACCGTAACATTACAAAACAATCAAAAATATTACATTATGGTTAAGGCCATGAATGGCGCAGGTTTGGTGAGTGACAGCGTAGTAAGTGACGGCGTGGTGTATTTGAGTTCTATTAGCGCAGGTATTAAAACGAATGATGTATTTAATAATTTAAGTATCTACCCGAACCCTACAAATGACAAAGCAACTATCAGTATTATCAGTTCGGATAACGAAAAAATTAATTACACCTTATTGGATGCACAAGGTAAATTAATGGAACATAAAGCGCTTGAAGTTAATACAGGCATTAATATATTAGAAATAAATACGGGACAACTTCAATTAAGTAAGGGCATTTATTTTATTACCTTGCAAACCGGTAATAAAACCATTACTAAAAAATTAGTTGTTGAATAAGTAAATTTTGCCCTCTATTCTCTTTATAGCAGACCATCGTTTAAACCGCTCCCCGAGCCAACGTTATAGGTTTGAGCAGTATTTAAGTTATTTTAAATCGCAGGGTTTTAATTGGAAGTTGTCAGAGATTATTTCCGAAAAAGACGATACCGTTTTTTATCACAAAGGAAATTACATTAAGAAAATAAAGATCATTTTAAGATCGTTTTACATTAGACTGAAAGATCTGCAAAGAGCAAAAAACTTTGACCTGATTTTTATTCAGCGGGAAGCTTTATTAGTAGGTTCTTCTTTTTTTGAAAAGCAATTCTATAAAAAAAATAACGTTGTTTTTGATTTCGATGACAGTATTTGGTTATTGGATACTTCACCGGAAAACAAAAAATTTGAGTTTCTTAAAAATCCCGATAAAACAAAGATCAATATTAAGCATGCGCATGTTGTTATTGCAGGCAACGAGTTCTTGGCTGATTATGCGAGACAATTCAATTCAAACGTAGTTGTAATTCCCACAACCATTGATACGGACTTACATAAACCCGCAAAGAATGTAAACTTACCTTATGTTTATGATAATTTTCCCGGAAAAAAAATAGTGATCGGCTGGAGCGGCAGCATCAGCACCATTAAGCATTTTGAATTAGTGATTCCTGTATTGAAAGAAATTCAAAAAAAATACCCGAACCAAACAGAAATTCATGTCATGGGTCAGGGTTCCTATTCACACCCTGACGTTACACTTATCAGTAAAACCTGGAATTCAAAAACAGACGTAGAAGACCTCAATGCATTTGACATTGGCATTATGCCTTTACCGAATGATGAATGGGTAAAAGGAAAATGCGGTCTCAAAGGGCTGTCCTATATGGCTTGCGGGGTTGCTACCATTATGTCGAATGTGGGCGTGAACCCGGAAATCATTAAGCACGGAGATAACGGTTTATTAGCGAACTCAGACCGGGAATGGATAGAGCATTTATCTCTGCTTATTGAAAATCCTGAACTAAGATATAAAATAGGACAAGCCGGCAGAAAAACCGTGGTTGAAAAGTATTCGGTAGAAGCTAATAAACACAAGTATTCAGCGGTTTTAAATTCATTAATAAAACAGTAGATTTGCTTTATGAATTCCGACGCGAAAAAAAACGCTATACCAAATGAAGTTTACGTAAAACGGTATAAAGATTTTATTCGCTTAGTCAGAATTTCCAAAATGCTCTCACAAGCAAAAATCATTAAACACATTAATCAAAAATAAATACTATACTATTCTTATATGAAAAATACAGCACTTACACAAACACACACTTCCTTAGGAGCTAAAATGGTTCCGTTTGCAGGTTATAATATGCCTGTTTCGTACAGCGGTTTAAACGACGAGCATGCTACAGTGCGCAACGGCGTTGGTGTATTTGATGTGAGCCACATGGGCGAATTTATTTTAAAAGGTGATAACGCTCTAAACTTAATTCAAAAAGTAACCAGTAACGATGCGTCCGGTTTAATCGACGGCAAAGCACAATACTCTTGTTTACCAAATAACGACGGCGGTATTGTTGACGATTTAATTGTTTACCGTATTGATGAAAAAACATATATGTTGGTAGTAAATGCTTCCAACATTGAGAAAGATTGGAACTGGATTAAGCAAAACGATGCATGGAATGTGGATATGAAAAACATTTCTGAAAACACTTCTTTGCTTGCTATTCAAGGCCCTAAAGCAATGGATACTCTTCAAAAATTAACGGATGTTAAGCTGGCAGATATTCCTTATTACTCTTTTGTTAAAGGAAAGTTTGACGGCGTTGATAATGTCGTTATTTCCAACACGGGCTATACAGGTGCAGGAGGTTTTGAAATTTATTTTGAAAATCAACATGCCGAAAAAATATGGAACGCTATTTTTGAAGCAGGTAAAGAATTCGGCATTAAACCAATCGGCTTAGGTGCGCGCGATACGTTACGTTTAGAAATGGGCTTCTGTTTATACGGAAATGATATTGATGATACTACTTCGCCTATTGAAGCAGGTTTAGGTTGGATCACTAAATTCACTAAAGATTTCACAAACCGTGCTGCTATTGAAAAACAAAAAACAGACGGTGTTACAAAAAAATTAGTTGGCTTTGAAATGATCGATAGAGGAATTCCACGTCACGATTATGAAATTGCTGACGCGTCGGGAAAAATAATCGGTAAAGTAACTTCAGGAACACAGTCACCTACTCTGAACAAAGCTATTGGTATGGGTTACGTCACTAAAGAATTGGCAAAGCCGGATACGGAAATTTACATTATGATAAGAGATAAAGCCATTAAAGCGAAAGTGAGTAAAATACCTTTCCTGAAAAAATAGTATACTAAGTATTAAGATTAAAGTATTAAGACAATTAAAATCTTTAATCTTAATACTTTAATCTTTAAACCAAGATAAATGAACATAGAAGTTTGTCACACGCCACAGGCCTATAGTCTTTTCCATAAAGAAGAAGCTATTGTTGTAGTGATTGATATTTTCAGAGCGACCTCAGCCATTGTTACCGCGTTTTATAACGGCGTTAGCAAAATGATACCGGTAGCAACCGTTAACGAGGCTAAAGAATATCAAAACAACGGTTACCTTGCTGCTGCCGAACGAGACGGTGAAGTAATAGAAGGGTTTGAATTGGGCAACAGCCCTTTTGGCTATATGAATAATAAAGTAAAAGGAAAAATCATTGCTATATCAACCACAAACGGCACACAGGCTATTGAAGCGAGTCGTAAAGCATCAAAAATTGTGATAGGAAGTTTTTTAAATTTAGATGTATTGTGTGAATACCTAATGGTACAAAAAAAAGATGTAATCCTATTATGTGCAGGATGGAAAAATAAATTCAATCTTGAGGACACTGTATTTGCAGGTGCTGTAGTGGAAAAATTAACTTCGCAGGGCATTTATCAAATTGATTGCGATTCAGCTATTGCCGCTAAACATTTATATAATTTGGCAAAAAATAATTTATTCAATTTCCTGGCAGACTCTTCACATCGCCAACGCCTTGCGAAGCTAGACCTGGAACGCGACATTAAATATTGTCTTACACCAAATCAATGTCCTGTAATACCCGTTATGGAAGGCAAATATTTAGTTAAGCTCTAATTATTTTATGGAAAACCTTATACCGATCGGTAAACGCTCCTCTCTTCTTATTAAAGAAAATGTATTCAGTTTAGTTATTATTCCTACCGACCAAAAACGTAAAACCGGCATTTTGTTTTTATGGTTGTTTGCCTGGACAGTCAGCGGACTTATTATTATCACAAGCTACGCGCAGATGCAACAAAATGCTAAAGTATTTATGATCGTATGGCTTGCCTTTTGGGCTTACTTTGAATTTAAGATCATCAGGGTATTTATGTGGAAACGATTCGGTAAAGAGAAATTATGGGTCAAAAACAGAACTGTATTTTACCGGCGGGAAATAAACGGCAGGGGAAAGATAAAACAATACGACATTAATTTAATGTCCGGCCTTAAAGTGATTGAAGTCGAAAAAACAAATTTCGCCGACAGCTTTAACCAAAGCTTCTGGGTAAAGGGCGGAGAGCGCATTCAGTTTACATGCCAATCAAAAATTGTTAAGCTTGGGATGCAGCTTCCTGATGAAGATGCGATAAAAATTGTTTCGGAACTAAGTAAATTTTTAATACGTATATCTTAACTGAAAGGAATACCCGGCATTTTAATTCCTTAACTATTCTGGCATAATATCTACATTTTTCCAATTCTCAATCTTCAATTTTTCGAAAAACTCATTCTCTTCAATTTCTCTTACTTGCCCTGCCTGAAGATCGCCTAATGTCAGATCTTCAATAGAAACCCTCACCAATCGCTTACAGGGATGGTATACCTCCGATACCATTTTACGGATCTGGTGATATTTCCCTTCCGTTAACGTCATTCGTAGCCACGTTTGCGGCAAGTCTACTCTAAACTCGTGGTCGCGCTTATGTAACTCTACAGGTTTTTCAATAATATCTACCTCGCAGGGTGTAGTTATATAATAACCTCCGCCTTTTATTCGTATAGAGATTCCTGTTCTTAACTTATGTAACGTTTCAGGGCTTACCCTTCGTTCAACCTGTATAACGTAGGTTCGTTTATGCGGTGTATCACTTTCAAATAATAATTTAGTAACGCGTTTGTTGGTTGTTAATATCAACAGGCCCTCTGAGTTATTGTCTAATCGGCCGATAGCGTGTATTCCTTCCGGGAAATTAAAATCCAAAGCACCTAATAAATTTACGTTATCGGGACTTACAAACTGGGAAACCATTTTGTAGGGTTTATTAATAATAAAATAACGGTTGGCTATATCAATCATTTTACAGGCTTGTAGCCGAAAATTTTTAAAAGAATAAAGGTTATTAGAAACCCTGCAATGCCTGCCACAACAGATAAAACTGTAGCCCCCACTAAATAGATCCATCCTATATTAATTGCTGTTTTAATGGTGATAGCATGGCTAAAACTTAAATGTATTTTTTCTTTTAATACATATTCTCCCATTTTTACGCTCGCGTATATAATAAGAGGGATCATTGGCGGCACACTTATTTGCGCCGTTAACCCTACAATGACCTTATTTAATTTAAAATACACTGCAGCAATTATAGCCAATGCAAACTGTAGCCCCCATATAGGCACAATGCCGAAAAATAACCCTACTCCTACTGATACTGCTTTATTAGAAGCGCTTTCATGAGCAGCAATTACTTCCTCTTTCCATGCTCTCTTAAAATTCTTCAAGGTCATTTTCCGGATCAGCATCACCGGTCTCCAAAATAACGCGGCCAGAATAACTAAATACGTATTTAAAAAACTAATGCGTGTAGAATCTACACCGGGTTTAAAATGAGAGATCCTTTCACCTTGCGGCGCATAATAAACGCTAACAGGAACAGATAGAACAGGAACATCGCGCCATGCCGCTTTTACAATAACCTCTATTTCCAATTCAAATTTAGTTGTAAAAAGATGAATTTTTTTAAGTCGTTGTACAGGGTATAACCGGTACCCGCTTTGTGTATCAGGTAATGCAATTCCTGTTTCCGCCCAAAACCAAAAATTACTGAATTTATTACCGAAAGTACTTTTACCGGGAACATTTTCCGCGGTCATGTTTCTTGCGCCAATGATAAGGCTTCCGGGAACCTCTTCCACTTTATTTAAAAATGCAATAAAGTCTTTCGGGAAATGTTGTCCGTCGCTGTCTATACTAATTGCATAAGTATAACCAAGCTCAACTGCTTTTTTAAATCCGTTTCTCAAGCCAACGCCTTTACCTTTATTTACAGGATGTGTAACAATATTTAATTGAGGATATCTAAAAAGTATTTGTTTTGTATCATCTGTGCAGCCGTCATCAATAACAATTACATCGTCACAGTATTCTAAAGTTGATACGATAACCGACTCAATCGTTTTTGCATTATTGTATGTAGGAATAAGTACACAGCATTTAAGCCGGTTAAACTTTTGCTTTACAAGTGATTTTTGTTCTAATGTATCTATGGCCGCCATTTTCAAGGGCTAAAAGTAATCAATAAACATTAATACGTTTCTAATATTTAGGCAAATGTTTCATTAAAAGTTTTATGCTTTTTTTCTGCTTGTACATTCTTTGGTTACTCGTAATTTTTTATAGTTCTTTACTGTTAAAATAACTAAAACAAAAAACCTCCGATATTACTACCGAAGGTTCATTTGTAAACTTTTAAAAAACTATTTCTTTTTGTCGAATTCTGTAACTTGATTGTCATAACATAAATAATATTTCCCCTTAGCAAGGTTCTCAATATTAGTTTCTTTTCCAAAGCCTTTCTTAACAACTGTTCCAAAGGCATCGTACACTTCAAAACCTGTTTCATAAGAATATTGAATCGATTTCAGATCTTTACTAACCATAAAGGTTGGCTTTTCTTTCATTGAGTTTAAAAGAACAGCGGTGGAAATTTTAGGAGCTACGCCTAAACCGACTTGTTTAATTCTGAATTTATTTTCCCCACTGTGAGTGGTTACCTGGAAGGAATAATCGTGCGTGTCGGCACTCCCAATACCTTGTACTTCACCAACTAATACCCACTTATTCCATTTAAATTGTTCAATAACATAAGGTAAAGATCCGCTTTCATTTTTAGAGGTCCATTTTAAAATATCGGATGAATTGATATTCATACTTACTACTTCAAATGTTGGACGCGGTTTTAAAACTTCCGGATTTAAAACTACAGGAATGCAGTCGCTTTTATGCAAAATTTCGATGGTAACTTTTTGTCCTAATTTAATATTCATTGCCGTAAGGTCAATTTCAAAAGCGCTTGAATTTACCTCATCTGTTGTAACTACTCCGTTAACTTTAATTTCGGTAGCGCAAAAACCAACCCCGTTAGCGCCGAACGAATTTTGTATATATACGTTTTTATTTTGAAATTTTCCTTCCACAACTAATACGCCCGCTTTCGATATGAAAACGTAACATAAAAAACAGAATAATAAAATGAGTGGTTTTTTCATTTTGATGGTTTATTTACTTGAAATGTACGACAAAAATAAGACAAATTATGACTTGTCTTATATATAATGTCTCATTTTAACAAATAAAAACATAATTACGAGCACTAATATAATGATAGCAAGAGTTTTTGAAGCTCCTTTGAAATGAATTTTATCATAAAAACTATCTTTATTATATGCCCAAACCATCCCGATTATAAAAACAATTACAAAACATATCGCAAATGCGATTTCACCGGTTGTCAACATCTTTTAATTGAATTTAAGCCGCAATTTATAATTTTACAGCCAATTGATGAAAAAAATTATTCTTATTTTATTGATCAGTAGTGCCGCCAATGCTTTTGCGGGTAAAATTGCTGCTGCTTATAAAGCATTAAGAAGTTACGATTATTTTAAAGCTAAAGAATTATTTTACGGTGCTCTTTCCAAAAATCCCTGTGAAGCTTCATACGGGCTGGCAACTATTTATTATAGAAATGACAACCCGTTTTCAAACATTGACAGCGCTGCAAAATATATAACAACGTGCAAACGCAGCTTTAAAAATACCGTTACACTATCATCCTATTTTATTTCACGATTTACAATAACGGGCTTAATGTATTTTATAAGCAATAAAGGATTTAAAATTTACTCTGCCAACAAAAATATTGCGGAATTAAATCACTTTTTGCAACACTTTTACTTTAGTCCTGATACCCTTTTAAATAGGGCTTTTTTATTAAGAGATGAAACTTATTTCACAAAATATAATGCTGCATCGTCAAGCGACAGCATGAATCTTTTTTTATTGGGTCATCCCGAAACTAGTTTATATGCTAAAGCACGAACTGCTTTTTATGAGTATCAATATGCAGAACAAACACAACAAAATACAGCATTTGAGTACAAACGATTTATAAAATTACACCCTTTAAACCCAAATGTAACTCAGGCAGAATACAAACTTTTTGAGCTTACCAAGCCACTTCATTCGGCAGATAGTTTATACACATTTATTAAATACTACAGTAAGCATACTATGGATGATGCCTGGAAAATGTTGTATAGTATATCGGTTAAAAATTATTCTAAAAAAGAACTGAAAGAATTTCTCGATAAATATCCTGAGTATCCTTACCGTGATGCTATTGAAAAAGAAATTTTTCTGTCGCAGCAAATCCTGTTTCCTTTAAAAAACAGTGCTGATAAATACGGGTATATCGATACACTGGGCAATTGGATCATAAAACCATGCTTTGATGATGCTGCAGCCTTTATAGAAGGATTTGCGGGAGTTTGTAAAAACGACAGCTGTTTTTTTATTAATAAAGAAGGCATTAAAACATCACACCTTTATTTTGAAGAAACGGAAGATTATACTAACGGTTTAGCCATTGTAAAAAAACAAAACAACTACTACCTTATAAACCGGTCGGGACAATTAATTACAAAAGGGTTTGAGGACATTAACAATGCCTCCGATAATTTATTTGTATGTAAACAAAACGGTTTATACGGCGCTATTAATGCTAAGGCGGAAACAGTGATTCCGTTCTCCTACAAAAAATTAGGAAATTTTAAAAACGGCTACGCTTATTATTTGTCAGGTAAATACGGGTTGGTAGATGTCTACAACAAAGCTTTAAAAGACCGGTGGGACTGGATCTCAGAGATTGATACTAATAATTTAGTAGTCGTAAAAAAAGGCCTGTGGTTCGGATTAATGAAATTAGATGAGAGCTTATTACTTAGCCCGGAATTTGATTATATAAGCCATTGTGAAAACGGAATTTATTTAACAGTAAAAAAAGGTTTGTACGGTTTTTATAACGCAATGGAACAGTGCTACATTACTGACATAGCATATAACTACGACAAATTATTTGATAATAATTATTATACCAACGGAAAACAATTTAAATTAATTGAGGATGAAGGCGTGGCGTTAGCAGATATTAACGGCCGAATGAGCATTGGATTTGGAACTTATACGAATATTTTTTTTGCGAAAAACGATATTATAAGAATTAAGAAAGGAAAAAAATTCGGCTATGTAACCCGAAAATTAAAACCGTTAACCGCCGTAGAGTTCGATGAAGCATCTGACTTTGAAAATAACACGGCCATCGTTATAAAACAGGGCAATACGCAACTGATCAACAGATCGGGGAAACCGTTATTTATTTTAAAAGAAGGCGCTCTAAAAACGGACGAGGCAGGCTTTTTTCAGGCTAATTTGAACGGCTTATGCGGGCTTATAAATACTAACGGTGAAACGGTATTAGCAACTGAATTTTCTTCCATTAAATACATAGGTCACAACCTCTGGATCTGCGTTAAAAACAACGAATTGTTTTTATATAAAGCAGCTCATAAGGTTTTAATTAAAATACCCGGTTAAACAATTGCTTTTGGAAGCTTGATCACAAAAACAGTACCGTCATTAATAACGGTTTCAAAAAAAATAGTTCCACCAAATGATACAATGCTGTTTTTAACCATTGCCAGGCCTAATCCCGTACCGGTAGTTTTTGTAGTAAAATTAGGTGTAAAAATTTTTGATCTTAACTCATCCGGGATTCCGGCGCCGTTATCGCTTATTTTTATGATCACTTCCTTCTCATCAGAAAAAGCAATTATTTCTATTTTACCCTGCCTGTTTTTAGGAATGGCTTGTTCCGCATTTTTCACCAAATTGGTAAATATCCTTATAAACTGGTCCCTGTCTGCCATTATATATAAGGGCTCTGTAACACTTACTACAATTTCACAATCGGTATTCTGCATAAATAAATGCGCTGCGTTTTCGAGGATCTCATTTACATGGACAGGTTCTAAATTTGCTTTCGGCAATTTAGCGAAATTCGAAAACTCGGTTGCAATGTGAGATAATGTATCAATTTGCTCTATTAAAACGGTTGAAACCCTGTTTACACGATCTGCCATATCTTCAGGATTACTCAATGCCACGCGCTGCAAATGCTGTATGTTAAGCTTCATAGGTGTTAACGGATTTTTAATTTCGTGCGCAACCTGCTTGGCCATTTCTCTCCAAGCACTTTCTCTTTCTGACTGTGCCAACAGCTCCGAATTTTTTTCCAACTTCACCAACATTTTATTATACTCCTTCACGAGCTCACCTATCTCATCGTCTGCCTGCCAGTCAATTGATTCGTTGCGGGAACCAAATTTAATATTTGAGATCTGTTGTTTGATAATTCTTAATGGTTTAGTTAATAAATTGGAAACCAATAAAGCGATAAGTGTGGTAATAACAAATAATATAGTATAAATATTTATAAGTGTGGTCAGGTAAGCCGTCAGCTCCTTTTCAAGATCTTTTTGCCGTGCAAAATAAGGTAAATTAATATACCCTAACAACCTGTCGTTTTTATTGTAAAATGGAATATAGGCCGATAAATATTTTAGAGAGCCGATGCTTTCTTTTTGAGTATAGCTTGCATGTGCCTGTTTTGAAAAATAGCTGAACGCTTCAGGGTTCATAAATCTGGAGAGCAGCCCCTGATCAAAGATAGCAGGTTGTGAGGTAGAAAACAAAATGCCGTTTTTTGTAAATAAAGAAATATCACTGCCAAACATAAGTGCCAGTTTTTTCAAAGAAAAAGAAGTATAATCCTTATAAGAAGCCTCAAGCATACTCAGATCGCCGATATTTTGCTGCAATTCATTTAATACAGAATGCGACTTCGAAATCAGCTCTTTTTCATTTTTTGCTTCAAACTGCGAGGTCGCTATCCATACTGTACCTATAACTACGCCTGTGAGTGATAAAATAACGATCGATACAAAAATAAACTGGATCCTTGTATTTAAAGAGTTAAAGTTATTGAGCTTATTAATTACTATTGAATTAAAAAAAACAGAGCTTAATACGATCAGGGAAAAAAACAAGAACAAGTATGAATTAAAAGTAAACTTTTGCCAAAATCCGAATTTTTTATCACTGATAATAATCTCTGTATTTTTCTGATAATTATAAACATAATGCATATATTCTTTATCAGAATTTATAAATGAATGCTCTAAAAACACGGGGTATTCATATTCCCCGTGTGTGCTTAGTAATTTATTAGATTCGTATATGGCATAGGATATATCTTTTGACCGTAACTTGCTTTCAATTGATTTATCAAGCAACAGATCAGGAAATGCTCCCAAGTTAACAGCCTGTTTAGGTTCGAGTTGCAAATACAATTTAAATGTTTTTCCCGGGTTTTTATTAACATCCTCAATGTCAATTTCTGCAATGTACCGGATAGATTTTTTTTCCTTATTAATAAAATAAAGATTGTCGCAAATAGTTTGAAAACCATCTTCCTTAATTTGTTTTTTAAAATAATTTTCGGTGAAGTTGATTTGATCCGCGGTTTTAAATACCGACGATGAATCACTTTTAAATAAGGACATAACAACTTCATAACGCTCAAAGTACCCGCTAAAATTTACCTGGCGGATGCGTTGTTCAATTTGTTCGGCGCTAAGCGGCAGCAGTGAAAGCAGGTTCTTTAATTTAATATCGGTTTGTATGGATGTAATAATTTTCGTGAATTCATTTTCAGCAATAACATCCTGCCTGTCCGTTAAATTAAGCGATACGGCATTATACGTTTGTTGTTTATTTAACTGCTCATACTTACTGAAAAGAGTAAACGTAATTAAAGTAGAAACTAATATGATAAGCCCGGTATTTATAAAATTATATGAAGCTTTATATTTTCTTAAAAAGTAGGATATGATAATTAGAGGTACCGGCCACAAATAATTGGCATAGCTTAAATGTAGGTAATGAACAAACAGCGCTGTTACAATAGCCGTTATAAAAAAAAGAGTATTATTTAAAGGAGTTAATTTATTGTTGCTCAATAAACTCATAATGGTTTTTTCTACCGCCAAGTAAAAAGAAAACAACAGTAAAGCCACAGACAGTAAGCCTAACAAGCTTAACCATTTAAAGTTAAAGAGTTCGTTAATATTATACGAAATGGTTGAATTATTAACCAAACTATCAATCAAGATAGGAATATTGAAATATAAAAAGAATATAAAAAAGGTACTGAAAAATAACGCCGTTAAATTAAATGCCCTGCTTCGGCGGGTAAAATCATAATTTAATTTATACATAAAACCGGCCACCATAAAAATTAAAATGCTGTTAAATACCACATCACCCATGTAAGAGAAATAAAATGAGGAGGCATTGGCAAATATGTTTGCGTCGTATAATATATTATTATAAAAAATCCCGGGGTACTTAAAGTAGATCATGCCTGTTCTTGCAACAAAACAAAACGACGTGAAAATGAACAATAGAACAATTTTGTTTTTTATCCTGTTCCTCAAAAAAGAAAAGAAAAACAATAAAAACAGGAAACCCGAAATAATAGCGAATATTATGGTATATACATTAATGCTTTTTCTTTTATGCAGGCCGTCGCTTCGGTAAATCTCAAATAAAGTTTTTCCGAATTTTGATTTAATGGAAGGATTCGCGTAATTAAATTCTGTTTTAAGTTCTGTACTAAGGGGTAAACGAAGCCAGCTGCTAAAATGATTATTTATGTAGCTGTTTTCAAAATCGTACTCCGGCTTAATTAAAATAAGCGCTGCAACCGTGCATTTTATATGAGTACGGTCTTTTTGTTTAATACATTCATACCATCCATTTCTTATTTTAATAAGCTGTACATTAAAACTGCCGGTATCCGAGTCTGTAGTTAAATCGGGGGTGGCCGATTCGCTTGCAAAATAATAGTTATTGGAAGTTTTGGCGTAAGCGTACAGGTCAACGGCAGGTTGGTTATCTGACCAAAAAACAAGGCTGTCATTTGTGTAAACATATAAGGCTATCCCTTCCTCCTTATAAAGGTCGGAAGTGTTACCGGTGTATTTTCCGAATAATTCCTTTGGCCCTGTTTTTTTAAGTAAGGATGAAATAATATTAAGATTCTTTTGAGCGATAAGCTCCTTAGCATGTAAGTTTAACTCAGCTGTTCGAGCCAGTTCGGAAGTCGTGTAATTATTAGTACGAGATATAATGAAAGCCGTAAAGGCACTGATAATAGCGCAACCCAAGAGTAGATATAAATTTAAAGGGCGCTTAAACATAATAATTGATAAGGCAATTTACTCATTTTAACTAATTTTTTTATCTTAAAAATCATTTTTTTGAAGATTTAAGTATATTTGTATACTAACATATAAATATGGCAAAGAAGACTCCTCCGGCAGATAAACAACCTGTTTTTAACGAATTAGATAATAGCTTCCGCTTTTTTCCTTTCAAAAACTTAAAAGCACCTTACATCGTCATTATTTTATTAGGCTTAATTTTTAATTTAACCTCACTGCATAATGAATATGCCTTGGATGACGGGATCATCATTCACCAAAACGACCATGTTATAAAAGGCGCTGTGGGCATTAAGGATATTATGACCAAGGATGCTTACGAAAGCTTTTATCGTAAAATGAATGCGACCGATCAGTTAGCCGGTGGTCGTTACCGTCCATTATCCGTTGTTAGTTTTGCCCTTGAGCAGGAAATTATAGGAATTTACCCTACAGGAAATTACACAGCTACGGAAGACAAAAATCATAATGGTGTGATTGATAAAAATTCGGATCCGTATAAAGCAGAATATAATAAATGGAATGATTTAAATTCCAACGGCGTAGTTGATCCCAACGAGTGCATTAATTGCTGGGACTTAAACGAAAACGGAAAACAGGATTTGGACAGTGAAGACTTGAATGATGACGGGATAATTAATGAAGTTGATTGCCAGGTGAAAGATGCATCTATAAGACATGGGGTAAACATTGTTACTTTTATTATTGGTGTTATGCTTTTCTATTTGTTTTTAAGCACTTGCATTTTCAGCGATTTTAAAGATCTGGCGTTCCTCTCGGCTTTATTATTTTTAATGCATCCCCTGCATACAGAGGTAATTGCCAACGTTAAGAGCAGGGATGAAATTTTCTCGCTCATCTTTCTCTCCCTCACGTTCTTTTATTCCTTTAAATACACCGATTATCAAAATTATCTTAAAACTCCGGGGTTCTTCACCAATACTTCCGATGAAATTAAAAAACTTTATTTTGTAATTGTTGCACTTATTGTCGGATTCTTCTTATTTTTAATGAGAACAAGCGGTGTAGCAGTAATGGTTCCTTCTGTTGCTATTGCCGGTATGATCCTATACAGGTCATACTTAACTTTTTTCAAAAATCAAAAATACAGTCGTAATGAAATGCTGCTTTGGGCCTCATTCTCCTTCTTCCTTTCCTTATTATCAAAAGAATATGCCGTAACACTTTTAATATTGATACCGGTAGCCATGTATATTTTTCATAAAAATGATTTTGAAATAAAACCTTTTCTAATTGCACTGGGAGCGTTAGCGGTTATTGCTTTTGGCGCCATATTGTTTCTTAAAGCAGGTTCGCCTGATATGAAGAAAAACGCTGTTATGCTTAAAGCCGCGGCTGTAGTAATTGCTGTTGGAGGCGGTTATGTTTTATCTAAATATTTTAAGCGTTACATGAACATATTCCTCGTTATGTTCCTGTTTATCATATCTGCGGGTATTATGTTATACTTAAAATATAGATCAGATATTGATCCTAACCCAAATCACAAACCTAATTATGGCTACTGGTTATTTCCGTTTATTTATTTAGGCTTAGGCATTTTTGTAGTAGGAAAAACCAACAAACAAAACAATTTCCATACTTTATTAAGTTGGATGTATTTTGTAACCCTGTTTTATTTGGCCATGCGTTTGGTAGCCGTAAAACTAAAACCGGGTGTACCCGATACCGAAATTTTAAATAACCCGTATTTATTAGCAACGCAGGCCGAGCAGTGGGCAACAAAAGTATTTGTATTACTAAAATACTTTATGCTGTGTTGGTTACCGCATCCGTTATCGTCCGATTATTCATTCAACACTATCGAATTCAGATCCTGGACCAGTTGGGATACCATTGTATCTTTATTCTTACACATTGGCTTAGCCATATTAGGATTATGGTTATTCATGAAAAAACACATTCTCGGTTTTGCTATACTTATTTACTTCGCGTTTCTGTTAATGATCGGTAACATTTTAATGGACATTGGAGCTACCATGGGCGAGCGTTTGTTATTTCACTCAACTATAGGATTTGTTATTGCCTTTGCATGGCTTATTCTTAAAGCCTTCGAAAAAATTCCTAACTCTGTATCCTTGACTACTAAACGAATCGGTTTCTTAAGCTTATTGGCCGTTATGACATTTTTATACGGTTGTAAAACATGGGAACGTAACTGGGATTGGAAAAATGATATTTCTCTTTTCTTAAAAGACGTAGAAACTGTTCCTAACTCCGTATTGGTTCTTGGTAATGCCGGAGCGCGTTATATTGACCTGTCAGACACCAAAAACTTCGTGGCTCACCGTAAAGAATCTTTAGAAAAAGGGATCAAATATTTAAAACACGCGGTTGAACTACATCCCCGTTACGTAAACGGCTACTTAAATTTAGGTTTAGGAAGCTATAAACTAGGCCGCGACCGTGACGCTTTATATTATTGGAAACAGGCAGAGGCTTTATACCCTAACAATCCTTACTTAAAAAATTATTACATAGTTATGTATAACGACCTGTTGAACCGCGGTTATCAAAAGGCACAACGCGGACAGTTAGACAGTGCCATTTATGAATTAAGAAAAACCATTATTTTAGACAAGCTTAACCCTGAAGGATTTTATAATATTGGCGGTGCTTATTACCAAAAAAGAAATTATGATAAAGCGAAAATGTATTGGGAGCAATGTTTAAAATTAAACCCTAACCATGTACAGGCTAAAGCAGGCTTATCAACTATTGTAACAGTAACGGTTCCAACTGCACCACAACCTGTTGTAAAATAAAGAATGTAACAATAAAAAAAGTCTCCTGTAAGTACTACGGGAGACTTTTTATTTTACAAAAATGAAGCGTGAATCTAAAGAAAGTACTATAAAGTATGGGCAATATCAACTATATTACTTTAATCCCGATCACACTTACATCGTCTATTTGCTCGTAGCTGCCTTTCCAGGCTTCAAATGTTTTTTCTAAGTTTTCCTTTTGAGAAAGTGTATCCTGATCGCTTATCTGTATCAACAGATCCATAAACGGTTTATATTTCATTTTCTTGCCTCTTTCTCCTCCAAACTGATCGGCATAGCCGTCTGTACTTAAATAGATGATATCGCCTTTCTGTAAAGGAATAACCATACTATTAAAGGGATGCTCTGTTTCGAGGTAAGTACCGATTGGCATCTTATCTGCTTTATATTCGGTTATCTGCCTATGTCTTAAAAGCCATAGGGGATTATTAGCGCCGGCAAACTCAAGGGTATTATCCATTTTATTCCAAACGCACAAAGAAATGTCCATGCCGTCTTTCTGTTCTGTCATTCCTTTTTGTTCAAGCGCGGAAATAATTTTAGAACGAAGTTTGTTTAAAATTTCATCGGCCTTAAAGATTTTATTTTCCACAACGATCTCATTTAAAAAACTATTGCCAAGCATGCTCATAAATCCTCCGGGAACGCCATGTCCCGTGCAATCGGCAAGGGCAAATACAGAGCGACCGTTGGGCGTGTTGTATGCCCAATAGAAATCGCCGCTCACAATGTCTTTTGGTTTAAATACAATAAAATGTTCTTTCGATATTTTATTCCATACGTCTTCTCCCGTTAAAACAGCCTGTTGAATCCGTTTAGCATAATTAATGCTGTCTATGATCTCCTTTTGCTTTATATCTACCAGTTCTTTCTGTCGCGTAATCTCTTCGTTTTTAAATTCTACCTGCATTTTCTGGTTCTCGATAATGAGGTTTGCCTTTTTGGTTTTGCGGAAGTTTACAAAGGCTATAACACCAAAAAAACCCGACCCGAGTAATGCAAGAGAACCTAACAGAATAATAAATGATTTTTGCTCATTTTGTCTTTCTTTGAAATCAATTTCCAGCGATTGATTTTGTATTTGAAGCTCTTTTTTCTCCGTTTCGTATTTTGCTTCCATCTCATGTGTTAATTGCATGGCCTGCTGTTGAGCTAACGTATCAATAACACTAAGCGTCTGCGAAAAATAGTATTTCGCACTGTCATAATTTTTTTCGAAAAGATAAACCATCGCAAGGTCTTTATATACAAATCTTAAATTATCTTTTGCGCCTGATAACAGTGAATAGTTTTTAGCCTTTAGTAATGCTGCCTTTGTAGCTTTTTGGAAAGCCGGACCTTTTGAATCCAAAACCAAAGCCAGATTAATGTACGCAGGGATCAACAAGTTGTACATAGTGTTCTTCTCAAGAAAAGAAGAAGACAGATTCACATAATAAATGGCAGAATCTACCTGTGAAGAATGACAAAGCTTGCTTCCGTAAGATGACATCATTGAGTAATACTTAAGGCTGTCATTTAAAAGTTTAGAATTAGAAAATGCCATCTTTGCATAGCTGATTGCTCCGGGATAATTGTTTAATTTAACGCAAGAAGACGCAATGTTATTATATACATTTATTACGCCAACGCGCCAGTTTATTTTTTCAAATATGACCGCCGCTTTTTTACTATCCTCAATAGCGCCGGAAAAATCACCGGTTGAGTTTTTGACCAAAGCAAAACTTTGATATACTTTACCGATCCCTTTATCATTACCTGTTTTTTGAAAATAAACCAATGCCTTCTTGTAATAGCTCAAAGCGCTGTCCATTTTGTTCTCCATGTGATAGCTGTTTCCAAATTGAACAAATACATCACCTTTTACCACACTGTTCGCTTCTGCCAATAGAGCAGCAATACCGGCATATTTCCTTACGCTGTCAGAATTGACCCCTGTAAAAATGTTTGCGATCTTAACGTATAATTTGGCTGCCGAATCCTTTTTTACAGTTGAGGCGATCTTTTTCAAAGAATCAACAATAGGCATTTGCGCCGAAACATCACCGGAATGGCAGATGAACGGTATACATATTATAAAAGCCAACCAATAACGTTTCATAAAAGTAAATTTAAAAAAATTACCCGAACAGTTTAGAAAAAACATCCTCCATCTTTGTAACGGCCACCACTTCTATTTTAAATTGCTTTAAGTCAAGGCCCTTCAAATTATAGGATGAAATATAAATGGTTTCAAATCCCAGTTTCTGCGCTTCCGAAATGCGCTGATCTATGCGGTTCACCGGGCGTATCTCTCCCGTTAAGCCAACCTCTGCGGCAAAGCAAACATTTTGTGCAATGGGCAGGTCTTCATTACTTGATAATACGGCACAAACCAAAGCTAAATCAATTCCGGGGTCTTCCACTTTTAAGCCACCCGCAATATTAATAAACACATCTTTAGCCCCTAACCTAAACCCACAGCGTTTTTCCAGCACTGCCAGTAACATCGACAGCCTTCTGAGATCGAAGCCCGTAGAAGAGCGCTGTGGCGTGCCGTAAGCTGCCGTGCTTACCAAAGCCTGTGTTTCAATTAATAAGGGGCGATTGCCCTCCAACGTTGCCGCAATAGCTACGCCGCTGGTAGCATCCTGCCGGTTGGTAATTAAAATTTCCGACGGGTTCAACACTTCTTTTAAGCCTTCGCCGTTCATTTCATAAATGCCCATTTCGTTAGTGCTGCCAAACCGGTTTTTGGTAGCGCGTAATAAACGGTAAATATGATTTCGGTCGCCCTCAAACTGTAGCACTGTATCAACCATGTGCTCCAAAACTTTCGGACCTGCTAAACTTCCCTCCTTCGTAATATGGCCTATCATAAACACCGGTATATTGGTTTCTTTGGCAAAACGTAAAAATTCAGCGGCACATTCGCGCACTTGGCTTACACTGCCCGGGCTGCTGTCAATATAGCTTGTGTGAATGGTCTGTATAGAATCAATTACCACCAACTGAGGTTGAACGATATTAATTTGTGTAAATATATTCTGTGTATTGGTTTCCTGTAGAATAAAGCAGTTTTCGGTGGTAATACCGATGCGTTCAGCGCGCATTTTTATTTGCTGCTCACTTTCTTCACCACTTACATACAGTACTTTTAAATTCTTTAATCGTAAGGCCAACTGCAGCATGAGAGTTGATTTCCCAATTCCGGGTTCACCTCCAAACAATACTAAGCTGCCGGGAACAATTCCGCCGCCCAACACACGCGTTAATTCTTGTCCCGGTACGGGAATACGGGGGTACTCGGCCAAACCTATTTCCTGCAATAAAATAGATTTATTCGATTGGTTATTTTCGTTTTTTGAAGATGAAAATAATTGCAAGCGATCGTTCTTGTTTTCTTTGTGAACAATTTCTTCTACCATGGTATTCCATTCATTGCAGCTGTTACATTTGCCGGCCCATTTAGCAGCTTGTGCACCACAGCTTTGGCAGAAATACGATGTTTTTGTTTTTGACATTATTGTAAATTTTAATATACCAAAAATACAATAAGTTATAGCGGGACGTTGCTACAAATTGTAGCTAATTATTTAAAGAGAGTATTTATATTAAAGCTTAAGCGTGTTCTTTTTTCCGATATACTCATAATTTTCTGTGATCCAGGTATCACAGGCTTTATATCCTAAATCTTTTAAATACATCATAAAATCCCAGGTCGTATTTAATTTAGACGATAAGTTAAGTGACCCCAATTCATTATCGGCACTGATATTATGTAAATAAACCGGCTTCAGCTTTCCGCCAAGCGTAATGCCCTGCTCTACTAATTCCTGTTTAAATTTTATGAGTTTTAATTCAAGCATTAAGGAAGAGTTAAAACTCAATTCATTCACCCTGTCTTTTATATCTTCGATACTCGTAGGAACTGTTTTTATGTTTTTAGGGTTTATTTGTATCAGTAAAATATCATCCGTGTTTTCTGTATGATCTATCAATGGCTGTAGCGGAGGATTACCGATGTACCCGCCGTCCCAATAATATTCCCCGTCAATTTCAACGGCATCATACATATAAGGCAAACAGGCCGATGCCAAGATGGTTTTTGCCGTTATCTCGGAATGACCGAATACACGGGCCTCGCAGGTTTTTACATTAGTAGCGCATACAAATAATTTTGGTGGATTTAATTTATGTAATTCCGTAAAATCAATCACCTCATTCAATATTTTTTCGAGCGGGTTATACTGCATCGGGTTTAATTGCTTTGGTGTAAAATTTTCAGCGCTCATACTAAATAACCTGTAAGTAGGAGAAAAATCCATATTTCCCGGGCTCATCATTTTATCAAGCCAGCTCGGCTGCAAGGGCGATAACTTTCCGGCTTCCGATATTTTATGCCAAAACTTAACAAGCAAATGTTTCGCTAAATTTTTGCCGCCTTTTTTTAATCCGTAAATCGTACATACGCCATTCATTGCTCCGGCACTGGTGCCGCAAATCCCGTCAATTTCTATGCGTTCATCATCAAGTAATCTGTCTATAACGCCCCAAGTATAAGCCCCGTGAGCCCCGCCTCCCTGTAAGGCCAGATCAATTTTTTTAGTTTTCATGACCAACAAAATATTTACTTAAAATTAGCAAAAAAATTTAAGTATCCTAATTGCTCGCTCAACGGTTAAGGTAAAGAATACATGGAATTGATAAATTAAAACGATAAAGATTAATATAAGATATTAGAATACGTTAAGTTGAGTACGTCTCTCATGCTTTGGTAATAGGAGTGCGGCGTATTTTGAGCGAACGGTGCAAACTGCAAGTTTGAAAGGCATATGCGGGGGCTACTTGAAGTTGGCGTTTGCTCTTGTTCCTCAAACTTGCGGGATTGTTTTTTTTGTTCAAGCGAAAGATAGAAGAAGATAAATTAAAATACCAATTCCGGTTTCCATATTATTCTAATATGCCATTATAAATAAAAAGATAAAGATTAATATTCGATATCCAGGTCAAACCTCTTTTTCAATTCAAGTAAAGAAGGATTTTTCTCAGCCATTAGTTTAAATTTATCTTGCGGCTTATAGGCTTTTACTTCGCCCTGTAGTTCTGATACTTTTATTTCGAGCTGCGCTTGCTTATTAATCAACATATTCCTAAGCTCATCAAGCATGTCTTGTTTAATACTGGTAAGCATTTGCATTTGCACCTCGTTATTAAGCATAATAACAATAGTGCTTTGTTGTAAGCTTATATTACTCGATGTTAAGGTGGCATACAATTGTTTATTGCCCATTTTAGATTTTTCTTCGGCAAATTGTTTTACCGCATTCGCTACTCTCTCAATGCTAAGCTCAACATCCACACTGTTGGCATACTCTTTAACATCAATGGTTTCAACTACAGTCTGTGCATGCTTTGCGGTATCCTGTAATAAAAATTGCGATTTTATTTTTAGTTCGGTAAACCCTACAACAGGCCTGCTGCTGGTTTGAATAATTGGTTGTGAAGAAAATTTTACAGAGGCCGGCCCCTGCTCTAATTCTTTTGGTTGAGCCTGAGACCCAAAACCGTTACTTAACTCATTTTTTTTTTCCGCATCCTGTGACGCGGTATTTAAATAGCTGATCTGCATTAAGGCCATCTCAACCTGCAGTCGCTGGTTTTTAGCGGCTTTGTAATGAATATCGCATTTATTAATAACAGCCAGCGATTTTAATAAAAAAGGAGTAGCGCATAGTTGTGCCTGTTGAGCAAAACGTTGCTTTAAATTTTCACTTACTTCTAATAACTGAACCGTATACTGATCTTTACTTACCAATAAATTCCGCAAGTGTTCTCCAAATCCGATAATGAAATTATGCCCGTCGAATCCCTTTTTCAAAATATCGTCAAACGTTACCATTACTTCCGGTAAACGCCCGTTAATGGCGGCATCCGTTAATTTAAAGTAGTAATCATAATCAAGCACATGCAAGTTTTCTACAACTTCTTTATACGTTAAATGATTTCCCGTAAAGGTTACCATTTGGTCAAAAATAGAACAGGCATCACGCAAACCGCCATCCGCCTTTTGAGAAATTACGCTTAACGCTTCCGGCTCAAACGTAATATGCTCGCTGTTGGCAATATGCACCAATTGTTCGGTGATATCTTCCGCCTTAATACGGTTGAAGCTAAACACTTGGCAACGCGATAAAATCGTAGGAATAATTTTGTGCTTCTCTGTAGTTGCCAAAATAAATTTAGCGTGCTTAGGCGGTTCTTCCAACGTTTTTAAAAACGCGTTAAACGCTGCGTTCGATAACATGTGCACTTCATCTATCACATACACTTTATAATCGCCCAACTGGGGCGCAAAACGCACCTGGTCTACTAAATTACGAATGTCTTCGACGGAGTTATTTGATGCCGCATCTAATTCATATACATTTAAAGACGCGCCTGAATCGAACGACACACATGACTCACACGCGTCACATGCCTCACCTTCGGGTGTAAGATTTGTACAGTTAATGGTTTTAGCGAAAATACGCGCGCAGGTGGTTTTACCTACCCCGCGCGGCCCGCAAAATAAATAAGCCTGGGCAACCTTACCGTTTTTAATGGCCTGCTTTAATGTATTGGTAATATGGCTTTGCCCAACCACCGTGTTAAAGTGCTGTGGACGATACTTACGAGCCGATACAATAAAATTATCCATGAATTTAGAACATCAAATTTACGACTAATATCCCCATAAAAAAGGTTAAATTATTAACCGGGTGTGAATAAGTATCTATATATTTGATTTGAGCAAAACCCAAATACATTTTTTTGAAAAAACATTTCCATATTCTTTTCCTGCTTGCCTGTTTTTTCTCATTTCAAAGTTATAGCCAAAATATTATTAAAGGTATTGTTACCGAACCCGACAGTACAACACCAATGCCCTTTGTATATGTAATCAATGCGGAAACAGGCAGGGGACAAATGAGTGATGGTAACGGTAAATTTACGGTTATTGCTAATGATAAGGATTCAGTTATTTTTTCCTTTGTAGGATACATCCGTTTAAAAATTCCGGCAAATAAATTATATACCGCTGTTTATAAAGAATGTAAAGTAGTAATGGTTGAAACCGCTTATAAATTAAATCAAGTAGTTGTGAGCGATTTTAAATTAAAGCCATACGAAAAAGATTATATGAAACGTGTAATCCAAGGCTCTAAAACAACCGCGATCAATGTTATGCAAAGCCCTATTACAGCATTATACCAACAGTTTAGTCAAAAAGGCCGTGAACAAAGAAAGCTTGCTAAAATTTTTGAAGATATTTTTATCAAAGAAGAGGTGGCGAAAAAATTTAATGCTGAAACATTACGTAAGCTAACGGGAGACGATAAAATTGACTTTGAAAAGTTCAGTAAATATTGCTATTACTTAAGTGATGATTTTATTTTAACCCACGACGGCTATGACTTATATGCCCGCGTTATGGATTGTTATAAAAGATGGAAATCGGAAGGCAGGTAATAATTATCCGGAAATTATTGTTTCGATTGCTTTAGGAAAATATTCCATCTCTAATTCCTTTATTTTTACGGCAAGCGTTTCGGCGGTATCCGTCTCATCAATGCTGCATTTTGCCTGTAAAATAATTTCTCCTTTATCGTATTCTTCATTTACGTAATGCACGGTTATCCCGCTTACCTTCTCTTTTCCGGCAATAACCGCGCTATGTACGTTCATGCCGTACATCCCCTTTCCGCCATAGTTGGGTAACAAAGCAGGGTGAAGATTAATAATTTGATTCGGAAACGCTTTAATAAATTGTTCCGGGATTTTCAATAAAAATCCGGCTAAAATAATGATATCAATATCCTCTGTTTTTAAAAATTCTATTATTTGAGAAGTATATTCATACAAAGCGGTTTTGCTAATAATATGAACATTTTTTTTATACTGTTCCGCTCTTTTTACAATGCCCGCCGTATCAACATTAGTAACAACCAATTTTATTTTTATTCTTTTATCGTTACTGAAATATTTAAATATATTTTCAGCATTAGTTCCTTCACCCGAAGCAAATATGGCAACATTTTTCATTACCGCGAAAATACAATTTTTATATGATGAATACAGTGCCCCATTCAGCATGAGTTAGTTTGCTAAGGTTAATTGTTAAAATTAACATCTACTGCTTTAAAATTGATTTTACCTGTTAAATTTCTATACCGATTAAGCATATATCATCCACTTGTTCCAGTTCCTGTTTCCAATCGTGGAATGCTTTTTCAAGGCTGATTTTTTGATCGGCTAAAGATAATTTATTGGTTGCCAAAAGAATTTCTTCAAACTGTTTATATTTAAACTTTTTACCCGCGGGCCCGCCAAACTGGTCAGCATAGCCATCCGTAAACAAAAAAACCCTGTCCCCTTTTCCCAGCTCTAATTGATGCGAAGTAAATAATTTTCGATCCATAAACTTACCTATAGGCTGTTTATCCGCCTTTATTTCCTCTACTTTGCCTGTGTTTTTTTTAAGGATCCATAAAGGATTGTTTGCACCGCTCCATTGAACCTTTGCAATCGAATCGGTTTTATGAGCCGTTATTTTAAGCAAAGAAATATCCATTCCGTCTTTTAGCTCGTCCACGCTTTTCTCAAAAGTTTCTTCTACTAATTCCGATAATTTATCAAGGATTTTACCTGTATCATGTATCCCGAATTCTTTTACACAACGGTTTAAACCATTGTTACCAACCACGCTCACTAAAGCCCCGGGTACCCCGTGTCCTGTACAATCTACCGCTGCAATATAAGTTTCAGCCGCAGTTATGGGAGATGCGGGATAACTGTGCATCCAATAAAAATCGCCGCTCACAATGTCTTTCGGTTTAAATAAAATAAAGCAATTCAGTCCCGATTCAGCAATTGTTTTATCGGAAGGAAGCAACGCGTTTTGAATATATTTTGCATAGGTTATAGAATCCAATATCTCTTTATTTTTATGTTCAACAATTTCTTTTTGTTTTGAAATGATAAAATTTGCTTTCCGTTTTTGGTTATAACTTCTTAGTACGATCAGCACTAAACCCGACAAAATGATTAACCCTAAAATAGCGTATGCCGTTAATTTTTTCTGACTTTTTATTTCCGCGTTATACACAGCCTGCCTGTTGTCGGCCTCTACCCTTTGTAGTTCCTGCTTTTGATTAAAGGCATATTCCAATTCTTTTTTAAGGATCTCATTTTTACTTTCATCACTTTCCTCTTTTTCTTTTAACGACATATAAAGATCCTGGTAAATAAATGCTTTTTTAAAATCGTTTTTTTGCCTGTACAATTCGCTCAGGTATTTATACACTTCTACCTTTACCCCTTCCAATTCACTGTTTTCAGATATCTTTAATGAGTTTAATAAATAGGTTTCCGCTTCATTCAATTTGCCTTCCTGTAACAATGTATTCCCCAGCTCTAAATAATTATAAGCATGCCCAATGTTAGGACTCATGTAGTTAAGATAGCCTAATGATTTATTAAAAAAGAAAATGGCAGAATCTTTATCATTGGTTAACTGGTGATTGATGCCTATGTTGTGGTAAGCCATTGCCATACCAATAGTGTCATGCTTTTCCTGCCGAAGCACAGGGATTTATTCAAATAAATTTGTGCGGAAGAATACTGCTTTAGTTTTTGATAACAGGTAGCGATGTTATTGTAATTAATGGCCAAGTAATTTTTTTTGTTCTGTTCCGAATTTATTTTCTCCGCTTTAAAATAATACGATAAGGCTGTTCTGTATTCCTTTATTTCTGCATATATTAAGCCGATATTGTTTTGTACGCCTGCAACTTCCGCGGGAAGTTTTAATTCTTCAAACAACTTCAATGCAGGTAAATAATTATCAAGCGCCTCTCTTAAATCAGACTGATCCCGGTTAATAATTCCCTTTAAATTATAAGCTTCCGCAATACCCGGCTTATAATTTAATTTTTTAGAAATAATCAGTAAGCTGTCTGCCTTTACCTGCGCCAATTCATAATTTCCATTATCGATCAAGTCACTGATGTGATCATCGTACTTATCAAAATAAGCAGTATCAACCTGGCAGTAGCTTTTTACTGCCGAAACAAAAAATATAAAAAGTATGTACTGTTTTATTTTCAAGAACGCTAAATGTAAAATTAAACAAGCCGAGAAGCAAATTCTTTACTCATTCTTACCGGATAACGGTGCGGCCTAGAATTTTATTAACGCGTTTTTTTTGATTTTCAAGCATGATCACAAATTCATATACATTCTTATTTTCAAAAGGATCGGCCACTTTCAAAAGCTCTTTAGCGTCTTTAATAATCTGATTCAACCGTTTTTCTTTTAAACTGAATAACTGGTGCTCAATGCCTTTTTTAATCGAGTAGATTTCTTCGGGCACATGAACCCCAAGCTTGCCCCATTTAGGACTGACAGAATCAGGAAAAGAAGCGATGTTAATTGCCACTTGCGAAACCGCCGGGTTGGCATGATTTACAAACGTATGCATTGCGGGAATAGTACCACTTTCAAGCTCATGGTGAAATTCGTCCATTACCATTTGATAAACAGGGTTCATAAACTGAATATCATCCCTCCACATTTCAAATATTACAAACTCACAAACCGTTAACTGAAAGGATTGCTGTATATTATCTGTATCTTCTGCTTCCACTTCTACCAATACATTTCCGTATTGCATCATCATCCGCAACAGTTCTTTTTCTTCACTGTCTAAAATAAGGTCTTTTGGTTCTTCTTTTTCAAGGTATTCGTCCGGAATAAATGTGTTCAGGTCTTCCGATTGATTTTGTGTAGTTGAATTGCCGGCAGCTTGCTTCCCACTATGTTTACGAATCAGTTTATTAATTTCTATCTGCAGAATTTGCTCGCTGATGTCCATGATCCGCGAACATTCTTTTACATATACGGAACGATTGATCGCATCCGGGATCACAGAAATACTTTCAACAATATCTTTAATAAGATCTGCCCGTTTTATCGGATCATTTTTTACTTCTTCATAAAGCAAACTCGTTTTAAAAGAAATAAAATCTTTGCTGTTATGCTTTATAAATTCTTTAAACTCTTCGTTACTTACTTTTTTACTGTACGAATCAGGGTCATCACCATCCGGGAATAACAATACCCTCACATTCATCCCTTCTTCCAATATCAGGTCAATTCCCCTGAAACTGGCTTTAATACCGGCTACATCCCCATCATATAAAATAGTAATGTTTTTAGTAAAGCGATGAATCAGCTTTATTTGCTCAACGGTAAGGGATGTTCCTGAAGAAGCAACTACATTTTCAATACCTGATTGGTGCATGGAAAGAACATCCGTATAACCTTCAACCAAATAACAGTTATCGTTCTGAATGATCGTTTTTTTAGCCTGAAAGAGCCCGTATAGTGTTTTACTTTTATCGTAAATATCTGTTTGCGGGGAATTAATATACTTCGCTAATTTTTTATCGCTTGTCAGTATCCGTCCGCCAAAACCTATTATTTTTCCTGAAATATTATGAATAGGAAACATCACACGTCCCGTATAACGGTCAAAAATATCAGTAACGGTTATCGGGTTGCCTTCTACGTGATTATTTGATAAAATAGACATCCCGGTCTTAACCAAATATTCGGGCTTATAACTATTTTTAACGGCAGTTTCCGAAAACCTGCGCCGTTCTTCTGAACTATATCCTAATTGAAACTTATCAATAATAGCCTGCGTAAATCCCCTCTCTTTAAAATAGCCTAAGCCAACGGAACGCCCCAAATCATCGTTCAATAAAAGATCCGTAAAATACTTTTGCGCGTATTGCATCACAATATACAAGCTCTCTTTTTCATTTTGCTGAGCCTTCTCCTCAACGGTTACTTCTTTTTCTACAACCTCAATACCGTATTTATTGGCTAAGTATTTTAAAGCCTCAGGATAGGTTAGGCTTTCATGATCCATTATAAAATTTACCGCTGTTCCTGACTTGCCACAGCCAAAGCATTTATAAATGCC
Organism: Bacteroidota bacterium; assembly: GCA_025362395.1. Lineage (GTDB taxonomy): Bacteria > Bacteroidota > Bacteroidia > B-17B0 > Aurantibacillaceae > UBA4416. The sequence goes on from JANYGK010000010.1 coordinate 50,492, forward strand.
TTTAGCGGGAGAAACCGTAAACGAAGGAGATTTTTCACCATGAAAAGGACATAATCCCAATAAATTTGCACCTCGCTTTTTTAAGGTAATAAAATCACCGATAACATCCTCTACTCGGGCGGCATCAATAATTTTATCTATAGTAAATTTAGGGATCAAAAAAGTGTAATTTTACAGTATAAATATACTAAAAATGCTCATTTTAAGATTCAAAATAATTGTATTGCTTTTACTGTTTTGTGCTATAGAAACAAGGGGGCAGGTACCCCTGCAATTGTCTAAACAGGTTTTTGACTATTTAAAAAACAAAAACTTTGATAAAATAGATGCAATGTTTGATACGACAGGAATTTTAAATTTTATAACAGGTATTGAAAAAGACACTTATAAGAAAGACTTTAAAAGTTTTGGCAAGCTTAAAAAGCTCATCGGTGTTGAAGACGAGCCTAACGGCTTTAAAACAAAAACAGCTTTAGGTTTACAATTTAAAAAAGAAAAAAAATTGTTGATCCTTGTTTTCAACCAAAAAAATAAATTAGAAAAATGTTCATTTGAAGAGTATACTGAAACGCCTTTTTTTCACTTAAAAGGATACAAAGGTTTTGCGGAGGTTACCGATTTAGCAACAGAAGTAAAAACACGCGACGGCTTAACACTGGGAGCTAACCTGGCTTTTGGGGATACAAGCAAAAAAAAATCGCCTTTGGTTATTTTCGTACATGGCTCCGGACCTAATGATCGCGATGAGACAATCGGGCCTAATAAACCGTTTCGGGATTTGGCACAAGGATTGGCGCAGCAAGGGATTGTAAGCTTGCGTTATGATAAACGCACGTTCACGTATCAATACGATTTTAAAATATTATCTGATAGTTTAACTCTTTTTGAAGAAACTATTTACGATGCAATTGATGCAGTAAACATTGCAAAACAATTTACATTTATTGACACTTCAAAAATATATATTATCGGGCACAGCCAAGGGGCTATGTGTGCGCCTAAAATTGCTGAATTGTGCCCAAAATTAAAAGGGATAGTAATGATGGCAGCTCCTGTAAATAACCTTGTTAACCTTTTGCCGGAACAAATAGAATACATGGCTTTATTAAATGATACTATTTCAAATGCAGAGCAAATGCAGATTACATCCATTAAATGGCTGGTAGATAAAATTAAATCGCCGACACTAAGTTACAGTACACCAAAGGGAATGCTAATGGGGGTAAGCGCTAAATACTGGAAAAGCATATTAAATTATAACCAGGCAGAAACAGCTCAAAGGTTAACTTTACCGATTTTAATTTTAAACGGCGAACGCGATTACCAAGTACCTATAAAAGAATTTAATTTATGGAAGCAAGATCTGATAAATAAAAACAATCTTCAATTTAACTCTTATTCAAAACTAAATCATTTATTTTTAGAAGGCGAAGGCAAGCCAAACCCTTCTGAATACAATACGCCCGGGCATATCCCACAATATGTGATAGATGATTTAGTGAAGTTTATTAATAACACTTACCGCTAATCCAAATAATTAAGGAATGGCATTTCACGCGTTGATATGCAGAACCTGTTCCCGGACTATTATCGTTATAATTAGTGTCATTTTTAGAATAGGCATACCCCAATTTTAAAGACGTTCTTTTATAAATCCTGTAAGAAACGCTTGTTGTAAAATTGTGTGTAAATAGAGGTACACTCCTTGGCTCTATATAATCTGTCATAATATTATAAACCTGTGTATTTTGCAGAGTATGGTTCAAATCATAGTATTCTGAAAACATAACGGCACTTATAATCTTATTAGCACAGAAAAAATAATCAACATCAAACGTAAATCGTCTATACTTTTTAGAAATCCCTAAACCTAAATATGTTCTTATACTTTGTATTTCGTACCTGTTTTTGTTGTATCCCATTTTAGTTTGAGTATTATAGCTCCCAATAGGCGTTGGGTCAGGAGTATATAGTGCGGTAGAATCATAAATATACTGCTTGCTACTACCGATACGATCCATGTTAGGTGTAACAAATTTTAAACGGTTATAAATAATCCCGCAGGTTACTTTAAGCCAAATAGGAAGTTCAAAATCTAATTTAATTTCAGGAGTTAAAATCGGTACGGGTTTTATAGTCCCCTCAAAAGCGGCATATTCGCTACGGCTATTGGTTTTGTATTCATAATAATATCCGGTTGAATTTGAAAATTTAAAAGTGGTTGATGTATATTTCAAAAGACAGGATAATCTTACTTTATAATGATCCTTTTTGATTGAATCCTGTGAAAAAGTGACAGATAATTTAAAAAGTAGTAGCACTAATACACAATAACGCATCTATCTAAAGTACATTAAATTCTTGATTATTTCCTATCTTTGATCTTCAATTTATACAGCAAAATGTCAGTTTACGATAAATATAAAGCAGTAATTGGGTTAGAATGCCACATACAATTATTGACCAAAACAAAAATGTACAGCGATGATGTGGCTGAGTATGGCGCTATCCCAAACACAAATGTAAGTGTGATTACATTAGGCCATCCCGGAACTTTACCTAAGGTAAATAAACGCGCAGTTGAGTTTGCAGTTAAATTAGGAATTGCTTTACATTCAACTATTCGCGAAGAAAATCAATTTGCGCGTAAAAATTATTTTTATGCCGATTTACCGAAGGGTTATCAAATTACACAAGATAAAACACCTATCTGTACAGGTGGTTACGTAGATATTAAATTAAAAGACGGAACAGAAAAAAGAATCAATCTCACTCGCATCCACATGGAAGAAGATGCTGGTAAAAGTATGCATGATATTGATCCGTTTGAATCCCTAATTGATTTGAACCGTGCCGGAACACCCTTGTTGGAAATCGTTACCGAGCCTGATTTTACAACCAGCGAAGAAGCTTACAGCTATTTAACTGAAGTAAAAAAACTAGTGCGTTACCTTGATATTTGTGATGGTAACATGGAAGAAGGCTCGTTACGTTGTGATGCCAATATTTCGGTGATGCTGAAAGATGCAAAAGAGTACGGAAAAAAAGTGGAAGTAAAAAACATGAATTCTTTTCGCAATGTACAACGCGCCATTGATTTCGAAGTTAAAAGGCAAATCGATTTAATTGAAACCGAAGAATTAATTGCAGGAGAAACACGAAGCTTTGATGCTACGAATGGTTCTACGTTTTCGCTTCGAAGTAAAGAAAATGCAAATGATTATCGCTATTTTCCTGAGCCCGACCTTCAACCCATTTTAGTAAAACAAAACTATATAGATTCTATTAAGGCTATTATGCCGGAATTACCAAGCGATCTGTTTAAAAAATTTACAAAAGAGTTTGGCTTATCAGAATATGACGCTTATAATTTAACTGATCTTAAAGGGCTTGCTTTATATTTCAATGAATTAGTCGAACACACTAAAAATTATAAAGCAGCCGCTAATTGGATGATGGGAAGCATTAAGTCTTACCTGAATGAAAATGCTATTGCCATTGAAAAATTTAAAGTAATTCCAAAAACAATTTCTGATTTAATTGCATTAATTGATGAAGGAAAAATAAGTAATGCTGCTGCAACGCAAAAATTATTTCCTGAATTAATGCTTAATCCTAATGAATCACCTTTAAGCATTGCACAACGTTTAGATATTCTGCAAAGTAATGATACTGGTGCTTTACAGGAACTGGTAAATCAAGCCTTAGCAAAATATCCCGAAAAAATTACTGAATACAAAAGCGGTAAAGTAAATTTATTGGGTTTATTTGTTGGCGAAGTCATGAAACTTGGAAAAGGAAAAGCGGATCCTAAAATGGCAAACCAACTTGTAAAAGAAGCCCTGGAAAAATAATTATTATTTATGTGTTTCAATTTGACCTCATTTACTTGTTAGTGAATGAGGTTTTTTTTATGCTTCTCCGGTCGGATGTAAATTTATGTTTTTCATTATGCTATAACTTGGCTCAAAACTCTACCTTATTGTAAAACAGTACGCTTGTATATTCGCAAATGTTTGTAATGTGTAGGTGCGGAGATATTTCGTTTAACGATCTTATGCTATTACAGTACACTATTTCAAAAACGCAAAAACCCTTTCTAATATGTTAGAAAGGGTTTAGGGATTTAAAGATTGGCATCGACATACTCTCCCGGGCTTTAGACCAAGTACCATCTGCGCTGGTGGGCTTAACTTCTCTGTTCGG
>JANYGK010000035.1 GCA_025362395.1 Bacteroidota bacterium
AGATGCCTGAAATGAATGGTTATCAATTGGTTGAAATTCTTAATCAAGAATTTAGATCAATCAAAATTATTTTTATATCCATGTATTATTCGTCATCGTTCGCAGCGGAATCTTTAAAAAACGGAATCAATGCTTTCTTGCCTAAAGAATGTGATTTTTGTGTATTAGAAGAAGCTATTCGTATTGTTTATAAAAACAGTTATTATTTCAATTCAGGAGTAAGTAGTAAATTGATTTCAGATATTATGGCAGAAAGACGTTTTGAGGCTATGAGAAACCAACTGGCTTTAAACCATAGAGAAACAGAAATATTAAAATTAATTTGTGAGGGAAAGATTAACAGAGAAATTGGAGAGCTTCTAAACTTAACTTGTGCTACAATTGATTTTCATAGGCAAAGTATATATAAAAAAACGGAAATTAGTTCAGTAGCCTTACTTGTTAAATATGCTATACAAAATGGCATCACCACGTTATATTAATTATCAAAAAAATAGTTTATTATTTTATATCTAATTTTCCACTTTCGATTAACCAATTTGGTAAAATATAAGTATACCCAAAATTACCAGTTTTAAAGTATCTTATCAATCTATTTAACTTAATTCCACTGTAAATTGATTTTGTAATAGAGTTAAATGGGTCTAGCAATTTTTGCTTTAGCGTAGGTTCAATTTCTACTAATTTATTTACGATTTGATGACTGGTTAAAGGCTTTCTAGTCCGTTCAATAACAAAAACAATCTTATCAATGTATAGCCAATCTACATTATACCCGATATACTTTTTTAAATCTTCGGAATCACTATTAAAAAAAGCCAATTCTTCAGAAAGTTCAACACTTTTATTTTTACGATCTTCTAATTGTCGCTCTAGCTTTAGAATCAGTTTTTCGTTTTTCTGCTGTAAATAAACTAATTCTTTGATTAAAATAATTAACTCTTTTTGAGAATAAGTCTGAAATTTCAAATACTTATACTTACTAGCTATTGAATCTGCTTTTCCTTTGTATTTTGATTCGTTTTGATTATCCATATGAGATTGTTCTTTAAGTAATTTTATAAAGTATGTACTTTCTACTATTCATCTGCATAGTTTCTACCAACACCTACTTACTTTCGATATTGGACTACCTAGAATACACCTTCAAGTACAAACTTTGTATACAAGTAGTAAGTAGAAAGTACACACAAGTATGTACTTTCTACTTTGATTATGTCCCCAACAATTTAATTAGACCCTTCAATTGATCTAATTTTTCAGGACTTAGATTTTGTAACATAGGCAGCATTTCCTTAATGTTTGTTTTTTGCTTGTCTTCGTCATCTACCATTATTTGAAATTGACTTAAGCCCCTATTTAGTTTATCCATTTCATAAAATAATTTGTTTTGTGATAAATGGGTATATACTTCTGTAAATTTTCTATTTCTATGCCCTAATAATTTTTGCCCAACCTTTTCAGGGATTTCATATAGAAAGCAAATTGTAGCAAAGCTATGTCTGGCAACATGGAAAGACAATTTTTTATTTAATTTCGCCTTAGTGTTAATAGATTTTAAATGTTTATTTAGTTTTTGATTTGAAATTTTCTCAAATACAAGTTCGGTAGTTGATTCTTTAATTAATTCTGTTGCCTTATCAATCAAAGGGATAAATACAGGTTGAGAAGTTTTAGACATACTCAATTCAATATAACTTCTGTAAATCATTTTATTTGTTTTAGGGTTTAAAATAAATTTACTGAATATGTGCTCCTTCTTACTTAGGTTATTTACATCAGCATATCTTAATCCTGTATAACAGGCAAAAAGGAATCGTTTCGTGGCTTTAATTTCACCCTCTGTTAGCAGATGGATTTTTTCAGGAGATAAGAGTTGTTCAACTTTTAATAAATCTTCCGGTTCCAAATAGTCCCTTGTCGTTAATACAGGATCAACGTGTTTTATTTTGAAGTCTTTAAACGGATAAGCCTCTTTTAGGAAATCTTCATTTTTTATGGCTATGATAATTAAGGCTCTTAACATTTTAAGAGTTTTACATACTGTGTTTGGAATATTCCCTAATCCACCATCAATAATAGGCTTAAGCATATGGTTTTCAAATTGGCTTAAAAACCTATAATCAATATCCGCAATAGAAAGGTTTGGTTTAAATCTGCAAACTTTTGAGATAGCTGATTTATATGCTCTATAAGTATCGTTCGCAATTAAATGTCTTCTTTTGTTATCCAATTCATTTGTGAAATACTCTTTAAAATCATTTGTGCCTGATGGTTTTAGAAATGCTTGCTTAAATAGTGCCAGAGTAATTGGCTTATTCATTAGCTCATAATTTAAGAGTATTTTATTAGCTCTGGCCTTTTCACTGTCTAAAAGGTCATTGATACTTTGCCAATTTTCAGTTCCTTTTGTTGCCCTTTCTTTTGATACATCCCAGTAATATAAATCTTCTTTATTATCAATACTTGAAAATTTAATCTGATCTATATTTGTTGAATATTCTTTTTTTAAAGAAATATACTTCCCTAGACTAATTTTTAATCTTTGGTTTCTATTAAGAGTGAAAAACAGGACTATTTGAACAGAGCCATCTTTTTTAGGTCTATCAGTTCTTATATTAAAGTGAATTGAGGAATTCATATATTTTATTTATAACGGTTACTACTATGAATAATTACAGGTATTGCATTTCTTTAACAGATTAGGGAGGTTTTTTTAGTTGATAAAAAACATGGGGACACAATGGGGCAGCATTTTGTGTAAAAACATCAAAAATTTCTTTTTTCTGTTTACACCTATAACCTTCTAAAGTGTTGGTAATTAAGGGAATGAAAAAACCCAGTAAATTTTCATTTACTGGGTTTACTTGGTATAGTGGTACCTCCAGGGATCGAACCAGGGACACACGGATTTTCAGTCCGTTGCTCTACCATCTGAGCTAAGGTACCAACATAGGGATGCAAATTTAAAAGAATAATTTGATTCCCCAAAAGAAATATTAAAAAATCCTAAATAAGAATTCGTAAATACTATTTGGTTACTTTTATAGCGTTTGAATTTAGTTATAGATATTGGAAATACACGTGTTAAAACAGCGTTGTTCAACAACAAGGAGTTGGTAGAAACAAAATGGTTTAATTCCCCGGCAGAAATTTTAAATGACCTTGCATTTGTTACGCAAGCAAAACGTGCTATTATTGGTTCGGTTGTTAATGAGTCGGAACACTTTTTAGAAAAATTAAATAAGATACTGCCTGCACAGCTATTTACGGCTAGCAGTAAAATTCCCTTAAAAAATTTATACCGTTCCGCTTCTACCTTAGGCTCCGACAGGCTTGCGGCTTCAGTAGGTGCTTTTGCGCTATACCCGAATTCAGATGTTTTAGTGATAGATGCCGGCACGTGTATAAAATATAATTTCACTAATTCATTAAATGAATACTTAGGCGGCGGTATTTCTCCGGGCCTTACTATGCGGTTTAGAGCATTACACGAATTTACCGGCAAATTACCGCTTGTTGAACTTGATGCAAATTATTCAGGCCTTATCGGGGATACTACACAACATTCTATTTTAAGCGGCGTCGTAACAGGTAGCACAGCCGAAATAGACGGCATTATAAGCTTGTATCAAGCACAATACCCAAACGTAATTTGCATTATAACCGGGGGTGATGCCGGGCACTTGGCAAAACGATTAAAAAGTAGCATCTTTACCCGGCAAAATCTTGTTTTAAAAGGGCTTAACCATATATTAAATTGCACCATCTAATTATTGTGAATAAACATATCTTATTTTTTAAAACAACTCTTTTATTACTTATCGGTATTTTTACTGCCGGGTTTTCCTATTCGCAAATATTAACGTCAAGCCCTTATTCACGCTATGGTTTGGGCGAATTAAACTTGCCAACTTTTGCTACACCAAGTGCTATGGGTGGTTCATTTATAGCTTACCAACATGACAGTACTACAACACCTTTATTTATAAATGCCGCTAACCCGGCGGGCTTGGCGGGTTTACGGTTTACTACGCTTGAGTTAGGCGGGCAATCACAGTTTACAAAAATAAGCGACGGCTCAACATCCCTTAAAAAACGAAACCTTAATTTTTCTTATGCTTCACTCGGGTTTCCTATAAAGAAAATCGGTGGAGCAGCTGCTTTTGGAATTATGCCTTACAGCTCCGTGGGTTATAATATAAACTCTACGCAAGAAGTGACCAATATTGGTACGGTTAACTACCGGTTTGATGGTTTGGGCGGACTTAACAAAGCTTTTATAGCTTGCGGTATAAAGCCGTTCCGCAAGCAATTGATAAAATTTTATCATTCGGCGTATCACGACACTTTAGTAAAGCATAAAAAAACAGCTAAATATAAATTTGTAAGATTTACAAGAGAGTTAGCGTCAGAATTATCGGTTGGAGTAAATGCCGCATATTTATTTGGAAACATTATTCAGACCACACGTGTCATTTACCCCGGCTCTATTACATATTTTAATTCGTTAAGGCAGCGTTCCATACAAGTAAATGATTTTATTTTTAACGGAGGTCTTCAAACGCATTTTTCTATTGACTCGGTTAGATACCACGGTAAAGACCCCTTAAAGCAAGGCCACAGAAGGATATTAAAAGAAAAGATAAGGATTGGGTTCGGATTTTTTGCAGCTATTCCTTCAGGCGTAAGCTCAAAACAAAGTAATATAATTTACACGTATTCGTTAGACGGTGTTGGTGTTGAAACTCCAAAAGATACGCTTTTAAATTCTCAAAATGTACATGGAAGCGTTAGGTTGCCTTTAGAAACAGGCTTTGGCTTATCTATAAAAAAAGGGGAGCGATTAACGGTATTAATGGATGCCGCTACTACCAATTGGAGCGGTTATAAATATTTCGGCGAAAAAAATTCAAATTTCACGAACAGTTATCGCTTGTCGGCCGGGTTAAATTATGTACCAAACCGGCTTGCTTATAACTCTTATGTTAAAAGGGTGCAATACCGGCTTGGCGTATCATATACCAATGGCTATTTAGATCTCAAAAACACAAAAATCAGTAATTATGCCCTTACGGCGGGTCTTGGTTTACCGGTAGGTTTGGGGCGTGCAGAAGACATTGCAGTGGTTAATATAACAGCCCAGTTCGGCACCATTGGTACAGTAACTAACAGCTTAATACAGGAAAAATACATAAGGCTTATCGTTGGCTTTACCTTTAATAACCGTTGGTTTAAAAAATTTAAGTACGATTAATTTAATATTAACCATGCGTGCATTTAAACCCTTTTATATTTCCATTGGCACTATATTAATTATACTCCTTATTACAGGCTGCGAAACAAACCGTGATGAGGTGATGGCCATAGGTAAGAAAAAAATTATGCCTTCGCAAACCGGTAAAGATATTACCATGTTATATACCGATTCGGCCCTATTAAAAATACGTTTGGAAGCCCCGCAAATGCTTATGTATGATAAGGGAATTAAAGAACCGATGACGATTATGCCGAAAGGGCTGTACGTAGTATTTTTTGACGGTAAAGGCAAAGAAACTTCAACGTTAAAGGCCAACTATGGCGTTAGGTATGAAACGAGCAGGCGTATGGAAGCAAGGTATAATGTTGAGGTGGTTAACGCTACGGGAGAAAAATTAAATACAGAACATTTAGTGTGGGATGAAAACACAAAACAAATTACTTCGGATGTGTTTGTAAAAATTACAACGGCCAAAGAAATTATTATGGGCAAAGGGTTAAGGTCTAACCAAGATTTTACAGAATACGAAATTTTGGAAGTTACAGGAACTTTAAGAGTAGAAGATAATCAATTATAAGCATGAATAAATTTTTTAGAATACTTGAGGTTATATGGCTTATAACGGCTATAGGATGTGCATGTGTAGCTGTTTATTTTTTAATTATTAAAGATTCGGACAGTGCTTTATATTTTGTATTTGTATTCATTATAGCGTCTATTATGTTTTTGCTGCGGAGGCACCAAAGAGTGAACCAAGATAAAATAAACCAACCGCAACAAAAAAAATGACCGGTACCGTTGCTATAATCGGCGGTGGCGTAAGCGGGACATTCATTGTTTTAAATTGCTTAAAACAGGCAACAAAACCTTTACGGATTTTATGGTTCGACGGCAATGATGCTTTCTGCAAAGGCTTAGCCTATTCTACAACGGAAGATCTTTATTTGCTAAATGTAAGAGCGTTTAACATGTCTGTTTTTGCTGATGAGCCGGCGCATTTTGTAAATTGGCTTGAAAAAAAAAACCTACCTTATTCAGGGAAACATTTTGTTCCGCGCAAATTATTTGGCACGTATGTTTTAGAAACGTATTTAGAATTAAAGGACAAACACACTTACGTTGAAATCATTCAAAAACCGGAAGAGGTTACTGCCATCACTTTTAAAGCCGCCGGTTATATCATTACGGCAAAAGAAAGTCACCGGGCAAATAAATTGGTGTTGGCAGTCGGCAATTTTTTACCGGCTCATCCGCGCTCCGTATCGCAAGAATTTATAAGCTCCTCTAATTATTTTCAAGATGCGTTTGCAGGGGAAGCCATGCGTAAAGTCCTTGCTGCTAAATCTGTTACTATTATTGGTGCCGGCTTAACTATGGTTGATATCGTTGTAGCATTAAAGCATAAAAATTATAACGGAACGATACACGTAATTTCTCCGCACGGTTATTTACCGCATGCTCATAACGAAGATCAACTCCCGGCCGGTGAAAATTTTATTGACCCAAGTATAAATTATTCCTTAAGCCAAATTTTCAGCTTGGTTAAGGTTAAGCTTAAAGAAGCGTTTAAAAATAAATTAAATCCTCAAAGTGTTATTGACACTATGAGGCCACATTTGCAAACGCTTTGGATACATTTTTCAATAGAAGAAAAAAAGCGCTTTTTAAGACATTTAAGGCATAAATGGGGTGTAGCCAGGCATAGAGCGCCTAAAGAGAGTATGAAGGGCATTACCGAATTAATAGATGATAAAAGATTAACCGTATTTAAAGGCAGGATATATAATATTAAAACAAAACCCGGCGGTTTTGAAATACAGTATACGGCTTCGGCGGATGGAAACAACGTGTTAAAAACTAATATAATTATTAACTGTACAGGCCCCGAACCCGATTTTAATAAGGTGGAATCTCCGCTTATTAAACAGCTTATCAATAGCTCTCTGATCGTAAATCATGAGTTGGCTTACGGGTTAAAGACTCAAAAGAACGGGGAATTAAGAGAAAATGTGTTTACAATAGGGCCGCCTTTAAAAGGAGTTTTGTGGGAAAGCACCGCCGTGCCTGAGATCAGGGTTCAGGCAAAGGAAATAGCGTCAAAAATAATTTTTGATTAATTTTTCCGTTATTCAGCAATAATTTTATCTTTGCATTCCTTAAATTATACAAAGATGAGTGTTTTAGAAAAAATTCGCAGCAAAACCGGGCTTCTGGTTGGAATTATTGGATTAGCCCTGGTTATTTTTATTTTAGAAAGTTTATTAGGCTCCGGTAGCGCGCTTTTTTCAAATAATGATACATTGGTTGGTAAAATCGGCAGCGATAATATTGATTATACGGCCTTTAGCTCAAAAGTAAATGAGCAGATCATGCAGATCCAGCAATCGAATCCGAATACAACTATTGATGAAAAAACAAAAGAACAGATCATTGATCAGGTTTGGAACCAAATGATCAATGAGCGTCTCATCAAAACACAATATAAAAAAATAGGTATTTCAGTGTCTGATGAAGAGCTGTATGACCTCATGTTAGTCCATCCTCACCAATATGTTATTCAACAATTAACGGATCAGCAAACCGGTAAAGTGTATGAAGGATTTGCCCGTCCTGACGGCTCATTGGACGTAGTGAAATTAAATCAGTGGGTTGGGCAAATGAATGCTGATCAGGAAAAATTCTGGAAACAATTGGAGACTTCTATTTCTGATTTACGTACCGTTGAAAAATATAATTTACTGATCAAAAAAGGAATGTATGTAACAACCGCCGAAGCAAAGGATGCGTTTATTAATCAAACCAAACAGGTAAACGTAAGTTTCGTCATGAAGCGGTATGCAACTGTTTCTGACTCTACGGTAAAAGTAACTGAGGAAGATATTAATAATTACTATAATAAACATAAAGGAGATTATAAATTATCTGAAACAACCCGTAAAATTGAATATGTATCTTATGATGTAATGCCTTCTAAATTAGATTACGATGCTATCAGCAAAGATGCCATGCGCGTAGTAGAGGAGTTTAAAGGAAAAACGACTAAAGAAGATTCAGCTTATATAGCACAGGAAAGTGAAGGCGGGCAGGTTATGATTTCGGGGTATACTAAAAAGAATATGATTATATCTGATTCTACAGTATTTACAGCACCTAAAGGAACGGTTTACGGGCCTTATACGGAAGGTACTTTTATTAAAGTTTATAAATTAACCAATATAAAATCTATAGCAGATTCGGCAAAAGTACGTCATATTCTTATTGGCTTACAAAGCCCTAAAACACAGAAACAACGTACACCGGCTGTTGCAAAACGTGTAGCAGACAGCTTACTGACGTTGATAAAAGAGAAAAAAGTAACATTTGATACATTGGTAAAAACAATGTCTGACGATTTAGGCTCAATTGATAAAGGCGGCGATTACGGTTGGTTTGATGAAAATAAAGGGTTTGTTGATCCTTTTAAAAATGCGGGTTTAGAAGGTGCTGTAGGTAATATTAAAGTTGTACCTACACAATTCGGTTTCCATATTATAGAAGTATTAGGTGTATCTAAAACACGCCATAACTCTTATACAGTAGCGCAAATTACCAAATTAATTTCTCCAAGCTCTGAAACAAACCAGGAGTACTATAAACTGGCAACCGATTTTGCCGGAAAAAACCAAAATTCTGAATCCTTTAATAAAGAAATGGAAGCTGCAAAATTAAATAAGCGGATTGCTGAAAACATAAAAGAAAGCGATAAAAATTTACCGGGTCTTGATGGCGCAAAAGATTTGGTACGTTGGATGTATAAATCAAAAAAGGGTGACGTATCGCAAGTGTTTGAATTTAAAGACCGTTATATTGTAGCTAATTTAGTTGGTATTAAAGAAAAAGGAGTTGCTCCTTTGGACGAGGTAAAAGATGATGTGACGATGAAAGCGATTCGTGATAAAAAAGCGGAACAGTTTATGGCTGAATTTAATACAAAAGCAGGCTCTTCAAAATCGATAGATGATATTGCCGGTAAAATGAATCAATCGACGGAAAAGGCGGAGAATCTGACTTTTTCATCTTATAACGTTGCCGCTATCGGCCGTGAAGATGCTTTAACAGGAACAGCAACCGCTATGAAAACAGGGGCTGTCAGCAAAGCTATTAAAGGTGATAATGGAGTATTTGTAGTAAATGTAACTTCAGTAAATGAAGGAACTTTACCTAAAGATTTCAAAAACAAACAAAAAGAAATGGAACAAGCTTCAGCCGGGCGTGTGGATTATGAATTGTATGATGCATTAAAAGATAAAGCAAACATTGAGGATCACAGAGGGAAATTTGATTTCTAAATTTATATAATAATTACTTAAAAGCCCTGCATACACATGCGGGGCTTTTTTTATAAATTTAGGAATGAATTTCAATCAATTACTTAATAATTACGGACTTTTTACAATTTTAGTAATTGCCGTTTTTGCTTTCATTGCCGGCTTTATTGATTCAATTGTGGGCGGAGGCGGCTTAATTCAGTTGCCTGCATTGTTAATAGCATTCCCAACAATACAATTACCGCTTTTATTCGGCACCAATAAAATAGCAGCTTTATCGGGTACAGCTATTTCAACGTATAAATATTCAAAACGGATTAAGTTTAATTTTAAATTGTTGTTTGTTATTGCGACCTGTTGTTTTGTGTCGTCCTTTATAGGTGCAAAGCTTATAAGCCATATAAATAGTAATACACTAAAACCTATCATATTAATTATACTGATTGTGATAGTAGTTTATACTTTTTTGAAAAAGAATATGGGGGCTATAGAAACCAAATCTTTATCATTGAACAAACAAATGCTGTATGGTTCTTTAATTGGGTTGGTAGTTGGGTTTTATGACGGTTTTTTTGGTCCGGGAACAGGAAGTTTTTTTGTATTGGGTTTTGTAGTGATCCTTGGGTTTGAATTTGTAAAAGCATCGGCTTATGCTAAAGTGGTTAACTGTGTTACTAATATTTCTGCCTTAATTGTTTTTGTGAAAGAAGGCTATTACATTTTGCCTTTAGCCGTTTTAATGGCTGTATTTAATATCATTGGCAGTTACATTGGCAGCCACATGGCACTTAAAAGAGGAAATGAATTCGTTCGTATTATTTTTTTAGTAATAGTAACAATTATGATCTTAAAATTTGGTTACGATGTGGTTTCTCCGTGGTTTAATTAATAATAGAATCCTAAAAGCGACTAAATGATTTGTAGCAAGCACCTGCTATAAAAATGTTCTAATTTCGACATCTATAAAAGTATGATGAAGAAAGTAGAATTATTACAGGTTCCTGACGAATTGGTCATGAACAAAATTTATTTGATCAGGGACCAAAAGGTAATGCTGGATAGAGACTTGGCGGAATTGTATGGTGTTGAAACTAAACGGTTAAAGGAAGCTGTAAAAAGAAATCTGAATCGTTTTCCCGAAGATTTCATGTTTGAATTAACAGAACTTGAATTGAAAAATTGGAGGACGCAATTTGCGTCCTCCAATTCGGCTAAGATGGGTTTGCGCTATAAGCCCTTTTGTTTTACGGAGCAGGGAGTTGCTATGTTATCAAGTGTTTTAAACAGTGAAAAGGCAATTACCGTAAACATTCAAATTATCCGGATTTTTACACGCATCAGAAAAATGCTTACAGATAATACGGAGATTCGATGGATCATTGAAGAGCTAAGAACAAAAACAGAAAATAATACTAAAAACATTGAAGTCGTTTTTCAGTATTTAGACGAGCTGTTAGATAAAAAAGAAAACACAAAACTAAAGGAGCAGATCGGGTATAAGATGTCTAAAAAATAATACCATTACACTATTTCTTTTTTTTTGGTTTTGTTAATTCTCTTTTGTAGCGATCTGCCCGCTTTATAGATAATTTTACGTCTCTTAAATCAAAAACAATAGATTTGTTTGCATGTTTAAATCCTGTTTTTAAATCGTCATTTACTTTGTAATGCCGGTAGCGTTCTTCACTATTTTCAATATTGACAGCAAGCAAGGCATTGTTTTGTTTTATTTTTAAATAAGCTAATCCATACAGCATAGTTGCCATTTTAGGATAATTATCTGCCACCCAACAAAAATCATAATCGCAGTCTTTTATAATCAGTTCGCGGTATTGTTCCAACGCATCATAACTCAAATCTTTGGCTTTTAAAAGCTCTCTGTTGTCTGCTAAACATTCTCTTTGGAGTTTTGTTTTAAGTTTTATTAGAGACGTAATATTTTTAAATAATACAAAGGCTTCTTCTGAAGGATTGTAAATAATATTATTTAAATCATTTGCATAGCGGAACTCAAATGCAGGAATGTTTTTGCGAATATCAATTACCACCTTTTTGTAATTATCTTTTCTTAATCTACGCAGGGTTGCGCCTTTTACAAATGGTTTAATAATAGAATCATGTTGTTTAACCTGTTGCCAGATGTTAAGTGATAAATGTTCCATAATTGAATCATAAGCCTGTTTTTTTACTCTTATGTTATTTACTAAAGAGTCAAGCTGCGTTTCTTTTTTTGCCAAATCGTTTTTAATGGCTGCAAGTATTTTTTCAGGATATGGCTTTAATTTATCAATTTTTAAATTGATCTTAAAGTGACTTATATTTTTGGCTTTTTTTAAATAATTGTTAGCATAGGCTTCGCCTTGGGATAACATTTTATTGAAATTTCGGGTATGATAAAGTGTTGCTTTTACCTTTTGAGAAACAAATAATGTATGGCCTTTATTTTCCGTGAGTAATAAAGACATTTTCCTTTTATTCTTCTTTTTGTGCAACATCACAAAAACAGAAATATTTTTTTTGCATTGCTGTAAATCTAACCGCGCGTTAGTATAATATATTTTTGCGCTGTCTATAAATTGTATTCTATTTAATGAGTCCTTTTCTGAGTAAGCTTCACCTAAATTTATGTTACCTAAAGCTGTTTCGCAGTAAGATGTTATAAACCGGTTTCGTTTATTAAAACTGAGGCTTGTTTCATTCAATGCTTTTAGTTTTTCTTTTTTCGATAACATTATATACGTATCACACTCAGTACATTCTGTACCTTGCCTGTTTTGCGATTTCAATACACTATCCGTTAAATAGTAGTAGGCGCTGTCAGTTTCCAGGTCACGAAATGTTTTGCTGCTGCCTAAATTCCAAGTGCGACTATCAGAAATGTGTGTAAGCCCAAATACGGCAGGTTCACTTAAATAATAATTTTTATTAATACCTTTTATAAATGCCCGATGTGTTTTAATAGGTAAGCGTGCTATGCGCGCACGAAGTATCCTGTTAAAGAATCTTGGTTTGTAATAGAAAATAGGTACTGTATATTCATTGCCGCAAATAGATTTCATTTTATGGCGATATCTGTTTCTTATCTTTTTCTTTTTTAGTTTTTCAGGATGCTTTTCAAACCATCTTGTAATCCATTTCCCCATGGCTGTCAACTTATAATCGATTTCGCCAATACTCCAAGTAGCATCATATAGGTACCATAAGTTGTCCAGTTTTACCGCGTTCCAGGCATGGTTATGGCCGTAAAGCGAATCGCCGACATCAAAAAAGTCATCTTTAGCATAACCGTAAACCGTTACGTTTGTGATTCCTGCCAACATACATAAGGTATCCATTAAGTTGGAATAACCTAAACAAATAGTTCGTTTTGTTTTTAAAATGCGTTTAATGCTACCCGGAATTGATGCCGTAGGAGAATAAAATTCGTTATAATCATATTTAATGTTTAAGGTAACCCATGTAAAAATGGCATCAAATTTTTCTTGATCGCCTGTTTTGTTTTTTATGAGTTTTTTTACAAGAAGTTCTGCATTGTTATCTTCTTGTCTATGCAGTTTTATGTCTTTTTTATTGTAGGGTAAAATGCCGTCATCAGTTACCGCTTGACAAAACAATATATTTACCCTAGAGATAAAAATTATAAGATATGTAATAAAACGTATTATAGATTGATCTTTCTAAGAAAAAAAAACCTGCCCGAAGCTATAATTCCGGCAGGTGTAAATAATCTCATAAACAAATAATTAAGCTTCTACTTCTGTAACAATACTTGGGAAGATCCTTACGTTGTTATTTTCTTCTCTTCTGAATTGGTAGGTGAATTTATAATGCGCCTCCAAGCCCGATTTATTTGGCAGACCGTTGATCATCATAATATTCCTGTTTTTTGCAAAACGTAATAACTCACGTAAGTAGTGAGCGGAGATTTGTCCCACTTCATCAATAATGCAATGCACTTTAAAATCAGTGCTGCCGCGGTGCGACGACTCTTTAATGAATACGTGCAACAAGGTAATGTAAATAATAGCTTTCACTAAAATATCTGTACCTGTACTGCCGATGCTGTCAATTTTATGTGTCCAGCCCGTTTCGTTCATTCCTTCTTTAATATTAAAACGTAACTCGAACAAATCCTGTAATCTGATCTCTTCCTGTTCCTGTTCTTTAATGGCGGTGCGAAGCTGGTCTAATAATTTAACGGCACGTGTACTGATCTCTTTATTTTTATGAGTGGCGAAATCCGTGTTAAATAAACCTTCGTTGTATACCAATCCATTTTCTTCACGAAATTCCTGGATACGCTTTAATAATTTGTAAACTTTATTGTCAGAATCTTCTAAACGAATTTTAATGAACTCAATTAACTTAGATTCTTCAAATTCCGCTTTTTTGAAATCCTCCGCAATCAAAGTAATGATGTGCTGAATTTTATCTTTTTGTCCGCTCAACTCTTTTACTTTAGTTGCAATACTGTCTGTTACCAAGCCAATTTGTGTAGCAGTTTCAGCAATCGATAATTCAATTTTATTTTCATTTATAAATGAACGTAAGTTCTGCGCAAAGCGTTCGTATTCGCCTTGTGTAGCATCATTGCGAATAATAAAGTTAAAGTGATTATCGAGTCTGAATTTACCCGCAAACTCATTTACGTAACGCTGGAACGCGCCATACTCTTCATTAAAATGCGAATCATTCTTTAAGAGTTGTGTACACAAGTCCATCACACTATAATTGGTTTTCTTAGGTTCTGCTCTTTCAATAATGTCAGCGTATTTATTAAATACCGGTGTTTCACGGAAATTTTTTGTAAAATAATTGATCCCGTTATTAAACTCGATCAGTTCTTCTTCCAGTGTGCGTTTTTGCTTATTCAGCTCCATGCGGCGCACATTATATTTACGGGCAATCTCTTCTAACTCCGTGCTTAAATCATTTGCCGATTTTACATACTCTTCTTTCTTTTGAATTAAGTCAGGTAATTTATCAAAGATCTCACGCTTGTCTTTTAAATAATCGCTTACAATTTGTGAGTACTGATCAATTTCTTTTAAAGCTTCCTGTAATTCTTTAATACGCGTATCAATTTTTTTGATCTCTTTACTGTCAACTCCTTTTTCTTTAAAGTTCGATTCTTTTTCGTTGCTTAAAGACGTTTCTTTTTCTTCGTATTCTTTAACCTGGTTTTTCTTTTCAACTTCCAACTCGCTGATCTCTGTTTCCTGCCTGTTTTTAAGATCCGCTAAACGCTCGTCGTTAAACGTTTTCAGCTTATCTAATTGGTTATTGAAATCGTTGAGGATGTTATTTTTATTTTTATTTAAAATAGCTAACTCTTCTTCAATAAAATTAATTTTTTGTTTGTTTCCGGTTAACGAGTCTTCTACTTCTGAGCTTGCACGTTGTTTCCAGTCTTCAATTTCAAGAATTAGTTTTTTCTCGCGTTTTTCTGCAAGCTCCAAAGAGTAATTCAATACCTTCAAATCTTCTTTTAATTCGCCTAATTGCTTTCCGAATTTATCGGCAGCAACCATTTTCTCTTCGTTATTAGCGGTTTGAAATTGATTTAAAGACTCCTCCAGGTCACGAATTAATGCCAGGCGTTCATTTTTCTCAAACTGGTATTCTTCAATGGTTTTAGAAACTACATTTACGCCGTCTAGTTTTAAATTTAACCCGTAAAATGAAACACCTTTATCTTCTGATTTAGTAGGATTTAAATCGGTACGGAATAATAATTCTTCGTTAACAACCTTGCCAATCGTGGTATGCCAGTCTTTTACGTTTTTCTCTAAATACCCGTATAGCGCATCATGCTGAACATTTAATTTTTCTTCAATCGTTTTAATTTCCGTCTTCAAACGGATAATTTCATTATTGGTTTTTTGAATCTGGTTAGATAAAGATCCTTTTAATCTTTGTTCTAAATTTTCCCATTCTTTTTGATTGGTTTGAACCAGGTTCGATTTAATAGCTCTCTCCGATTTATTTTTATAATTGATCGCTCTTAATTCTGCCAATTCAGTTTCCTGCGCTTTTATTTCCGTTTCATAAAAACGAGTGTTACGAATTACTTTTTCCTCCGCTTTTAATTCATTGAATTCAATTTGTTTTGCTGTTACTTCCGCGTTGAGGTTTACTAACGAATCTTCACGTTTTTGTTTTAACTCAGCATCTTTTTTACTGAATTCATTTTTTTGAAGTAACTGTAATTCATTATAATGATTAAAGATCTCGCCTGTCTTTGAATTGATCTTATTAATATAAGCCGTTTTATCGTTACGTAATTGCTCAATTAATGAGGAATATTTCATCTCAATGTTCTGTACATTCGATGTTAAGGATTCATATTCACGACGTGCAATATTAAAATCAACTTGTAGTTTCTCACGCTCAGCATTTTTTTCAACAGCCTGCTCAATATTTTTTTCTTTGTATTCTTTTAGTTTTTTATTGGCTTCACGAATCGTTCTGTCATAGTAACCGATCTCTTCACGAACGTCTTTTTGCTTTTCTTCTAAATTTATTTTTTGATTCTCGTTCGCATCCGCTAATTTCTCAATTTCTTCTTCTTTTTCTTTGGATGCTTTTATAACTGTTTCATTTTGTGTCTCGGCATAACGCAAGCTGCTGCCAAGCTTATCAGCCATTTCCATTTGGGCGCCTTTAAGCATGTGCACTTGGTCGTACTTTTTATCAATGAACTCAATTAACTGCTGAGACTCTTTTTTTAAATACGTTTCAATGTCCGAATATTTTTCATTGAACTGGCGTAACTGGCGCTCTACCTGCTCCAGCTTAATAGAACTGTTTTCGGTTGTTAATGAGTTCGCAATAAAATCTTTAATAAAGCGACTGTCAATACTGCTTTTAGAGCTTAAGAAAACGTTGGTGATTGATTTAGGAATGTTCTGATATTTCTCATTCCCTTTAAGGATGTGGAATTTAGTTAATGATTTATCTGTTTCCGTTCCGTACAATACATTACGGTAACGCTCAAACGTATCAATCTGGTTAGAAATAAAAATTCCTCTTTTTTCGAATCCTGAAATAACTTCTTTAATTTTAAGAGCCTCATCATTTTCATTGAAAAAATAATCAGGGTTAAATGCGGCATCCACAAAACGAAACACCAGTTTATTATGACGGTATACAATCACAAAAAAGGGTTTGTCTTCCGTGCTGATCTCATAAATTAAATATGAGTTCTCATAACGGAAATAATGTTCTTCAAATGGCTTTTGCGACGCTGAAATCCCTAAACCACGACTGTTAGCGCTGTAAAAGAATAATATCGCACGTTGCAAAGAGGTTTTACCAAAGTTATTAGTTCCTACGAAACACGTATTCCCGCTTAATTCAATATCTGCGTACTTAATGTTCGCAATATTGATCTGTACAATTCTATTTAATATTCTTACGTTTTCCATTTCTATTTATTTTTGCCGTTAAAGCGGCTCTTCATGTGTTATTGAATCTATTAATAATCGTATAAGCTGCCGTAAAATTTAGCAACGACTTTAGGATCATTCATGTTTTGTCCTTTTAAGTCGGTTGGCTTCGGCACCATAACGGGGTATAAGCCTATTGATTTTCTTTTAATATTTGCCGGAGCAAATTCTTTAGGAGTTAGTTTTTCGTAACCTAACACAGGCTCGTAAAACTCAACGGGAAAGCCGTTATATAAATTTCTTCTGTCTATTACCTGTGCGTAAAAAGAAGGAGAAATTTGCCCGTTTACCAAGGCTTTAAAGAGTATATCATTCAAACGCTCATTTTTTTTATCGTAATCATAATTCAATAAAATGTTACGGGCAATATCACAAGCGCCTTTATCAACCAGTTTCATATTAGGAAACCCGTATTTTTGAATATTGGCTAAAAGTGTAACGGCTGTGATTGAATCTGCTTTCATTTTTTCTTTTACCAAACGGTATTTAGACATGTATTCCGGTAACGTTTTATTGCATTTGGGGTTTTTCATACATGCCGTGCAATATTCTGTTGCTAATTTATAAGTACCGGTATTGTATTTTTTATTGGCGTCTATAGTCGCGTAAAGCTGCGCTTCCCAAACATAATTTCTTCCCGCCTCTTTTGTTTTGTCCCATTGGGCAATATTAGCGTTGTATTCTTTTTTAGTGTTTTGATTATAAAATACAATAGCGTCTTTTTTTGAACTGTCTACATCGTACCCATTGATAATTGCTTTTTCTAAATAATGTAATCCTTTATATTCTTCTTTAATTTTTAAGGCGCACAACGTTGCTTTAAAATAATGAGAAGGATTTATAACGCCTGCATAACTTGTAAAAGCAATGTCATATTTAGCATAAGCCTGTAATAATGAATCGTTTTTGTACATTCTTTCCGCTGAAGCGACTGCTGTATGAAAATTAATAAAATCTTCGGACGGAGTAGAGTATTTGGCCTGTGCATTTACACAATTTGCTGTTGCAATAGCGAGTATAAGTAATAATGGTTTTATCATATAATTATCTTTTATGTGTTTTAAATACTGATGTGTTATAGTGCAGATAAAAGAGAGCTTAGTTATAAATTAATCCTTGTGCGTCGTCATTGCTTAATCCGCCTTCTTCATATATAGCAACAGAGTTAATAATGTCCAACAGATAAGTGTACGAATCCAGTACTTTATAAGATTCTGTTTTTTCGTCTTCCAGTTCTAAAAAAGAATCACGGCTCATCAAATCACAAATTTCACGTACTTTATTATGTAAGGTTTCAGAACGGTACAACGGAATTTTTTGAAGCTTTTGTTTTAAGCGCACATTGGCGTTACACTCTTCCGCAATTTCACCAGGGCGAAACCGGCTTCCAATGCCGATCTTATTATCCATACTCGCAAACAGATCTATAATATCAATGTAGCGTTCAAAGCGCTCCAGTTTTTTTTCTATCTCGCTGTTCGGTTCACTTAATTTAGAAAAATAAAAGAAGTTATTCCCTCTTTCAATATTGTAGCGAATCACATTAAAGTAAGCCTGAAGCCTGTCAAAATTTTCAGGATTATTAATCACATCATATAAACGATTCATACCATCCCTGCTGCCGTTGCTTGATATAAAAGCTCCGCGAGCCATCACGGCAAAAATATCGTGGGTTTGTTTCGGTAAATTAAAATTATATTCTTCCATTAGTTTTTATTTTTACCACATAGGCACATAGAAAACAGAGTTTGTGCCGACCGGTTTTATTTTAAAATTTATTTTTATTCTCAATGCGTTTCTGCCTTGCACTTGAATGGCATGAGTTTAACAATCTTCTATCCCTTTTGTCTCTTAGATCTTTTCTCTCTCTTCAATCTTATTTCTCCTTTACTTTCTTCGCTTTCTCCGTAACCGGCAGTATCAACGTATAGCCCAGTCGTTTTTTAATATTCGTAACAGCCTCTACATAATCATGGTATTGCAAACGGTATTTAAAATCAAGTTGTGTCTGGTATTCCATCGCAATTTCAACGAATAAGGATAAACGCTCTTCAAACGTAACAGTACCAATGGCTTTCGGGAATTTGTATTCAATCAAATATTCAAATAAATTATGTTTTGTCTGCGTTAAAAAACGCTCTACTAATTTTTCTGTATCTAATTTAATTTGTTGCTCTAAACCTTTGTCCTTAAAGTTGCCTGCCATTTTATCAGCAAGGCCGCGCACCATAAGGCGTGTAATTTTATATTTTTCAGAAATGCGTTTGCATAACACATGCCCGTCATCGCTGTATAAAAAGTCGATCGGTATTTTTGTCTTCGGCGTTTTATGTCCGTTGTGCTTAAGCGTATTAATGCTCGCTACTATTTCCCTGAAGTTCGTTTTAAAATGCAGCGTTCCGTGGTCTTTTACTTCTTTTAAGCGCTGCGCTTTTTTGTAAACATCTAACTGGAACTGGATCTTATTGATGAAATCCGTAATATCGGTTTGGATCTCAATTAAAAAATCCAAATTCTCTATCAGGCTTGATTTCAGGGCTGATACAATGCCGAACAATTCACTGTCGTTAGTAATATTAAACAGGCTTCTTGTTTCATCAACAATGTCTGTTGTTTTTTTAATGAATTCAATAATCGTATCACGTTTCTCGCGGTAGTCTTCCAGCTTTTGTAATTTAATGCGGTAGTTACTTTCGTTCTTGTAAGTATCATCTACATTTTTTTGAAGCTTAATAATTTCACGTGTTAATGTAGAATTGATCCGTTTTAAATATTTTTTAATGCTTCGTAAAAAGCGCATTTCACGGGCTTCCTGGTAAAATGCAATATGGCGTTTCAGCTCATTGATATAATCATTGATAAAGCCCGGCGTTACTTCACCAATTTCCATAAAGTCTTCAAACATGGCCACCACAGAGTCATTCAGACTCACAACGTTTTCATACTCAAATAAAATATCTAAGGAAATTAATTTTTTATATTGCTCTTCCGTAATATCATCACGGCCGAATAATTCATTCACAGTTATTTGGTCGCGCTGCCCGAATAACAATTCTACTATACCACGGTTGTGATATAGGTTTGATAGTAAATCTTTTACATTAACCTGTAAACTCATTAATATAGTTCTGTTTAACACATAAAAATACGAAGGCTTTAGGGCGTACTAAAGTCGGGTTATTAACAAAATCAGGAGTAATTCACAAAATAAGTCTTTGTTTTTTGTAAGAGCTTGAAAAACAGCTTTTTTACTGTTAATTAGGAGTGGATAAGGAATTTAAGTTTCGCTGAAAATTTAAGATTACGATTAAACTTCCTATTATATGACACTTATGCAATAAACGCATTTCAGGTTTATTTATATCTTTGGTAAGGATCCTTCACATTTAAAAGCCGACACATGAAGACAAAACTATTCACCTTTTTATCATTACTTGTTTTAATTACTTACAATCATTTATCGGCACAAGAGCTCAAACGTTGCGGAACCGACGAAGCCATAAAAAAATTGTACGAAGCGCATCCTGAAATGCTACAATCATTTATAAATAATGAAGCTACTTACAATGCTAATGCTGCAGCGGCGGGAAAGAGCATACAAAGCATAACGGTTTACACCATTCCTGTTGTGTTTCATGTGTTACACCAAAATGGTCCCGAAAACATTTCGGACGCACAAATTGCAGATGCCATAAATGTCCTGAACACGGATATGAGAAAATTAAATGCAGATACAATTAATGCAACTACAAAATTTAAAAACCTGGTATCTGATATCCGCATTGAATTC
This sequence comes from Bacteroidota bacterium, assembly GCA_025362395.1. Taxonomy (GTDB): domain Bacteria; phylum Bacteroidota; class Bacteroidia; order B-17B0; family Aurantibacillaceae; genus UBA4416. Next base: position 20,806 of record JANYGK010000035.1, read on the forward strand.
AGGTTGGCACGCCTTGACCCTAGCGGTAATTGCACTAACGGTATTGATCGCATTTATACAAGCAAAACAAATTATGGCGACGATAGCGCAAAAGTAAATCCTTGGCCGCGTGATAAATATTTAAATATCTGGACGGCTAAAGCTTTGCAGCAAGGCTGGGCAGGCTATGCGTATTACCCTTCCGCTGCCACAGGCTCCTTATCGGTGCACGATGGTTTAATGATCCTTGCCGATTATGTGGGTTCCATTGGTACAAGCAGCATATTAAAATCGAGGACTATTACGCATGAAGTTGGCCACTGGCTTGACTTAGGCCATTTATGGAATACTACCATCAATATTTCCATTAACGTAGGATTGGCTTGCGGCGATGATCTGATAAGCGATACACCTATTACTAAGGGGCATACGACATGCCCTGATCTGCTGACCCCCGATTGTATGGTAGATACGTTTTCTATGGGGGTGTTTAATTTTAATGCGGTAACTGTTTCTTCAGGAACTACAGATCCCTCTACCTTAACATCTACTTACGACAGCTTAACGGTAACACCTTTTCAGGCAGTAGGCGTTTCGCTGAATTCAAGTGTAAGTAATGCATTTTCATTTTCAGATTGGCCTATAGGAGCTGCTAACGGCGAAACTAATTACAGCGCGTTAACCGGAACACTTAGTACGCTTAAATATTATGAAGTAACCCTGGCACCAAAATTTTCTTCATCCATGAGCTTGTACGGGTTTAAGTTTTTAGTAAATCGCTCGGCAACAGGCCCGCGCACGTATGCCATACGCTCGAGTGTTGACGGCTTTGCGGCTAATTTAACCGCCACGCTTACTCCTGCAAATTCAAATTTAAGTGTGAATACGGGAAACATATTTTTTTATAAAAATGATGCCACTACGGCTGAGCCGGGAAGTGCTATCACGGTTTCGGGCCTGCCTTTTACAAATAAAAGTACGCCCGTAACTTTCAGAATTTACGCATGGAACGCCGAAGACAGTTTAGGGTCGTTTACGATGGATGATGTTTCTATTTTAGGATCAACCGGAATTATCGAAAATATTCAAAACTTTATGGAGTATTCGTATTGTACCATTATGTTTACTACGGGGCAAAAGGACAGGATGCGATTAGCGGTTGAAAGCCCGATTTCGGGAAGAAGTAATTTATGGTCTGCCGCAAACTTAGCAGCAACGGGTATTACAGGGCCAACGACAACGTGCACGCCGGTGCCTGATTTTTATGCTTCCAGAACACGGCTTTGCAAAGGCAACACGATTACGTTTACGGAAAATGTAATGAACGGGGCGGAAACAAGCCGCTTGTGGACCTTCCAGGGAGGCTTACCTGCAACGTCAATAGCAACAAGCCCGAGCGTTACCTATACAGCATCCGGTAGCTATTCGGTAAGCTTAACCGCTGCTAATGCCGCCGGGCCGGGTACTGTTACAAAAACACAGTATATAAGAGTTGATAATACAACGGCCGATGTGATCTATACAGGATCCTATACAGAAGGCTTTGAAAGTCCTGTTATATTAAATACGACATGGGAATCATACGACATCGATAACAATGGCTACAAATGGGTGTTTTCTGCAGGTACAGGGGTTGGAGGCACAAACGCGGCAAAAATGAATGCTTATGGTAATTACGCGCAAGACCTTGATGCATTGATGAGCCCTTCATACGATCTCACAAATGCACAAAATAAATCATTCAACTTTAAAGTGGCGGCAGCTTCAAGAAGTTCGGTAAGTGCCGATATTAAAGATGAACTCAGGATATTTTTCTCTACCAATTGCGGCTCTACATGGCTTCAAAGAGCTGTGTATACCGGTACAACATTAATTAATAATCCGGTTAGCACGTCTTCGTTTACACCGAATGCCTCTACAGTATGGATGCAAAATTCCATAATCATTCCTTCGCTGTTTCAAACACCTAACGTGCGCGTTAAGTTCCAATATAAATCGTGCCTGGCAAGCAATAATATATATTTGGATGATATTAATATTTCGGAATCGGTTAGTATTGCGGAAAATGAATTAAGCGCACAAGGATTTATTATTTATCCTAACCCTAGTAATGAAACTACTACGGTGAGTTACCGGTTAAATTCTGCCGCTACTGTGGGGTTACAGGTCTTTGATGTGCTTGGCAAAAAGGTATTTCAAATACCCGGTACCGCTCAAACGCAGGGCGATTATAACATTACCGTATCAATGCGTGAACAAAATTTAAGCGCCGGTGTTTACTTTGTAAGGTTGGCGGTTAATACTAAAATGCTAACTCAAAAATTAATCATTTCAGAATAAAAGAATGCAGTAACAGTTAAGCTATCTGTATAGATGCAGGTAGCTTTTTTGTTGTGTAAAAAAACAAAAACGATGTAAATTACATTAAGCCCTTATAAAAAGATACGTACTTTTATACATCTTACTACACAAATTATATGTTTACAAAACAAACGCTCCCGTTAAAAAATACAGCTCTCTTTACGGGATTATTTAATGATTATATAAACGCCGAAGAAAAAATAAAACCGTTTTATAATTTTCATATTAATAAAGAAGCCTACAAAGCGCATTTAAATAAGGTTGATTTTAATTTAGTTAACCGAACTATTTTAACCGCATCATTATCCCGGCAAGCTAAACTGGTTGAAAATACTCACCCTGAAACATGGAACCACATTAGCTTATTGGAGAATAAGGCTACTTATACAGTAACTACAGGCCATCAGCTTTGCTTATTTACGGGACCATTATATTTTATTTATAAAATTATCAGTACCATTAATCTAGCAAAAACCTTAAAGGAAAATTTTCCGGATAAAAACTTTGTGCCGGTGTATTGGATGGCAAGCGAAGACCATGATTTTGAAGAAATAAATCACATTCATGTATTCGGTAAAAAAGTAACCTGGACCGGTACACAAAAAGGAAGTGTTGGAGAATTCAGCACCGAAGGGTTAGAAGAAACCATTGCAGAATTAAAAACTATTTTAGGAGAAAGTGATAACGCGAAAGCGTTGATCGGTATTTTTGAAAACGCATACATAAAACATTCAAATTTAGCAGATGCCACGCGTTACTTGGTAAATGAACTGTTTGGCGAATACGGTGTTGTAACGTTAGACGGAGATGATAAAGAATTGAAACAACTCTTTACGGAAGAATTGAAAAAAGATATATTTGAAAATGTATCTTTTGCCGCAGTAGAAAAAAGCATCAATGAATTAAAAAATGAGTATTCAATACAGGTTAACCCCCGCGAAATAAATGCTTTTTATAAAGAAGATCAGTTAAGAGAACGGATCGAGAAAGACGGCGATAACTTTAAAGTGGTCAATACGCAAATTAAATTTTCAAAAGAAGAAATGGAAAATTTAATTATGTCAAATCCTGAAAAACTGAGTCCCAATGTGGTGTTGAGACCAATATACCAACAAAAAATTTTACCAAACATTGCTTATGTCGGCGGCCCGGGCGAAATTGCATATTGGTTGGAATTCAAACATGTGTTTGAAGTATACAACATTGATTTCCCTATTTTAATGCCCCGTAATTTTGTGATGCTTTTAGATAAAGGCACGCAAACTAAATTACAAAAATTAAATTTAGCTACGGAAGATACATTTAAAGACGGCGAAGAATTAGTAAAGCAGTTCATTAAATCGCATAATAACGTGAGCTTGGAAGAAGCTAAAGCAAACATGGCAGCTATTTACGCCGGCATCATAGAAAAAATAGCAGATATAGATAGAACACTGATAGGAGCCACGGAAGCGGAAAAGCAAAAATCAGTCAACGGAATAGCCGCCATCGAACAAAAAATAAACCGGTCTCTCAAACAAAAATCAGAGAATGATGTTAATCAGATATGGGCTATAAAAGGGAAGTTATTTCCTAATAATATACCACAGGAACGCTACGATAATTTCAGTATGTATTATATAAAATACGGAAAAGATTTTATTAAAGGTTTAATGCAAGTGTTGACTTACGATTTGAAAGAGTTTGAATACACGATTATTTTAGAAGACTAATTATATCTACGAATGTCAAAAAAAGTTTTTTTAAAAGCGGAATGGAGAAAGCTACTCATGATAAATTATGAAGTAGAACCCGGTACGATTATGCCATATTTGCCTGCTCACACAGAGCCCGACCTGTACCACGGCAAATGCCTGGTAAGTATTGTAGGCTTTATGTTTTTAAACACAAGCATTAAAGGATTACGCATTTACTCGCACATTAATTTTGAGGAAGTTAATTTACGAATTTACAATACCTATAAAACCCCTGAAGGGGTTATAAAACGAGGAACTACGTTTATTAAAGAAATTGTTTCCAAACCTGCTATTGCATTTATTGCAAATACATTATATAAAGAAAAATACGTGACATTGCCAATGGGCAATACCGTTAAGGAGCATGCGCATGAGTTTGAAATCGAATACCGTTGGCGTTACAATAAAAAAATAAATTCTATCGGGTGTAAAGCAGAAAAGCAATTACAGCCTATTACGGAAAATAGTTTAGAGGAATTTATTACAGAACATTATTGGGGCTATACAAAAGTATCATTAACTAAAACGGCTGAATATGCCGTGGAGCATCCGCGTTGGGAAACTTACGCTATTAAGGATTTTAAAATTGATATTGATTTTGAAGCGCTGTACGGAAGCAGCTTTGCAACATTAAAAGATCAAAAGCCGCATTCTGTTTTACTGGCAGAAGGTTCGGAAGTTTTAGTAAGGGATGGAAAAAGGATTTAATAATTATTCTTTTGTAGGGGGGTCAGCCACATTTTTACCTCTCATGGTTCTCCAAAGAGAAGCAATTTGTTTACGGAACATAAACGCCATCAGTAAATAAGGCACTGCCATTAAATATAAAATCCCTTTATTGATCCCTCTCGCTACCGAATTTTTTTGACCCATGCTGCTTTGCACAGCAGCCTTACACATAGAACATTGTGCTTCGGTAATAGTTGGTAATAAAACCAAAACGGCAATTACGAATAATATGAAATAGTACTTTTTCATTTAAGCTTTATTTTTTTCCGCGGATCTTGGAGAAGACACAGAAAAATAAATCTGCAAGATCAGCGAATTCTGCGGAACAAATTTACAAATTATTTCAACATGATCGTTGCCCACATTCTTCCTGTTTTTCCCTGATCTCTACGGTACGAAAAAAAATCCGGTTCAGTCGTACAGCGGTCCATGCTCCAAATATTTTCTTTCTTAATGCCCGTTTCTAGGGCTACAAATTTATTGCCTGCTAATAGATCTAACTGTCTGTTTTTCCGGCATGAGCCGGGGAACCCCGCATCCTTAAATTTTGAGATCACTTCCTCACTTACCTCATAATTTTTCATACTAATGCCTTGCCCGATCGCTAGTTTTATGAAATTTACATCGGCACCAAGTGTTTCCATTTCATTAATTGTATGTTTAACAATTCTTCCTAACGTTCCTTTCCAACCACAATGCGCTGCACCAATGACAGCGTTTTTTTTATCATAAAATAAAATGGGATAACAATCTGCAGCCCCTACTGCCAAAGCAATATTTTTTTCATTAGTAACCAATGCATCTCCCGTTTGCTTGCCCGGTTGCGCTTTACAAACAATAGTACTGTGAATTTGATTTAAGTAGGATACTTGTCCGAACGAAATACCCAAGTCCTGTAATGCCAGCCTTCTGTTCTCGGCAATATTTTCTGAAAGGTCATCCGTTCCGCCTAAATTTAAGCTCTCAAAAGGCTTTGGTGAAATACCCCCGTGACGCGTGGAAAAACCATGTAGTGTAGTGATATTTTTACCTGTAATCCAACGCATTTTTTATAGTGTTTCAGTCATAAAAATAGTAAATTAGCCCCTGATTTTGTGGATTATTTTTAACCGCATAGATTCATAGAAAAAAATAAGAGTAGAAATTAGCTTTAAGAAAGGATCACTATATAAAAACGGGGATTCTATTCTTTCCTGATTATAAAAATAATACCTATGTTGCTATGTAGTTGAAAGATTTATCACAACGCGAATTATAAATAAAACAATTTAAATTACTACACTTGACATTCAACGATTTTAATTTCGATCAAACATTAATAGACGGTTTATTGTCTATGGGTTACAAATTACCCACGCCCATTCAACAGCAAGCTATCCCGGTTATTCAACAAGGGAAAGACTTAATTGCCTGCGCGCAAACAGGTACAGGTAAAACAGCCGCTTTTGTGTTGCCGATTCTCGATAAAATAATTAAAACAAAAAAGCACGGCATTAATACATTAATCATTGCGCCTACACGTGAATTGGTTTTACAGATCGATCAACAAATTGAAGGTATGGCTTATTTTTGCGGTGTAAGTTCTATCGGTATCTATGGCGGAAATGATGGGATAACTTGGGAACGACAAGCTAACGCGTTAAGAGAAGGGGTTGATATAGTAATTGCGACACCCGGAAGGTTAATTGCGCTTTTGCAATCGGGTGATGTAAAGTTTGACACCATCGAACATTTGGTATTAGATGAAGCAGACCGTATGTTGGATATGGGCTTTTCAGATGATATAAAAACTATTTTAAAATATGTGCCCGAGAAAAGACAAACAGTTATGTTTTCTGCAACGATGGCGCCCAAGATCAGGAAGCTGGCAGAACATTTATTGAAAACCCCGGAATCCATTAACATCGCTATTTCCAAGCCTGCCGCGGGTATTGTACAGCAAGCCTATGTTGTTTACGATAATCAGAAGGAAAGCTTGCTGAAAGAAATTTTAAAAAACGAAGATTTTTCTTCGATCATTATTTTCTCTTCCACTAAAGAAAAAGTAAAAGACCTGTACCAAACATTTAAAGCTCTGAATTATTCTGTTAAAGGATTTTCTTCTGATTTAGAGCAACCTGAACGCGAAGAAATTATGCGTGACTTTAAAGCAAAGCGCTTGCGTATTTTGATAGGTACAGATATCTTGTCACGCGGTATTGATGTAGACGGTATTTCTTTAGTGGTTAATTTTGATGCGCCGCCCGATCCCGAAGATTATATTCACCGTATCGGCCGTACGGCACGTGCTGAAAAGGCAGGTGTGGCCATTACATTTATCAATGAAAAGGATCAGCCTCGCTTTGCACAAATTGAAGCGCTTATGGGAATTGATGTCGATAAAATTGCCATTCCGGGGCAATACGGCAAAGGCCCTGAATATAACCCCGAAGTCAATAAAAAGAAATTTGATAAGCCCCGTGGCTTTGGCGGAAAACCAAAATCGGGAGGCTCACATTCAGGAAATAAAAAACCATTTCATCGGCCAAAAAAAGCCTGAGTATTTACACAAAATTGTATATTTAAAACTTTAAATTATAGGTTAAATACCTCTTTGTGTTCTAGCGATTATCTCTGTACACTCTGTGGTTAAATAATAAAAACATGGATTCGAAAACATCACTTCTTGAAAAGAAACAAGCTGAAGCCCTTTTAGGAGGGGGACAAAAACGGATAGATGCCCAACACAAAAAAGGTAAATTAACGGCGCGTGAACGGTTGCATTTTTTATTGGATGAGGGAAGTTTTGAAGAGATAGGAATGTTGGTAACACACCGGAGCAAAGACTTTGGTTTGGAGAAGGAACAATATTTAGGAGACGGTGTAGTAACCGGTTACGGAACAGTTAACGGTCGGTTAGTATATGTATTCTCGCAGGATTTTACGGTTTTTGGCGGTTCCTTATCCGAAACACATGCCGAAAAAATTTGTAAAGTAATGGATTTAGCCATGAAGAACGGTGCACCGTTTATTGGCTTGAACGATAGCGGCGGAGCACGGATCCAGGAAGGGGTTGTGTCCTTAGGCGGGTATGCCGATATTTTTTACCGTAACGTAAGGGCGAGCGGCGTTATACCTCAATTGTCGGGTATTATGGGGCCTTGCGCCGGCGGTGCAGTTTACAGCCCTGCTATTACCGATTTTATTTTAATGGTAGAAAATACGAGCTACATGTTTGTAACAGGCCCTAACGTTGTAAAAACAGTAACACACGAAGAAGTTACCTCTGAAGAATTAGGCGGCGCTATGACCCACGCAAGTAAAAGCGGAGTTACTCATTTTGCCTGCGCCAACGAAATTGAAGCGATCACTAACATTAAACAGATTTTAAGTTACGTCCCTCAAAACTGTGAAGAAGACGCGCCTTCTGTTCCTTACGAACACACAGGTTCAGAGTCAAGGCCCCAATTAAATTCCATTATTCCTGAAAATGCGAACCAACCTTACGACATTAGAGAGGTTATTGAAAAAGTAATTGATGATAGCAGTTTTTTAGAAATACATAAACACTTTGCGGAAAATATTGTTGTCGGATTTGCCCGTTTAGCAGGCCGTTCAATTGGTATAGTAGCAAACCAACCGGCTGTACTGGCGGGTGTGTTAGATATCCATTCATCCACTAAAGCGGCACGGTTTGTACGCTTTTGCGACTGCTTTAATATTCCATTATTGGTATTTGAAGATGTACCGGGTTTTTTACCGGGCACTGACCAGGAGTGGAACGCCATTATTACGAATGGTGCAAAATTATTATATGCGTTTAGCGAAGCAACGGTTCCGCGCATTACAGTTATTACGCGTAAAGCTTATGGCGGCGCGTATGATGTAATGAACAGCAAGCACATTGGAGCTGATATGAATTATGCATGGCCTAGCGCTGAAATCGCTGTAATGGGTGCCAAAGGAGCCGCCGAAATTATTTTTAAAGGCGAAATTTCTGCTGCTGCTGATAAAGACGGTAAATGGAAAGAAAAAGAAGCGGAATATCAAACGATGTTTGCAAACCCTTACCGTGCAGCCGAACGAGGATTTATTGATGAAGTGATCAAGCCGGAACAAACCCGTGAAAAATTAATTCGTGCGTTTAAAATGTTAGAGAATAAAGTGGATAAATTACCTAAAAAGAAACACGGGAATATTCCTTTATAAATTATGATTACGAATGCGCTGCTATTGATAGCTTTAGGTTTAATTTGCTTAGTAGGTGTTTTAGTAAGTGTTATTTTCACGATCCTGGCGTTCGCTAATAAAAAATCCGGTAAGTATACATGGCTTACCGGGTTTTTAGTTTGTTTTATCGGCTTAGTGTTTTGTATTTTCATCTTTGTCAGGAAAGCAGTTCATAAAGTAGAAAACTTTGCTACTAACCTCAATGAACAGATGACAGGATCCTTGAAAAACTATTCAGATTCAATGTCTTATTCTGCTACAACAAACCTCAAATCTAACGAACACATAAAAATATTAAAAAGCTACCATGTCGATAGTACTGCTGTTCCGGATCAATTTTATTATTACCCCGGATTTGAAAGATATTACCGATTTCCTTTACGTTACCCGTTCTCCATTCACTGTAATTTATTTAAAGACAACGGCGAATTATTTAATGAAGCAAACGTAAAGCGATTTGATGAAAATGATAACGGTGAGAGATCTGTAGCGATTGATAAGATCAGTAAAATAGCGATTGATAAAAACTATTTGCTGATAGATCAAAAAATAACGTCCACACGTTCTCCTGATTTTATTCACCATTACCTATTGTTTTCTTTTGAAACAGAAAAAACCGAAGAAGTAAATTCTGAAAACGAGTTGATTAAACTGGCAAAACAAAAAGGATATACAGGCTCCGGGAAGCTTATCACTATTAATGAGTATAGTTTATTATTCAATTGAGGTTTTTAAATAGTTTTATTTGTTTTTTATAATTTAATTTTATAAAAAAACATTTTGCCTTGATGAGAATAGGGAAGTATACTGTTGGAATAGCTTATCGCCTTTCATGGTGGATGTTTGGTATAAGCCGGTATCCGTTTAAAAATTCAGGTAAAAAAAGCACAACTACCTATAGCCGTGTTTTACTAAATAAAACTTTCTCAGATGTCTTAATCCTTAATTACTTTTAAAATGGATTGTTTGCTGTTAGAAATTATGATAACAGTATACAGTCCATTTGCTAAATGTGAAAGAGATAAGGTTGTAGATACGGTGCTCATTTTTTCTGTCATCACTAAAGCGCCTATGGCATCATAAATTTGAACAACAGAGTTTATCAAAGATGCATCGCCGGAAATAGAAATGGCATCGTTGGTGGGATTAGGGAAGATAGCAGTGGAAAACGTATTAGTTTCAACTATTCCCGTACACAAATTCACAGTTATAGTTTTGCTGTCAGAAGAAGAGCACCCATTAATATCTGTATAAACATAAGAAACCGTAAATGTTCCGGCATTTGAAATTGTCGGGTCAAATGACGATCCTGTGACACCGGGACCTGTATAAATTCCCCCCACGGGAGTACCTGATAAGGTTACCTGTTGATCACCGACACATAAAGCGTTAACAGAAACCAAAGTCACTATCGGTAATGGATTTACAATTACAGTAGTTGTTTTAACGGTAGTTGAAGCGCATCCTGCAAGATAGCCTGAAACGCTATAAATAGTGGTGCTTAAAGGAGTTACAATTATACTGATTGAATTGGATCCTGTACTCCAAGTGTAGCTTGATGCGCCCATAGCAGTTAATGTTGCAGAAGAGCCAGTACATATAGAGGCTGCATTAACGGTTACAGGTGGTGCGGTAGAAACTATGATGTTTGTTGTAGTTGTATTCGTACAGCCTGCTACAGAGGTCCCGAATACGGTATAAGTTGTATTAGACGTTGGTGCAGCTGTTATATTCGATGAAGTTGAACCGGTATTCCAAGTGTAAGTAACAGCCCCTGTTGCTGTTAATGTTGCTGTTGCCCCGGTGCATATAGTTGCAGAATTAACTGAAATAACAGGTGCAGGATTAACCGTTACAGTTGTAGTTTTTATGTTTGCACACCCGGAAGTACTTCCCGTGACCGTATAAATTGTTGTGCTTGCAGGACTAACAGAAATAGAAGTAGATGTAGAGCCGGTACTCCAGCTATAAGTTGTTGCACCTGATGCAGTAAGGCTTGAAGTATTTCCCCCGCAAACAGTGGCACTGTTTACGGAAACCACGGGAGACGGCTTAACTGTTACGCTTACTGTTTTTGTATCCGTGCAAGTCCAGGACGCGCCGCTCACAGTATAATTTGTAGTGCTTGTTGGCGACACAGAAACAGTGGCTGTAGTTGCACCTGTATTCCAACTATAAGTAGTAGCACCCGACGCACTAATATTTGCGATGCTTCCGGAACAAATGGTGGCGCTGTTTACTGAAATCGTAGGCGTTGTAACAACAGTTACATCTACTGTTTTTGTTATTGAGCATAATGCATTAGTACCCGTAACACTATAGTTTGTTGTTGCTGCGGGAGCAACGGCTACAGACGAAGTGGAGGCTCCTGTACTCCAACTGTAACTTGTAGCCCCGCTTGCTGAAAGAACGGTAGAAGTTCCTGAACAAATGGTTGCATTATTTACGGTAAGCGGAGGCGCAGAATTTACCGTAACAGTTGCCGTTTTTATATTTGTACAACCACTTGCATTTGTACCTGTAACTGTATAAATAGTTGTTGCAGTTGGAGTAACTGAAACGACAGAGCCGTTTGCTCCTGTATCCCAGCTATAAGTTGTTGCGCCTGTAGCCGTTAAATTTGCGGAAGTTCCTGAACATACAGTTGCACTACTTACTGCAACTGTAGGTAAAGCATTTACAACAAAAGTTTGTGTTACAGGAGTACTTATTCCGCTGGTATTATTTGCAGTATGCGTAACACTGTATGTTCCGGCTGTTGAATAACTTACATTCACTGCCGAAGTTGTAGCAGTGCTTGGTATACCTCCGGGGAAAGTCCAGTTCCAACCTGTTGGTGCGTTAGAGGAAGCGTCTGTAAAGGTAATAGGTGAATTTATACATTTTGTAGGGGAGCTTGTTAAGTTGGCTGCAGGCGTTACTAATGTTGGAACCCAATCCAGCTTCACACCCGTAAAATAAGCATTAGCTGTAGGCGTTTGGTGATCTGCCACAGGTCCTTTTGTAAAAGTATAAGAAGATGTAGCCGTTCCTGTTGTACCATGATTCCAAGTAGATTGTATTGTTATTTTATATACAGCATCCGCCTGTAACGTTCCTGTTCCTGCCGCTCCTATGCAACCATCCCATGTTACCGTATAGCCCGTCCATGAACTCCTTGTAGCACCTGTAGTTCCATCAACTATATTACAAGCACCACCTAAGCAATTTGCAGAAGATGCACATCCTGCATTTGCGGCCCAAGTCGGCAAATGATCCGAGGTTCCGGAACCGGCGTAACGCAGTTTCGTTTTTACAAATGTTCCGGCATTTGTTTGAACCCAAACCGCTAACACGTGTTGAAAATTACCATTATAGGTAGGCGTTTTAGCAACCTCTGTAAATGTAAAGGTTAAAGTGCCGGCTGTTTGAGCTGCCATATTTACTGACAGGGATAGTGAAACACAAACAATAAGTTTAGATAATAGTCTTTTCATGAATTATAATTTTAAGCCATAGATTATTAGATGAGGTAATAACCTTTATTAACGCCAACGAAGTTAAATTGCAAATCTGAAGTAAAACGGAAGTAGGTTGAAAAAATAAAATTTATATATGGCCTGAGAAGCCTTTTAAATAAGGCATTTACAAATACTGTTTTTTATCGAATTTGTTTTAGTATATAACTGTAAACGTAATTATATAAAAAATGCAATATACATATATTATTAAAATAGAAAATATAAGAGGTTAAGTCAAATTATATCTTTGATACGAATTCTATCAATAATTTACACATCTCTGTATACTTAGTAAGCGGTAATGTTTTTTCAATATCATAAATATCATGGTAAGCTTGTATACCGCCCATCGTATAAATAAAAAAACTCGGCACCCCTTTTTCCGTAAACCAGTAATGGTCGCTGTTTGCAGCCTTGCCGCGTTGTTTTATTTGCTTTAAGTAATTTTTTTCAATATTGATTTGGTTCAACTTTTCAAATTGTGGTTTAAAAACAGTAGCATTCACCACCATGATACCGTCATCGCCTGTTCCAAGCAGATCAAGGTTAGTAAGAAATTTAATTTTTGATAAAGGAAACAGAGGATGCTCTGAATAATATTTAGAGCCTAACAAGCCGGCCTCTTCTCCGCTAAAGAAAATAAAAGCAATAGAAAAGTTTGAAGGATGTGATTTATAATACTTCACTAAATTTAATAATACACTTACACCGCTTGCATTGTCGTTAGCTCCGGGAAAATAAGTATCTTTTCCCATAGCGCCTAAATGGTCGTAATGTGCCGTAAACACTACAAAGCTATCCGGATGTTGGGTGCCTTTAAAATAACCTATCAAATTCAGGCATTTAAAATCCGGGATAAATTTATTTTCAAAAATAAGGTCTATTGTTTTTAATTCATTCGGGAAAGAATCTTTTAATAATTCAACCGTTGTTTGATCTGTTGTTTCTGTTTCAACCGTATAAGTTAATTTCTTTTTTAATTTTATCTGCAGCGGCATTTCTCTTCTGCCGTCAGTAGCTTTATAAGTTACACTATCTGTTTTAAATAACTGAAAACCCATTTTAACGGTTTTTGTCGAAGGATAAATTAAATAATGTTTGCCTGCTGTCAACAGCCTTCCGTCAAGTGTTACAGACATTTCTCCCGGAAAAGTGTTTACAGGAAAAGAGTAGGGCTGAGCATACGATTTACCGAAAGGTATTAAGCCGATCGTTTTTAACTCTTTCGAAATATAATTTGCAGCTTTATTAATACCGTTATTTACATAGCCCCTTCCCAAAAATTCTTTTGACGTTAGTTTTTTAATAACTTGCCTGGCGTATACTGTATCTTGGGCATGAAACGTAAGCGCTGAAAAAAAGAATGAAAAAATAATAAGAGTTCTCATGAATAAGTTGCTTACGAAAAACGTTTTTCGGTCAATGAAAATAACTGTTTCACCTGTTCATTTTCTTCATCCCAATGGTATATCGATTTCAAACCTTTTAAATAGGCGCCGGCTTCATCCACTGTATTTACTGTATTTAATTGCTTAATGGCAATGTTGTATTCATTGGCATTTCCGGCAAACAAATCATTAATAAACCTAAATTTATCATTAATGCTGATGCTAAGCTTTGGTAATGTTTTATGTTCAGTAGGTTTTATAACAACTTCAGGCTGAGAAACAGCGGGTGTTCCAGAAACTTTTTCTTTTTCTAAATTAACCGGTGGCTCTGCAACCGATTTTTCTCCTGGCATTTCCGTTGTTTTTAGTTCCTCTTTTATGTCGTGCTTCGGTTCCTCCTTTTTTAATTCTGGTACAGGCTCAGTTTCCTGAGCAGACATTATTTTTAAATGCAGGTTTAATTCAGGAGAAATATCTTTATGCTCTTTTAAAACCACATACGCTGCAACGAGTTTATGAGCATCATTCATAGTGAGGCGAAGCTGTTCGGCATATTCCGTGCTTGGCGAAGCATGTTTCTCAAATTTATCAATGGCTGTTTTCAAGCTTGCCAAAGAAGAAGTAATCTGTTTTAATAAGATGTCTGTCTGCATAATTGTGGATAATTATGAATTAAAATTACTGCATTTTATGGTTAGTTAGTTTATTTTTAGGCTTTGTTATCAAGATATAATAAACATGTTTTTAGAAAACATTAAACATAGCAAGGGCCGTAAAGGTTGGATAGAAGTTGTTTGCGGCTCCATGTTTTCAGGTAAAACAGAAGAGCTGATCAGGCGACTAAAACGTGCGCAATTTGCCAAACAAAAGGTAGAGATCTTTAAACCGCAAATTGATACGCGTTACCACGAGCTGAAAGTAATTTCGCACCAAGGCAACGAAATTATGAGCACGCCTGTTCCCGCGAGTGCTAATATTTTACTGTTGGCTAACGATGTGGATGTAGTAGGAATTGATGAGGCACAGTTTTTTGATATGGAGTTGGTGAACGTATGCAATCAGTTAGCGGATAGTGGTGTGCGTGTAATTGTAGCCGGCCTTGATATGGATTTTAAAGGCAAGCCTTTCGGGCCAATGCCTGCATTGCTGGCTGTTGCCGAATATGTTACAAAAGTGCATGCTATCTGTATGAATTGCGGAAGCTTGGCGCACATTTCGCACCGTAAAACAAACGAAACTAATTTAGTAGTATTAGGAGAAACAGACAGCTACGAACCGTTATGCAGAGATTGTTTTAATGAGGCAACTCTTGTTAATACTATGTAGTTGCTCTATTTGTCCAATGTTCTTTTTTGATTTGATACACGAAATTCAATTTTGGCGCTTCGCCGTAATACTCCATTTCTACTTCATCTATTTTTTTAGCGCCTAATCTTGTCACGGCTTTTTGAGACCGGATATTATTCGAGCCAACATGTAACACAACAGCGTCAACAAAATGAAAAGCGTGCGTTAACATGAGTGATTTTAAAGCAGGGTTATACACTCCGCCCCAATGGTCTTTAGCAAAGAAAGTATAACCAACGGCAACTGTTTTTTTAGCTTCATCTAATTCATAAAATCGAGAGCTGCCAATTACTTTCCCGGTTTTTGTATCAAATACTAAAAAAGCACCTTTCGATTCCATAGCGCCTTTAAAAAAAGTTTCAAATACATCTTTTTTATAGCGATCTTTATTAGGATGCTGTTCCCAAATTAAAGGATCGGAAGCCACACGGTAAAGTGATTCAAAATCGTCTTGTTTGAGCGGTTCAATTTTAATGTATTCGTTTTGAAGAGTAGGTTGGAGATCGAAGTGAGTCATATCTTTGTTTTGATAATTAAATCTATTTATTTGGGTCAATACAATCTTCCTGCTTGATCCAAATCAAAAGAGGATACTCAATGTTTTTATCGTTTAATGAAATACATTTTTTTGGAACACTGCAATATAACCATTTGATCCCTTTTTTATCGGTTACAGTCGCATATGATTTTATAGGAGCCTCAGTATTTATAGTAGTGTATAAACTTTTAGATATAAATACAGGCGTTTCTAAAGAATCTTGGGGCACATAATTAATCCTTGAATTCGCCTTAACCGTATAGTGTTTTCCGTGTTTTAATTTTTTTGGGATTATAGATTCGTAGTCTTTACTGAGTGGCTTTAAAATAGGGGAGAAAAAGAAATTAAATCCAAAATTTTTAATCGAAGAATCATTCCTTACCTTAAAATTAATGACTGTGTTTTCTATTTCCGCACAGCACGGGTATTTGTAAATGGTAAAATCTTTACCCGGATTCAAATGCATGATCCTTCCACTCATATCCAACACTTTTTCATACTCATTATTTTTATTCAAATAGATCAGAACCGTTTTTGATGAAAGCCCGGCGCATTCAAAACCTTCATAAACCACATCCAAATCACCGTCACTGTCAAGATCCGGTAAATGAAAATCCTCCAGGTAACTGCCTTCTATCCAATACTCATTGCAAAATGTATTTGTCGAATCCTTAATCATTTTAACGATGTGATTTTTTTCGCTTGGCAAAAATGTATTTCTTGAGACAGTGCTCCATTGAATTTTTGCTTTTATGAGTTCATTCAAATTTTCAATAACACCATCTTCCGGAGTTTGCGCATAAGATGGCAGGCAAAGCATAAATAATATTGAAAGCAATTTCATTAGAGAAAATTAATCCGCAAACACATTCGCAAATTCAAATGTTTTCCCGTTAAACAAGCCTTTATCACTTAATTTTAATTCGGGAATAACCAACAATGCCATAAACGATAGGCTCATATAAGGTGCTCGCAGCTTACTTCCCAAAGCTTTGGCACGTTTATCTAATTTTGTGTAGGCTTCTGCAACTTCTTCTGCGGGTTGGTTGGTCATAATACCCGCAATAGGTAATTCTAAAACCATTTCTTCAGTTTTGTTCGCTAACGAAATTCCTCCTTTAGCATTAATAATTAAATTAACCGCAGTGCACATATCCTCATCATTTGTACCTACTACCACAATGTTGTGGCAATCGTGTGCTACACAGCTTGCAATGGCACCTTTTTTTAATCCTATGTTTTTAATAAACGCTTTAGCGATCGGCTCATCACTATACCGGTTCACTACTGCTATTTTTAAAATATCACGTTCAGTGTTTGATTCTGCAAATCCATTTATAGAAAAAGAGTCTGCGTATAGTTCATTTGTGATTAATTGTCCGTCCAGTACTTCTATTACTCTTATCTTAGACCCTTCGCTTTTTAATTTAAAATCTGCCGGTGTTTTTAAACTGCAATTAAAATTATTAACGATGGGTGCGTTAACCGATGTTATAAATGACTTTCCTTTTTCTGCGACTAACGTTCCGCTGATGTATGTTTTTAAAATAGAAAAATCTTTGAGGTTATCTATTTCAATAAAATCAGCGGTATCGCCAACCTGTAATAAGCCTACAGGTAATTTATAATGTTTAATAACGTTATAAGAAGCAGCCCTTAATACATTAAAAAGGTCATGGCCTTCCTGTAAAGCCCGCTTTACATGGTCGTTAATATGCGACTCCATTAAATTATCAGGATGCTTATCATCGCAGCAAAACATAATTTGGTCGGGGTAGTCTTTTAGAAGACTGATTAATGTTTCAAAATTTTTAGCAGCGCTTCCTTCACGGATCATAATATTAACACCATGCTTTGCTTTTTCTAAAGCTTCTATATAGCCAAAACATTCATGGTCAGTAGATATTCCCGCGTTAAAATACGTTTGCATATCCTCACCTGTAAGGCCGGGAGCATGTCCGTCAATAGGTTTACCGTGTTTTTTAGCGGATGCGATTTTTTTTAGTACTTCTTCATCTTTATAAATAACTCCCGGAAAATTCATCATTTCTGCCAGGTACACAATGTCTTTACGTGATAGTAGTTTATCAACGTCATTTGAATTAATAATTGCTCCCGCTGTTTCAAAATTAGTTGCAGGTACACAAGAGGGCGCTCCAAAATAAAAATGAAAAGGAACTTGTTTAGCATTTTCGATCATATAATCAACACCCGCAACCCCTAAAACGTTAGCTATTTCATGGGGGTCAGAAATGGTTCCTACAGTGCCATGCGTTACAGCTATTCGTGCAAATTCACTTGGCACCAGCATGCTGCTTTCCACATGTACATGCGCGTCTATAAAGCCCGGTAAAATATAGGTAATACATGTTTCATTTATTTTTTTAATGGAAGCGATTTTGCTGTTTTCTACCGTGACTTCAGCCGGGTAAATTTCCTTCGCAATAATATCAATCAAATTAGCTTTGAGTGTAAACGTCATATAAGTATTATTTAATCTGCGCCTTCTGCGAAATCTGAGGAAACCAGCCTACTGCTTAACCCCGTATTTATCGGCATACTTTTTATAAAGGTCGTTCTGAAAATTAGTAACCTTAATGTATCTTCCATTTATAAAAGCCATCGCAATAACACTGCTTTTCATATCCAATACATCGCCTGCGGAAACTACGATGGATGCGGCCTTGCCCGGTTCCAAACTGCCTATCAAACGATCTACCCCTAAAATTTTTGCGGTATTCAACGTAATGCTTTGTAAAGCCTGCTCCTTGGTTAAGCCGTATGCGGCCGCTGTGCCTGCAAGGTAAGGCAGGTTACGTGAATTCATTGCTTCCATTTCTCCCTGGTTTTGCAGACAAAACAGTACAGAATCTTTTTGTAATAAATACGGTAATTTATAAAACAGGTCTATATCCGCTTCAGGTAATTCAGGTAGGTCGTGCACACGATTAACCATAACCGCGATGTTATTTTCTTTTAAAAGCTGCGTTACTTTATAGCTGTCTTTACCGCCAACAATAACCGTTTTTTTAATGCCGAATTTTTTAGAGAAATTCACGGCCATTATAATATCCTTTACATAATCGGTATGGATGTATAGATTTTTAGTGCCGTTAAATAAACCCCTCATAGCTTCAAAACGTAAGTTTTTTTCACTAACGGTTGGCGTGTTGTTATAGGCCTTTGCGTTTTCAAAAAAAGTGTTCAGATCATTTAATTGCTCCCGAAACTTTGTATTCTTATCACTTGGTTGCGGTTCTGCCCACCAGCCGTGTCTTTGTATAGAAATAGGAAAATTTAAATGGATGCCGTCATCCGGTTTTATCACAGCATCTTCCCAGTTCCAACCGTCTGTTGCCAGTATGGAAGAGCTACCGCTAATAACACCGTAGCGCGGTGTAGACTGTGTATACAATATACCGTTGGCTTTAACCGTTTCTAAAATTTTACTGTCAGTATTGTAAGCGATCAAACTCCTAATGTGCGGGTTATAATCTCCTACTTCCGCGTAATCGCTGGTTTGTCTTACAGCTTCCGCTTCCTGTAAACCTAAAATACAATTAGGAGCTATAAATCCCGGATACACATGTTTGCCGAACACATCAATAGTTGTATCAAATTTCGTCATATCTAATTTTGTAAGGCGCGCATCGGCAACAAAATCAATTTTCCCTTCCGAAAAAGCGACATAGCTGTTTTCAATAACTTGCCCGTTACCAATATGAGCTGTTCCGTTCATTAACAAAATTCTTTTTTTGTTTTGAGCAACTAATGCTGTACTTAGTGTTAACAGTATAATAACGAGTGTTTTCATTCAAAAACTATAATTGTGGACAGGTAAATATAAACAAAAAATAAAGCAAACCGGGTATGCAAAAATCTTAACTTTGCGCATGTCCAAAAAAAATAAAAAACCGGCTAAGCCCCATCGCATTTTATTGCAGGCGGTTGTTGACGCTCTATCTACCATATTTAACGATCAAAAATATGCCGATAAGGTTATTGAAAAAACATTAAAGGAAAATCCGAAATTTGGTGGCAGGGACAGGCGCTTTGTAGCGGAAACAACTTATGATATGGTGCGACAATACCGTTTATTGTCCTATTTGGCCGATTCAGAAACAAGTTATTGGGAAATGTTGGGTGTTTATTTTATTTTAAAATATATGCCAATGCCCGATGAACGAGACTTTAAAAACCTTGATGAAAAAAAGATTCTGGATAAATACAAAGCCCTGAAAGATGAAAAGATTTTACAGGCTTACCCTGATTGGTTATGGACATTGGGAGAAACAGAATTAGGTAAAGAAGAATGGGAAGAGCAGGCAAAAGCGCTTAATAAACAGGCAGAAGTAGTGTTGAGGGTTAATACCTTAAAAACTAAAAAAGAAATTTTATTAAAACATTTAGCGGAACAGGAGATTGAAGTTGTACCTTTAGAAGACCACAAGGATGCATTGGTTTTAGTGAACAGGCAAAACCTTTTCCAAAATCAATTATTTAAGCTGGGCTTATTCGAATTACAGGATGCCGGCTCGCAGCAGATCTCTGAATTTCTAGCGCCTGAAGCCGGGATGCGTGTCATTGATGCCTGTGCAGGCGGCGGCGGAAAGAGCCTCCATATCTCGGCACTCATGCAAAATAAAGGACAGATCATTTCCATGGATATTACACAATGGAAATTGGATGAATTAAAAAAACGGGCGCGCAGGGCAGGAGCGGGTAATATTGAACCGCGATTAATTGAAGGGAGTAAAACCATTAAACGATTAGAAAATACGGCCGATAGAGTATTACTGGACGTGCCTTGCAGCGGTATGGGAGTTATAAAAAGAAACCCCGACGCTAAATGGAAACTGAATTTAGAATTTATTGAACGCACAAAATCCCTGCAACAAAAAATATTGAACGATTACTCAGGCATGACAAAAATAGGCGGACAACTTGTGTATTCTACCTGTAGTATTTTACCAAGTGAAAACAGGAACCGGGTGGATGCCTTTTTAGCAGACAATAAAAATTTTGAATTGATAAAAGATAGAACTATTTTGCCGAGCGAAGGCTTCGACGGATTTTATATGGCACAAATAAAACGCGTAAAATAATTTTAATTCATTCGAAGCAATTAACCGGTTACTCTCATTTAAAAACAATTAACTCTTATAAATATGAAAAAAGCACTTACACTTATCGCCCTCTTTATCTCTGTAATTAGTTTTTCGCAAACTAAAGTGGAGAATGTGGATGCTGCAACCTTTAAGAAAATGATCGATGAAAAAAAATCAGTATTGATCGACCTTCGAACGAGCGATGAATTAAAAGTTAAGGGTTATATTAAAGGTTCCACACAAATTAATTATTTAGATAAAAATTCAGAAGCCGTAATTTCTAAATTAGATAAAAGTAAAACCTACTTAATTTATTGCGCCGGTGGCGGAAGAAGTGGAGAATGCGCTGACCTTATGAAAAAAGAAGGCTTTGCACACGTTGTTAACCTTGAAAAAGGATTTGACGATTGGAAGAAAAAGGGCTATGAGATTGAAAGGCAAGACTAAAATAACCTGCTATTTAAGCCTGTAACCAAGCATAAAAACCGCGCATCCTGTGTATGCCCCTGCTTCTGCTTGAGGAACTATATAATCAACATATACGGTGCGAACCCGTGTTACATCAAACTGAAATTCTTTTTTATCGGAAGCCGACTCTTTCGAAGAAAATAATAATTTTCTGTTTTTAGAAGTCTTGTCTTTATTATAAATTTGCACTTCCACATGCTTAGGCAATGCTTCCATTTCAAATACAAACCGGTATTTTTCTCCAATAAACAAAGGCACTTCCACCTCTTTAACCGACTCTTTGGTTTTATATAATATTTTAGTCATTTCCGAACTGTCATACTTATAAGGGTCCAACAAAGCACTTGCTTTTTCTTTCATTTCCTTAGCATTACATAAAATATTGCCGGTTTGAAAAGACATTAAAATAAAAATAAAAGTTAACGTTAGGATAGGTATAATAATTGTTTTCATGTGTAAAAAGTATGGATTTTTTTAATTATCGTTAATTCGGGGTTTAAGCTTTTAAATTATTATTTGATCATTTCTGCTCTGAGTGCTTTAATAGATTCTATCATAAGCCTCATTTCATTATCCGTTATAGAAATTGTGTTGGAATCAATCTCTTCATCTTTCTCTACCGCCGAGCTGATAGCGGGGATCATATTAAATTCATTATTAATTTTTTCGATCGAGGCAATTAATGCCGGCACTTCCACTTCTGTATTTTTATTGCTTTTAAGCGCTTTAATAATGGGTTCAGACAATAGCAATTGTTCTAATAAGCTCGCCTGAATTTTTTTATTTTTATCTTTGGTGTAAATTTCACAGGCAATGTATAGGCTTTCAGTCCAAGCGCCGGCAATGGCCAACACCTTAATATGCTTTTGTTTATTTTCCTCAAACATAATATCCGTTTTCATTTGAACACTCGAAACCAACTTGATCAAAGAATCATCATTCGAAATATTTTTGTCAAATCTCTGAGCCATATTTTCACTTTCAAAAGCCTTATCCAGCCCTAAATAAGAGCCTATATCCTTACAGGCCTTTAAGTATTCTTTCGATTCCTGGTACTTTTTATTAAATAAGCAATAAGCAAGATCCGCACTGTATATACCAAAATTAACAGCTTTTTTATAATTGCTTGTATTATATTTTGTTGTATTTGCTTTATTATTGGGAAGCGTAGAGATAAAGCCTGCGCCCGATTTTTTAAATACATAAGCTATTTGCAGCGGAGACGGTAGGTTATAAGAAACATCGTTATCATCGGTTGCCGCTGCTAAAGCAATATCGGGCATGTTCACTGTTGAATCAGGTTCCTCAGCCAATTGGTTTTTTTGATCTTCAGAATTAGTACCGCAGGAAAAAAAGACCGGCAACGCTGCAATTAAAGGAATAGCTAAAAGTTTTATCGTCATAATAAATAGTTATAACAGTAAAAATAGCTATTTAAATGGATTATTTGTTTTTATTTAAAATTTCTGCTGCCTTTAAGATGCACTTATCATTTTCATTGATAATAGGATAATAAGCGTCTTTATCAAACACATCTCTGCCTATCAATGCTTTTAAATAAGGCTTTAACGCGCTTGTTGCTTTTGCTTTAGTGCCGGCATCTAACTTTACGTTTTGATTTTCGCAATAAGCGTAAAAGCCTTCTAAAACATCATGACTTACCGTAAATTGATTAATAAAATTTTTAGCGGACCCATACGCTTTTAATTTAGCCCGGTTACTGTCCGAATATTCAAAAGCAAAGGTGTTAACAACACCCGCGTAAAATAATTTATTTAATACAGAGTTTGCTTTTGAAGTATCTATCGGTACAAATACATCCGGCATAATGCCGCCGCCGCCATATACTGTTTTTCCTTCCGGTGTTTTATATTCTTTCGATTTATCAAGCTTAATGCTGTCCGCATTCAGCAGCTCCCCGGTCGCAAAACGATCGTATTCTTCATTATAGTATTGATCCTTATCATTTGTATAAGGCTTTTGAATACAGCGCCCGGTTGGCGTATAGTATCTGGCAATGGTTAACCGTATAGCAGATCCGTCGGGCAATTGCATTTGGTCCTGTACAAGCCCTTTACCAAAGCTTCTCCTGCCAATAATAATCCCCCTGTCGTTATCCTGTATGGCACCAGCTACAATTTCGCTGGCGCTTGCCGATCCTTCATCAATTAAAACGGCCATGGGGCTGTTTTCAAAACTGCCCCGCTCCGTTGCTTTATAAACCTTTTTTGGGTTTGCCTTACCCTGTGTGTAAACAATTTGCAAACCATTAGCCAAAAACTCGTCCGAAATATCAACGGCTGCATTTAAATAACCTCCGGGATTACCGCGCAAATCCAATACCAGTTTTTTCATACCCTCTTTACTTAAAGTATTAAAGGCTTTTAAATATTCCTCATAAGTTGTAGCGGCAAACTTGCTTATTTTAATGTAACCTATTGTTTTATCAATCATATAATAAGCATCCAAGCTGTACAAAGGAATAGCATCTCTTATTATTTTAAAATCGATCGCTTTTTTAATTCCCGAACGCATCATACTAACGTTAACGGTACTGCCTTTGATGCCTCTCAGTTTGTCAAAAACTTCCTTATTGGTAATTTTTACACCGGCGGCGTTTTTACCTTCTATTTTAATAAGCTTATCTCCTGCCCGTATTCCTATTTTTTCTGAAGGTCCTCCATCAATAGGGTTTATAACCCTTATGGTATCTTTAATAATATTAAATTCTACGCCAATTCCGTCAAAATTACCTTCCAAAGGTTCATTAACGGCATTAAATTCACTGGCTGCTATGTAACTCGAATGTGGGTCAAGGCTTTGCAATAAAGAAGTTACTGTTTTTTCTACAAGCTCTTTTTTGTTGATCGTATCAACATACTGGTATTCTATATAATCTAAAAGGCTGTTTATTTTTTCGTTGCCTGAGCTTTGATTTCGAGAAAATGAACCCCCCGTACTCATTCTTTGACTTAAAAAATAACCCAGCCAAATTCCTAAAACTAAAACTAAAGACAATATAACTGGTAAAAAAACGTTCCGATTACGTGGAGGCGTAGGCTTTTCAAAGTCCATAAAATGATGTATATTTGTAGCGTTAAAGGTATTTGTTTAAAGGATAGTGTTGACTAATGTTTAGAAATTTTGGCATATTACTTTTGTTGGTCTCATTATACACTATTTCCTGTAAAAAGAAAGCAAAGACTATACAGGATAATATTCCTTACCAAACTGTAAATATTACGCTTCGTCCTTCCGATCCGCTTTATAATATAGCAACTAACCCGCCGCACTCAGGCCTTTCACAAATAGGAGGATGGGTTTACTTAAAAGGCGGTGTAAACGGTATTATTGTATACCGGAAATCTCAAAACAGTTCGGCAGACTTTGTTGCCATGGAAAGAACTTCGACCTATTACCCGGATGATGCGAATGCTATTGCCAAGGTACAATCTGATAATTTTACGTTAAAAGACAGCCTGAGCGGCTCAAAATGGCAAATTATTGACGGGGCCTTGCTTGGAGGGCCTGCCATACGGGGTTTAAGAATATATAATACACTTTACGACAATGGTACAGGCTTACTGACCATTAAAAATTAGCACGTAAAAAAAGTCTCCCGATCTTTCAGAAGACTGTTCTTTCCATAAAATATATCGTAAAAGTAAATTTTATGCAGCGGTTTCAGGTTTTCCCTTTGCCTGTGATACAACTATCGCTCTTTCATAATGCTCTGATCCGTTCAGCGCATCAATGGCCTTTTGCCCGTCGTCGTCGTTGGCCATTTCCACAAAACCAAAGCCCCTGCTTCGTTTCGTTTCCTTATCTTTAATAATTCTTGTGGACGTTACCTCACCATATTGAGAAAAAAGTTCACTTAGTGCTTCTTCTCTAACTTTAAAGCTGATATTGCTTACAAAAATATTCATAACATAAATTTATTAGTTAAAGTAAAATTATAACAAATAAATAAATAAACAAATTTTTTATGCAACTTTCGTTAAACCTTTTAATTTTATCTTTAAAAGGTTTAAATTATTCTTTTAAAACGTTAATTACACTAATTTTAAGTACTGAAACTGTAAAACAGGCTATTTTAGTGATTATTATACTGCTGTAAAACAGTAAGTTACCTTTTTTAAGAATATTAAAATACTCTTGCCTCTACACTGATTTCAACATTTGCATCCTTAGGTAACCTGTCTGCCTGTATAGTAGCTCTTGCAGGAAAATCTCCTTTAAAATAACCACTGTAAACTTCATTCACATGAACGAAATTATTCATATCCGCTAAAAATATAGTGGTTTTTACAATGTTATCATAAGTAAGGCCGGCGGCATTTAAAATTTCGCCCAAATAATCCATTACTACTTTTGTTTCTTCTTTAATGTTTGTTTTTATTAATTGTTTAGAGCCAAGGTCCATAGCAATAGTTCCCGATACGTATACACTGTCTCCAACCTGAATGGCTTGGTTATAAGGACCAATGGGAGAGGGCGCTTTTGTGGTATTAATAATTTTTTTCATAAAAGTAAAGTATAGTTAGTATAACAAAAATAGCAAAAAACTTATAAATACAATTAAATAACCCGTTAATTAAAGGCTTAAAATCCAATATACCGGTATCCATAAATAAACCCCGACCAAATGAACAAAGTATGTTTAGTAAAAAAATATTTTATCCTTAAAAAAGCTTTACAAAACCAATAGATTTACCAAAATGGAACAAAGACCTTTAATACTTGTAACTAACGACGACGGCATAAGCGCCCCCGGCATTCTGCATTTGTCATCCATTGCTCAAAAATTTGGCGATGTGTTTGTCATAGCGCCCGATAAGCCACAATCGGGCATGGGGCATGCCATTACCATTAACTCAACATTGCGGTTACAAAAAACAAAATACCATTCGTGGGCCGTTGGAGAATACAGCTGCAGCGGGACCCCGGTAGATTGTGTAAAAATGGCGATTAATAAATTATTGCCCCGTAAGCCCGACTTAATCGTGTCGGGCATTAATCACGGCAGTAACAGTTCTATAAATGTTATTTATTCGGGCACTATGAGTGCGGCTATCGAAGGCTCTTTGGAAGGCACGTCTTCAGTAGGGTTTAGCTTGAGCGATTTTAGCATTGATGCGGATTTTACCGCAACAACACTATTTATTGAACGAATTATCACATCGTGCCTTAAAACGGAATTACCCAAAGGAATGTGCCTGAATGTAAACTTCCCTAAATTAAAAGCCGATGAAATTAATGGCGTAAAAATATGCAGGCAGGCCAGGGCAAATTGGGTTGAAGAGTTTGAAGAAAGGCAGGATCCTTACGGAAGAGCCTATTACTGGCTTACCGGTAAGTTTGTGAACTTTGAGCCTGAAGCAACCGATACCGATGAATGGGCTTTGCAAAACGGGTATGTGTCCATAGTGCCCGTCATGCACGACCTTACAGCGCACCAATACATTAATCATTTAAAAAATATATTATAAACATGCTAGATAAATTAGATAAAAAATGGATCGGATGTGTGATCGGCATACTGTTCCCGGCATTTTGTTTTTTATGCTATTGGGCATTTTTTCACAGCGCTATCGGCTTTCCCGGCAGCTTTATTAAGTATTTAAAAATGGGACAAATGTTGCAGGAAGTAACCATTATGTGCGTTGTGGCAAACCTCATTGTTTTTTACCTGTTGTTAAATAAAAAAGCGTACAATTTAGCCAAGGGAATTATATATGCCACATTTGGCTATGTAGGCTTGGTGTTATACATTTCGCTGCTTTAAATTTAAAAATTAATTAATGAAATATTATATTATATCAGGCGAGCCATCAGGCGATCTTCACGCATCAAACATGATGAAAGAGCTGCTGTTGCTTGATCACACTATTAAATTTCGTTTTTGGGGTGGCGACCTCATGGCAAAGGTTGCTCATGAAGAACCGGTAAAGCATATTAAGGACCTGGCCTTTATGGGCTTTGTAGAGGTAGCAAAAAACCTTCGTACCATTTTAAAAAACATTGAATTCTGCAAACGCGATATTTTAAGCTATAAACCGGATGTATTGATATTAGTGGATTACCCGGGCTTTAATTTGCGCATTGCCGATTGGGCAAAGCAAAATAACATAAGGGTATTGTATTATATTTCTCCTACCATTTGGGCATGGAAAGAAAACAGGGTAGAGATTGTAAAACGTGCCTGCGAAAAGATGTTTGTCATTTTGCCTTTTGAAGTAGAAGTATATAAAAAACACGGCTACGCTGCCGATTACGTGGGCCACCCGTTATTGGATGCCATAGAGCAGGAAAAAGCAACACTGCCCGACAGGGATACATTTATTAAACATAATAAGCTGGATAATCGCCCTATTATAGCGGTTTTACCGGGCAGCAGGAAGCAGGAAATTGAGCGGATGTTTTCGATTATGCTTAACGTGATAAATGATTTTAAAGACTATCAATTTGTGATTGCAGGCACTACTAATTTACCTAAAGAAGCATACCAACCCGCGTTGGATAAGAACCTGAAAGTAGTATTTAATCAAACCTATGCTTTAATGCACAACGCATACGCAGGCATTATAAAATCAGGCACATCAACCCTTGAAAGTGCCTTGTTTAGGTTGCCGCAGGTTGTATGCTACAAGGGAGGAACCGTATCCTACTCCATTGCAAAAATGGTGGTTGGCGGCCGGGTAAAATATATTTCGTTACCTAATTTAATTTTAAACAGGCCTGTTATAAAAGAACTGATCCAAACGGATTTAACACCAAAAAATTTAAAAGAAGAACTTATTAAAATAGTAGACCCCGAATTAAGAAAGCCAATACTTGCTGATTATGACGAACTTATTAAACTATTAGGAAACAGCGGAGCTTCTAAAAAAGTAGCACACTTAATTTATAAACAACTGCATGCAAAGCATTAATATAATTACTCTTGCGTTCTTATTAACGTTTGTTGGAAGGCATACGCATAAAGAACTGCATAAAAATGAAATTGTTTTAAAAAAACCGGTTGCGGTTAAGTCTGCGTCTAAAAAATA
Source organism: Bacteroidota bacterium (assembly GCA_025362395.1). Classification (GTDB taxonomy): domain Bacteria; phylum Bacteroidota; class Bacteroidia; order B-17B0; family Aurantibacillaceae; genus UBA4416. The sequence goes on from JANYGK010000035.1 coordinate 49,221, forward strand.
CTTGTCGGATGAAATTGTAAATATTAAAATCTTTTCGCAGATAAAAACGCAAGCCTTTACTTTTAGCGCTGAGGAAGGAATCTACAGCATTTGGGCTAATGGAAATGAAATAACAAGCACTTCAAAATTCCCTATCATTAAATTGAGTTATGTAAATGATTCTATCGAAATAAAAACATTCGAAAACGTGATCGGGCGATTTAAACGCGTTAAAATCTCAAGCGTTGAGCCTTTAAAAGCGTTTCGTTTTAAACTTATTGCGCCCGAAAGAAAACCGCGATTTTATCAGGACAATTTAATAGTGGATGTAGAGGCGGGGAACCTCAAATGCATTAATGAAATTACACTTGATAATTATATTGCGGGCGTCGTACAGGCGGAGTCGGGCAGGCGCTCTTACCAGGAATTTTATAAAGTACAAGCTATACTGGCAAGAACCTTTGCCCTGTCGCATTTACAAAAGCATGGCGCGGAAGGCTTTGGTTTATGCGATCATACGCATTGCCAGGCCTATTTTGGGAAAACGACCGAACTGGAAATTATGAAAGCGGTAGCAGAAACCAAAGGAAAAGTAGTAGTGGATGATAACCTTAATTTAATTGAGGCGGCTTTTCATAGTAACAGTGGCGGGCAAACTGTAAATTCGGAAGATGTGTGGGGCAGCAAGCTATCCTATTTAAGAAGTGTAAATGATACATTCAGCACCAAAATGCCCAATGCAAAATGGGAACGTAAAATGGCTAAGGAAGACTGGTTGTCTTATTTAAAATTAAAACATAACTATCCCATTCAGGATTCGAATGCGCGTTGGCTGGCAATTAATTTTAAACAGGATAGTCGTAAAGCTTATCTAGAAGCAAATAATAAAAAAATACCTTTAAGAAATATAAGGACAGACCTGCAATTAAAATCAACATTTTTCACCATCATTCCGCAGGGCGACACGTTGGTCTTTAAAGGAAGAGGTTTTGGTCATGGAGTAGGTATGTGCCAGGAAGGCGCTATGCGTATGGCAAAGCTGGGTTACAAATACCCGGAGGTCATTAATTTTTATTATCAAAAAACGCAGCTTATCGATCTGCACAAGCTTAACTTTTTTAAAGAGGAGTAATTGCTTAAAGGCGGTCCAGTTCAGCTTTCAGCTTTTTTGTTAAACTATTTACAATTAATTCATAACTGTCGTCGATCCATTGTTTAATTAGTTTTTTATTTACGGAACCCTCACAGATCACCGTATTCCAGTGTTGTTTACTCATGTGATAGCCTGGTAATACATTCGAATACATTTCGCGTAATTCAATTGCTTTTTCAGGATCGCATTTTACATTAAACTGAAGAGGTTGTGATTCGATGCCCGTAAGTAAAAACATTTTCCCCATTACCTTAAACACTAAAGTTTCATTATCAAAAGGAAAGGTTTCCTCCACTCCTTTTTTAGCAATACAATAATCCCGTAATTCTTCTAAATTCATAAAATAAAAGTATAGTTACAGCTTTATCAGCCAAAATTAAAACAATATCGCTATTAATATATAAAAATGAAGTATTAAAAACAAAATAAAATAATTTTTTTATTTACGAATTAAAGATAGGTTATCAACATGTTCTTTGAGATTTCTTATCTGTTTTTTCGGAAATTTACTTTTTTTCGCCTACAATTGGATTTTCAATTTTTCATTTTTTTTATCAATTCATTAACTAAAACTATACTGAAATTTAACTTTAGAGTCTTCCGTTTTGCTTTAAACTACTTGCGGCCTTTGGTCTTCATTAAAAAAGGAGAAAATTATCCTATTTAACTTCATTTAACAATCTTAACAAAAAAACGATTTTAAAAGTTAAAAAGCATACTTTCTAAAATATTTAGATCCAAAAAGAGATATGATTTCCATCCAATGTGGATTGGTTTTTTATGTTAAATATATTCTTCTCACTTTTTATTTTATTAGCTTTACGGACTAATTAAAAATTAAAATATGAAAAGAATATTACTAACTGGTCTTTGTTCCATCATGCTATTTGTTGGAATAAAGGCGCAAACAACAGTTACCATTACGGCTACCGGCACTGCCGGTTCCTTTAATTCTGGCTCAGTAAATGCCGGAGGGACGAAAAATGATGGGGATATGATTACAATTAACTCAGGCGCAAATGCGGGTTGGGCAAAATTTGATCTTTCATCTTTGCCTGCAAGTGCAGTAGTTACAGCGGCATCATGTTTATTTACCACCTACTCGTCAATAACTTCAGGGGCTTCAAATAACCTTTACGGGTTTATAGGAAATCCGGCAGGAATAGCCGGTGCTGCATTGTATACCAATTGTACATCAGGCACAACGTTTAATAATACAACCTGGACTGCTAATGCATTAAATACTAAAGTGCTAAATGCTGCCGGTATAAGTTTTATAGCAAGTAATATTACTAGTACACAACTATGTATAGGTTATGCAAGAGCATCAACAAATACATATAATATTTATGGCTATGGTGCGGCAGCAGCTTCCCTGCCTAAAATTTTAATTACATATACTGTTCCTCCCGCATGCTCCGGAACTCCAACCTCCGGAACAGCTACTGCTTCCAGTACTGTTTTTTGTACTCCCAGAACTATTAATTTAAACTTAGCCGGATCAACGTCCGCTACAGGTCTAACTTATCAATGGTTATCTTCGCCTACCGGAGTATCTTACTCTAGTATATCATCAGCTACAAATATTGCCTACAGCCCGATAGTAAGTTCAACAACTTATTTTCAATGTGTGGTATCTTGTGGTGTTAGCTCTTCTACATCTACTCCTGTAATGATTAATTACGGGCCAGCACCAACGGGAGGTACTTCTGTTGCCTCTCAAACTTATATTTGTGCTTCTCCAAATGTTGCGCTTAGCACAACAGGTTCTTCTACAGTATCAGGTACTACTTATCAATGGCAATCATCACCTAATGGTTCTACATGGACTTCGATCCCATCGCAAACATTATCTACTGCCAATCCAACTATATCTACTACAACTTATTACCAAAATGTTTTAACATGTGGTACCGGTACGGCGGCATCTTCATCGATTATGGTTACGGTTGCTCCAACAGTAACTAATTCTATATCCTACTCTGAAGGTTTTGAAGGGATTACGGCTAACGATCAATTACCAAATTGTTCATGGGCAGCAAGCAGTTTAGGATCTATTTGTAAAACGTATACTGCTGCTACAGGTTCATATAACCAAATTCCTAAAACAGGAAGTAAATTTGCGTCATTCCGTTATGGAACGGCAGCTACCGGAGATTATTTTTACACAAATGGTCTTCAATTAAATGCAGGTATGACTTATTCAGCTTCTGCAGGTTATATTACGGATGGTCTGACAGGATGGTCAGAGTTTTCTTTACTAGTAGGAACGTCTCAATCAACAACCGGTTTATCTAACATTGTTTCAGCAACAGGTGCTCTTACAAATACTGTGTATGTAAATGTATCAAATACATTTACGGTTGCTACTTCAGGCATTTATTATATAGCAGTTAAATGCATTGGAAATTCAAGCCCATGGTATTTAACGTTTGACGATATTAATGTTATTGCTGTGCCTAATCCGCCGGTATTGAATGCTAACTCTATTAATTTAATTGGTAATCAATGTATCGCTGCCGCACGCACAGTAACAGCTAACATTACTCCGGGAACAAATCCTTTAACATCTGTTGTATTAAGTTATAGCTTTAACGGAGTAGCGCAGCCAACTATTGCGCTTACAGGTGGCAACACAACAGCTACTTCAAACTGGACAGGAACGATTCCGGTTGCAAATCCTGTTAACGCAAATGTAATGTGGACTATTACTGCAAATGATGTAACATATGCAAGAACATTAGCCGGAACATCTTATAACGATGAGCCATTGTTAGGTTCTATAGTAACAGCAACATCTTCTTCAAATCCACTTTGTGCGGGTTCAAGTACAACGTTATCCCCAATATTCAGTTCTTCTAACCCTGCCAACTATGCTTTACCTCCCGCGGTGACGTATCCTACTTCAGATGAAGATATCGGAAATGTATTATTTGGAACACTTAATAATAGTTCGGCAATAAACGGCTTAACCGGAACCATAGGTACGGCATCAGGCGTAGCCGGAAGTTATTCTGATTTTACGACGTTCGGTCCTTATAATTTTACGGCAGGCAATACATACAGTATGAGCTTAACATCTTTACAGGCAGCTACCGCTTACAGTAATGCTTTTGGGGTATATATTGATTATAACAGGAATGGTATATATACAGACGCCGGTGAAGCGGTATATGTTTCTACTGTTACAACTTCCGGAACACATACGGAAACAGTAAGTATTACTATTCCTGCTACTGCCAAAAACGGATTAACCCATATGCGTGTTATTTGTAATGAAGGCTTGGTTACCGGACCAACAATGCCTGTTTATTATGGAGAATATGAAGAATATATGTTAAACGTTTCAAGCGCTAATAATGGAGGGGGTGCAATGCCAACCTATACTGCTTATGCTTGGAGTAACGGAACAACTATTGCAACTACCAGTACTACTGTTCAGTCTCCCGCAGTTAATACTACTTACAGTATCACAGCAACAGATGCAAATGGTTGTACAATCACTTCCGCTCCTTTAAATGTTACAGTAACTCCTTTACCTGCGGCACCAACCGTTACTAATTCATCACAGTGCGGTAATGGCGTTCCAACAGCTATGGTTGGCGGCGGAAGTTTATACCATTGGTATGCAACACCAACTTCAACTACAGTATTACAATCAAGCTCAAGCCAGTTTTATACAGTATCAATTAATACAACTACTACGTTTTATGTAGCGGCGGCTGTTGGTACGTGTGAAAGTTCAAGAACTGCTTTAACAGCTAATGTTACACAGCCTGATGCTGTAACAGCTACAACAAGCGCGGCAAATATTTGTCCTGCAGGTTCAGTAACGTTAACAGCGGTTCAGTCAGGAACCGTAAACCCTTATACATTTTCATGGGTAGCAGTGCCTGTTGCAGGAAGCGGACTTTCTTCTTCAGTTCCGGGGAAAACACTTAACGTTACTCCAACTGCCCCGGGAACTTATATTTATAGTGTAACGGCCACAGACGGTATTTGTACTACAACTTCTTCAGTAAGTGTTACCTCAAATAATCCTCCTGTAATTACCGCAACTGCAAACCCGACAGTAATCTGTTCAGGCGCAAATGTGAATTTAAACGCAACAACTCCCGTTATCGCTTCAGGTTCCCTTACAGTGGGAGCCGGCAGCAGCACATCAAGTTTTGGCGGATCTCCATTTTATCACAGTTGGGGAGGAACTAAAGTGCAATACATTTATACGGCAGCGGAGTTAAACGCTTTGGGATTAAGTGCCGGTAATATTACATCCTTAGGGTTAAATGTTACAGTTGTAGGCATACCTTATGAAGGATTTACCATTAACGCTGGCACAACTACCCAATCTGCTTTTGCAACTGCCAGTACTATTAACGGGCTAACACAAGTTTATTTAGGAACAGGTACCAATAACAGCTATCTGCCTACTGTAGGCATCAACACATTTAATTTCTCTACTCCTATTAACTGGAATGGTACGGATAATGTGGTTATATCTATCTGCTGGAGTAACGCAACAACTGGAGGAGCTTCTTCTACCGTTACCTGGGATAATTACGCAACTAATGTCGGCATGTATATCTACGCTGATAGCCAAACACCAAGTACAGTATGTAGTGCAACTACTACAATTCCCGCAAGCGGAGGTAGTTCTACAACAACCGGCCGGCCTCAAACTTATATTAACGGGCAAATACAAACATCAGGTGCAGGTCCTTTAACATGGCAATGGAACCCCGGCGCTATAAATAGTAATACTACAACAGTTAACCCGGTAAATACAGGTACAGCAGCGGCTACAAAAATTTATACTATTACAGGTACAAATACATTAACCACATGTTCAAATACTGCTACTGTCAGCATATTGGTAAATCCTTTACCGGCTACACCTGTTGCGGTTAACGCAACACAGTGTGGTTTAGCAATACCAACAGCATCCGTTAGCGGTGGTACTTCTTATAAATGGTATGCAACTCCAACTTCAACAACTGTTTTACAGGCAGGGGCGAGTGCTAATTTTACAACGGCGATTAATGCAACTACAACTTGGTATGTTTCTGCTTTTAACGGAACATGCGAAAGTGTAAGGGCTATGTTAACCGAATCGGTAACAATTCCTGATGGCGTTACTGCGGCATCCACTTCAACTGCTATTTGCCCGGGCAGTACATTTACATTAACAGCAACAAAAACAGGTACGGTTAACACATATATTTATACATGGACGGCTACTCCTGCAGCAGGCAGCGGAATACCAACTTCTGTAACAGGTGCAACAACGGCTGTTACACCAACAACAAGCGGAACACGTGCATATTTGGTTACAGCGGTTGACGGTGTTTGTACAACAACCGCTTCTGTTAATGTTACATTAAATGCACCTCCGAATATTACTAATGCATTGGCTACGCCATCTATGGTTTGTTCAGGTGGAACTGTTGCACTTAGTGCTATTTCAATTAACGCGGTTTCTTCTACAACCACTGTAGGTTCAGGAGCAAGTACAAGTGGTTCAGGCGGTTCTCCATTCTATCACGGTTGGGGCGGAGCAAAAGTGCAGTATATATACACAGCAGCAGAATTAGCAGCACAAGGATTAACTATTGGTAATATTACAAGCATAGGATTAAATGTAACAGCAGTTGGTCAGGCTTACAATGGATTTGCTATTAACGCAGGTACAACCAGTCAATCTTCATTTGTCGCTGCAAATACCATAAATGGATTAACACAGGTTTATTTGGGTGCAGGAGCAGGTAATAGTTATTTACCAACTGTAGGAATTAATACATTTAACTTTTCAACACCGATTTACTGGAATGGAACAGACAATGTTGTTATTTCTATCTGTTGGAGTAATGCTACCACAGGTGGTATTTCTTCTACTGTTCAGTGGGATAATTATTCAGGAAATGTTGGAATGTATATTTATTCTGATAGTCAAACACCTAGTACAGTTTGTAGTGCTACAACAACAATCCCTGCCAGTGGTGGTAGTTCAACTACTACAGGAAGGCCTTTAACTTATATCTCAGGTCAGATAGGAACGAATGTAAGTAGTTCTATTAACTTTGTATGGAATCCGGGAGCTATTGCTACTAATACAGCCGTTGTAACTCCGATTAACACAGGAACTACAGCTGTAGCCCAGATATATACTGTAACAGCAACTAATACTGTAACAGGTTGTACAAATACAGCCACTACAAGTGTACTTGTTAATCCAATTCCTGTTACACCTACTGCTTTTAACTCATTACAGTGCGGGGTTGCTATTCCAACAGCGTCTGTTACAGGTGGTACTTCTTATAAATGGTATGCTACTCCAACTGCTACAAATGCAATTCAAGCAGGAACAAGTCAAACGTACACTTCATCCATCAGTACAACCACTAATTTTTATGTAACGTCGTTTAACGGGAACTGTGAAAGTCCAAGAGTGACATTAACAGCAAGTGTTACCGTACCTGATGCAGTTACTGCCTCTGTAGGAACAGCATCCATTTGCCCTAATACATCTGTAACATTAACAGCTGTTAAAACAGGCACTGCTAATACATATGTATATACATGGACAGGCTCTCCTGTAGCGGGAAGCGGTATCCCTACTACTGTAACAGGTGCTTCAGTTACTATTACGCCTACATTATCAGGTACTTTTGTGTATACGGTTACTGCTGTTGACGCTGCTTGTACTGCTGTAAATACAACTACATTAATTGTGTTCTCTGCATTAACAACTCCGCCGGTAACTTCTTCATTACCAAACCCAATTTGTATCGGTAGCAGTGCAACGTTATCGGCCACGTTTGGAAATACGATTAACCCGGTTTACGCAGCTCCTCCTACAGTTTTTAATCCAACAAATGATGAAGATTTTGGTAATATCTCTTTTGGACCATTAGCAAACACAACAACTACCAATTCATTAATTGGTACTATTGGAACAGCGTCAGGTACTGCCGGTGATTATTCTGACTTTACAGCTTTTGGGCCTTATACTTACATTAAAGGAAATACATATACGTTAACTGTAGGTTCTATTACTACAGGTACCTCTTATAGCAATGCATTTGGAGTATACATTGATTATAACAGAAATGGTGTGTTTACGGATGCCGGTGAAGCGGTATATATATCGTCAGCTACTGTTAGCGGCCCTCATACAGAAACCACAACAGTAACGATACCGGCTTCTGCTTCTACAGGTGTTACAAGAATGAGAGTTATATCAAACGAAGGTTTAGTTACCGGTCCGGCAATGGCAGTTTATTATGGAGAATTTGAAGAGTATACATTAAATCTTCAACCTAATATTACTTATAACTGGACAAATGGCGTTACTTCCGTAGGAACAACAAATCCTTTAACTGTAACTCCTGCAAGCAATACAACGTACAGCTTTACCGCAACAGATGGTAATGGATGTACAATCAACTCTACTGCTGTAACGGTTACAGTAAATCCTTTACCTACAATAAATGCTGTTGCATCAAACACAACATCATGTGCGGCAAGTACAGTTACATTAACAGCAAGCGGCGCAACCACCTATTCATGGGTGCCTGCGGGCGGTACTTCTACAGTTGCTGTAGTAAGTCCTACTACAAGCACTGTTTATACCTTAACAGGTACAGCTTTAGGTTGTAGCTCTACTAAAACAGTAGGCATTAATGTTACACCTACGCCAACGGTTATTGCTTCAGCTTCGCCAAGCGTAATTTGTGCAGGGGCAACAGTGAGTTTAACGGCAAGCGGAGCAACTACTTACTCCTGGTCTCCTATTGGTGTAACTACTGCTACGGCAACGGCTACTCCTACTATTAATACTACTTACAGTATAGTGGGTACCGCTTTAGGTTGTACAACCACAAAAACAGTTAATGTAACGGTTAACCATGTTCCTACTTTAACGGTAAGCGCATCAAGTTCTACGTTATGTACTGCGGGGGCAACGGCTACGTTAATTGCAACAGGAACGTCTACAGCTTATGCTTGGAGCACAGGTGCAATTACAAACAGCACTGCAGTAACGCCAAGTGTAACATCAACCTATACACTTACAGGCACTAACAGCTGCGGTACTTCAACAGCAAGCACCATAGTAAATGTGGGTACAATACCAACATTATCGGCTGTAACTTCCGCTACCATCATTTGTAAAGGTAATGCTGCGGTATTAACTGTTAGCGGAACAGCTACAAGTTATGCTTGGAGCACGGGTGCAATTACCACAAGCATCTCTGTTACGCCAACTATTACTACGACTTATTCGGTAACGGGTAACTCGGTATGCGGTGCGGTAACAGCGACAGTAGTGCAAAATGTATCGCCTTGTACGGGTATTGAATCCATCACAACATCAGATGATATCGGTATCTATCCTAACCCTGCAACGGATCATGTAACTATTTCGATCTCTTCTTACTTAGCTTCTAATAACACACATGTGGAAATTACAGACGCTTTAGGCAGATTGATAATGAAAGAAAACTTAAATACGGATATGACTACCATCCGACTTAACAAACTGGAAGACGGTGTTTACTTCTTTAAAGTAATTACCAACAACCAAGTGGTGAAGATTGGTAAGGTGGTTAAACAGTAATAGTTTAATAAATTCAATTAAATGCCCTGCAAGAAATTGCAGGGCATTTTTGTTATAAGGAATGTTAGGAACGTAAAGGACATTAAGTTGGGTTGTGACCGTTATAGATCTCCTTATTTTATAAATTACCTATTGTTATGATTTCTTTTTATTGCTATAAACAAAAACAATCATCCGTATACATATTATAATACCTTCAAGCTTTTAACCCGGGGTGCGTTTGCAATTATAATATGGAGTACACTCTTTTATTTTGTACTAAGGTGTTTGTAGAGTAGGATTACCAATCTTTCTCTTTGCCAAAGCGCATGTGACTTTGTGCGTTTCACATTTTCCGCTCTTAGCCTCCTTTTCCTTTAAGACTATATTATAAAAGAATACAAAGGATTCTATAGGTTTGTACGTAGGCACAATATATTCCTGTACTATTTTATACATCACTTTTTGAATACTCTATGTTCGTTTGGGGCTTTTTATATTAGGTAAAAACCCTGTTATAATTCCCAGCAGGGGTAAGTAAGCACAGATATTAAATACATATTCAATACTTGTTTTATCGGCTAACCTGCCTAGCAATGCTGAACCAATACCTGCAATGCCAAAAGCAAATCCAAAGAATAATCCTGAGATCATTCCTACTTTTCCGGGTAATAATTCCTGTGCATACACTAATATGGCTGAAAAAGCAGATGCCATAATAATACCTATGATCACGGATAAAATACGTGTCCAAAAAAGATCGACATGCGGTAACAACAATGTAAACGGTGCAATCCCTAAAATGGAAATCCAAATAATGATCTTTCTTCCGAACTTATCTCCCAACGGCCCTCCCAGAAAGGTTCCGGCAGCTACGGAAGCAAGAAACAGGAACAAATGAAATTGTGATTCCTGAACCGATAAATGAAATTTATCTATTAAATAAAATGTGAAGTAACTGGTGATGCTTGTTAAATAAAAATATTTGGAAAAGATAAGTACCAATAATATTATAATAGAAATAGTTACTTTCCTTTTCGAAAGCTCCTGTCTTTGTTCTGTAAACACTATTTTTCCGGAGGCCCTTAAAAACAAATGCGCTTTGTACCAATTACCCACTTTCGTTAATACAATCATACCCAAAACCGCAGCTGTAATAAACCACAATATATAAAATTGTCCGCGGGGTATAACAATAAGTGCAACTAACAATGGCCCGATAGCACTACCTGTATTGCCGCCCAATTGAAAAATAGATTGTGCGAGGCCGCGCCTACCGCCTGACGCATAGTAGGCAACTTTAGATGCTTCGGGATGGAAAATAGAAGACCCGATGCCAACACAACCTACTGCTACTAAAATAGAATGAAAGCCTGATGAAACTGCCAGTAAAATAATTCCTAAAAACGTAAAAGCCATACCAACGGCAAACGAGTAAGGCTTTGGTTTTTTATCCGTATAATTGCCTACAAAAGGTTGGAGTATGGATGCTGTTAATTGAAATGTAAACGTGATCCACCCGACTTGCGAAAAGGTTAACCGGTAATTTGCTTTCACCATCGGGTAAATAGATGGTATAACGGATTGCAGCATATCATTTAATAAATGAGCAAAACAAATTGAGAACAGGATTGGGTAAACCGTTTGTGAGGCTATTGATGTGCTTTGTGGGGGAGTAGTAGAGCTTGCCTGCATATTAAAAAGCCAAAGGTAAGAGTTTGTTTTTAAAGTCGCATGGGATCGGGAAGCCAATTTTTAACAGCTCTTTTTATAGCGTCGGGAGATAAGTTTTCTGCGATCGTTTTTTGTATCAGTGTTTCCAATTCTTCGTCGGGCGCAAACCGCAATGCTAATATATGTGACAGCGATAATTTGTGCTCTATTTCTTCGAGGCGTTTATGTGTTGCCACATAATACCTGAACCGTAACTCTAAGCGCGCTATGCGGTTTTGGTTACCTAAGGCATAATGCTGTCTTAACATAAACGATAACCATCCTATTGTGGTTACCATAACCGTTAATACAAGCCAAAGCAGTTTATTATGACCTTGTGTAAATCCATATATACAAGCTGAAAATAATATAAGTATAACAGGATAAAACACAAAATGGTGTTGTGTATAGTACCTAATATGATTTTTATAATTTTGTTCTTTCATAATTCGTTACGATTTTAATTCAGGTTCAAAATATTTTAAGTGAAGTGCATCGCTTGTATGCTTTCTTATAGAATAACAAAGGGTATCATCCTTTGCTAAGGATTGCCCGTAAGAAGGGATCATTTGTTTTAATTTTGCCTGCCATTCGGGTGATTGAATTTCTTTTTTGAAACATTTTGTCAATACATCCAACATAATAGCTACCGACGTTGACGCGCCGGGTGACGCACCTAATAAGGCCGCTAAGGAACCGTCTTCAGCGTTTACTATTTCTGTACCAAATTCTAACACGCCGCCTTCTTCTTCATCTTTTTTAATGACTTGTACACGTTGCCCGGCAATAACTAATTCCCAGTCTTCCATGTGCGCTTCCGGGAAATATTCTTTCAGCGCCTCAAAACGTTCTTCATCAGACTGGCTTGCCTGTTTAATTAAGTATTTTGTTAAAGGTAAATTATGAATTCCTGCAGATAACATTGGTAATAAATTATCTAATTCCAAGGATGATGCAAGATCCCAAAAAGAACCGTGTTTTAAAAATTTAGTTGAAAAGCCTGCATAGGGGCCGAATAATAGTGCTTTTTTTCCGTCAATAACACGCGTATCTAAATGCGGCACCGACATTGGCGGAGAACCCACGGAGGCTTTACCGTATACCTTTGCAGCATGCCGGGCAATTACTTTTTCATTATTGCATTTTAACCATTGTCCGCTTACGGGAAACCCACCGAAGCCTTCAGCTTCTTTAATGTCTGATTTTTCTAATAAAGGAAGCGCGCCCCCTCCTGCACCAATAAACACAAAGCCGGCAAGTAAATGTCTTTTTTCATGATCTTTTAAATTTTTTACGGTCACATTCCACTTACCGTTTTTTTCTTTATCAAGGTCACGTACTTCATGATTTAAATGAATGGTAACGCCGCCTTGCTTTTCCAAATGGTTTAATAGGATACGGGTTAAAGCCCCAAAGTTAACATCCGTTCCTGTTTCCATCCGGGTAGCTGCCACTTCGCTTCCGGGGTCTCTTCCTTCCATTACTAAGGGCATCCATTCTTCCAGTTGCGGCCACTTTTCAGAGTACATCATTCCTGCAAAAAGCGCATGATTTTTTAAAGCTTCAAAACGTTTTCTTAAATAAAACACATTATCACCGCCCCACACAAAGCTCATGTGCGGAATATTCCTGATGAATGCATGCGGTGCCGGAATGGCTTTTTTTTCTACAAGGTATGACCAAAATTGTCTTGATATTTCAAATGATTCGGCTATTTTTTCAGCTTTAGAAATGTCTATAGAACCGTCTTCGCGTTCGGGGGTATAATTTAATTCGCAAAAAGCTGAATGCCCTGTACCTGCATTATTCCATGCATCGGAGCTTTCTTCAGATACCGCATCGAGTCTTTCAAAAATTTCTATAGTAATATCCGGATTTAATTCTTTTAAAAACATGCCAAGTGTAGCACTCATAATTCCGGCACCGATTAAAACTACATCGGGCTGTTTTAAGTTAGATGTTTCCATAGGGTAAGGTTATAAATTATTAGGATTATAAACGATCATATTAACATTATTTTAATATAATTGTTTAACAATAAATGATTCTTGCCACTGATTAATTACCTCTGTTACTGATTTACTTCTATTGTGTATTTGAATTGATGACAACTTCGAATTTATTAAAATATGAGGAATATATTTCTATTAAGGAAATAAATATACACTTATAAAATAAATGTGTGGATAATAGCTTACACATACCGGCATTAAAATAGTATAAAAGTTAATAGTCCTAAAACATAGGAATAAATTAATATAAACCAACTAAAACTCATTAACATGAAACACGATCATCACGAAAAGGCTGCGGAACATCATAAAAAAGCTGCAGACCACCACACTAAGGCTTCTGAACATCACAAAACAGGTAATGATGAAAAAGCAGCAGATCATGCACAAGCCGCAAACGGCCATGCAAAACATGCTGAAACTCATTCCAATGAATCTGCTAAACACCATGCAGAAAATCACGGAAAGAAAAAATAATTACTTAAGAAAAGGCTATCTAAACGGTAGCCTTTTTTTGTTTACTGAAGCGATGTGTTTAAAGATTTAAAAATCGATTTTTTTATTTTTTAGTATAAATAAAGTAAGTCTAATGTCGGAGATGCGTATTTAATTAATTGTAATCCGTTAACATACTTCGTAAATTATTAGGCTAATTTAATATAATTTATACTTGTTGATGAAGTGTATTTTGAAGCAATAATGTTACGTAATTCCCTTTTTAAATAATTAAAAGAGCAAATAAAAAATACAGGTATTATAAATGCATGAGTGATTAATGAATATCAGAATCATTGGCCGCGTCTCTTTTTACTTCAACAATAACTTCTCCCATAGTTGGAGCCATATATCCGGTTTCGTACATTTTAACCAGTAAAAAAAAGAACGAAATTAAGAACGGGCCTATCACCAAACCTATGATCCCAAAAAAAGGAATGCCGATAATAACACCAATAATAGTTATTAAAGGATGTGTATCAGCAATTTTTTTAGAAATAAATTGCCTCAGAAAATTATCTACTAAAGTTACCAATACTCCGCCCCAAATAAGAATACCGATTCCCGCAATATTGTGGCCTGAGGACAGTTCAATAATAGCGGCAGGTACAAATATAATAGGAGCGCCAACAACAGGTAAAAAACAAACAAAAACGGAAACAATGCCCCAAAACAATGGATCGGGAATACCAAAAATTAAAAAACCTACCCCTACAATAATGCCTTGGCTCAACCCTATTAAACCTTGCCCGATAATGTTAGAGAATGTAATATTTTTAAGCTCTGTTCCAAACCTCATACTTTGTTCATTATTGAAAGGTAAATATTTTAAAAGCGCATTCTCAAATGATTCGTATGATTTAAACATGAAAAACAAAGTAAAATATAAAATAATAAGTGTTACAAATATTTTTAAAGCGCTGCTTACAAACACGGAAAAAGCACCAATAGCCCATTTGGAAATATCATTGACTCCACTCTTCAACATTTCTTTAATATCAAAAGATGCTCCTGTATAGCTATGCAGTTTATCAATAATATTAGTTAAAAATTCAGGATGCTGTTGGAAGCTAATGAGCTTATTGATAACCATAATGCTTAAGCCTGTAAGTGGAACGACGATAATAAGAAAAGAAAATAGTATAACAATACCTGCGCTTAACGATTTCCCTAAATGTTTTTTGATAACAAAATATAAAAACATAGGTCGAAACAAGGTATACAAAATGATTGCTGAAAGAAGCGCTGTAAAAATATGAAGTGAGCAGATGAAAAGGAAAACCCCTATAAGGGCAATGAGTAACAGCACAATATTTTTGCTTTGTGTGAAGTTGTAAATAGATTTTTCCTGTAAATTTTTCATGATAGTATATTAGGAGTATTTAATTTAAGTTTCACTAATATAATTATTATTCCGGTTGTGTGGTATTTACTTCTGTATCGCGTGTTATAGCCTTGCCGCCGGCATCGTACACAATTATTCCTTTACTGTTTGTTTTAGGATCGGCATAAACAGCTTTGTAATTTTTACCGTCGGCTTCCCATTTAGGTTGAACGTTAGGAAATTCTTTTTGAAACGTGGCGTTAACCCGTGTGGGTACACTTTTAGGGGAAAGTGTATTAGTGCCGGTAGTTTGTGCTGAAACAACCTGTAATGAGCAAAACAGCATTAAACAAATACACAATTTCTTCATGATATTAATTTTGTATGAAGTATAAAATTTTGATGCCGGAATATAACCTAAGTTAAAAACTGTGGATGCCCTTTAAAACCGCTATAAATAAAAAGTTCGACTATTTCGGGGAAAAATTTAACCGGGTAATTATTAGCTTTAATCACATTTAGTAACACCCTCCTATAATAGATGAATCTTAATTGTTGCACTGTAAAATTCAATATCAAAAATGAATGCGATAAATTTTATTTGAATATGGTCATTAATTAAATTTCGATTTTACACTTACAACTCGGCTTTAGGCAAGCAACTAAAAGTTGTTCGGCTGCTTTAGCCGAAATAAGTATGAATTCATTTTTTTGGTTAGTCAGCCTGATGCTTTCATCATAAGAAATAATTTGCTCAACGATTAGTTTATCGTTTAAAGCAATGTTTAAATCGCTTAAATAATTTAAAAATACCTCATTGTCATGACTTACACCAAGCACGACGCATACGCATCCTTTAATACTTTTAGATAATGGCCTCCGATCAGATTTCGGTACGATGCCCTGCTTATTTGGTATAGGATCACCATGAGGATCGAACTCCGGATTTCCCAATATGCTATAAATTTTATCAATCAGCTTATCTGAATTTACATGCTCTAACTGTTCTGCTATTTCATGCACCTCACTCCAGCTAAAATTTAATTGCTTATATAAATAGGTCTCCCATATACGATGCCTTCGTACAATATTAATGGCAATTTCGTAACCCTTTTTAGTAAGCTTTGCACCTCCTGTTTTATCGTATTTTATCAATCCTTTATTAACTAAGGAATTCAATTTTTCCAATACAGTAGGTGGTTTTAAGAACAACCAATTTGCAAGGTGCGTTGCGCTGACTACATTTTCTTTATCAATAACGCCTAACTGATAAATAGCTTTTAAATAATTCTCTTCTTTAAACGAATTCATATTTACAAATGTATAAGTTATTAGGGTATCCTAATAATAAAATATAGTATATACTACTTTTAAGGGATGAAAATCATATTTTACGTTATAATTATATTACTTAACATTCACGCAATTGCTCAAAACCGCATTATAACAGGAATTATAAAAGATTCAGAAACCTTTCAACCCTTACCGTTTTGCAGCATTGGAGTAGTTAAAACAAAAACAGGAATGAGTTCTGACGGTTATGGAAAATTTAAGTTTGAAATTTCGGAAGAAAATATTAAATCTGGATTTGTTGTAGCCTATATAGGTTACAGAACAGATACAGTAGAAATTTTATCTTCAAAAAACGATTATGTTATCTTATTAAAGTCAATACAAGAAAAATTAAATGAAATAGTTGTAACAGGTGTTTCAAAGACTGCTCTTATAAGAGAAAATCCTATATCTGTTATGAATGTGTCGATGAAAAATATTGACCGAGCCAATGAAAGTAATATCATAGATGCATTGGTTAAAAATGTTCCGGGATTAAATGCTGTTAAAACAGGGCCAAATATATCAAAGCCTTTTATAAGAGGGTTAGGATACAACCGTGTACTTACTTTATACGATGGCATAAGGCAGGAAGGGCAGCAATGGGGTGATGAGCATGGTATAGAAGTAGACGCTTACAATATGCAAAGAGCAGAAGTGATAAAAGGTCCTGCCAGTTTACAATACGGTTCAGATGCTTTAGCGGGGGTAGTAAGTCTAATCCCCTATATCCCTTATGAAAAAGACAGTGTATTGAGAGGTAGATTTCTTTCCGAATATCAAAGCAATAACGGCTTAATAGGTAACGGTTTGAGGTTGGGATATAGCAGTGCGCGATGGCTTTTTGCAGGCCGTGGTAATTACCGTATTGCAAAAAATTATACGAATAGTATTGATGGAAGGGTCTATAATACAGGATTTGAAGAAAAAAATTTTTCGGCTTTAATCGGCCATATAAGTGAAAAGGGATATACACATTTAAATTTTACGGCCTACGATAATTTACAGGGTATTCCTGATGGTAGCCGGGATTCACTTACAAGAAAGTTTACTAAACAAATTTATGAAGGCAATGCGGATGATATAAAAAACAGGCCTGTCGTTTCAGATAAAGATCTTAATTCGTATCAACTAAGCCCTTTACGCCAACATATACAGCACTATCGTATTTATACGAATAACTGTTATCAAATCGGCAAAGGAAATATAGACGCTATTTTAGGCTTTCAACAAAATATCCGCAGAGAATATGATCATCCCACAGATCCTAAACAAGCCGGAATGTATGTTCAGCTTAGTACTATTAATTATGGGTTACGTTATAACGCCCCGGTATTTTTTAATATTGAAGTAAGTGCCGGTATAAGTGGAATGTATCAAAACAATAAAAATAGAAACGCTACCAATTTTCCTATTCCTGATTATAGCTTGATGGATGTTGGTGCCTATTTGTATGCAAAATGGAAATATAAAAGCTGGACAGTAAGTGGAGGGTTACGCTGTGATGTAAGAAGTTTAAGCGGGCATGATTTTTATATAAGTAGTAATGTACAGAGCGGGTTTAATTATCAATCAAGCAGTGGCGCGACAGACGCAATTTTACAATTTCCGGCATTTAAAAAAACATTTACCGGTATATCAGCAAGTATTGGTTCTACTTATCAAATCTCAGATAAAATAAATTTAAAAGCTAATGTGGCAAGAGGTTACAGGTCGCCAAGCATTACAGAGTTCGCATCAAACGGTTTAGACCCCGGCGCGCATATTTTTTATTTAGGAAATAAAAATTTTGTTCCTGAATTCAGTTTGCAGGAAGATATAGGCATAAGCGGAATTTTGAAAGATTTTTCCGCTTCCTTCAGCCTCTTTAATAATAATATCGGGCATTATATTTACCTTTCTCAGTTGGCAGATGAAAACGGGAATCCCATTGTCATATCACAAGGCAATAAAACATTTCAGTACCTGCAAGCTTCTGCTCAGCTATACGGGTTTGAAGCAATGCTTGATATTCATCCCGTTTATATAAAGGGATTTAATTTTAGCAATAATTTTTCGCTCATCTATGGGTTTAACCGAAAACCGCAGTACGCCGGTTTAGGCATAAACGGAGAATATCTTCCATTAATTCCTCCTGTTAAATTATTAAGCAGCTTGAGCCAAGATATAAAAACCAATTGGAAAAGATTACCAACCATAACCATAAAAGCAGAGATGGATTATAACATGTCACAAAAGCGTTACTTGGCACTCTACGGCACGGAAACTTCTACACTTGCATACACCTTACTAAACGCAGGTATTAGTATGGAAATATATTATACAAAAAAACAAATATTGCAATTGCAGATACAGGTAAATAACATTTTTGATACAGCTTATCAATCAAATTTAAGTCGCTTAAAATATTTTGAGTATTACAGCCTGTTACCCGGTAAACACTATGGTATGTATAGTATGGGAAGAAACAGTTGTGTTAAACTAATTTTACCCTTTTGATCCAATAGGGACGGAACTTTTTAATCAAAAAAATATAATAAAAAAGCAGTATAAATAATCTTGTACTGCTTTCTACCGCCTTCTGTTTAGATGCGTTTAAAAGTGGACTTCACAAACAAAATCTCGAACCAGTTGTTAATGGACATTGAAGTGCATTCTGAATTGAAGCGTTATATTTCAAGCCATTAGAAGCGTTAGACATTTTGTATGTTAATACATGAGTATAAAGATAGGAAATTAGGGAAAATGCAATAAACGAGGTTGGGAATTCCGACCTCGTTTATTTTAGTTCAATTACTCAACTTAGTCATTAGCTTTTTAAGCCCTAATACTTGAGCTATTTTATAAGTAAGGCTCATAGTCACACATATTGGGCATACTCCAAATCTAAAAAAAGTTAATGCTATTTTTTTATACCAAGGTAAATTTGCGGGAATAATTGGGCAGCTTAGTCCATCGCCTTCATATTCTTTTATTCCCCATACGTTTATTGATTCGTTACTCATAATTTTAATTGTTTATGCAAAAAAGTGGTAAATACACATTGCCATTAAACCCATTGATAAAATGCAAAGAATAATTTTTGTTTGTTTTTTCATACTGTTTAGTTTAAGAGGTTATCAATTGTTTTCTTCATTTCTTCGTCCGACTCAGTAATACTTACTTGCTTTATTTGTTTGTGAGTTTTAGCATCAATAAATGTTACAATACCGGCTATATCTGAAGTTTGTTTTTTGTCTTTTACCAGTCCGCAGGCTTTAAATGCCTTCCCCATTCCTTTTCGTTGAATTGTACAAACCGCTCCATAAACATTTGCTTTTTCTAATTCTTGTTTTGATGCTTCTTTTGTTTTTTCGTTGGTAAGATTGTTTAAATAAATGTTTACTCCTTTTGGTGCATAAGAATATAATACTGCGCCAAAGCGCTCTCCATTTGCCTTACATACGGCACACCAATTTGCTTTATTAACAACAGCTATTAATTTTGGATTTGGCGATTGTTCTGTCGTTTGTGCATAACTATTAAGTCCTGTTGCTAATAATACAATTGCAATAATTGATTTTACTTTTTTCATTTTATTTATTTTTAATTGTTTATATAGATTAATACCAATTCGTTTAAATTAATCACCCATTTTAAAATTAAAAAAGCGAACTATTTTAATAGCTCGCTTTTACATTGAAATAATAATACCATTTAATTTAAGTTTTCTGAGCCTCTACGAGCCTGTTCCAAACATTTAAATTTTTGATTTTGAGCACTGTGTTTATTCGTATATCCAAACTCCTTAGTAACTGTTTCTATGTTTTTCTCATCATAAAAAATAGCAGTTAAAAGTATTTTACACTTATTGGTTACTTTATTGAATACATTTAATACTCTTATAATCGTGTTTTGAGTAGCATCTGTTTCAGCTTCCTCGTAATCCGTTAAATATTTTTCATACATATCTAACTCGCTTCTTACGATTTTATTAGAATCTCGTAAACGCTTTAGCCATAAATTACTACTAATAGCAAATATGTATGTTTTTAGGGAAGATGTTAAATTAAAATCGTCTTTCGGCACTTTCTCTAATAAAATCAAAATAGTTTCCTGAAAAATATCTTTTGCATCATCTACACTACCGTTATTTTTAGTTATAAAGTTTTTTACTGATGGATAATAGAATTTATACAAAATCTCAAAGGCTTGATTATTCTTTGATTTAAGTCCTAAATAGGTTTCGCGGTCTGATTGTTTATTTACGCTCATAATTACATTCTATTTTTTTGTTTAATGAAAAGTTGTTTTTATTTGTTAATACCAAATCCTAAGCTAAAATCACCCAATCAAAAAAATATTTGTTCCGTCATTTTTTTAAGTTACTATAAGTGTAAATATCCTTATTTTAGTGGTATTAAAAAGGTCGGAATTTCCGACCTTTTTACTTTCAACAATTGTAGTCTCCTCTTTACCTATCTAACCAAGTATAAAACAAAAAAGTGTAGAAAAATGATTTTTCCTACACTTTTTTTGTGGCTCCGGTAGGAATCGAACCTACATCAAACGTTTAGGAAACGCTTATTCTATCCATTGAACTACGGTGCCCGGTATTTTCAGCAAATGTAATATTTTTAAAATAAAAAAGCCACCCGACGTTGGTGGCTTTGCTCCCTCTCCTGGACTCGAACCAGGGACCCCATGATTAACAGTCATGTGCTCTAACCAGCTGAGCTAAGAGGGAATCTTTTCCTGTTAAGGAGCGCAAATTTAATATCTATTTTATAAATAAACAATATATTTGTCAAAATTTTTTTAATCCTTTTAATATGAGTCTTTTAGTTGTAGGTACAGTGGCGTTTGACGCTATTGAAACTCCTTTCGGGAAAACCGATAAAATAGTAGGTGGTGCTGCAAGTTATATTGCTTTGGCATCGTCTTATTTTTACAAACACCTGAGCCTGGTATCGGTTGTGGGCGACGATTTTCCTGCAAGCTTTTTAGATACATTGAAATCGAAAGGCGTTGATCTGACAGGCCTTCAAATTAAAAAAGGAGAAAAATCTTTTTTCTGGCGCGGCCGTTACCATAACGATATGAACTCGCGTGATACTTTAGATACACAATTAAATGTATTAGAAAGCTTTGATCCTATAGTTCCCGACAATTGTAAAGAAGTTGATTTTTTAATGTTGGGAAATTTAATGCCGCTGGTACAACAAAAAGTATTAGATCAGCTAACAAAACGCCCGAAATTAATTGTATTGGATACGATGAATTTTTGGATGGATATAGCTATGGATGAGCTTATGAAAACCTTAGCACAAATTGATGTGTTAACGATTAATGATTCAGAAGCACGCCAGTTATCGGGAGAATATTCTTTAGTAAAAGCGGCACAAAAAATATTAGCGATGGGCCCTAAAGTATTAGTAATTAAAAAAGGAGAGCACGGCGCTTTATTGTTTAATAAAGAAGAAGTGTTTTTTGCGCCTGCTTTACCTTTAGAAGACGTATTTGATCCCACAGGCGCGGGAGACAGCTTTGCCGGCGGATTCATAGGCTATTTGGCAAAAACACAAGACATTAGCTTTGAAAACATGAAACGGGCTATTATTTTCGGTTCAGCAATGGCGAGCTTTACTGTTGAAAAATTTGGAACAGAACGTTTACTTAATTTGACGGACAAAGATGTACAGGATCGTGTTCAGGAATTTATTGACCTTGTACAGTTCGATATTTCTTTAGTATAAGTTCCTTATTTTATAATTAGCGGCCTCTCAAAATTTTGAGAGGCTTTTTTATGGAAATCTATTTCGTTTATGTACTTTAGCATTACACATTATTTATGCGGATTAAATTTTCCATACTCGTTTGCTTTATCATCTGTTGCTCGTTTGTTTTCCAAACAGCAGATCCTATTCGTATAAAATTTACGGATAAGGATAGTAAAGCCGTAATTGATAACTTCGGTAATATTTATAGTATTCATTACGACGAAATAAAAAAATATAGCCCTGCAGGTGTATTTTTAAAAACGTTCAGTAATAAACGTAACGGCAAAATTGAAAACATGGATGTAACCAATCCTTTGAAAATTTTAATTTATTACAAGGACTTTCAACAGGTTATGTTTTTAGATGATCAGCTTACACCAACCAGTAATGTTATTTCATTGGAAACAATAGGGTATGAGCAAGCATCGTTGGTATGTACTTCCATTAATAACAGCTTTTGGCTATATGATAAGCAAAATAACCAATTATTGCGTTTCGATTCGGATCTTAAAGAATTAGTGAAAACAGGTAATCTTAAACGGATTTTAGATATTGATATAAAACCTAATTATATGCGGGAACATAATAATTACTTGTATTTAAATTGCCCGGAAGAGGGAATTTTGGTATTTGATATTTATGGCACTTTTTATAAAACGATTCCTGTTAAAAAGCTGAATGAGTTTAATATTATAAACGGTAATATTTTCTATTTCGAAAAATCGACATTAAAGGAATACCAAGCCCGGACATTCAATACCATTGAAAAATTTTTCCCGGATACATCACTGAAAAAAGTGTATTGGCAAAATGAAAAATATTATGAAATATACAGGGATTCTATTGTAGTTAATTAGAAATTTTAAATAGGAACCCTTTTTTTACGATTTTTTATCATTTTTTTAGTCGCCTCATTATAAGCCTTTATCGATTTTTTTACTATTTTTGTTAAAAACCAAACGCTTATGTTAATTAAAGAAAATCACTCCATATTGATTCCGGTTGACTTTTCTAAACAATCGCTTGTAGCGGTAAAGCAATCATACAATTTAGCAAAATTCACAAATTCTAAAATAGTATTGATGCACGTATCTGCCAAAAGTGATACAGAACATAAAACGGATCTGGAAAAACTTGCTGAAGAAACCCGTAAAGAAAGCGGGATGCAGGTTGATACCATAAACCTTAAGGGTGATATTTATGAGTTAACTGATAAAAAAGCGGAAGAATTAGGCAGCTCATTAATTATAATAGGGCTTGATACACAGGTACGTTTCAGAAGCTTTATGGGTGCTAATACCGCAAGTAAATTTATAAAAAACGCGCCATGTCCTGTAATTACGGTTCGCTCATTAGAAAATAAAAACACGTGCAAAAATATTGTATTACCTTTTGATATGACACCCGAAAGTCGTGAAAAAGTTCCCATTGTTGTTCAGTTAGCTAATTATTACGGGGCAGATATCCGTATTATTTCAGTATTTAGTCCTAACGATGATAAATATGAAAACGAATTATTGCCGTATTTGCAGCAAATTAAAAAGTTTATAAAAGAAAAAGGGGTTAACTGTACCAATAAGTCCATACCAAGTAACAATGTAGCCGAAGCTGTGGTTGATTATGCCAATAAAAATGAATGTGATCTGATCGTACAAATGAATAAAACAGACCTAAGCATAGGTGAGTTATTTGTCGGAGCTATCTCTCAAAAAATTGTTGATCTAAGTAATATCCCTGTTTTATCAATTAACCCTATGAAACGCGAAAGCTTAAGCAGCGGCATCCATTAAAAGAACCTTTCTTAACATGATGAAGTATATTAAGCGATGTATACTCGCAGTCCTCATACTCATCTTTCTTTTACTTACCTCGGTATTTGTTTTAGTTACCTTTTATAAAAAGGAAATGGGAGGAGTTTTAATCAATAATCTAAAAACTAATTTTGGGTTAACCTTAAACGTAAATGCCATCGAAGTTTCTTTATTTGATCATTTCCCCCGGGCATCTATAAAACTTGAAAGTGTTTATTTAGATAATGATTTATATAAAGCTCATGTACCTCTTTTAAAAGCGGGGTCTATAGCCATTTCTTTTAATATTCGTAAATTATTAAAAAAAGAATTCGAAATAAATACCGTGGCTTTACAAGATGCGGAAATAAACCTTGTAAGAAATAAAAATGGGAGCAAAAACTTTCAATTCAGTAATAAAGATACGTTAAGATCAAAATTAAAATCGCACGTACTTGATTTTGATATTCATAAAATTACCATTGAAAACACCGCATTCAAATTCATTAATGTTGAGAAACATCAATTAATAGATATTACATTTATTGATAATATTATAAAATTAAAAAAGCAAGCCGAAGGATTTACTGTTGAGTTAAAAGGCAATGTAACGGTAGGCGGATTATTATTTAATGTCCGTAAAGGTAAGTTTTTAAAAAATACTGACGCGGAGCTTAATATAACAGGCGTTTTATTTACAGGCAATAAATCTTTTTTTATTCATGATCCGTCTTTTGTGGAGATAGATAATATAAAATATTCAGTCAATTCGTTTATTCAATTTGGCGAAGAAAAAAAATTGGCATTAAAAATTGAGTCTAAAAATGTATTGTATTATAAAGGAATTAAATTGGTCAATAAAAAAATTGCAGATATACTTTCTAATTTCGCTATTGACAAACCGATAGATCTAAGTATTTTAGTGATCACCAATTTAGGGGTTAAGCAGGATCCGATTATTCTGGTTAAAGTAAAAAGCAGCAACAATACGGTTGCGATCGGAAATAGCAAGGTGCGTTATTCAAACGTTTCATTTACCGGTACTATCTTAAGCCTTGATTCTTCTAAAACAAAAGGCGATGAGGAGCATGCCAAAATTATGTTTTCTTCTGTTAAAGGAAATATATATGAGATACCGTTTATAGCGTTAATAAAAGTAAATAGCTTTACTGATCCGTATATTGATATTACAACTTCACTTTTTATTGATGCCGGTAAAGTTAAGCTCCAAGCCTCTAATGAGTTTGATTTAAAGGGAACCTGCGTGGCAAATGTGCATTATGCCGGCTCTACGCTAAAGCTTAATAAGAGGGAATTTTTAAGCCCCGCTATGATATTAAAGGCAAACCTGGCGTTTAAAAATTTCAGTTATAAAGAGCGCCATAAACCCTATGTATATACCGTGAACGGTAAAACATCCCTTACAAATACAGAACTTAAATTTGACAGGTTGGTTTTAAAAACAGCCGGCGGAAATGTAGTACTGGCTGGTAAAGTAAATAATTTTGCACAATATGTACTGGGCTTTACTCCGGGTTTAAAAATAAATATAAACGCTTATGCCGACCTGTTTAATGTAAATCCTTTCATAACCCAAAAAACAACAGACAGCACCTCTTCCAAAGCACCTCAAGCATCAGTAAAACAGTTAAGCGAGGAAAGTGGGTTTGATTTTAATGTATCGTTAAAGGCAAAAAAAATGCTGGTACGAAAAGTAATTGCCGAAAACGCCTATATGAATATAGCATATAAAAATAAAGTATTAAATGTGCGGTCTCTTACTATAAATACCTGTGAAGGAAAGTTAAACGCCAACGCTACTATTAGTAATTTGAAAAGAATAAAAGCGGAAATTAATGTTGAGGAAATTAATGTAAGTAAATTATTTGAACAGTTCGAAAACTTTGGCCAACAAGCAATACAGAGCAAACAGCTGAAAGGAAAAATTTCGGTGAATGCAACTTTCGATGCAGAGCTTGACGGAAAAATGGAAATTATTCCCGCTTCTATGTCAGGAGATGTAAAGCTCAAGTTAAAAGACGGGCATTTGCTGGAATATGAACCCTTGCAAAACATTTCAAGCTTTATATTTCATAATCGCGATTTTAATGATATTACGTTTTCGGAGATCAATGAATCTTTTAAATTAAACGGCTATGAGATGAGGATCGATGAGTTAGAAGTAGCCTCAAATGTTTTAAATTTATTTGTAAGCGGTACGTATAATGTTAAATCTTTGTCAAATATTAATTTAGTAATACCATGGAGTAACCTCAAGCGCAGGGGTAAAAACTATATCCCTAAAAGCTCGGGGTTAAGCGCGGAAGATGCTAAAGGGTTAAAACTTAATTACGCCGGAACATCAAAAAAAATGAAATTAAGCCTTGGCCACAAATAGCCACAAATAAAGCTTAACACTCCCGTAACATACCGGTTAAGTTAACTTAAATTATCTTGCGTTAATTTGTTACATGAAATTTACGTTAAGTTTTATTTTATGTGTTTTATTGTTTTCTGCGCGTGTATATGCAGGGGAGCCTTCGAAGGCTATCGTAAAGACTGTAATGATAAAAGGAAAAATTCAGGATTCAAAAAACAACGAGTCTTTGGCGGGTGTTAAAATTGAATGCGCCGGATGCCAAAAAGTAATTTATTCAGACCTTGACGGAAACTTTTTTATGTATTTGCAGGTAGATGCCAAGCAAGATGTAAAACTCGAATTTACCCAAGTAGGTTATGCCTCTAAAACCCTTAGTTTGCAAGATCTGAGCTCAGGATCTACCAACACGGTGATTGATTTGGAATCCGAATAGGAAAATTCTAATGTAAAGTTAAGGTTATGTTTTTGTTACGGTTGTAACATCATTTCTCATTTTTAGGTATAATTGTATTGAAATCCAAAGAGATTTCAAGTAACCAATAAATATCTGAATTATGAAAACCTTAATCCTCACCATTTGCCTGTTGCTAAGTGTAGTTACCAATGCACAAAACGGCCTCACATATAACATCGTTTACAAAGATGGACTTTACTCACAAAATGACGCGGCTTACACCGGAAAATATACCGGCTATTATGAAAGCGGTTACGTAAAAGAAATCCTGAACATTAAAGAAGGTAAACTTACAGGAGAAGTTGTAAGATACTATGAAAACGGGAAAAAAATGGAAACGGGCCAATACGAAAATAATTTAAAATTCGGCTTATGGACTCGCTACAACTCAGCAGGCAGCGTTACCGCAGAGGCATCTTACAAAAACAATAAAAAAGACGGAACCTGGTTGGTATATGATGACAAAGGTTCTAAATTATTTAAAATGGAATATAAAGAAGGCGAAAAAACAGGAACATGGTTTCAATGGGATGAAGCCGGGGCTGTTGTTAAAACAACATCCTATAGCGCGATGTAATTAGAATTATTTATGCTACATCAAAAAAGCCGCTTTACACTAAGGGGCTTTTTTCATGAGTACTGTTCGGCTTATATACTACATCATTTAAACCTCTACACCAATCACCAATATATCATCTACTTGATCTAAAGCACCCTGCCATTCAATTAAAGAAGAGTTAAGGAGTTTCTTTTGCTCGGTAAACGGGAGGTCAGCGTTTTTTAAAAGTGTTTCTTTAAATTGTTTATGCATAAATTTTTTACCGCCGGGTCCGCCAAACTGATCAGGGAAACCGTCGGAGAATGTGTAAATTTTATCGCCGGGCTCCAGCGTAACAATATGGCTTGTAAATGGCTTATAGTCATGATAAAAACCGCAGGGCTGCTTATCGGCTTTATATATGCTCAACACCGTATCGCCAAGTGTATTGATAATATATAAAGGATTATTGGCAGACGAATAATATAATTCCTTTTTAGCTTTGTTGATCACGCAGATGGTAATATCCATTCCGTCTTTGCTTTCACCGAAATTACCATTTTGCCGAAGTGTGCCGATGATTTTATCCCGCATCAGATTAAGGATCACGCCGGGGTCGGTTACTTTTTTCGCTTCTACTATTTCATCTAAAAAAGAAAGTCCCAACATGGTCATAAAGCCTCCGGGAACACCGTGCCCTGTGCAATCGGCTGTAGCATAATAGAGCATATCATTTTTTTCATGCATCCAGTAAAAATCGCCGCTTACTATATCCTTCGGCTTAAACAATACAAAGCTGTCTTTAAAATATGCGCCAAACTGCTCTTCGCTTGGTATCAGAGACCGTTGTATGCTTCGCGCGTAATTAATACTATCGGTAATTTCTTTTTTTTGATGAACCACTTCTTCGTGTTTCTGCTCAATAATTTCTTTAGACCTTCCTAACTCTAAACGGCTTCTTATTTCATTATACGTCAGCCTGTAGCGGGTTCTTATTAAAAACACACAGAAAAAAGCCACTGTAAAGGTAAGGAGCCCGCCGTTAGTAATAAACTCTTCAACGGTTAAAGGACTGTTTATCTTATAAAAGATAATGTTTGCGATAATAGTAGCAGTTAGCAGGATCCAGGAAAGTCTCATTTCCCACAACACCAACATGCCCACACCAATAAATAATACCATGTAGGCAAAGGCGTGCTTTTGTAAATGCGGAATATCCATTACGCTCCACATATAAGCGTTTTGTATAGAGATGCCCAATACCAAAATAAACATGCAGCTGTAGATGCTTATTTTTAATTGACGCCTTAATAATAAGATCAAGAGGCTTGCACCTGAAACGCATAATCTGAATACGAAAAAAGGAACCCAATAATCTTTTATACTTAAAAAATCGCCTAGGAACCACACAAGGTTTAACGCAATCCCTATCCAACAGGCCATAACATGGAATTTTTCCGTTTTGTTATAAAACTCCTGTTTTACAAGGCTTTCGGGTATGGCGGTTTCCTGCATTTAGGGCTAATATACAAAACAATATATACAAAACCCATAAAATTACATGTACCAAATGTGTTAAAAAAGGTAGTTCATCGTTTTTATACAACAACACTAATTCTTAAATACAAGTTTTTTTAAGCACCAACTTCTTTATACTTTTTCATAAACTCCATAGCTTTATTAACCATGTCGGTTGATCCTAAAAATAAAGGGGTGCGTTGGTGAAGCTCAGTAATATCCTGTTCCATAATGCGCTTAAAGCCATCTGTAGCAAGTCCGCCGGCCTGCTCAATAATAAACGCTAAAGGATTGCATTCATATAACAAACGTAATTTTCCTTTTGGCGATTTAGTTGTTGTAGGGTAAATATAAACACCGCCCGTAATTAAATTACGGTGTATGTCAGCAACGCCTGAACCGATGTAACGGCTTGAATATGGCCTGTTGGTGGCAAGGTCTTCTTCCTGGCAATATTTAATATATTTTTTTACGCCGTCGGGGAAGTGTAAATAATTTCCTTCGTTGATGGAATAGGTTTTTCCGTCTTTAGGCATTTGCATATTTGGATGTGACAGGCAAAACTCACCAATACTCGGATCTAACGTAAAACCGTTTACGCCTTTGCCGGTAGTATATACCAACATAGCAGAAGAACCGTAAATGATATAGCCTGCAGCAATTTGTTCGGTGCCTCTTTGCATAAAATCTTCGTAAGTACCGGGTCCGTTTAAGCTGGTACGACGGTAAATAGAAAAGATAGTACCGATAGAAACGTTCACATCAATATTTGAAGAACCGTCTAAAGGGTCCATTGCCACTACATAACGGGCATTTTTAGAAATTTCTGAATCAATAGGGATAATGTCTTCATTTTCTTCACTGGCAATAGCACAGCATTCGCCTCCCGCTTTTAAAGCGGCAATAAATTGATCGTTCGCAAATACATCCAGTTTTTTAACGCGTTCACCTTGTATGTTTGTATCGCCGGTTTCTCCTAATATTTCTACCAGTCCCGCTTTCGACACTTCGCGGTTCACAATTTTAGCGGCAATACCAATATCTCTTAAGAGTCTTGATAATTCGCCTTTTGCGAAGGGAAAGTCATTTTGTTTTTCAATAATAAATTGGCCTAATGTTGTTGCGTTCATGTGTTGTATAATGATTATGAAATTGGAATCAAATTGTAATCCTCAAAAATAAAAAAGTGCTTCGAACCGGAAGCACCTTTTGTAGAAATTGTTTGTATGTTTTATTAAGAATACTCGTCTTTTAAAAATTCCCGCCAATCTCCTAAATTTGAAATAACCTGTAGTTGGCGGTAATGCTGATGAAATTTTTCTTCGTCCTCTTGGGAATTTAACACTTTAAGACGGTAGGTGTCAAAATTGGCCAATGCAAACTTTTCCTCTGCTGTCAAGGATTTCCCGCTAAATTCTTTATCACGCAAGTCATTAATGCTTTCCGCACCACCAATATCCTGTTTGGCAAAAAACTTTTTTGTTATGTCACTCTTAAAGTCCATTAACTCCAAAGATATAAAATGGATTGATTAATTTTGCATGCTAAAATCGGGGGTTTCTAACAAAATGATGTTTAAATTAAAATATGTGCTGATAATTAGTGTTATAACAACAATGGGGCGCATCACACTTTTCGCCCAACACCATATTAGCAGCTACGAATATAGATGGGCTGTTTTTCATCCCTTTATTGCCGTTAAAATAAAGCACCGTTTACCTAAAGCCATGAAATTTTATAACGAGGTACGGGATGCTAAGACTTTAGATACCTTGAACAGCGGCGGAAAGCTCGATGCCTTCAGGCATGTGTATACTATGGCTTACCTGGCAAGAAACATAAAAGTGAAAAAGTTGAGGAAGCTTGGCATTGCTCACGAAAAAGGAAATAAAAAACAGTTTAACGAAAACGGTTTAGAGGAAGGCGAGCGGCCTGATAGTTTAGCCTGTGAAATGGACCAGAGAAATAACGAACTGGGTTTTATACTTGGAGCAGGGCATAAAAACAGCAGCGACGAAGAGTTGAAGGGAATTACCGTAACAGCCATAAAGGAAGGCAGGGCTTGGTATTTAAAGCGAAACGCCGGGTATTTTTATGTATCTTGCAGCAACGAATTGTTAGCCCTGAAGCTTTACACCGGGCAATGGTTTATTCCTAAATGCCTGATACCAACCAATGAGTAAAGGATTTAACATGTTTATGAGTTACTTTTTTAATAATTTTGTTGATAAATTTGAAAATAAGTGTATCTTTGCCGTCCATTTTGGAATAAAGCTATGGGTAAAAGTCAGTACAAAATACAGTTTGGCGGTTTATCAATGGGGGAACACCAATTTGAGTTTGATGTTACCGAAAAGTTCTTTGAGCAATTTAATGACAGTGAAATAACTAAGGCTAATGTAGAAGTTAAAGCTAACCTGGTTAAGCAAAATAATTTAATGCATATTTTGTTTACGTTTGAGGGTACGGTAAATCTTAGTTGCGACAGGTGTTTAATAGAATATGATTGCCCGATAAGCGGGCGTGAAAAATTAGTTATTAAGTACGGCGATCCGGCAGAAAGCAATGATGAAATATTAGTGCTGAAAGAAGGATTAGAAGAAGCGGATATTTCGCAGTACCTGTACGAATACATTGAGCTGGCTATTCCTTCGCGGAAAGTGCCGTGTGAAGATGAGGAGTTGGAGTATGATGAGCTTCCGTGTGATGAAGAAACATTGTCTAAATTTAATGAGCTTAAAATTGAAGAAGAACCGACAGAAAACCCTGAATGGGATAAATTAAAAGATATAAAGTTTAACAATAATTAAAATTAACATACCATGCCTAATCCAAAACGAAAACTATCCAGATCCCGCAGAGACTCTCGTCGTTCAACATACAAAGCACCAACAATGACGATAGCAAAAGATACTACAACCGGCGAAGCACACTTATTTCACCGTGCACACTGGTTTGAAGGAAAACTTTACTACAAAGGAAAAGTAGTAATGGAAAAAGTAGTTAAAGCTTAATTTTTTTGAATTATATTTCAAAAAACCTTCCCGGGAAATTGGGGAGGTTTTTTCGTTTACATTCAACTTTAGGCGTATTTTTACCCAATAAATTAGATGATGCGCCTGTTTTATTTTATACTGTTAGTAGCTGCCATTAAATGTATAAGGGCGCAGGATACTATTTATAAAAGATCAGGGGATTGCTTGGCAGCAAATATTATAGAGGTTACACCGTATGCTGTAAAATATAAAAAGATTGAAAATGTAACAGGGCCTTTATATGTTACAGACAAAACGGATATACTATTTATAAAATATAAGAACGGAAGTGTTGATACATTTAAATTGAACGACTCTTATAGGCAGCCCGAAAAGTTTAACGCAGTTAGTGATACAAATAAAATTTACATTGTAGGCAAAAATCTTTTCTACAAGTACCATAGGCTTAATAATAACGACCTGTTAAGATTAATTTCTTTTTACCCTGATGAGGTAAAGCGTAATAGTATGATGAACGATCATAAGCAATTGCGTAGAAATAACCGGAACAGGTATACTTTTGGAATTATAGGAATTGCAATGGTTCCGCTGGGATGTTTAATTGCTGCAGGCATAAGTAGTTTAGGTGATGATACCGGTGCTGAAGGAGCTGCAGTTGCTTACTTTTTAATCGGTTCAGTTTCTGTAGGGATCTCGCAGTTTTGTAATTACCGGTATCACAATAAAAAAAAGCATATTATTGCAACGTATAATACATTTTAATGGTCTTTACTTCCTATAGCAATATTATCAGTCCGCTTGGCTTTTCAACTAAAGAAAACTACGAGGCAGTATGTGCTTCAAAAACGGGGATTAAGAAAATACTGTTCCCGTTTTCAGCTGAACCATTTTGTGTGGGGAAGATCGATGAAATTACTATTCAGAAACATCTCTTATCTATTGCCAATAGTGAAGCGTATACCAAGCTTGAGCAGTTAAGCATCATGTCAATACAGGATGTTATCGATCAAAGCGGCATAGATGCTAAGGATAAAAGGAACTTATTGATCTATTCTACTACTAAAGGGAATATTGATATCCTTGAAGGCGCTTATAAAAACATAGATGCTAACAGAGCTTACCTGCCCGTTTTTGCAAAGCAATTGCAAACGTATTTTAAATTTGCACATACACCGGTAGTCTTATCAAATGCCTGTATATCGGGCATATTAGCCATTATTGTTGCTAAGCGTTTTATTGAACAAGGCACATACGATACTGTTATTGTTTGCGGGGGCGATCTTTTATCGGAGTTTACCGTAAGTGGGTTTAAATCGTTCAGTGCATTAAGCAATGAACCGAGCAGGCCGTTTGATACGGATAGAGTAGGAATTAACCTCGGTGAAGCAGTTGCAAGTATTTTAATAACAAATAACAAGGAGTTGGCAACACCTTATAATATGCAGGTTATAAGCGGTGCATCAGCTAATGATGCCAATCATATTTCCGGTCCTTCACGCACGGGCGAAGGTTTATATCAATCATTGCAATATACCCTAGAAGGAAAAAATACCCGGGACATCGGTTTTATTTCGGCGCACGGAACGGCCACACCTTTTAATGATGAAATGGAATCGATTGCTTTTGAAAGGGCCGGGTTATCAACGGTTCCTGTGAACAGTTTAAAAGGATACTATGGTCATACACTTGGCGCAGCAGGTGTTTTGGAAACCATCCTTTCTTTGGAATCATTAAAGCATCAACGTTTAATTAAGTCGGAAGGCTATCATAAAAAAGGAGTGAGCGGAAATATTACTATGATAGAAACGCATGAACCAAAAACATTTTCGGCTTTTATAAAAACAGCGTCGGGCTTTGGTGGTTGTAATGCAGCGGCGTTGTTTGCTAAAGTATAGAGGCATTAACCATATAAGATAAAAAATAAATCGATCGAAAAGAAATGATAAAACATATAAAAACTTATATAAACTTTCATAATTTATATGGTTAAAAAAATCTGATGAAAAAACACATTATCTCATACGCTCATATTAAACAAAACCAAGTTTCCGTAAACGGCACTATTATGTTTAGTGCTGCCCCATCAACTACCTTACCCGAATTTTTAACGGAACTCTATAAGTCAATGGGAATAAGCTATCCCAAGTTTCATAAAATGGATGCTTTATGTAAGCTCGGTATTTTATGCACAGAGTTTGCTTTAAAAGACACCACATTTCTTGCCGATAATCCGTTGAATAAAATTGCCGTTGTATTATCAAATGCGTCGTCAAGCCTGGAAACAGATCGCCGGCATCAGCAGGCGATTGATGATAAATCAAATTATTTTCCTTCACCTACGGTGTTTGTTTATACACTTCCAAATATTATAATCGGCGAAATTGCTATTAAGTATAAAATCACAGGAGAAAACGCTTTTTTTGTATCCGAAAAATTTGATGCGGGTTTATTGGTGAGTTATACAGAGGCCTTATTTAGTGAGCAAACCCAAGCAGCAGTGTGTGGTTGGATTGAGGTAGATAATGGAGCGTATGAAGCCTTTATTTTTTTGACGGAAATACAGGAAAATACAAATAAAAACACTAATTTTAAACCTCTTAATCAATTAACTGTAATAGAATTATACAATCAAACGATATGGACGCATTAATAGAAAAATTAAAAGGACAGATTATAGAACAACTTAACCTGGTTGAATTAAAGCCGGAAGAAATTAATCCGGATTCTCCGTTATTTGGTGAAGGTTTAGGATTAGACTCTATTGATGCATTGGAACTGATCGTTTTATTGGAAAAGCATTACGGGATTAAAATAGAAGATCCTAAAGACGGAAAAACTATTTTTCAGTCTATCAGAACCATGGCAGAATATATTAAAGCTCAGGGAAAATCATAAATTAAGTTTTGTCTCAACACATTTACATTACGGGTTTAGGAATGATTTCAGCCATTGGAAACAATGTCCAGGAATCTCTTGCGTCTTTATCTCATTCCAAAACAGGGATAGGGAAGATCAATTATTTGACTACTCGTTATAAAGATGATTTTTTAGCCGGTGAAATTAAACTCTCCAATAAAGAATTAGCCGATTTAGTAAATGATCACAATCCTGAATTAAACCGTAATTCTTACATTGCCATGTTGGCTGCTAAAGAGGCCGTTCAACATTCGGGTATTGATACATCTGATGGATTGCGCACCGGTATTATTTCCTCTACAACCGTTGCCGGTATGGGTAAAACAGAGATGTATTACAAAGACCTGTTCGAAAAAAATGATCACCTGGACGTGTTGGATACGCATGATTGCGGCGACAGCACCGAACGCATTGCCGATTTTTTAGGGAATGTAGATTATGTCACAACAATTTCAACGGCCTGCTCATCGGCTGCTAATGCTATTATGCTGGGTTGCCGTATGATAAAAAACGGCTTGCTTGATAGAGCGATTGTTGGCGGAGTGGATGCCTTATCAAAATTTACATTTAATGGTTTTAATACTTTAATGATTTTGGATAAAGAATGGTGCAAGCCGTTTGATGAAAACCGTAAAGGCCTGAACCTTGGTGAGGGCGCAGCTTTTTTAGTAATAGAAAGTGAAGAAGCGTTAAAGAAACGAAACGGAAAAGCGTTGGCCGAAATTATAGGTTACGCCAATGCAAATGATGCATACCACCAAACAGCCTCATCACCGGAAGGTTACGGCGCTCAGTTAGCCATAGAGCAAGCTTTGCAAATGAGCGGATTAAAACCCGGTGATA
This sequence comes from Bacteroidota bacterium, assembly GCA_025362395.1. GTDB lineage: Bacteria > Bacteroidota > Bacteroidia > B-17B0 > Aurantibacillaceae > UBA4416. Next base: position 85,016 of record JANYGK010000035.1, read on the forward strand.
TTGATTACATTAATATGCACGGTACAGGTACACCAAATAATGATCTGTCGGAAGGTGCCGCCGTTAAAGCAGTGTTCGGCGCTCACATTCCTAAGTTCAGTTCTACCAAAGCATTTACGGGACATACCTTAGCGGCATCAGCAAGTATTGAAGCCGTTATATCAGTACTCTCTATACAGAACGGAATGATATTTCCGAACCTTAATTTTAAAACACCTATTGCGGAATTAGGCATTGTGCCTGAAACCACAGTAGTGAAAATGCCTGTCAGTACAGTGCTTTCTAACTCATTCGGGTTCGGGGGTAACTGCTCATCTTTAATATTTAAGAAAGTAGATTAGTTGGTAAAGGCTTACATAAACGGCACAGGCTGCATTTCTTCGCAGGATACCATTAACGATCAATGGTTTTTTGATCCGGTAGTTGAACCTAACGGCGATTACTATAACGCCATTGAACCGTCTTACAAAGAATTTATTGCTCCTAATTTATTACGCCGCATGGGCCGTGCCATTAAAATGGGAGTGGCAAGCGCTAACCTTGCCATTAAACAGGCGGGCGCCACAAAGGTTGATGCTATTATTACAGGTACAGGCTTAGGTTGCTTTGAAGACAGTGAACGTTTTTTACTGGCGATGCTTAATAACGAAGAGCAATTTTTAACACCTACTTCTTTTATACAATCCACCCATAACACAGTTGGCTCGCAAATAGCGCTAATCATGAAATGCCATGACTATAATTTTACTTACGTGCACCGCGGTTTTTCCTTTGAAAGCACCTTACAGGACGCCTTAATGTTATTTAGCGAAGGCAAAGAAACCGTGTTGGTTGGAGGGATAGAAGAACACACACCTAACTTTATTATACTGAATCGTAAGGCAGGTAAATTTAAAATTTTCGATCATCATACTGCTTTTTGGAAACCTTCGGCTAAGGGAATACAAATGAGCGAAGGTTCTACTTTTTTTGTATTGAATAAAACCAAAACAGAAAAAAGCTTGGCGAGTGTTGACGGGATCCAAACCTTGTATAAGCCTGCAACAAGCGATGTTATTTTACAAAAACTGTATTCGTTTTTAAAGTTGCACAGCTTACTGTTAACAGATATTGATGTATGCTTAATGGGCTTTAGTTCTGATATTGATTTCGATAAACAGTTAAGAGAACTGCTGCCTGTTATAAAAGAGGAAACCATTGCCGCGCACTATAAACACCTTTCCGGAGAATACCATACAGCGTCGGCATTTGCCTTATGGACAGCCACTAAATTAATAGAGAAGCAGCAATTGCCCGAAGTGCTGGCTATATCAAATAAAAAACCGAACGGGATAAAACACGTTTTAATAATCAATCAGTATTTAGGAATTAATTATTCGTTTACATTAGTCAGCAAGTGTTAGTGCTTATAAATTGAATCACATAAATACATAGTTATGCGACCCGGTTATTTACTGTTTCTTCTATGTTCCTGTGTGGTTAAATATTAGATATGTCATTAAGTAAATTCATAAAGTTTTTGCCGACTACACTCCTTTTCTTTCTAGGCTTTATTACTTTTTTCTTTTTTCAATATTCGCTTCACCTAAGTTATTTTATACTCGCCGGGTGGGTTCTTTTATTTTTAAGCATCCAGTTTTGCGGCGCTTACTTTATAGGCTTAAATTTTCATCTCATATCTCTCAATAAGCTTAACACAAACCAAAAACAAGTATTGCTCACCTTCGATGACGGCCCGCATAGCCCAAACACTGTAAAGGTTTTAGAAGTATTAAAAAAACATAACGTCAAAGCAGTTTTTTTTGTGATCGGTAAAAATATACCGGGAAATGAAGCTGTGCTTAAACAAATTATTGCGGAAGGTCATCAGCTTGGCAACCATAGTTTTTCGCATCACAATTTTATTGATGTATGGCCAACTAAAAAAGTAACGGCAGACTTTGCGCAGTGCCAAACATTAATTGAAAGCTATCAGCCAAATCAAAAGTTGTTTCGTCCGCCTTATGGAGTAACGAATCCTAACCTTGCAAAAGCGATAAAGCAATTACAGCTGCAGTCTATAGGTTGGAGTATTCGAAGCTACGATACGAGTATTAAAAATGTAGAGAAAATAAAACTACGGATCCTTTCTCAATTAAAACCCGGGGCTATTATTTTGCTGCACGACCGTTTAGACTTTGTGCCCGAGTTGTTGGAAGAACTCATTCCTGCTGTTAAAGATAAAGGGTATGAGTTTGTGAATTCTGTTTAGAGATCGTTCGGGATCAATTTTAATTATGGCCTCAAATAATATGGCTTATTAAAAAAATAAAACATATTTTGTAAATTTGGAATAGCAAACCCAACACCTATGAATGCAAACGTTTCCACCTTTTTAATGTTTGATGGCAGAGCGGAAGAAGCCATGAATTTTTATGTAAGCTTGTTTGAACAGGCTAAGATTAATAAGATCGTCCACTATCAAAAAAATGAAGCCGGTAAAGAAGGCTCTGTCGTATTGGCTGAGTTTTCGTTGAACGGACAAAACTTTATGTGTATCGACAGCCCCGGTAAACACAACTTTACGTTTACACCTTCTATATCCGTTTATATAAAATGTATTTCCGAAACACACATTGAAGAGCTTTATAACCGGCTTAAAGCGGGCGGGAAAATATTTATGGAGATGAGGTCTTACGGTTTCAGCAAAAAATTTGGGTGGGTAGAAGACCGCTTCGGAGTTTCGTGGCAACTCAATTTTGATTAATTAAATATATTTTGCCCGGTTGTAACTAAAAAAGTAAATTTAAATTGCTTGAGTAGGAGCCGGCATAATCAATAAATTTTTCTTAAATTAGTTAATCATGAAAGCGCGATATATCATAGGAATTCTTTTTCTTTTCCCGTGTATAATTTTATTTGCTCAACATGATACCTTAAATCAAACTGATTCGGCCTTCCATAAACAAGGTTACCGGAAAATCTATGATGCAGGCCACGGAAGAACCGGCTTAGTTTCTGAAGGGTATTATATTAATAACCGAAAAACCGGTAAATGGATTGAGTACTATAATAATGGTAACATTCGAAATAACTTGGAGTTTAAAAACGGTCGTCCGGAAGGAGTCGCAATTATGTATTATGAAAACGGCAACATTTCTGAGACAGGGAGTTGGATAAATAACAGGTGGACGGGCATTTATGCTTCATTTCATGTTACGGGTCGTCCTAAAAAGATTTTTGTTTATGATGAAATCGGGAAACCGCAAGGGCATTCAATTTCTTATTATGAAAACGGAAAAATTGAGTGCGAAGGAGAATATATTACAGGGAAAGAAAAAATAGTTAAGTGTTTTTATGAAACCGGCATGCTAAAGGAGCTTAGTTTGGGTGACACTATTATCAAAACTTTTTATGAAAACGGTAGTCAAAAGTCTATGGTACAATTCACCGGCAATAAGCATAAACTTTCAGAAATAAATTATAATAAAAACGGGAGTATCTCAGAAGAAATATCTTATTCAAATGATCAAATGAATGCCATAGTTTTGATATTATGAAATCGGTGTTGTAAAATTTAAAGCCCGCTATAAAAATGGAAAAATGTTTGGTGAGCGTATGGTATATAATAAAAAAGGAGAACCTGTAAATGGGAATTTTATTATATACAGTAAAGACACTATAAAAGAGCGGGAAGGCTTTTGCATTAACGGTAAGCCTGAAGGAGAAGTGAAGGTTTATGATTTGGAAGGACATTTGACTATAATTGCTAATTTTAAGGCAGGTAAGCCTGACGGATATACTTGCTATTACAAAAACGATATTATAACTTCCACTGAAAAATACTCCGACGGAACATTTGTTGAAGTCGTTAAATAAATTAACCGTAGGCCGTTATGAAAAACAGATTCCCCCTCATCTTGTTATGTATGTTTAATGTTTTAAATATAGAAGCTCAACAAGACTTACCGCGTTCTAAAAGATGCAAACTCGTGCATGATAAAACAACCGGCCGTAATATTTATGAACGCCCTGAAGTATACGCCGAACCGATTGATACAAATAAAAAGGAGCTGAAGCTTTTGGTGTATAATTTTAAAAGAACCGGGAAAACCTATAAAGAAAGCAAGCACGCAAAGTTCAGAGCCATTATTGAAAAAACAGGTCAAGTGACCTTTGTAAAAATGCTGTTTCCCCTTAACGATAAACAGGTGGAAGAAGAGGCGAAACAAATAGTGGAATTGTTATTTTACAGGCCCGGTATGTGCGGTATTAATCCCGTAGTTTCGCAGGTAGACATTAAATTCCCCTTAAAAATTAAAAAACCTAACTAATATATCGGGTCATGAAAAACAAAACGCTTCTCTTGTCATTGCTCATGCTTATGTGTATAACGACCTATGCCCAAAAACATAAACATAAAACCGCTGACGTTAAGTGTAAGTTAGTGTATGACAAAGAGCTTGGTCGCGACTTTTATGAAAACCTTGATACAAATGTTAAAGAAGATTCTTTGATGGATTGGTTAAAGTTTATTTCCGTTAATTTTAAAGTACCTAAAAAAACTTATATGGAAGGGCAAATGGTAAAGTTCGATTACCTGATTGAAGCGGATGGTAAAGCTGTTTTCGTAAAACTTTTAAACCTTACAGATGATAAAGATCTTGAAGCTGAGGCAAAACGGCTCGTAAGCTTATCACCTCCCTATACACCCGGCACCTGCAATGGAACGCCGGTAGCCTCAAAAGCAAGTATTCAGTTCCCGATGAAGAGTAAAAAGTATGAGCACTAAAAAAGTGTATTTCGAAAATTTAAACGGGTTAAGGTTCATTGCCTTTTTAACCGTTTTTGTGGGACATATTTTTGTTTTTACAAAGTTTAAGATCGAGTCGCCTTTAGCAGAAAGCATAGTAGGCCATTTTTTTTTACACGCCGATTTAGGCGTTAACTTCTTTTTTGTGCTAAGCGGTTTTTTGATCACCTTTTTAGTATTGAATGAAAAAACTGAAACAACAACTATCTCATTAAAAAAATTTTACATGAGAAGGATTCTTAGGATATGGCCCGTATATTTTTTAACCATTGTTTTCGGATTTTTCATTATCCCCTTTTTATTTAATAATGTAGATCATCATAATTTTCCGTTTGAAATTGACATTCCTGTAAATAAAATTAGCTGGTACGCAGGCTTTGCAGTTAATTTTGACATGCTGTATAACGGAGTCGGTTATGTCATGTTGGCTGTACTGTGGTCTGTTTCTGTAGAAGAGCAGTTTTATTTAATTTGGCCGGTAATAACCCGGTTAACATCCGACTTTGTATTTATAGGGATTTTAATTTTATTGGCGGCAGCCTCTTATTATTACCGTTGGGTTTCATATACAGATATGCTCAGTATAAAGTTCTCCACGTTTTCGGTAATGAATCATTTAGTGATAGGAAGCATCATTGCATTATGCAGTTTTAAGTCGGTAAAGTTTAAGCTGTTTTTTATAGAAATGAAGAAACCTTTTATTATTTGTATCTATCTTCTTTTTGGCCTTTGCTTGCCTTTGCGGGGTTATATTAATAGTTTTTCCGGCAATACTGACAGGTTTTTCGTAAGTCTTGAACCTTTTGTGTTTTCATTATTTTTTGCATTTATAATTCTTGAGCAAAATTACGCGCGCAATTCTTTTTTTAAAATTTCCCGATTCAGATTAATGAGTTACTTAGGAACCATTTCCTATGGACTTTACTGTTACCACATGATCAGTATTTTTTTGGTTTCATTACTTTTTAATTTAATATTTACCGGGTATGTTGAAACAAGCTTTTGGCTTTTTAGTTGCACGGCAGCGCTTTCCTTTTTGTTAACTGTTTTTTTTAGCCGAATCTCGTACAGGTATTTCGAAACACGGTTTTTACAATTAAAAAGTAAGTACGCATCCTGATATTGGTTACTATTTTTAAAGCCCGTACTTGTTATGTTGATTGCTTCTAAAAAATAATTACCTTTAATATAATATGAATCTACTACTTACACAGGCTTTCTTAGTAACTTTATTACTTTCGAAAGTCTATGCACAGATTAACCCGACAGAACTGGAGAAAGCAGCTAAGTTTGTTCCCAACGGTTATTCTGTATTAAGGGTTGCTCAAGGCGATCTAAACAATGATACTATAAACGATTTGATCTTAGTGCTAAATAAAAAGGGAGAAGAATCTCTTTCTACATCGGAACACCCCGTAAAGCGAAAGGTGTTGGTATTGATAGCAAAGTTGGATAAATCTTATATACTTGCGGCACAAAATGAAAATGTAATTTACTATTATAATTACGATCCTAATTTTAAAGACGCGTTTGTAGACTTGAATATTAAAAAGGGTATGTTTTCTATAGACCATTACGGAGGCTTTGCTCAACGATGGGGAAGAACAACGACATTTGATTATGATGTCTCCAAAAAAAAGTGGTATTTGACTAGAGACGCATTTGAAACATTCGAATCAACAGATGTAGAAAAAACCACGAAGGAAAAAAAGTATACAGCTAAAGATTTTGGAAAAACAGCGTTTGAAAGTTTTGATATTTATAAGGAACGAAACTGAAAAAACTCATGTTAAATTATAAACCTTGAAAAATTTACATACTATAACTAATTTAAACGAAATGAAAGACCTGAGACTTGCCGTCTTAATTGACGCAGATAATGTTCCATATTCCAAGATAAAAGAAATGCTGGAAGAAGTTGCAAAGAACGGAACGCCTACTATAAAACGAATATATGCGGATTGGACCAAACCTGCAGCTTCAGGATGGAAGAATGTGTTGTTGGAAAATGCTATTACCCCTATACAGCAATACAGTTATACAACCGGGAAAAACTCAAGTGACAGTGCTTTAATAATTGACGCCATGGATATTTTATATTCAGAAAAAGTGGATGGTTTTTGTATTGTTTCCAGCGACAGTGATTTTACAAGACTGGCAATTAGATTAAGAGAAGCAGGAATGAAAGTAATAGGAATAGGAGAAAAGAAAACCCCCTTACCATTCATTACAGCCTGCGATAAATTTGTATACATTGAAATTTTAAAAACCCCGACACCCCCTGCCAAAGAACCAACTAAGCAATCTAAAGCCAAAGAAGGAAACAACCCCTTAAATACTGTTGATACTAAATTAATAAGTCTTTTAACGGAAAGTGTTACAGATTTAGCGGACGAAAGCGGATGGACTTTTTTGGGCGAATTGGGAAATTTTATTTTAAAAAGAAAAACTGATTTTGACCCAAGAAACTACGGTTTCCCGAAACTATTGCCGCTTATTAAAAGTACCGGTAAATTTTTGATCGATGAAAGGGATACAGGGAACAAAAATATTAAACACATTTACATAAGATTAAAATAGTATACACCACGATATTATAATGATTGCATGTAGTTTCCGGCTAAGAGCCTTGTCAAGGTTCTTTTGTATTTATGTATGGTTAAGGCGGTAAAATAATAATTTCAATTATTTTTAAAGTCCATTAAACCTTTTTCTTTTTCTGCATTCCAAGATACAAATCCATTAAAAAACATAATTATGTTAAAAAGTAAACTATACCCGGCCATTATTGCAATAATTATTGCAGGAGCTACAGTAACAACTTCTTGTAAAAAGAAAGAAACCGCCCCAACCCCAACCCCAACCACAACCGTAGATGACGATCAATCGGGAGCTTCTGCAAGTAACAAAGCGGAAGAGATCTCAAGTGATATTGTTTCGATGGGTAGTGAAGCCTGTGACAAGCAAAACGGAACCCTGAGCAGCTACCGCACGTCGGAAACTTCTTTATTAAGCTGCGCAACTGTGGCAGCAGACACCGTTAATAAAATCATTACAGTAACTTTTAACGGCAATGCCTGTCTCGATGGTAAAACAAGAACGGGAAGCCTGATCTATAATTACTCTGCTTCACCTGCCGGTGCAAGACGTTACCGTAACCCCGGTTTCTCTGTCACTGTAACTTCAAACAATTATGCCGTAGATAATAATACCGTAACGATCACTAACAAAACCGTTACAAATACTACACCCGTAGGCTTTAATCCGCTTACTACAAATGAAACCTGGAATATTAACGCTAATATATCCGTAGCCTTGGCAGGCGGAGGAAATATAAGCTGGTCTTGTACACGTGTTAAAACGTTATTAAATACTGCAACTGCTTATACGAACGCAAGTACCCCTATCAGCTGGTCAACCGCTCGTATCGGGATTACAGGCTCTGCAAGCGGCACACGGTCTAACGGTGAAACGTATACAGTAAATGTAACTAACCAATTGATCCGCGATTTCGGAGGCTGTACAATCGTAAACAGGCATCCGTTTATTCAAGGCACTTTTGTGTATTCGCCTACAGGAAAGTATGCACGTACCATTGATTATGGTACAGGCAGCTGTGATTTGAATGCAACGGTAACAATTAATGGCGTTACATACCCTTTCACACTTTAAAAGTGTAACCAATCCTTTTTAAATTAAACGGGCTATAATTATTATATTATAGCCCGTTTAATTTTTAACGTTAATTGAAATTCTGTTTCTTGTTTTACAAAGCATGAAGGAATTAAAATGTTACGCTATACGTTTTAATAAGGACTTTGCTTCCTAATAATTCTGCCGAATAAGTTAGGAAAAAAACGTTTTATTTTAACGATCATTAATTCTTTACCGCCAATAAATACTTCTTCTTTATTATTTAAGATGCCCGAAATGATCTGTTTAGCACACTCCTCAGTGCCCATCGCTTTTTCATGGCTCTCGTCCATTTTGTTGTGAGTATTCCCTGTTCCTGCTTCCGCGTTTAAGGATACACCGGTTTTTATTTTTCCGGGAGAAACAATTAATACAGATACACCTTTGGTTTCGATTTCTAAACGTAAGCTTTCAAAATACCCGTATAAGGCATGTTTAGCGGCAGAATAGGTAGAGCGTAAATAAAAACCAAACTTACCTGCAATACTACTGACTACTACAATTTTGCCCTTACCTTTTTTTAGCATGACCGGTAAAACAGCTTTCGATAAATTAACGGCTGAAAAATAATTGATCTCAAATAACTTTCGTTCTGTTTCCGCTGAAGTGCTCATGGCTTCTGCGCGTTGGCTTTGTCCGCCGTTATTGATTAACAGGTCAATTGTTCCAAACTTTTCTATAATAACTTTAGCATAGTCATTTGCTTTTGAAGTATCAGATAAATCGAACGGTAGTATTAAAGAATTAGTTTCCGTTAGCTTTGCGTGTTTCGCTACACGGTTTAATTCGTCAATCCTGCGTGCAGATAAAATAATTTTGGCGCCTTGTCGGGCACACTCATATACCAATGCTTCACCAATACCCGACGACGCGCCGGTAATCCAAATAACTTTATGACTTAATGTGTTCATTGTTTTTCAATTAGTTTAATGACCTCGCTTGTTTGTATTTCACGAATACAATGACAGTCCATACTTTTCCTGCAATCATTACAATTTTTATCAAGTACCAAATAATTTGCTTGTTTCCCTATAGGTTTCCATCTTCCGGGATGTATAGGCCGCATGGGCGCAAACAAGCCGATCGCTTTTTTTCCCAAAGCAGCTGCAATATGTAAGGGGCCCGTGCTTGCTGCAATTAATGCATCGCAGGTATTAATAAATGCAATAAATTGTGGCAGTGATAATTTTCCTGTCATATCAATAATTTCCGGATGTTTATTGATTAGGGGTTTTATTGATTCTCCTTCTTGCATTGTGCCGCTTATGTAAAACGTATATTTTGTTTTATCTGATTCACTGATAAGCTTCGAAAAATTATCTAAACCCCATTCACGGGCGCTGCCTTTAGACTTAGGATGAAGAATAATGTTTTTTTTAGTGTGATCAATCGAATCTGCAAATTGTTTTTCTAAACCGGGAATATGAGTAAAGCCGTATGAACCGGCAAGCTCTTCTAAACTAAAGTTTTTATGTATTCCTAAAGGTTCCAGTAATTTTGTATTTAACTGCGCTTCGTGCAGATTCGAATTTTTACGGGAAAGCTTTACTTTTATGTTGCAGGTAAACCAATGGCTGAGCCTGTTTGTGGTGCCAATACGATTTTTTACTCCGGCTTGTTTTGCTAAATAGGCAATTTCTTTAACCGGGAATACATGAATAATATGTGTGGCATTTATTTTTTTAAAGGTTTCAATTTTATCTTTTTCATCAAGCTTTAAAATAGTATCATAGCTTACAAATTCATCAACGTGTTTTGATAAAGCGATAACGTCTTTCGTATAATTTTTTCCTAAAAAAATAATTTTGCTCCCGGGCAAATACTGTTTAATAATTCCCGCCATTGGTAAGGTCAATACCACATCGCCAATGCTGTCTGTTCTACTAATAATTATAACCGGGTTATTTTGCAAGCGCTTGTGATTTATAAATATCTCTTATTTTTTTATATTTTAAGTAAGTAGCATAAGCCGATATTTTAGATATAGAATAACCCGCTTTACCGTCTAAAAAACCTAAGTGTAATAAATAGTGATCAATAAATTTAGCAACCGGGTTAGCAATCAGTTTATAATACGGCGCTCTCTTTCCTGCTTCCACAAAGGCTTTTGAGGCTATATTTGTAAAATACTCTACCTGCTTGTAATGATCCTCAACGGAATAATAACTGTAATGTAAAATGTTTCCTTTTAAATGCGTTGTGTTTTTATCGCCGTCTTTTAATTCATATTTATCGTGCGGGTTAATGCCGGTCCATGAGCCTTTTCGGCTGTCCCATAAACGTAATTTTGTATCGGGATACCAATTGCAATGCTTTACCCAATGTCCGCAATAATTGGTTAAACGGTTCATGTAATACCCGTCATGCGTCCGGTTGGCTTTAACAGCAAGGATTGATTTCTTTAACGTGTCATCCAAAGCTTCATCTGCATCCAATGATAAAATGTAAGGATGTGTGGCATAAGTAATGGCCCTGTTCTTCTGCTGAATGTGGCCGTCGAACGCATGCTCATAAAATTTAACGCCAAACGATTCACAAATTTGCTTAGTGTTATCTTTACTGAAAGAATCCAAAACAACTATTTCGTCGGCAATATCTTTTACCGATTCCAAACAACGGGCAATGTTTTTTTCCTCGTTAAAGGTAATAATGACGACTGATAGTTGTGGCACAGTGTAAATTTAAGATTTAGTTCGTTTGTTTAGTAACAAATATTAAATTTGTTTACTTGAATTCTACAGATCAAATCATACAACGTAAACCGCTTTTCTTCTATATACTTTTGCTAAGTATGTTGGTTGTATTAGTTTATGTAAAGTTGTTTTCGGCCGGTTTTATAAGTTGGGATGATGCCGATGTTTTACTGAATAATAAAGCAGTTCATCAATTTAATGTAAAAGCATTTTTCACAAATTATTATGTCGGAAATTACGCACCGGTTACCATGATGGGATTTGGTGTCGACTGGCTTTTATTTCATGGCAACGCCGCGGGACATCACGCGGTTAGTATCGTTTTTCATATTGTTAACGGGTTGTTAGTTTACTATTTATCTAACCTTGTATTAAAAGATAAATTAAAAGCAATTTTATGTACCGTTATTTTTTGTTTTCATCCGCTCCAAGTAGAAACAGTAGCATGGGTTGCCGCTAAAAATAATTTAATGTATAGCCGGTTCTTTTTAGTGGGTTTAATTTTTTATACCAAATATCTTATTGAGGACTTAAAAAAATATTATGTTTGGGCTTTGTCTTTCTTTGTTATATCCGTATTATGTAAGCCTTCCGCTATTTGCTTTCCTCTATGTTTAGTGCTTTTGGATTATGTTGTGAAAGAAAAGCTAACAATAAGATTGCTCCTGATCAATAAAATTCCTTTTGCAATTATTTCCCTGATATTAGGATTAGTAACCATTTATACACGAACAGAAGATAAATTTATTAATCAAAACCATGCGTATGCCATTCATGAACGTATTGGCTACGCAGGTTACGCGGTATTGCAATACTTTTATAAATTTTTTATCCCTGTTAACCTATCGGTCATTTATCCTTATCCTCAAAATAAAACCCTAAGCATTAGCATCGGGTATGCTGTTATAGCGGTGTTTATTTTTGCAGGCTACAAATTATATAAATCGAAGCATAAACTTGTGTTATTCGGCTTGTTATTCTTTATAGTTAACCTGTTATTAGTATTGCAGTTTTTGCCTTTCGGGGAGGTGCTAACTGCCGACCGTTATATGTATTTGCCTATTCTTGGGCTGTCATGGGCCATAGCGGCTTTAATCCCTTTAAAAGAAAAACAATTAAATTACATTTCATTAAGCTTATTAATAATATTAAGTTCCGTTACTTTTTTAAGAACAAGTGTTTGGAAAAACAGCGTAGGATTATACAGCGATATCCTTAAAAAATACCCGCATTCGTTTGTCGCCTTAAATAGTTTAGGCGCTGAATATATGCTCACTAATAATTATGATTTATCGCTGCGTTATTTAAATGCTGCTATTAATGAAAACACACACTATTACAAGGGTTATTATAACCGCGGTTTATTGTATGCGCAAACCAACCGAATGCAGGATGCCCTAAACGATTTTAATAAAGCAATTGCATTAAAGCAGTACTCAAAAGCTTATGTAGCAAGGGCAAACGTATATTATATCTTAAAAGATTTTCCTAAAGCTATAAGCGATGCTAAAATTGTATTGCAAAAGGATCCTGATAACATTAAAGCAAATTACGTGCTAGCAACGAGTTACGATGATTTGAATGAATTAGATAAAGCCTTAATGTATTACAACACCGTTATTAAAACGACAGATGATAATCCCGGGTACTTCTTAAGACGTGCTATTCTATACGGTAAAAAACAACAATTTAATGATTGTTTAAATGATTTAAATATATGCACAATATTAGATGAAAACTTTGCGGAAGCTTATTATTGGAAAGGCGTTGCTAAAGTTAATATGAATCAAAACCCTTGTAATGATCTAAAAAAAGCGGTAGACCTTGGTTTCCGGTCTGCCGCTTCTTCTTTAAAAAATTATTGTCATTAACCTATTGGCCGGCTTTTTTCTTTTTATTATCCATGCTGTGTCCTGCAGCAGCGCCTATGCCTGAACCTGCAGCACCGCCTATTAAACCGCCTACAATAGCGCCTTCACCTTTTTTGCCGTCAATTAAAGCCCCTGTTACTGCTCCTGTTACAATACCTGCGCCTGTGCCTATTAAAGCACCTTTAGTAGTATTGCTCATGCCTTTTTTCTTAGCTTCAGTCGGTTGAGTTGTACTAACAGCGGTATTATTAGTTGTATGGTGAGAGTGAGTTGTGGCTATTTTTGTATGTTGTGCTTCAACGGCCGCCACAGAGTCGGCAGTTAACCGGTTAATTCTGTTTGCCGTTTGAACACGGTTTACCGAATCAATAGTTTGTTGTTTAGCGAGTTGAATTTCTGATTGCACATCGGTTTGGGGCTGAGTGTTCGTATTCGTTTGAGAAGTACCCGGTTGATTAGCGGATCCTGAGCACGCAGCGATAATTACCGCGGTTAGAATCGATATTGGAATTAATGGTTTCATATTATCTAATTTAATTTTTATACAATGAATCGAAATTCAATGCCAAAATAATACAATGGTTAAAGGTAGAATTATGAAGGAATAAAGAGTATTAATGAGAAAAAATATACCCAAGAAATTAGTTTTTCTTACCCGGGCATTTTTTACAACGTTCGCCTTTTTTAAATTTTTTACAGCAATCTTTGTTTTTCTTGCAGCAATCCATAAAAGGCAATAACGGGCAGTTGAGGTTTAGTTTAAATGAAATATCAAAAGGGAGGTCTTCCGTCATTTTGTAAATTTCAAACATTTAGTATTTTACAACAATACCTCAAATAGGGTACTGAGCCTGTATGAGGTTTAAGATCAACTCTGTGTTTTACAATTTGACATTAAACATTCTCATCAAAAAGACTGTTATATTTACAACACTAATTTAAATCATCTAAAGTGACTATCACACCTCTCAACGAATGGATTACAGCTAAAAATGAGCCGCTTATTATAGCCGGCCCGTGTGGCGCTGAGTCTGAAGAACAGGTATTGCAAACTGCAAAGCAGCTTTCGGAAATACCCCGGGTAAAATTATTCAGGGCAGGGATTTGGAAGCCTCGCACAAGGCCAAATTCGTTTGAAGGAGTAGGTGAGCCCGGGCTCGAATGGCTCAAAAGAGTTCAGAAAGAATACGGTTTAAAAACAACGGTTGAAGTAGCCAATGCGCACCATACAGAATTAGCCTTGAAGCATGGAGTGGATGTATTGTGGATTGGGGCAAGGACTACCGTTAATCCCTTTAGCGTTCAGGAAATTGCCGATGTTTTAAAAGGCGTTGACATTCCTGTATTTATTAAAAATCCGGTGCATGCCGATCTTCAATTATGGCTCGGCGGTATTGAACGTATTTCAAATGCCGGTATTGTGAAGCTTGCGGCTATCCACAGAGGCTTTCATTACCCCGGTAAAAGTAAATACCGAAACAAACCTTTATGGGAAATTGCTATTGAACTGAAAACTATTTTACCTAATCTTCCTATTATTTGTGATCCCAGCCATATAAGCGGTAACAGGGAACTGATTCCGCATGTGGCGCAAAAGGCTTTAGATTTGGGGATGAACGGGTTAATGATAGAGTCACACATTGATCCTTCGGCAGCATTAAGCGATGCTCAGCAACAGCTCACACCAAGTGCTTTAAAAGAGCTGCTGGAAAATTTAGTTTACCGTCAGGCTTCTCCTAAAAACCCGGAATGCAATGATACCTTGGAGCAATTCAGAAATATAGTAGATGAGATCGATGATGAATTGATGAATGTTTTGAAGAAAAGGATGATGGTAATGGAGCAAATGGGTGACTATAAAAAAGAGCAGCACATTACTATTTTTCAATTGGAACGCTGGCAGGAAATTTTACGCACCCGCTCGCAATGGGCTGAAAAAATAGGACTTCCGAGAGCATTTGTAGAAAAAATGTGTTTGCTGTTACACGAGGAATCCATTAGGGTGCAGACTGATATTATGAATAAAAAATAAAGGCTTAGCGGTTTAAATACTTCAAGGCTCTTTTATTTCCCAGCTCGTACGCCTTTTTAAGCAACGGTAAGCCAAACTCTTTTTGATTTGAATTATAATAATACAATCCAAGGTTAAACACCACATCCGCATTACTGGGACTAATCGCGTAAGCTCTTTTAAAATAACCGGCTGCTTTTTCAATATCATGTTTTTGCATGTAGGCAATGCCGGCGTTGTTTAGGGCCTCCGTGTAGTTTTTGTTTATAGCAACAGCTTTTTTAAAATAAAATATCGCAAGGTCCGTTTGCCCTGTATTTGCTAACGCCCAGCCATAATTATTTAAATAAAAGGCGTTTGTACTGTCTGTTTTAACCGCTGCTTTTAGTAGCTCACTTGCCTTAAAAAAGTTTGAATTTACATTATAATAATAACCCAGGTTATTTAAGGCGATTGGATTTCCCGGATCTGTTTTTAATTCTGCTTCAAATAAAGTTTTAGAATTTTTCCAGGCACTGCTTCTCTTAAAAGTAAGCATGGTAAACATTAGTGTTAATACTATTAAAGTATACTTATAAACCGGTGCTTTAATAGTACTATTCTGCAACAATATGTACACTATGCTTACGGGGAATATAACGGAAACATACACATAACGTTCGCTTACATAAGAGTGCGTGTTAGAATAGATCTGGAGTACAGGTACTAAAAACACCATCCAAGCGAAAAATAAATAACCGGGTAATTTGTTTTTTTTGATAAATGTTTGATAAACTATTAAAGCCGTTATTAGAGACCCTGCATAGGCAAAAAACCGTATATCCGAATCAACCAACAATTTGTGTTCTGCAGGGAATAAATGAAACAATTGCTGGTTAAAAGGAATAAACGGCTTTATAAAATAATATCCTATCTCTGAAAAAACTAATACGGTTTTTTGTAGAATGTTATAATGATTAATGTTTGCCTTTATAGGGCCAATACTGCTAAGCGAATAAACAGACATAAAAGCGGAAGCTGCTGAAATGAGATAAAAAGGAATAAGCGGTAAGTGATCTTTCCACTTCAGTTTTTGTTGAGTATAAATACTGTAAATTGAAAACAGCATCGGTAAGCTCACCGCCATTGGCTTACTTAAACAGGAAAGCGTAAATAAAATGAAACTCCATAATACATATTTTATTTGACGATACTTTACAAAATTTAAAAACTGAATAGTAGCCAAAAAATAAACAGGCAGTACAATACATCCTTGCGTTCCGTGATCCAGCATACACTTTCGGTAATCAACGGATTTAAAGCAAAAAATAATAAGATGAAATAGATAAGATAATTGCTTTTTAAATTAAGTTTTAACAAAATAGTAAATAGCAACAACGCGTTTAATATATGAAGCAGAAGGTTAACGCTGTGCGATACTTTCGCGCTTTCACCAAAAAAAGCATGCTCTATTAAATAACTGAAAACCGTAAGCGGAACATAAAGATCCGTTGTTTTTCCGAAAAAAATGTGTTTAACATTTTCAAAAGAAAAACTTCTGATGTATGGGTTATTTAAAATGTATTCAGGATCATCATAGTTAACGAAATCTGCTTTAAATACGGGGAAGAACGCAATAACGCAAAGTACTATAACGGCTATTCGTATATTTTGCCTGAGCTTTGCATCCACTTTATAAAACGCGTTTCCCTAAAATAATTAATCCTCTTTCGGCATCTACCATATTAGCTATTTTTGGAAGGTGCGCCCATTTTTCGAAACCCATTTTGTAAAATAATTTCAAGCTTGGTTCATTATGGTCAAAAATAAAACCCAGTAAGGTTTTAATATTTAATCCGGGACATACTTCAAATGCTTTTTCAAGACAAATTTTACCTAAGCCTTTTCCTCTTGCTTTTTCTTCCAGGTAAATGCTCACTTCAACTGTTCCATCATAAGCAGGCCTGCCGTAAAAGGAATTAAAACTCATCCACCCGGCATAGTCGTTATTAATTAAAACAAGCCATAAAGGCCTGCGACTTGACGAATGCGCGTCGAACCAAGACTGTTTGCTTTCAACGGTAACAGGCTCTAAATCGGCAGTGACAAGGCGCGAAGCAACTGTTGAATTATAAGTGCCAACTATTTTAGTAAGGTCTTTCTGCTCAGCGTGTATAAATTTTACATTCATTTAATAGTTATATTTTTCTCTTATCTCTTATCTCTTATCTCTTATCTCCTATCTCCTGTCTCTGCTATCTTTTCTGTCTCTGCTGTCTCTTTTGTACCTTACTTAAAGCAGGCTCTTAAAAACTTTTTTAAAGCTGCATTACTTGCAATAGGGCTTTCCAAAAAACCCATGTGGGCATCATGTTCAAGGTATAAGATGTGTTTATTTTTTATCATTTCCGATTGCTCCAATAATTGAGCGGAGGGCAATGATGTATCATGTTCGCCAATAACCATCATTACCGGGTAATGCACCATTCCTAAAATCAGGTCGCGGTTTGGCCTGTCTTTCATGCCCTCCAACGAGGCTATAATGGCTTGCTTCGATACTTTTGATGCTATCTTTTGCGCAAAAGCAATTTCTTCTTTCAAATATTTTTTATTTTTTTCTGCAAATAAATTCTTAATAACCTCCGACGTAAAAATTGTATGATTTGCTTTTACCACTTTTACAGAGCGTGTTCTGTCCCTCTTTTTTTCAGAATTATCATCATAAGCGGTAGAATGATAAAGGCATAACCCTTTTAAATTGTCGGGGAACATATCAGCAAATGCCAGTCCTGTATAGCCTCCCATGCTATGCCCTATGATCACGTATTTTTTTAGCCGTAAATGATCCATTACCGCTTTTACGCATTTAGCATTCAGCTCCATAGTATGTATGTAGCCAAAACAATCGGAGCCGCCATGCCCCGGTAAATCAATGGCAATAACACGGTACTGTTTTGAAAGAGACCCAATAGCGTTTTCCCATATTTGCGCTGAGCCTAAAAAGCCGTGCAACATCACAACCGCGCGGCCTTTGCCGGTATCTGAAAAAGTAATGGTCCCTTTTTTAAACTGTGTTGATCTAAGCATTCCTTTTACTTTTCAAAAAAATCGGTTTCGTTGCCGATGTATTTTTTTATTTTGGAACCGGTTTTAATAATGTCCAATACCTCGGTTTCCACAACATCGGCAGGGGTAAACAATATAGGTGTTTTTTGCCTGTTTTGATATTGTGCAATACTATCAAATGCACCGATCACTTGTTTATTCAGTAAAAATTTAGTTTCATTCCAGTTTTTTCCAAGCATGCATTTCCAATACACTCCTGTACCCGGAAGTTTATAAAACTCAACAGAATAGGACGCTTGAAGGTAGGCATGTTGCAAATAGCTGTTTGTTTTTTTGTCTAACACCACAATAACCGCATCGTAAACGCTTGTATTATTTATTTTAATAGCGTTAGGTGTATCAAAGGTTTTTATTCCGCCAAAATAACCGGTATAGGGCTTTTCACCGTTAGGCAATCGTGAAGCGACGGTAACGGCCGGTGGCAAAGCTTTTGCAGGTTCTATAACAACTTTTTTAGGATGTAGTAGAATAGTTTTAGGCGTTTCCGTAAACAAGTAAACTATAAGCATTAAAAGAGCTACGGCAATAGGTGTGGCAAATAAAATATATTTATAATCGCTGTGTGCTTTTGCAGGCGGTGTGTGATGCCGAGCCCTTTCCTGTTGTTTTGCTTTGTAATGTTTTTCGTAATACTGCCGGCGTTGTAATTCTTCTTCCGTAAAAGTCCATTCCTTTTGGTTTTTGCGCTTTGTGTGCTGTGTCTTTACAGGAATCGCATACAGTTCGCCTCTCTGGTCATACCTTTTTCTCGAAGAAGGATGAATAAGCGTGTTATAAGCCTTTAAAACATTTTGAAAAACATGCTTTGCATCGGGGTTATTAGGGTTTTTATCGGGATGATAGATCTTTGCCAACCGGCGGAAAGCCGCTTTTATTTCTACGTCGTTAGCGGTTTTAGGTACGCCAAGTATCGAGTAATAGTCAGACATCTATCAAATATCTTTATGAAATTTTAATAAAGCCGGTAAAACCATAAAGCGGACGTTACATTATTTTACTTTGTAAACTTTCGTTAAATCATAATAGCGCATGCCGTTAAGATTTAAGTTTTTTACGCGGTTAGTTAATAACCTGTAAGAGCCTTCGTACCAAAGAGGAATAATAACTGCATCATTCATTAGTAATTGTTCTGCGCGCATAAAATTAGCATAGCTGCTGTCTTTAACATTAAAATCACGACCCTTTTTAAAGTACATATCATAAGCAGGGTTCTGGTAGCGCGATGTGTTCGGATAGCTTACGGCGTTTATGTTTGCAGGCACTGCTTCCCCAACAAATAAACTCAAAAATGACTCGGGACTCGAATAATCAGCTACCCATGCATCGCGAAATAAATTGCTTTTGCCGTGCATTTGCAGATCATATTTTTGAACATTAGGCAATGATTCAAAATTAATATTGATATTCAGATTTTCTTTTAATTGTTTTTGCAGTTCCACAGCTACTGAACTGTTGCGGGAGTTTCCTGAATTTATCAACACATTAACTTCGGGAAATCCTATACCGCCGGGATAACCTGCTTCAGTTAATAGTTTTTTTGCTTTAGCTGCATCAAGCGCGTATCCGGTAATGTTTTTAATATTATACCCTGTAAAAGTATTTGGCGTAATGCCGTAAATAGCAGACCCGATGGCCTGTCCTTGCAACACATTGTCTACCAACTTATCCCTGTCAACAGCATAGTTAAACGCTTGCCTTACTTTTACATTATCAAACGGGGCAATTTTGGTATTAAATACATAAAACTGGCTTATCATTTCGGGTTCACGCTGAAGTATATATCTTGGCGGGCTGCCTGCAAATTCTTTAATATTATTCTCAACCATTGCTTTTACCCTTAATGATGGTAAAGTATTGATCAGGTCTAACTTTTGTGATTCAAATAAGACAAGTCCGTCTTCAATAGGAAGTATATTTATAACTACAGTATCTAAATACGGAAGGCTGCAGCCTGAGCTGTCTGTAGCGTAATAATTAGGATTTCTCACCAATACATATTTTTCTTTTGTAGAAGCGGTGGCATCGTATTTAAAAGGCCCGGCGCCCGTTTTCAGATCCTTACCATATGTTTTAACGGCAATTTCATTTAAAATACTTGCTGAAGGATTTGCCAGTAATTTTAAAAAGCTCAGGCTTGGGTGACCCAACTCTAAAGAAAACGTATAATCATCCGTAATTTTTAAACCGCTTATCGCGTTAGCTGTTTTAGAATAAAACTCATTGGCACCGGCTACTCTGTCTTTTAAAACAGATTCAAACTGGTAATTTTGGTCTGATTTTGTAGCCAGTAATTCAAGCGTATACTTTATGTCTTTAGTAGTAATTTCAGGCCCTTTACCATTTTTATAGCATTTGTCATCCTGAAAATGCGCGCCTTTCACTAAATGAAATATTAACGTTTTTCCATCAGCCGATGTTTCCCATGATTGAGCTAAACCGGGGATTACCTCTAACGTTTTAGGATTTAGTCTTACAAGGCATTCCTGTATCTGCGAAACAATTAAACCTTCTACCTGCGAAGTAATCGTATGAGGGAACAGGGTTCCAACCTCATTATTTTCAGCCATTGAAAATGTGCCTCCATTTTTGTCGGATAATTTTTTATCGTTAGTGGGTTCGCCGTTTTTACAGCCGGTTAGTGCAAGAAAACAAGTTGAAACAAGTAAAGTAGAAATGTTAAATTTCATATACAATTTATTTTGTTTTTGAATTATTAAATTATACTTACATTAATTTTATTTACGTATTGTTACGAAAATATGATTTTATAATTAATTTAAGTACGTAAAAATTAAAACCGCTTAAATATACGAAATAATCGACTATTGAATACTATTAACCTCTTATTTACTAATTTTAAAATAAAAAAGGTAATTTTATTTTGTTTTTCTCAAATATCGTTTTAATATTGCAAGACTTTTTGCAGACGTGCTAAAACAAATTATATTATGAAACACATTTATTTATCACTTATACTTTCTATAATCCTTATTACTAAAGGGTTTTCGCAAGGTGGTGTTATTATTTTAGAAGGAAATTACCAAGGTAAAAACCTATATGTACAAAACCCCTTTGGTGCCGGTGGAGTTGGTTTTTGCGTAACCGAAGTTTTAGTGAATGGAAACATCACTACAGATGAGATTAATTCAAGCGCTTTTGAAGTGGATTTTAAGCCTCACAAATTAAACATTGGAGAGAAAGTTGAAATCAAAATTAAACATAAAGAAGATTGTAAGCCTAAAGTTTTAAATCCTGAAGTCTTAAAACCTAAAAGTACCTTTGAAGTTATATCTATGACGATAGATAAAGACGGTACCGTAAAATGGTCAACAAAATCTGAAACAGGAAAACTGGCATTTGCAGTTGAGCAATTCCGTTGGAACAAATGGGTGAAAGTTGGTGAAACCGACGGTGTTGGAACTCCAGGCACTAATAACTATACATTTAAAATTACGCCGCATTCAGGTAAAAACCAAGTACGTGTTCGTCAAACAGACTATAGCGGACAGCCCCGTTTATCTAAGCCGGTTGACTTTATGTCTGATGAGCCGGATGTAACATTCGCTCCTGCTAAAGTATCTAAAGACATTAGTTTTGTAGCAAATGATAAACCTAAAGAAACCATGTACGAAATCTATGATCAATATGGCAATGTGGTTAAAAGAGGCTTCGGATCTATGGTAGACGCCTCTAATTTAGCTAAAGGCGGTTACTTTTTAAACTATGACAATAAGATGGGAGAATTTATTAAAAAATAAATTCAACTTTAAAAATAATTTAGAGTCCTGCATTTATGCAGGACTTTTTTATTTTTGACACTATTAAAAAAAGTGAAAATGAGTAGGATGCACCAATAACAACAGATAAATTATTTTAAATTTCACCTTATATAAATTACATTTGTAGCATGTACACACTTACTACCAATCAGCAGTCTTACAAAACTTCTATTGAAAAAACAGAAGGCTCTAAAATTTCAGGCAATATTAATGACCTGCCTTTTAATGTTGATATTGTTAAGGTACGGGAAGATGTGTACAGCATTTTAAAAGACGGGAAATCCTATAAAGTAGAGTTTGTTAAGCATTTGCCGGAAGATAAAAAACTGGTGGTGAAGGTAAACAATACTTCATACACGCTTGACATTAAAGATAAGTACGATGAACTTTTACACAGCTTAGGGCTTGATAATTTAACCGCTAAAAAAGTAAATGACATTAAAGCGCCAATGCCGGGCATGGTTTTAAATATACTGGTAGCAGAGGGGCAGGAAGTGAAAAAAGGAGACGCGTTAATAGTATTGGAAGCCATGAAAATGGAAAATATTTTGAAGTCTCCGACCGACGGGATCATAAAAAAAATAGCCATTACAAAAGGCGTAGCAGTAGAAAAAAATCAATTATTAATTCAATTTTAACATGAGCGACAGAAGAGATTTTTTAAAGAAAGCAGGCTTATTTGGCCTGGCAGGCATTACATCTAAATTGGTGAGCAATGAGCAAATAAATACTTTAGAAAATTTCGGGCAAGAAATAATGCCGGTAAATACATTTACACTGCCGCCTTTACCGTATGCGTATAATGCCATGGAGCCTTTTATAGACGCGCAAACCATGGAAATTCATTATACAAAGCATCATCAAACTTATGTCAACAAATTAAATGAAGCTGCGGCAACAATAAAAATAGATTTTAGTGTAGATGATGCCACTAAGTGTAAATCCATTGATGCATCAACACCTGCGGTGATCCGGAATAATTTGGGCGGGCATTATAATCATTCTTTATTTTGGACCATGCTGAAGCCTAATGCTGAAGCAAAACCAAATTTACCGAAAGGAAAATTAGGTGAAATGATTACTAAAAACTTTAAATCGTTCGAAGACTTTAAAAAAGAGTTCACCGAAAAAGCGACTAAAAACTTTGGAAGCGGTTGGTGCTGGCTGATTGAGCAGGATAAAAATTTATTAATTACCACTACGCCGAACCAGGATAATCCGTTAATGAAAGTGGCTGAACATCAAGGTAAAATTTTAATGGGACTTGATGTTTGGGAGCATGCTTATTATTTAAAGTATCAAAACAAACGTCCCGATTATATTGCTAATTGGTGGAACCTTGCTAATTGGGATAAAGCGGAAGAACTGTACACTCAGAAATAATTTCATAATGATTTTTAAGCCCGGTTGTGTATTCAGCCGGGTTTTGTTTTTATGAATATTGCCTTTAATATACCCTCTGCCGGGTAGGGAAGTTGTGGCCATATGATTTAATTTTGAATAAAAATTACGTCATGAAAAAACAATTATTTTTATTAGCAGTTAGCATGTTTTCGCTCTATACATTTGCCCAAAACTTTGGTTGGGTTAAAAACATGGGAGGCCCAAATTACGACATGGGTTATTCCATTGCAGTAGACGCCTCCGGTAATGTATATACTGCAGGCTCCTTTCAGGGAACTGCGGATTTTGATCCGAGCTCTGCGACTTATACACTTACTGCAACCGGTACATTTGATGTATTTGTTTCTAAGCTTGATCCTTCAGGTAATTTTTTATGGGCTAAGGTTATAGGGCGTGCTTCTACAGATCCCTTACCTGCTATAGCGCTCGATCCGACAGGAAATGTATTCTTAACAAGTACTTCGCAGTCTGTGATCAGTGGTACAACAACAGTCTATTCAACAGGCGGCACTGATGTTTTTGTGTCAAAAATAGATCCTTCGGGTTCTATTGCGTGGACAAAAAACATGGGAGGTTTTTACGATGATCGCGGCAGCTCTATAAATGTAGATGCTTCCGGTAATATTTATACAACAGGTTATTATAACGGTACTCCCGATTTTGATCCGGGTGCTGCGAGCTATACTTTGGCAACTGCCGGTTTAGGCTCTTCTAATATTTTTGTGTCAAAACTTAATGCTTCCGGGAATTTTGTATGGGCAAAAGGCATAGTGGGCAATAATAATAACATAGGACTTTCCATTGTATCAGACGGTTCAGGTAATGTATACAGTACGGGTTTTTATGGCGGTTATGCTGATTTTGACCCCGGTGCTGCCACATACACTGTTAATTCTGCCGGTTCCTATGATATTTTTATTTTAAAGTTAGATGTATCCGGGAATTTTGTATGGGTTAAAGGTATAGGGGGCTCTTCGGGCGACCAGGCAAATGCAATTGCTTTAGATGCTTCGGGCAATATTTATACTGCCGGTAGCTTTGAGCAGACTGTAGACTTTGACCCGGGTGTGGGAACTTATACACTTAGTTCTTATACAACAACAGGTGATATATTTGTTTCTAAGCTTGATGCATCAGGGAATTTTGTATGGGCTAAGAAAATGGGCGGTACCGGCGGAGACGCAGCAACGGCCATCGCTATAGATCCTTTAGGGAACGTTTACACAACAGGCTCTTATAATGGAAGTGCCGATTTTGATCCGGGGCCTGCAAGTTTTCCGTTAACATCAAACTCAAGCGAGGATATATTTATTTCTAAATTGGATGCCTCAGGAAATTTCGCGGACGCTAAAACCATGGGAGGCCCTAATAATTTTGATATAGGTAACTCCATAGCGGTAGGTGCATCCGGAAATGTTTACACCACCGGTTCATTTCAGGGAACGGTTGATTTTGATCCGGGCGTAAATACATTCACGTTAACTTCTGCTGCCATTGATGTATTTGT
This sequence comes from Bacteroidota bacterium, assembly GCA_025362395.1. Lineage (GTDB taxonomy): Bacteria > Bacteroidota > Bacteroidia > B-17B0 > Aurantibacillaceae > UBA4416. The sequence goes on from JANYGK010000035.1 coordinate 109,871, forward strand.
TCTTAAATTAAACATGCTGCAAGCCGGTATAAAAGTTCTTTCCAATCAAAGCAGTTTAAAGCTTTACCCGAATCCTAACACCGGCTTATTTACTGTTGAATTAAAGTCTGCTGCAAAACTTACGGTCACGGATGCCTTGGGCAGAATAGTATTGGAGCAATACGAAGAAGAAGGCGATCAAAGGATCAATCTTAAAGGTGTTTCAAACGGTATTTATTTTATAATGGTAAATGATCAAGAGAATCGATATACTGCCAAGATTATTAAAGAATAATGAAGCATAGTTTTTTGGATCAAGCTCGTGAGCAATTACGGGCTTTTTCGTTTCCGGAATCCAACAATTTTAGGTAATTTAGAGCCTTAAATTTTTACTATGTTGCGTACACATACTTGCGGCGAATTACGATTATCAGATATCAATAAAGAGGTAACCTTAAGCGGTTGGGTTCAAAAAACCAGGGATTTAGGCGCTATGACTTTTATTGATTTAAGGGATCGTTACGGCATCACTCAACTGGCTTTAAATTTAGCTTCAGGCAATGAGATCAATGATACCGTAAAAACACTCGGGCGTGAATTTGTGATTCAAGTGAAGGGTACTGTGATTGAGCGCGAAAGTAAAAACAAAAATAATCTTACCGGTGATATCGAAATAAAAGTAACTGCTTTAAAAGTTTTAAATATTTCGCAAACGCCGCCATTTACAATCGAAGACAATACGGATGGCGGTGATGAGCTGCGAATGAAATACCGTTATTTGGATTTAAGAAGAAATGAAGTGCGTAAAAATTTAGAGTTGCGTCACCGCATGGCAATTGAAACACGCAACTATTTGGATTCATTACAATTTTTAGAAGTTGAAACGCCGGTGTTAATTAAATCGACACCTGAAGGGGCGCGGGATTTTGTAGTACCAAGCCGCATGAACGAAGGGCAATTTTATGCCTTGCCGCAATCACCGCAAACGTTTAAGCAATTATTAATGGTAGCAGGCTTCGACCGTTATTACCAAATTGTAAAATGTTTCAGGGATGAAGACCTGCGTGCGGACAGGCAGCCGGAGTTTACGCAGATAGATTGTGAAATGAGCTTTGTAGACCAGCAAGATATTTTGGATACCTTTGAAGGATTGGTTCGTCATTTATTTAAAGCCGTAAAACAAATTGATATGCCTAACGTTCCGCACATGACCTACGCGGATGCCATGAAGTATTACGGGAATGATAAGCCGGATACACGTTTTGAAATGAAATTTGTTGAATTGAACGAGGTTGTTAAAGGGAAAAACTTTAAAATATTTGATGATGCTGAATTAGTTGTAACCATTTGTGCAAAAGGAGCAGCGGAGTATACCCGCAAACAGTTAGATGAATTAACGGAATGGGTAAAGCGCCCACAAATTGGCGCTACCGGCTTAGTGTATGCACGTCACAATGCAGACGGCACCATTAAATCGAGCGTTGATAAATTTTATAATGAAGAAGAGCTAAAAACCTGGTCAGCTGCCTGTGGTTCACAACCCGGTGATTTAATATTAATATTGGCAGGCCCCGATGAAAAAACCCGCAAAGGTATGAGTGAGCTTCGTTTAGAAATGGGTGCGCGTTTAGGCTTACGTGATAAAAATAAGTTCTCTGCTTTATGGATTATTGATTTTCCTTTATTGGAATGGAATGACGGCGACCCTAATTTACTCGCTTCTTTAGCGGGCCGTTGGCACGCAAAGCACCATCCTTTCACGTCGCCTAAGCCTGAAGATTTCGAATTATTAAAAACAGACCCCGGAGCTGTTAGAGCAAACGCTTATGATTTGGTTATTAACGGAGTTGAAGTTGGCGGCGGAAGTATCCGGATCCATGACAGAGCATTACAATCACAAATGTTTGATCTTTTAGGCTTCACAAAAGAAGAGGCACAAAAACAATTCGGGTTTTTAATGAATGCCTTCGAGTTTGGTGCTCCTCCTCACGGCGGCCTTGCATTTGGCTTCGACCGGTTATGTTCTTTATTTGGCGGCAGCGACAGCATCCGTGATTTTATCGCGTTCCCTAAAAATAATTCAGGCAGAGATGTGATGATCGACAGCCCGAGCGAGATCAGTGATGAACAATTAAAAGAGCTTCATATTTTATCTACGGTAACAAACTAAAATGGTTATTATAGGATTTATAGCATTTTTGTGCATCGGCATTATCTTAGGTTTGATCGGTGGCGGCGGCTCTATTTTAGGCGTGCCTGTATTGGTTTACATCATGTGCTACAGTGCGGATGTTGCTACGGGCTACTCTTTATTTATTGTAGGATTCACCTCTTTAATAGGTGCATTGGCTTACCTGCGTAAAGGAGAGATCAGTGCCGAAGCCATTTTTCAGTTTGCTTTAGCGTCTTTAACAACGGTATTTTGCGTCCGTAAATTTGTAATGCCGGCCATTCCGCAAACCATGCACGTTGCAAGTATAGAAATTTCGAAACATGTGTTAATTATGGTATTATTTTCTTTACTGATTTTAGCATCTTCTATAAGCATGATCAAAAAAAGAAAGTACAATCGCATTAATGAAGTAAAATGGGATGAGTTTTCAAAAAGCCCGATGGGAGTGCCTTTCGTGGTATTTTTAGGAATTTCGGTTGGTTTTATCACGGGCTTTGTAGGGGCAGGAGGGGGCTTTATTATTGTACCGGTATTGATCTTTTTTTTACGCTTGCCTTTTAAAAAGGCAGTAGGCACGTCGTTATGCATCATTGCTTTAAATTCGTTGATAGGATTTACCGGTAACATCGGGCATCAGCACATCGATTGGTTATTTCTACTAACGATCTCTGCCATGTGTGCCGCCGGAATATTAATAGGAAGCCTGATGGCAAATAAAGTGTCCCATCAAAAATTGCGCCCCGCCTTTGGTTGGTTTACGCTTGTTGTAGGCGTATTTGTATTAGTTAAAGAACTGATGTTATAATGTCAAAGTCAAAAGGAGGGTTCGGTAAAATTATTCTTTTCATTTTTTTGATAGGGCTTATCGGGGCCGGATATTGGGCGTACGAAAATATCTTTAAAAATAACGTTCACCTGAACGGCAAAAAATTCACTTACATTTATATTAAAACAAATGCAAGCTTTAATGACGTGTTAGACGAATTATATTCTCAAAACATTATTAATGATCACGAGAGCTTTGAATGGATGGCAAAAGAAATGGATTTGCCTGAACACATTAACCCCGGGAAATACAGGATAGGCGCTGAAATGAGCAATCGTTCGATTGTAAAAATGATCGTAAACGATAAGCAGGAAAAAGTAAAATTATTTTTTAATTCTCAAATCCGTACCAAGGAGCAATTTATTGCCTACATCTCCGAAAAACTGGAGATAGACCGGAATGAGCTGGAAGAGTATTGTAACGATGAAGAGGTTTTGAATGAGAAGTACAGATTGAATGCTGATAATTTTATGTGCTTAATCGTGCCTGAATCTTACGAATTAAACTGGACAACGCATAGAGATGATTTGTTCGGATTATTAAAGACGGCTTACGATGCTGTATGGAATAAAGAACGAAAAAATAAAGCAAAATTTATTGGTTACACAGTGCCTGAAATAGTAACGTTGGCTTCAATCGTTCAAAGTGAAAGCAGTATAAAAACCGAACAGCAAAAAATCGCAGGCGTTTATATTAACCGGTTAAAAAAAGATATGAAACTACAGGCCGATCCTACTGTTGTGTTTGCCAATCAATCGTTTGAGGTGCAACGTGTATTATCTTCCGATAAGGAAATAGACTCGCCTTACAATACATATATGTATAAGGGATTGCCACCCGGGCCGATCTGTTTAGTAAACCCAAGCACTATTGATGCGGTATTAAATTATACAAAACATAACTATATCTACTTTTGCGCTAAGTGTGATTTCAGCGGGTATTCAAGTTTTACAAGCGATTATACAGAGCATCAGAAAAACGCAAAAGAATATCAAAATGCGTTGAATAAAAGAGGAATAAAACGATAAGATGAACGTATTTAAGGAAAAATTAAATAAGCAGCTTGCCCAATCCTTATTGGAAAATAAGTTTGAAGAACCATTTGAATTACAAGCTCTTTGTATTAAAAAAGCAAGCAGCGGAACAGATGTTATTGCAGAAGCATCTGCTAATACAGGCAAGAGCACAACTGCTGTCATATTTACACTTCAAAAATTACAAACTGCCGTAGCAGATGCCCCCAGGGCTTTAATTGTAGTGGCAAATAATGAGGATGTGCTGAGTATGAAAGAGCAGTTTACTTTATTGGGAAAGCATACTAATTTAAGAGTGCACGCGGCACATGAAGGCGAAAAAATTGATAAACAAGCGGAAGCTATTTATTTTGGAGCAGATGTAGTAATTGGAACCCCTGTGAGAGTGCTTGAATTATATTTTAAGAAAAACCTTAACATTAACCAGGTAAAATTATTTGTCATTGACGATGCGGAAATAATTATAAAAAATTCAAACCAAGGCCAGATTGACCGTTTAGCGTTGAGCTTACCAAAGTGTCAGCATTTGGTATTTACTACAGATTATTCGGCTAAGGTAGAAAGGCTTATTGAAAAATTTATTGTAGCGCCGCAGTTTATCGGGGTGTAATTTCTTCCGAAGCAGGAGTGTCTGTTTTATCTTCCAAATTTTTATATTTTTTAGGTGTGCCTTTCATTAATTTCAAAATGTATTTTGAAGATTCTGTTCCAGCTCTTTTTGAACTGATCACAATTGCTTTTTTGAACCCTATATTTTTTATATAAGGCCTCTTAGACCTGCTTCTGTACACGTCACTAATAAAAGAGCAAATAGGCCCCGGATTTGTTAAGTTAGTAAGCATAAAACTTCTTAGCAAAGTTGAACGGTCGTTTTTTAAATACAACTCAAATAAATAGTCAGCTTTAAAATAAATAGATGTTTGTGCGGGAGCATGCTGCCCATTAGCATAGTCTAGATCATTGTAATAAGCTTCCTCACCGTAAAATTTAAGAGGAGTTATCTTTAATATATAATTAAATGAAATATCGTTTATAGAATCATAAAGCTTCATTTTTTTCTTTTTATTAAAAGACGTCATTAAGGTTGTTTTGATATCATTATAAAAGTCTTTTTTATCGGGCTCAGGAGTATCAGTAAACGTGGGCTTTTCCAGCGTGGCATAATATATTTTAAGTGAATCCATATTGAATTCAACTTTTAATGATCTTTCTTTTTTAAGGAAAGTAAGATCTTCATTGGGATTAGCCCAAATTAAATGAAATTGCCCGAAAGACAGAGCGGACCATAAACAGAAAAACAATAGTAATGATGATCTCATAACTTAAGGATTTTCTTTCATGTAAGCAGCTAATTCCTTTTTTGAATTGCTGAACGAAAAAGCATCATACACTTTGTAGTAGTTTTGTTTATCGTATGTTTTCGAATAAGCGTATTTAGAGAAATCCAACTTGCTTCTTTCCTGCGAAAATAACTTCATAACAGATAAAACCTGGACTGAAGAGACCTCTTTGGTATTAAAAAATGTTTTAGCCATTTCAAATTTGGTTGATTCAAAGCTTTCTTTTTTAATGGCATCGCAAACACCTGAAAATTCAGGGCCGGTATAAGTGTCTGGCTGAACTGTATTAGCAGCAAGGCCCGGTACGTTAGAAACCGTTGGGGTTAATGCAACAATGGAGGGATTTGTTTGTGTGTTCCCAAACAAAGTTTTGCTTTCTAAAACAAGCGAGTAGGTCCCGTAATTATCCTTATTTAAAGCATATATCGAAGTATAGTTCAGGGCACTTGATACATTGAAATTTAATAAAGCAGTTGTACCGGACTGTAATACTTTTACATGGTAGTTGTTTTCATCCAGGTAATCGAACTTTACATTTTGCGCATATTGATTATTTAGTCTGATCCCATTCATAGAAACAATGAAGTCAGGATTCGTGTTTTGCGCGTTATGAATAACTATAGACCCTACCTGCGCGTTTAAACAAATAACGATTCCAAAAGTAAAAAGTAGATTTAAAAAAATTGTTTTCGTAGTTTTGTATTTCCAAACAATATACCGGTATTTTTTGAATTTACAAAATATACTTATCTTAAATAATACCAATAAATTGTCCAGTTTAAAATGCGGCTTATTAATAATTCATCCGTTTTATCGGCTACTTTTTTTATTTCAACAACGCATTTGTCATACAAAATATCTTCAAATGCTGAAAAACCGGTCGTGTTTTTACTTCGGTCTTCATAGTTGCGGGAAGAGATCAATTCTTTCGCCTTATTATATATTAAAGTGGCAATGTCTAAATATACTGAATGCTCACTAACGTGAAATTCCTTTGTCTTTTTAGCGAGCGCTTTAATGGCGCCTTCTCTTGTTTTGTAGGTTTTATAAGTATTAAATTTAATCGCTACATCACATAAAATTTCTATGTATTCTTTACTCAACCCTTTCATATAATTATAGTCTTATAATTTAATTCCCATTACACATATATCATCAATCTGTTCGAGCTTGCCTTTCCAGTTGTTGATGGCTGTTGAAAGTCTTTCCAATTGTTGTTCCATGGGTTCGTTAGCGTGATTCAACAATAGCTCATTCAGTTGTTTGTATTTAAATTTTTTTCCTTTAGGCCCGCCAAACTGATCGGCGAAGCCGTCGGTATATAAATAAAGTATATCTCCTTTTTTATAGTTGATGGTATGTAAGGCAAATGCTTCTTCTTTTTCACCTTTACCGATAGGCATTTTATTAGCCGGTAACTCTGTTAAATTTCCGTTACTATAAAACAGCGGTTTATTGTTTCCGGCAGCATACGTTATTTTTTTAATAAGGGTGTATTTGGTTTTTAATCAAGATAAGGATTTCTTCAATTTGATTTTATTAAGAGCAATAGTTCATCTTTAATTTTTCATAAACATGTGTGTTTGGACTATATATTTTTAGTTTAATTATTATGTCTTAAGGGTGTTAATCTCCGATTAGGTAACAGCTAATTCCGTTACTTGGTCTACAATTAATCGATGCTAACCTTTCTCTCTTTAATTTGTTATATCAATAACCAAACACTCTCCTGTATTTCAAACATAAAGAATAATCCTTAACTGACAAACGGGGCCTAAATACGACAAAATAATACGTGTAATTGCGCCAAATTTTTTATATTTAACCTTATTATTTACGCTCTCTCTCTATGAACAAATTACAAAACTATGCCTTAGGCCAATGGGTAGCCGGGGCTGATAACGGACAAGAATTATTTAACGCCATTACCGGCGATGTGGTTGCTACGGCGAGCAGCAAAGGATTGGATTTTGCAAAAATGTGCGAGTACGCGCGTACTGTCGGCGGACCAAAATTGCGGAAGATGACCTTCCAAGAACGAGGCCTGATGCTAAAAGCGTTGGCATTGCATCTGCAAAGTAAAAAAGAAGATTTCTATAAAGTATCGTGGGCAACAGGTGCCACTCGTGTTGACAGCTGGGTAGATATTGAAGGCGGCATCGGTAACTTATTTACCTACGCTTCTCTACGCCGCCAGTTCCCTAACGAAACCTACTGTTACGATGGCGATGTAGCTCGCTTATCGAAAAATAATACATTTATCGGCCATCATATTTGCGTTCCAAAGGAAGGAGTTGCCATTCATATTAACGCATTCAACTTCCCGGTGTGGGGCATGTTGGAAAAAGTGGCCGTTAACTGGTTGGCGGGCGTTCCGGCTATTGTTAAGCCGGCGGCCTTAACGTCTTTTTTAACGGAAGCGGTAGTAAAAGAAATTATTGCCAGTAAAATATTGCCCGAAGGAGCTTTGCAATTAATTTGCGGCAGCGCCAACGGTATTTTAGATCATGTGGAAAGCCAGGATATTATTACGTTTACCGGCTCAGCATCAACGGGTAAAATGTTGAAAGCGCACCCTCGTTTATTACAGGAGGCGGTACACTTTAACATGGAAGCAGATTCGCTGAACTGCTGTGTATTGGGAACCGACATAACACCTGCAATGCCTGAATTTGATATTTTTATTAAAGAAGTAGCTCGTGAAATTACAACAAAGGCCGGGCAAAAATGTACGGCTGTTCGGCGCATCATCGTTCCGGAAAACATGGTGGAAGATGTGCAAATTGCCTTAGGCAAACGCTTAGCGCAAAATGTAATTGGCGACCCTAATGTAGAAGGCGTTCGTATGGGGTCATTGGCGGGACTGTCACAGCTGATTGAGGTAAAGGAAAAAGTAGAATTACTTTCTAAAACACAAAAAATAATCATTGGTAACTTTGAAAACTTCGAGGTAAAAGGAGCCGATAAACATAAAGGCGCATTTATGCCGCCGATCATTTTTTATAATGATAAGCCGTTCACTAATACCGATTGCCACAACGTAGAGGCCTTTGGCCCCGTAAGTACCCTTATGCCTTACAAAACTATTGAGGATGCTATTGAATTAAGTAAAATGGGTAAAGGCTCTTTAGTAAGTTCAATTATTACCGCTGACAATACGATTGCCCGTAAATATACCATTGGCGCGGCTTGCATGCATGGCCGTATTTTAGTATTAAATAACGAATGTGCTAAAGAAAGTACCGGGCATGGTTCGCCAATGCCACTACTCGTACATGGCGGCCCGGGCCGTGCAGGAGGCGGAGAAGAGATGGGCGGAAAACGAGGTGTATTCCATTACTTACAACGTACTGCCATACAAGGCTCACCAACCACCATTACCGCTATCTTAAACCAATATCAGCAAGGCGCTAAGCAAATAGAAAAAGACATTCATCCGTTCCGCCAGTATTTTGAAGACCTTGAAATTGGTGAAACATTAATTACTGCCAAACATACTATTACGGAAGCAGACGTGATAAATTTCGCAAACGTAAGCGGCGATCATTTTTACGCGCATACGGATGTAACCAGCCTGGAAGGCACTATTTTTACAGGTCGTGTAGCACATGGTTATTATATTTTAAGTAAAGCAGCCGGCTTATTTGTAAATGCTAAAAAAGGACCCGTATTATTAAATTACGGTATTGATGAATGCCGCTTTACAAAGCCGGTATATATGGGAAGCACCATTGGCGTGCGTTTTACCTGCAAAGAAAAAATTGTTCAGGAGAAAAAAAACGCGGAAGACATTGCTAAAGGTATTGTGAAATGGCTGGTAGATGTGTATGACGAAACCGGTGAAACGGTTGCTATTGCTACCATTTTAACGATGGTGAAGCTAAGGAACCAAGATTAAAATTATTTTACGACTTAAGATATTCCGCCACATATTATGAGTAGATGAGTTAAATAGACATTCATGAAAATTTGAATTTAAGAAACCCGATATATAGGAATTAATATTGCAACTATGGCCTTTGATCCGGCGAAAAAACAGGCATATAAAAAAGATATTGCACCGCGTTTAAATGATTGTAATATCTGTTACTTTATAATAAAGGAGATGTAAGGATTAATTATATAAATAGTGGCCGGGTGGCGTCAATCTGTAAATAGGCCGCCAACAAGTAAAAAAGCAAGTTGCAGAGTTCGTTTTTTAGCTTGGAAAGGAAATTTAGAACAGGTGAGATGATGTAACTATTATTGGTATAAAAATTATGAAAAAGCCCCTGAAGCATTTAATACTTTTAATTTTCCTGTTCACACTTAAGAAAGGATCTTCTCAAGGAAATACTGACTCTCTTTGGAAAGTTTGGAATAGTAAAACACAGGCCGATACCAACAAGTTAATGGCGATGGATGAGCTTATTTGGTCATACATACATACAAACCTTGATACGGCGGCACTCTTAACTTTCAGAGAGCTTGCATTAGCTAAGAAAAAAAATGAACTTAAATGGTTGGGAAGTGCCTATAATAATTTATGCGTTATCTATAAAAATAAGGGCAATTACGAGCTGGCTTTAAAATACATTGATACGTCATTAACCATTAATAAATCAATACATAATAAGTACGGTATTGCCACGTGCTATAATTCAATGGCTAATATATACAGGCGAAAGGGAGACCTTACAAAAGCATTGGATTTTAATTTAAAAAGTTTAAAAATAAAAGAAGAGTTGAAAGATTCTGCCTCTATGGCTGTAACCTTTGGTAATATTGCAATTGTATACACCATATTAGATGAATATGATAAAGCTCTTGAATATCATTTTAAAGGGTTAAGAATAAAAGAAAAAATGGGCTCAAAGTCTGAGTTGGCCAACTCACTATCAAACATTGGCATTATCTATTTTAAAAAGAAAGACTTTAAAGAAGGTTTAAAATACCAACAGCAGGCTTTAATATTTGATGAGGAGTCGGAAGACCTGAGAGGGATGGCGGCAGACATATCAAACATGGGATTGAATTATAAAGGAATGAATGATTATGTCCATGCGTTAGAAAGTTTTCAAAAAGCGTTAAAAATAGATGAACAGGTGAATGATATTCCGGCCGTTGCTCATAGTTACAGCAATATCGGGTCTCTTTACTTAGACCAAAAAAAATATAGCAATGCCTCTTTATACCTGGAAAAAAGTTTAAAAACAATTCATGAATTAGGTGAAATAGAAACTGAAAGCGAAGTTAATTATAAGCTTTATGAAACGTATAAACTTTCAGGTGATCATGCTAAAGCGTTAAAGCACTACGAAGCATATACCTTATTAAAAGACAGCGTATACAAAGAGCAGAATCAAAAACAAATTATGCAAAAACAGATGCAATATGAATACGATAAAAAAGCAACCGCAGACAGTGTAAAAGTGTTTGAGGAAAAAAAGGTAACAACGGCTCAGCTTAAGCAAGAACGCACCCAGCGTTATGCCCTGTATGGCGGACTTACACTCGTCATTATGTTTGGTATATTTATATTGAACCGTTATAAAATAACTCAGAAGCAAAAACAAATTATCGAGATCAAAAATAAAGAAACCGAGCAGCAAAAAGCGATTATTGAAGAACATCAAAAAGAAACCATTGACAGTATTAATTATGCCAGGCGCATTCAATACGCTTTGCTGGCAAACAGTAAACTATTGAAACACCATTTACCTGAACACTTTGTGCTGTTTGACCCTAAAGATATTGTAAGCGGCGATTTTTACTGGGCGGCAGAGTTTAATAACAGTTTTTACCTGGCAGTGTGCGACAGCACAGGGCATGGAGTGCCGGGCGCTTTTATGAGCTTATTAAATATGGGTTTTTTAAGCGAGGCCATTAAAGAAAAAAATATTTTAGAGCCCAATAAAATTTTAGATTATGTAAGGAACAGATTAATTGAAAGTATCGGTAACGATGGGCAGCAGGATGGGATGGATGCTGTTTTGGTACGTATAGATTATACAATGTTACACCATAACGGGACGCCACAGTATACCTACGCGGCAGCAAATAACGCCCCATTGCTTATATGTGATAATACGATTCTTGAATTACCAAAGGATAAAATGCCTGTGGGTAAAGGTGAGAAAAAGGAAAACTTTAAATTACACAGTATTAATTTAAAGGCAGGTGATGTGTTGTATATTTATACAGACGGTTACGCCGACCAATTTGGCGGGCCTAAAGGAAAAAAATTCAAGTATAAACAATTAAATGAATTTTTACTGTCAATATGCCATAATGATACTGAGACGCAAAAAGACATGTTGCAGAATAACTTTTTAACCTGGAGAGGTAATTTAGAGCAGGTGGATGATGTATGTATTGTCGGGATCCGCTTGTGATGGCTGATTTATTGAACGTACACATTTCAGAATTTTAAAATTAATATTAAAAATAACCGAGCATGAAACTTTTTACATGTTTACTTTTTATAGCTTACAGCATCAAGCTCTTTTCCCAAGATCCGGATTATACTTTACAGTTAAAGAACATTGCGGCAATTACTGATAAGGATAAAAAGATTGATTCATTAGAAAAATTCACAAAGTTCCTTGTATTTCAGGATCCTGAAATGGCCATTGTAGCTGCAAAAAAATTAATGGGCCTGACTAAAAATATAAAAACAAGTAAAGCATACCTAACATCTTATAATGCTTTGGGCCTTGCATCACTTTATACCGACCATAATGAGAACGCGGTAAAGTATCTTGATACATTGGTTAAACTTGCCGTGGTACAAAGGGATACCGTTTTTCAAAGTAAGGGGTATGGTAATTTAGGATTAGTATACGAGCGCCTTGGTAATTTTAAAAAAGCATTTACAAACTACAGCCTTGCATTAAGAACTGCGGACCTGCTTAAAAACAAATCGTTAACCGCGTCGTCTTACGGCAATTTAGGTAATGTGTCCATAAGGCTATTCGACTATCAGGCAGCGGTTTTATACCTTAAAAATGCCGCTAACATATTTGATGAGTTTGGACCTGAAAAATCATTGGCAAATCAATATAATTCACTTGCGCAAGCCTATGGCGGCTTGAAAGATAAAGTAAATAATAAATTGTATTTATTGAAAGCGGAAAAAATATACCGTGAAATCGGTGAAAGAAAGGCGCTTGGAACCGTATTAACAAACCTCGGAAGTATGGAGGCGGATGAACATAATTATCGGGAAGCTGTTAAAATTTTTGAAGAAGCGCTGGCAATTAAAATTGAAATGGAAGATGCCGGAGGTCAAGCCCTTATACTTATAAACCTTTCATCTATTTATGCTGATTTAGGACAATTTAATAAAGCTTCGGCAAGTATTGAAAGAGCAAATGAAATTGCGAAAAATCAAAAAGATCTTTATATGCAATCGGAGGTAGTGCTGAAAAGAGCAATGTTGTTAAGAGTTACAGGTCATTACCGGGAAGCTTATAATGTGCTTCTCAACTATATGAGGTTAAAAGATGCGGTAGTAGGCCGGGAAACGCAATTGGCAGTCGCAGATTATAAAGAAAAATATGAATCTGAAAAGAAGGAATTTGAAATTGATCGCTTAACAAAATTAAAAGAAATTGACAGGTTAAAGATCAAGCAGAATGAAGAGCAGCTTGATAAAGAAAAAGCGCGCCGGCATTTGATTATTGGAGTATTATCTTTTACCGTGGTGTTATTTCTTGTATTAATGTGGGCCTTTATAAATAAACGTAAAAACAACGATGCTTTAACACTGAAAAATAGCCAACTTGAACATGCTAATGTTGAAATTAGTCATCAAAAAGAAGAGATTATGGAAAAGCAAATAGAGATCCTCGACTCAATATATTACGCCCGTAGAATACAGCAGGCCTTACTGGCCCATAAAGATTTTGTAACTAAACATATAGAACAAAACTTTATATATTTTAAACCGAAAGATATTGTAAGCGGCGATTTTTATTGGGCAACAGAGCATAGCGGTAATTTTTACCTTGCGGTCTGCGACTCCACAGGACATGGTGTTCCGGGAGCTTTTATGAGTTTATTGAATATTGGTTTTTTAAGCGAGGCCATTAAAGAAAAAGAGATTACAAAGCCCAATGAAATATTTAATTATGTAAGGCAACGTTTAATTGAAAGCGTTAATAAAGATGAACAGCAAGACGGGATGGACGGAATACTATTATGCATTAACAAAACAACGCGAGAAATAACATACTCGGCTGCCTATAATGCCCCCGTTTTAATAAGAAATACTGTCATTGTTGAGCTCCCTAAAGATAAAATGCCTATTGGTAAAGGTGAAAAACCCGAAGGATTTACATTACACCATGCACAGGTTCAGCCCGGCGATTCTTTATATTTATATACTGATGGTTACGCAGATCAGTTTGGAGGCACGAAAGGAAAAAAATTTAAATCCCGAACTTTAAACGAACTCTTACTTTCGGTAAATAAATTAACTTTATTAGAGCAGGAAAAAAAGATCAATCAAACGTTTTTGGATTGGAAAGGCAATTTGGAACAGGTAGACGACGTGTGCATCATAGGGATTCGCCTGTAGAAAAGTATAAACACTCTATCAATTTGTGCCGGAATAAGTATATTTGTTAAATGCGTAAGTTTTCCTTGCTTATAGTTATCTTATGTTGTTCCTTCTTCGGTGTATCTTCTAACCCGGTAGACAGTCTTCGCCTTCTACTGCAGGCAAAAAATATTTCGGACACTACCCGTGTAAATATTTTAAATGACATAGCCGATATTTTTGAAGAAAGGGCTGTAGACAGCTGTGTGTTTTACGGAAAAAAAGGATTGGAACTTGCGCGATCCGTTAATTACCTTAAGGGTTGCGGAAAAGCATACAACTCAATCGGTTCCTACTATAACGGAAAAGGAGAATACAGGTTAGCGCTCACTAATTTTATTGAAGGTTATAAAACCTATGAAAAGCTCAATGATAAAAGGGCAATGAGTAACCTGATGAATTCCATGGGTAATACTTATATGGGAATTAATAACACTGCAAAAGCGTTAGATGCCTATACTAAAAGCTATGAAATAGCGAGCCTCGATTCAAATAAATATATGATGGGTATTTCCTCCATTGGCCTTGGAAATATGCATCTCCTTCATAAAAATGTAACACAAGCGCTTGATTATTTTTTAAGGGCAAAAACTATTTTTCAAAACGCGCCAAATGCCCTTTACCCTTTAGCTGTTTCATATACGTTAATTGGAAATGCTTTTGTAGAGTTGAATCAATTTGATGAGGCGTTTATCAATTTTAAAAAAGCTGTGGAGCAGCTTCAAACATTAAATAATACATACGGTATAGCGGCTACTTACAGGGTTATTGGTGAGGCTTATAAAAAGCAGGGAGATTTAAACCGGTCACTCGAATACTTTGAAAAATCGTTTACTATTTTTACGGAAAGAAAAGCGTATGATGATCTTAAAAATGTAAGCCTTGATATTTCGGACGTATACAAACGGAAAAATAATTTTGAAAAGGCGCTTGAATATTATACAAAATATACAGGCTTTAAAAATTCTATATTCAACACTGAAAACAATAAACAACTGTTAGAAGTGGAAACAAAATACCAAACAGGAAAGAAAGAGCAGGAAATAGAAGTTCAAAAATTAAAGCTTAAAGAACAGCAATTTCAACGAAACGCTTTGATAGTGGGAGTTATAGTCATTATCTTAATGTTGGTTTTAGTATATAACAGGTACAGCGTTAAACGAAAAGCAAACACGTCTTTATCCAAAGTAAATTCAGATCTTGAATTAAAAAATGCAATCATTGAACAGAAAAATGTTGAGATTACTGACAGCATAAAATATGCCCGCCGTATCCAAAATGCAATACTTCCTTCCCGCGAACGGTTTTATAAAGAATTGCCTGAGTCGTTTATTATTTTTAAACCAAAAGATATTGTTAGCGGTGATTTTTACTGGATGGAAACCGTTTTAAATACTATCGGTGAAAAATTGGTATTGTTCGCGGCAGCTGATTGTACAGGACATGGGGTACCCGGAGCGTTAGTCAGTGTAATTTGCAGGGATGCTTTAAACAGGGCCGTAAAAGAATTAGGAATTACTGACCCCGGGAAAGTACTGGATAAAGTAAGAGAATTAATTGTTGAAACTTTCGGGCAAAATGAAACCTGGAACATTCATAAAAATGAGGTTCAGGATGGCATGGATATAAGCCTGTGCGTGTTAAACACAAACACAACACAATTGCAATGGGCAGGTGCCAATAACCCTGTGTGGCTCTTAAAAAAAGATGCGCAGGTAATTATACACATTAAGGGGAACAAGCAACCCGTAGGTTTAAATTCAAACCCGCTACCGTTTACAACCCACGTTCTTGACGTTAATAAAAATGATAAAATTTATATTTTTACAGACGGTGTGGCTGATCAGTTTGGTGGCCCGAACGGAAAAAAATTTAAGTATAAACAGCTGAACGAATTTTTAGTGCTGAACGATAAAAATTCGATGGGCGCCATGGCAGAAAATTTAAATCGTAAATTTGAAAGTTGGCGGGGTCAACTCGAACAAGTGGATGACGTATTAATTATTGGTATAAAATTATAACGACTTGCTGCAAAAAATATTAAATATCGGGATTTTAAAAGTAAATCATGACAACCTAAACAGGAAGATCAGGGTGAGTAATCTTATCTGCTTTTTTACCATTGTTATTATGCTGGGCTACATACCTGTAGCAGTTCATTTCAGTATGTTGGGTATAATTATTCTTAATACAGTGTTTTTAGCTGTTTCTATTTTAAGTTTCTATTTACATATTTATAAAAAGCATCATACAGCGTTTTACATTACGTGTACCTATGGATTGGTATATTTTATTTGCGGCCCCATATTTTACGGCTTGGCCTCAAACCTTCAGTTATTTATTTTAATAATGTGCCTTATAGCAATAGCTTTATTTGAAAGCAATATTGCTTTAAGGATTTATATTGTAACAGCTGTTATTTCCTTTTTCAGCCTGTTGATGTATTTACGCAACAGGCCCGGCCTTATTGAGTTTACGGCCGATATGCAAGAGGCGCAAAACATTATCGGTACCCTTAACCTTGTTATTTTATTTTTTATTACTATCCTGTTTTTCATTTTTTTTAGAAGCGAGAACTTAGTATTTCAAAAAGAGATATTAGAGCAAAAAGAAATTATTGAACTGAAACAAAAAGAAATTTTAGACAGTATTAATTATGCAAAACGTATCCAGTTTTCTTTATTGGCAGGAAATAAATTATTAGAACAACATTTACCCGAGCACTTTGTATTATTTAACCCGAAAGATGTAGTGAGCGGTGATTTTTATTGGGC
>JANYGK010000039.1 GCA_025362395.1 Bacteroidota bacterium
AGCTTTTTTTACCAAATGGCTGGATGCGGCTGAATGGAAAAAATTATCTCCGAAAGAAAAAATTGACACTGTTCGTATCTTGTCAGACATCCGCGAGGGAATAGGAATGCCGCTTTCTATTAATACTGCTTTATCTTACAAAGAAGACAAAGGGATTATTAAATTTTACGATCCCTATGAGTTGATCACTTATCTAAATGAAAATTGTGACCATGCAGCAGGCTTTGTATTGGAGGCTTTAGACGGTGAAAGCACCGTTATTATTGAAGGATTTATTGAGGGAAAAGAATTCTCCTGTATAGTTTTAGAAGATACCGATTCTAATAATAAAGTGATTGCATTGCCTCCTACAGAAATTCGTAAAGGAAAAGAATTGTTTGATTACAGAAGTAAATACCTTCCCGGCTTATCACGTAAGATCACCCCGATTGAAGCGACTAACGATCAAATTAATGCAATCCGTAAAGAGTGTGAACGTTTGTTTTCGGAATTGTGTTTTGATGTATATGCGCGTATCGACGGCTTTTTAAGCAAAGACGGAAACGTGTTTTTAAACGATCCTAATACCACATCGGGTATGATGCCTTCCTCGTTTTTCTTCCACCAGGCAGCAGAAATAGGATTAACGCCATCACAGTTCCTAACCTATATTATTCGTACGTCTATAAGTAAGCGTATTAAAAACAGTAAAGGGGCAGCAGTTTACGAACCGTTACTTCATAAACTCGATCATTTTTTACATAATGAAAAACATGCCGTAAATAATAAAATTCCGGTAGCTGTAATCTTAGGCGGTTACTCTTCCGAAAGGCACATCTCTGTTGAAAGCGGTAGAAATATTTTTGAAAAGCTGGCCTCTTCCGAAAAATACGCACCGATCCCCGTTTTTTTAACCGGCAATAATTCAGAACATTTAATGTATCAAATTCCTGTAAATGCCCTGTTAAAAGATAATGCAGATGATATTAAAGATAAAGTAGATAACCGGGAAATTCATCCGGTAGTCAAACACATTATTGAAGAATGCAAAGCCATTACCGAAAAATACGGTTCACCTAATAATTTAATTGCACCAAAAAAAGTATCTTATACTGATTTGGCAAAATTGGTAAAACAAGTATTTATAGCCCTTCACGGCCGCCCCGGCGAAGACGGTGCCGTTCAGGAACAGCTTGAGAAAGTGGGGTTAACCTATAACGGTTCAGGCAAAGAAAGCTCTTCCATTACGATTGATAAATACAAAACTAATGAGATACTTTTAAAGAACGGCTTCCTGGTTGCCAAACATTGTTTAATTACAGCCGATGATTGGAAAAACGACAAAGAGAATATAAAAAAATTATTACAGAACGACTATATATATCCCTTAATTGCAAAACCCGTTGATGACGGTTGTAGCAGCGCCGTAAAAAAAATAAAGAACTTTGAAGAATTTGAAGCCTTTGCAACACTCATCTTCCGGCAAACGGAAGAGTTTGATGCCAAAGCCGCTGAAACTTTACATATAAAACCAAAAGAAGAATTTCCCCAAAAACAGGTGTTATTAGTAGAAGAGCTGATCGGCAAAAAAGGCGCAAAACATTTTCTGGAAGTAACAGGAGGAATGTTAACCCGCTTGAACGCAGCAGGTGAGGTTGAATACGAAGTGTTTGAAGCATCTGAAGCTTTGGCAGAAGGCGATATTTTAAGTCTGGAAGAGAAGTTTTTGGCAGGACAGGGACAAAATATTACACCAGCGCGGTATGCAAGAGATGCGCAAGAACGCCGGCAAATTTCGAATCAAGTAAAGGAAACATTGGGGGCCGCCGCCAAAGTGCTTAACATTATGGGATACTGCCGCATTGACGCCTTTGTTCGAATTTTTGATGCAGAACATGTAGAAGTCATTTTTATAGAAGTGAATTCATTGCCGGGCATGACACCTGCCACATGCATCTATCATCAGGCAGCCATTAATGGTTATAAGCCTTATAATTTCATTGATTCCATATTAGAATTCGGTAAAATAAGCATTAAAACCATCGCCTGATTCGCATCGTAAATCCGGAAAGATCTTGATCTGCCTAAAAACGGCTTTAACGATATCTAATGATATTTTTTTATAGTAAAATGTGCAACCGTAACCTGTTTTTCAACATCAGTAATTGGTTTGTATTTTGTTGCTTATCAATTAATTGTAGTTTAATTAACCGATTATTAACATGTGATAAACATGTAAGAAACCAATTATAAACAATTTTTAAATATATCAAATACCTTCATTCGTCTAATAAGTTATTTTATTAACAATTATCGGTGTACCTTTGTTAATAACTGTAAAGGTACCATAAACATGTTTGAGATATTAAAAAGCTTCGAAAGTAAATTCGGTTCTCTTAAAAAAAAGGGACTTAGAATTGAAGGATTATCAATGATCGACCCAAAACGTAAGAAACATGTGATCATGATTTCTAAACCGTTTTTATTCGACAACCGTCAATTACCAAAATCTTACGAAGGGTTAGAGATTAAATCTAAAATAGAAGGTGGTTTACCGGAAGAATTTAAAATCGAAAAAGAAGCGATAAAAAAAGATTACTTATGGGCGCCAAACAAATTCGAGAAATTTGTGGACCGTTGCTCAGAAGATATTAAAAAACAATTCGGAAATCCAAACATGTCAAGATCAGAAATGTTAGATGCGTTGGCATTCGGTAGCTTCGAAGATCACAAGAAAAAAACATTAACGCTTATTGCAGAAGGTAAAATTCCTGCAATCAGCTTAAATTAAGATACAGCAATTGACTAGGGTATAATTAAGGGTTAAACTTTTTAAATTGCTTAAAGATCCTCTCAGAAATGAGGGGATTTTTTTATGAAGTAGTTTTAAATATAATACACAGGCGCATAAAAAATAATAGAGATGTGCATTACAAAAATGCATTTTATGCACCTTTGTGGTTAATAAGGTTTACTTTTTATTACCAACCTTTTTTGGTTACCTTTGGTTTATAGCTTGCACTTTGGAAAGAATCCTGAAACATAAGAAAACACTGATTGAATGGGCAAAAGCTATTGGTATTTCTTTTTTCTGCGTACTGATTATTCGTACTTTTTTCTTTGAAATTTCTCCTGTCAGCTCTCCGTCAATGGAGCAGGGCTTATTAACGGGCGATTTTATGTTCATCAATAAACTCTCCTATGGGCCGCGTTTACCAAGGACTTTATTAAGCATTCCTTTTGTAAACCAAAAGTTTTATTCCTCATTGTTCTCATTACCCTATCTGCGGTTATTTGGCAGCCCAAGCGTGGAACGGAATGATATAGTGGTTTTCAATTATCCCCAAGAAGACGAGCATCCGGTTGATCACCGCACCTATTTTGTAAAACGTTGCGTGGCTATTGCAGGCGACAGTCTTAAGATTGTAAACGGGGAAGTGTATGTTAATAATCAGTCGGTTGATATTGAAGAAACGCTTCAATATAATTACCACATAAAGTCAGATACAGTTTTGGACTCACTATTTATGGCACATTATAATATACATGAAGGCGGTAAGATCTCCGATAACAATGATTACTCTTTCACCTTAACCAAGGCACTGGCAGACACCTTAAAGAGCAAAACCTATATAGTAAGCATTGAAAAAAACACGGAGAAAAAAGAAATGTGGGATGAATTTGTGTTCCCTTTCAATAATAGGTACAAATGGAATGTTGATAATTACGGCCCTTTGAAAATTCCCGCTGAAGGCGATACGATACGTTTGGATACGGTTAATCTTTGTTTTTTTGTGCGAATTATTTCCGTGTACGAAGGAAATATACTTGAATTAAAAAAGGATTCTATTTATATTAATAATAAGGCTGTCTCAATGTATGTTATTAAACAGAATTATTATTTTATGATAGGTGATAACCGTCATAACTCCCGGGATAGCCGCCATTGGGGCTTCGTACCTGAGGATCATATTATCGGTAAAGCAACCCGAATTATTTATTCTGCCGACAAATTATACCATACAGGTGTGCGGTGGGGCAGGATTTTTAAAGGCATTCAGTAAATGAATATAAATGAAGTGCTTTTATCAACCGCTTATTTACCGAATTTAGAGTATTTAAATAAGGTTATAAATAGTAGTACTGTTTATATAGATGCACATGAACATTTTGTAAAACAAACGTACCGTAACCGCTGCGAAATATTAACAGCTATGGGTAAGCTCATATTATCAATACCTTTGCTTAAGCAATCGGATAAAGAAATCATTACCAAAAAACGAATTTCGTATGCTGAGAATTGGCAACAACAACATTGGCGTTCTATAACAGGCGCTTATAAGAACTCACCTTACTTCGAGTTTTTTGAAGATGACTTCAAACCTTTTTACGACACTAAATACGAATTTTTATTCGACTACAATTTAGAATTTCTTAAAGTTATTTTGCACATCCTAAGAACAAAGAAAGACATTCAGTTAACACATGAGTATGAAGTAAATCCGTTTCAAATAGTTGATCTCAGGGATTTAAGTTCAGAAAATAATTTTAATAAAGTATCTGTAACTCCCTATTATCAAGTATTTGAAGGTAAATCCGGCTTTACGCCAAACCTGAGTTGCATCGATGCTTTATTTAATGTAGGGTTAGAAACATTAAGTCTTTCAGGTTTTTAATCCTGAAAGACTTAATTAATTATATCCTTATGCCTATTACTAATACGTCATCTGTTTGGTCATTATCCTGTTTCCAGTTATTGAACGAGTAATCCAAAAACGCTTCCTGTTCATCCATGCTCATATCGTTCACGGTTTTTAGAAGGTCTTTAAAATTAGATTTATTTAATTTTTTATTCTTCTCGCCGCCAAACTGATCAATGAAACCGTCTGTATACAAATAAATACAATCATCTTTATGCAAAGTGAAAGTTGTATTGATAAATTTTTTTTCAATGCCCGAGTAAAATCCTATCGGGTACCTGCTGCCTTTCAATTCAATCATTTCATCGCCTCTTGTGATCATAACAGATCTGAAAGCACCGGCAAATACAAGTTCATTACTTTCTTTATCGATACGTATTAATGAAACATCCATGCCGTCACTAAAGGCTTCATCGGGATTTTTATTGATCACCTTCTCTAATTCTTTATCTAATGTTTTTAAGATTGTAGAAGGATCTGTGATCTCTTTATTAATAAATACTTCTTTAAATATAGAATTGGCAACCATGCTCATCATGGCGCCCGGAACCCCGTGTCCTGTACAATCTATAGCGGCAATGTAGTTAAATTGTTCGTCTTCATAAAACCAATAGTAGTCTCCGCTTACAATATCTTTAGGCTTGTATAATAAAAACGATTCAGTAAAATAAGTTGCCAATTGTTCAGGCGTTTGTAAAATAGATTTTTGGATCCGCTGAGCGTAGTAAATACTATCGGTAATATCTTTGTTTTGTTGAAGCAATTGTTTATTGCTTTCTATCAATCGTTTTTCATTATGTTTTTTATCCGTAATATCATAGCCTACGCCGATTAATTGCCCATCATTTAAATAAGAAACATTCCATCTTACCCATTTTCTTCCACCGGCAGACGTGCGTAGCTCATGCTCAAATGTTTGCGTGGAAACCTGTTGATTTTTAAACGTCTGTAAGATTTTATGTTTGACCAATTCTCCTTCTGGCTTCGAAAAACGGGTCATTTCCCACCAGTTATTACCGATCAGGTCTTTTGAATTGTAGCCCAGCAGTTGTTGAGCTGATTTACTCACGTAATCTATGCTTCCGTCATTATTTAAAACGACGATCAGTGTATTTAGTTTATCCAGGATTTGATCCTGTATATCAATTGCAAACATTGTAAAATTTTTAAAGAAAAATAAATTGAGAAAATGCCGGAAATTAGCGCATTAAGCAGCAATACCACATACTAAAGGGTCTGCTGCAACTCATTCGATTGATATACACGGTTGTGTTTTTCACATAGCAAATATAAGAGAAATTTTATATCTCCAAATATATTTGCAATAAATTAATGCAAAATTAAATAGGTAAGAGGTCTAATGAAGCTTGGTACTGATCAAACTGATGAACTCCTTTCGTGTCGCATCTTTAAGAAATTCGCCTGTAAATGCCGAGGTTGTAGTAACACTGTTTTGTTTTTGTATACCACGCATTTGCATGCATAAGTGAGAGCATTCAATCACAACAGCAACACCTAAAGGTTGTAATGTGTTTTGCAGGCAATCTCTTATTTCGTTGGTTAAACGTTCCTGTACCTGAAGTCTCCTTGCAAACGCATCCACAACACGCGGTAATTTACTAAGTCCTACAATATATCCGTTGGGAATATAGGCAATATGCGCTTTACCGAAGAAAGGTAATAAATGATGTTCGCATAAGCTGTAAACTTCAATATCTTTTACGATTACCATTTGGCTGTAATCTTCTTTAAACATAGCTGACCGTAATATTTCTGAAGGGTTCAGATCATAGCCCTGAGTAAGAAATTGCATTGCTTTAGCCGCTCTTACAGGTGTTTTAACAAGTCCTTCACGATCCGGGTTCTCGCCCACGTCATCTAAAATGTTTTTATACATGTCAGACATGGACTCCACTAATTTATCATTGTATTGATCAATTTTCTTGTAGCCTGTCAGCTCATGTTCAAATTCTTCATTCAGCATATTAAAAGTTTTTTAAGATAACAGTAAAAGGACTGAAATGTTTATTCGCCGAAATATTCAACGTAATTACTCTCGGTTTCACATAATTTAATGCAATGTAAAGCGGCACCCATGTGTTTTATTTTATCGGCTAAAATGTTCCAGATAAACAACGTTACATTCTCTGTAGACGGCATTACGTCCATTCCTTCTACGTCTAAATTTAAATTTTTATGATCCAGCACATCCGTCACATCTCTCCTTATTAAAGTGCTCAGCTCTTTTAAATTAACTACAAACCCGGTATCGGGATTTATGTTTCCTTTTACGGTAACAAACAGGTCGTAGTTATGTCCGTGCCAGTTTTTATTGGCACATTTGCCAAATACGGCTTCGTTTTTTTCTTCGCTCCAACCCGGATTAAATAATTTGTGTGCAGCGTTGAAATGTTCTTTGCGGGTAATATAAATCATAGTAAATTTAGCTTTGCAAAAATACTAATTATAAATGAAAATCCTTATTGTATCTGCCACACACTTTGAAGTCAAGCCGCTATTGGATTATCTTGAAATTGAATATGCAGCCCCCGGTCTGCATGTATCCGCTAAAAACCTTGCAAGTAAAGATATTAGGGTACTTATTACAGGAGTTGGCATGGTAAATACTGCTTATATGATGGGACGTTACACAAACACCTTATACGACCTTATTATAAACGCAGGCGTATGCGGAGCATTTAATACAGCAACGACACCGGGAGATTTAGTGCAGGTAACAACGGATGTCCTTAGTGAATTAGGCGCGGAAGATGACGACACATTTTTAACCTACGATGCATTAAATTTACCGGGAGAACATATTTTTTCCAATCATTTGAAAGAGTCGTTTAGTAAGATAGATATTTTGAAGAAAGTAAAAGGTATTACCGTAAATACAGTTCACGGTAATGAGAGGTCCATTGAAAAAGTAAAACAATTGTATAACCCGGATGTTGAAAGTATGGAAGGAGCAGCGTTTTATGCTTGCTGCAAGCATGTGGGAGAAAATTATACGCAGGTAAGAGCCATTTCTAATTACGTGGAAAAACGAGATAAAAGCAAATGGCAAATGCCTTTAGCAATTAAAAACTTAAATGATTTTTTAATTGATTTGATAAACGATAAACTCTGAAATTATACTATAAACAAATCTTTAATCTTATATCTTTTGTTTATTTTTTAAACTTTACAAATTCTAAACTCTACACTACATGAATTTCACTTTAGGTTTTTCTCCTTGCCCAAACGACTGTTTTATTTTTGATGCGCTCGTTCATAAAAAAATTGATACACATGGTCTTGATTTTACGGTAGTGATGGAAGATGTGGAAGCTTTGAATAACAGGGCTTTTAAGCAAGATCTGGATATTACCAAATTAAGCTATCATGCTTTTTTATACCTAACAAACTCTTACAACCTTTTAAACAGCGGCAGTGCTTTGGGTTTTAATTGCGGTCCCTTATTGGTGCAAAGTGCTAAGAATCCTGTAACTGATATTGATAAGGCATCGATCGCTATTCCCGGAAAATATACAACCGCTAATTTCTTATTGTCATTGGCGTTCCCTAAAGCCATAAACAAACAGGAAATGCTGTTCAGTGATATTGAAGATGCCGTGCTTTCTCATAAAGTAGATGCGGGTTTATTGATCCACGAAAACCGGTTTACTTATAAAGAAAAAGGACTCGAAAAAATAATAGATTTAGGTGAGTTTTGGGAAAGCCTCATCCATGCACCAATTCCGTTAGGAGGAATAGTTTCGAAAAAAAGTATTGACATAAAATTCGAAAAAACAATAGACCGTTTGATAAGGCAAAGTGTCGAATTTGCCTTTGCCAACCCCGAAAGCTGCATGGATTATGTGAAACAACACGCTCAGGAAATGGATGAAGAAGTAATGAAGAAGCACATTGCGCTCTATGTTAACGAATTCTCTATTGACCTTGGTATCACAGGGAAGAAGGCTGTTCAGCTTTTGGTTGACAAAGCCTTTGAAACAGGATTAATTGCAGGGCCGGCCCCTCATATTTTTTTAGACTGATTCCGTTTATCCGGTAAACAGGCAGTTTATCCTAAAAATAGCATCTACTTAATAAATTCCTTTTATATTTATAAAAAATAAATTTATGCAAAAAATACTTTTCATAGCATCTTCTCTTTTTTTAGGAGCAAATGTATTCTCACAAACCATGGCGCCGGGTATTAACCTGAGTTATATCGATTCGTCCGTGAGTCCGCGTAACGATATCTACAAATATGCTAACGGAAAATGGCTTCAAAAACAACAAATTCCGGCGAGTGACGGGAGTTGGGGAAGCTTTAATGAGATCCATGAAGGTAATTCAGCCAATTTAAAAACGTTGTTGGCGGAAGTTTCAAAAGACACGAAAGCACTACCGGGAAGCAATGCGCAAAAAATAAAAGATTTTTATTTAACGGGAATGGATTCCGCTAAAGCAGAAAAAGAAGGGGTTGCACCTATCAGCGCAGATATGGCATCTATTGACCTGATAAAAACAAAAGACGAGTTGTTGAAAACAACTGCCGCCTTAAATAAAAAAGGTATTGGCGGAATGATCGGTTTTTATGTGTATTCTGATTTTAAAAACAGTAATGCAAACGCCTGTTATTTAGCGCAAACAGGCTTAGGCTTGCCTGATAAAGATTTTTACTTTGAAGCTAAATATGATGCCATTAAAAAAGAATATGAGCTTCACATAACACGTATGTTCGAATGTTTAGGCAATACGCCGGCCATAGCGGAAGCAAACTCCAAAATAATAATAAATATAGAATCGCAATTGGCTAAAAATTGCCAGAATGCGGTTGAACAAAGAGATCCTCAAAAACAATACAACCCTTACACGCAGGTAGAGTGGCTTAAAATGAGCCCTAATGTTGATTGGAATATTTATTTTACAGCGCTTGGCGTAAAGCTTCCCGGTAACATCATTATTAACCAACCTAAATTTTATGAAGGGTTAAATACTTTGATCAATTCTATAGCGATTGCTGATTGGAAACTATTCCTGAAATGGAAATTGATATCAGAAGCAGCGCCTTATCTCTCTTCTAAATTTGTAAAGGAAAGCTTTAAATTTAACGGAACCATATTAGCCGGTAAAAAAGAAATGAAGCCGCGTTACAAACGTGTGCAGGCTACTACAGATAATGTGTTGGGCGAAGCCTTGGGGAAATTATACGTTGAAAAATATTTTAACGGCGATTCTAAAAAACGGGTTAATACCATGATCGATAATTTGATCGCTTCTTACAGGGAGCGTATTAACACTAGAGACTGGATGAGCATTGATACTAAAAAACAGGCACAGTTAAAGTTAGATAAAATCATTCGGAAGATCGGTTTTCCTGACACATGGATCGATTATACTCCTTTACCAATCACCACAGAATCGTACTGGAAAAATATTTCTAACGGAGGTAAATTTCAGTTCGCCCGTATGATCAATAAAATAGGTAAGCCTGTAGACCGTATGGAGTGGGGTATGACGCCTCCTACAGTTAATGCGTATTATAATCCTACATCTAACGAAATTGCTTTTCCTGCGGGAATTATGCAAGTGCCGTTCTTTGACCCTAAAGCAGACGATGCATATAACTACGGTGTTATGGGGTCGATTATCGGTCATGAATTAACGCACGGTTTTGATGACCAAGGCTCACAATTTGATTCTGACGGAAATTTAAAAATGTGGTGGACTGATACAGATTATAAAAACTTTAAAAACAAAACTAAATTGATCATTGATCAGTTTAACAGCTACAAAGCTATTGATACCTTACATGTAAACGGTGAATTAACACAAGGTGAAAACATTGCGGATCTTGGCGGATTAACTATGGCATATTACGCTTATAAAAAATCGTTGAACGGTAAAAAATCTCCTGTTATTGCCGGTTACACAGGCGAACAACGTTTCTTTATTGCATGGGCACAAGGTTGGAAAACATTAATGCGTGATGCATTCTTAAAACAAATGATCGCTACAAATCCTCACTCGCCGGGTAATTTCAGGGCAATGGGTCCATTAAGTAATATGCAAGAATTTTATGACGCGTTTGATGTAAAACAAGGTGACGGTATGTACCGACCTGCCGACAAACGCGTGAGCATTTGGTAATAATTGCCTTATACTCTTTGGTATCGAACGGATGAGAACTATGTAACGATTCCAATATAAGTGAGTATAATTATGGGTTTAACAAAAAAGACGGTTATACACCGTTTTTTTTGTTTTCTTCTTCTTTCTGCTAACCCGCAGGCGTTAATAAGTTTGGTTGAATTATAAAACAAGGGGGGTTCTTTATAAATAAATTTAATCCGATGCACAATGCAGATTAACTATGAGCGACATACAACATTTTTTTAAACCGATTACCGTAACCGATTATAAAGAAAATCAGTTAGGGCATTTTATTTCAGTCTATGCCGAAGGAAACGATTTCCCCGACCTTACGGATATTGATATGGCGATTGTAGGAGTATGTGAAGAAAGACGTGCAGAAGAAAATACAGGCTGCGGTATTGCGCCCGATGCCGTACGCGAATATTTATATAAATTATACCCGGGAAGTTTTCGTCCGCGCGTGGTTGATCTCGGTAACATTGAACCCGGGCATGAGGTAGACGATACCTACTATGC
Source organism: Bacteroidota bacterium (assembly GCA_025362395.1). Taxonomy (GTDB): domain Bacteria; phylum Bacteroidota; class Bacteroidia; order B-17B0; family Aurantibacillaceae; genus UBA4416. The sequence continues at coordinate 11,346 of JANYGK010000039.1, forward strand.
ACTTAAATCGACCGTTGAATATTTGATCCGCAATAATGTTATTCCCATTATACTTGGCGGCAGCCAAGACCTTACCTATGCGCAGTTTTTAGGTTATGAGAAATTAGAGCAAACCATTAACGTGGTAGCTGTTGATTCGTGTTTTGACCTGGGTAACCCCGAAGAAGATATTACAAATACAGCTTACCTCGGAAAAATTATTTTACATCAGCCCAACTTTTTATTCAACTACAGTAACATTGGTTACCAAACTTATTTAGTGGATCAAACGTCGTTAAATATGATGAACCGTTTGTATTTTGATACCTACCGTTTAGGGCAGGTACGCGATGCTATTGAAGAATCTGAGCCCATTATAAGGCACGCCGATATGCTGAGTTTTGATATTACAGCTATTAAGCACAGCGATGCGCCGGCAAATCCTAATGCTTCGCCAAACGGGTTTTACTCGGAAGAAGCCTGCCAGATGATGCGTTATGCGGGCATGAACGATAAATTATCGTCTTTAGGAATTTACGAAATAAATCCGGAGTATGATACTAACGGAAAAACATCGAACCTTGCCGCGCAAATGATCTGGTGCTTTATGGATGGCTTTTATAATCGCAAGCAGGATTTTCCGTCACGAACAAGTCCCGATTACGTTAAATTTCATGTGGTGCTGCAGGACGAGAAATATGAGATCAACTTTTTTAAAAGTAAAAAAAGCGACCGTTGGTGGATGGAAATTCCTTATCCTCCAACCAAAGGTTTAAAATTTGAAAGACATACTTTACTTCCGTGTTCTTATAAAGACTACGAACTAGCCGTTAATAATGAAATCCCTGACCGTTGGTGGCAAACCTACCAAAAGTTGGCATAAATTAAAAAAGGAAATTTTGCGTATTTCCTTTTTAATATTAGTGATGAGATTAATCGACCTTAATGATCTTTCCTCTTTTAGCAATTTGGTTTTTATCTTTGATCGTATAAAAAAAGACACCATTAGGTTCTGAATTAATATTAATGCTGTTTTTGCCGGGTTCAATTTTTTGTGTTGCTATAATTTGGCCTGCTATATTACTGATCTCTATTTCGTAAGAATTTACATTAGGATTAGAAATGGAAATGACTCCTGTTGTAGGCGACGGACCCATATTAAAGTTAAGAATGCTTAAACTTTCAATACCAACCGAACGTTTGGGTTTATAAATAATAAGCCCTTTTTTACTTAATAATTGAGATTGCTTTAACCAAACGACATTATAAGATGCACCCACACATCCAAAATAAATATTTCCTGTATTATCAAAATCAATAGCCGAAACATTTCCGTTTATATGTAGAGAAGTATCAGCTATCCAATCCGTTCTGTCATAATGCGAAACATTATTGGTATTAGTAGCCCAAACAAACTTGTTATAGGTGCTTACTTTGATCCTTCCGTAAGTGTATTGATTATTGGGATTTTTTACCAGCCCCGTAGCAATTGAATCATAAGTATAAAAGGCGGTAAAACCAGGATCCGTATTTATTACCCAAGTGCCTTCTGTTCTGGAAGAATTATTATTAAAATTTGCGGAGTCTACATCAGATGCCTTATACCAATGGGTTAGGGAATCGGCACAGCCGAGAGTGGTGTAAATATATTTGCCGTTGTAATAACCTCCACCGTTGCCTACAGTAAAATTTGTTCCGTCAAATAATAATACACCTTGCATATAACTCATAACAAGAAAAGTGTTTGATTTTTTATCAATATCAAAAGATGTAATAGGATCTAACGTGCCTGTACATACTACAGCTAATGTGCCTCCTGAAGTACTTTGAGGCGGCGTATTAAATACAGTATACCCTGCACCTGAAGATTTAATTAACCTGTCTCCTGATGCGATCCACATGTTTCCACTACTGTCGCATTCAAGAAAGTTTGTATATATCAAATTACAATTATAAAAAGGAGAAGTATGCATCGGAGAATTGGTAGAATCTATTTTTTGCCATGTAGAACCGTTATATATTCCAATTCCGCCTAAAGTGCTGATCCAGACTTTGCCTGTTTTATCTACTTCAATATCGTGTATCGTGGAATCAGGCAATAAGGTATTGTGCGTATTAAAATATTGCCAGTTACCGTTTAAAAATTTTGCGGCCCCTTTATTAAATGTTCCAACCCAATACTCATTTGCTGATATAACTTTAAGACAAGATATTTCATTTGAAGGCAGCCCCATCGTGGTATCAATAATCGTATAAGTGCCCGTTTGAGCATTTGCCAGTAAAGAGATACATGAAATGAGTAATAATAAATTTTTTCTCATATTATTAAATTGTAATTCAAATGTAATAATTATTTAAATTTATAAAAGCGATTGACACTTTTTTTCGTTAAATTAAATCTAATTGGTTACATTATGGCAAGAAAATTACTTTTTATTCTTTTATACATTGCCTTGGTATTGGAGTTAGGATTAACCTTAGGATCCTTCTTTGCACGGAGTTTTACCCTAACCTTATTTAAAGTGTCAGAAACAAACGATACTTCTTTTTTAGCTTTTATAGTGGGTTGGCTTTGCCTCTTTGTTTCCTGTATTGTGTGCTTAACTATTTTGAAGCTTTGGAAAAAGCATAATGATGGTTATTTACTTTGCTATATCATGGGTTTCTTTTGGATCGCTATTGGTATTGCCATCTACGCGGGTTTTGGCAGGCCCGATAACCTGGTAATAGATTCAGTAAAAGGCCTGTTGATAGTTATTACAGCGTATATGAGCAAAAAGCAAGCCGCCCGGTAGTTGATTTTAAACTAAAATCTTTCTTTTTTGTTTCCCTGTTTATAACGTAATTTGTACCGTAAAATAGAAAACATGAATGTTCAGTCACTTTTAAAACGCGCCGATAAACTTGAATTTTTATCCATAGAAGAAGGTGTGTTTTTATATGAAAATGCATCAACCCCCGAGTTGATGTTTGTTGCCAACAATATCCGAAATATTAAAAAACATAATTCTAAAAAAGTAACCTGGCAAATAGACAGAAACTTAAATACTACCAATGTGTGTATTGCCAACTGTAAATTTTGTAATTTTTACCGCATCCCGGGCCATGCAGAATCTTACATTACAGATATTGAAACTTATAAACGCAAAATAGAAGAAACCATTAAATACGGCGGCGACCAGCTCTTGCTGCAAGGCGGCCATCATCCTGACCTCGGTTTAAGCTTTTACGTCAATTTATTTAAAGAATTAAAATCATTATTTCCTCAAATAAAATTACATTCACTGGGGCCGCCTGAAATTGCCCACATTACCAAGCTTGAAAAATCGACTCATACCGAAGTTTTAAAAGCTTTAGTAGATGCAGGTTTAGACAGTTTACCAGGTGCGGGGGCGGAAATATTAAATGACCGTGTGCGTCGTTTAATATCAAAAGGAAAATGCACAGGCCGCGAATGGTTAGACGTGATGCGTGCCTGCCATCAATTAAATATTACAACATCGGCAACCATGATGTTTGGCCATGTAGAAACTATTTATGAACGCTTCGAGCATTTAGTATGGATCCGCGAAGTGCAGTCTGAAAAACCCGCAGAGGCCAAAGGCTTTCTGGCTTTTATACCATGGCCTTTCCAGGATGACGGAACCCTATTAAAACGGATCAAGGGAGTTACCAATAATGTGAGCGCCGACGAATACATTCGCATGCTTGCCCTAAGCCGTATCATGCTCCCTAATATTGAGAACATACAGGCTTCCTGGTTAACCGTAGGAAAACAAACAGCCGAAATTTGCCTGCATGGCGGAGCTAATGATTTTGGTAGTATTATGATTGAAGAGAACGTAGTAAGCGCCGCCGGTGCACCACATCGCTTCACGTATAAAACTATACAGGATGCTATTAAAGAAGCGGGTTTTGAACCGCAATTAAGAAACCAGCAGTACGGAGAACGTGAGTTGCCGAAAGAGATCGTTGAGCAGGTTGTAAATTATTAAGATCACAGCAGTTTATGAATATTATTGTAACAGGCGCAAGCAGGGGAATAGGTTTTGAAGTTATTCAACAATTTTTAAAAAATAACGATACCGTTTTTTGTTTAACAAGAAATACGGATACCCTAAAACCTTTAACGGATAGTAATTTACATACGCACTCAACGGATCTTACTTCTGTAGAGAGCATGAATGAAGCAGTATCTTTTATTAATCAAAAAGTAAAAAGCATTGATGTTATTATACATAATGCGGGAAGCTTGGTGAATAAACCTTACGAAGACATTTCTTACGATGAGCTGGAACGGGTTTATAAAGTAAATGTATTTGCCCCCTATTACCTTACACAACAATTATTGCCCTTATTAGGAAACGGTAGGCGTTCGCATATTGTAAACATCAGCAGCATGGGTGGTTTTCAGGGCAGCGCTAAATTTGCGGGCTTGTCAGCTTACAGCTCTTCAAAGGCAGCTATTGCCGGTTTAACCGAATGCCTGGCAGAAGAATTTAAAGAAAAAAACATTTCAGTAAACTGCTTAGCCATAGGTGCTGTACAAACACAAATGCTTGCGGAAGCCTTTCCCGGCTATATCGCGCCCTTATCGCCTAAGCAAATGGCAGAATATATTTTCGACTTTGCACTAAAGGGGCATCTTTACTACAATGGTAAGATCCTGCCGGTTTCTTCTTCGACACCTTAGTTTAAATTTCCGGTAGTACGTTAAAGTATTCCTTTTTGAAGCCTGTTCCGAGCTTGTTTCGGGAAGGGTGTTCGTCAGTTGACGAGCGGTAAATGTGAGAAACATTCATATCTATAGGTATCATCATGCTTAACTTGTTTCAGCATCCCACACACCGTTTCTTTTTCAATTTTCTTTTGCTTGAACAAAAGAAACAAAATTCAAGGCCGAACGCCAACTCCAAGCGGCCCCGCTCATGCCCTTCAAGCTTGCAATTCGCACCGTTCGGCCAAAGCAGCCGCACTATTACCAACGCATGAGAAATGCACCTGTGTGTGATAGATATACATCCGTTTATAAGTCTAACTAATTCCTCTTTCAAAAGGAGGAATTATCATCTACCCAATACAAATCTTTATTTCATCCAAAAAAAAGATAATATCTTTGCAAACTATAATGCAAAAAATATACATATTATTTTTTCTTTTAATAACCCGAACCCTTCTTTCACAAGAAGAGCTGACGCAAACTATTCGCGGAACCGTTATTGATAAGCAAACACAAAGTCCTTTACCGGGTGCTGTGATAAGCATTGCCGGCACTAATCCCATAAGAGCTGCATCTACCGATGCGGAAGGAAAATTCAGATTCGACTCTGTCGTGCTTGGAAGAAAACAATTAAAAATATCACTTATTTCTTACAAAGAAAAATCACAGACCGTTACCCTAAACAGCGGTAAAGAAACCGTTTTAAATATTGAATTGGAAGAAAGTGCCGTGCAGGGCCGGGAGGTAGTAGTAACATCGGAAGTGGATAAAACAAAAACGAATAATAAAATGACTACGGTAAGCTCCCGCGTATTCAGCACTGAGGAAGCAAGCCGTTATGCCGGCAGCAGGGGCGACCCCGCGCGTATGGCAGCTAACTATGCGGGGGTAAGTGGCGCCAACGACAGCCGTAACGATATTATTATCAGGGGAAATTCACCCCTGGGAATTCTGTGGCGCTTAAACGGCTTAGACATTCCTAACCCCAATCACTTTGGTAACCTTGGTTCTTCGGGCGGCCCTATCAGTATCTTAAATAATAATACATTAGATAATTCCGATTTTTTAAGCGGCGCTTTCCCGGCAGACTACGGTAATGCCACGGCAGGTGTCTTTGATCTCAAAATGCGTTCGGGTAACAACGAAAAATATGAATTTTTGGGTATGATTGGTTTTAACGGCTTCGAATTAGGAGCAGAAGGACCGTTTAATAAAAAGAAAAAGAACGGTTCCTTTATGATTAATTACCGTTACTCAACCTTAGCGGTTTTTAAATACATAGGACTCGATTTCGGCACGGGCAGTGCTGTTCCTCAATACCAAGACCTTACTTTTAAAACAGATTTTCCTACAAAAAAAGCGGGTAAGTTTTCGGTGTGGGGCATCGGTGGTTTAAGTTTTGTGGATCTTAAACAAAGTGATCAGTCAAAAGGAAATAACCTGTACGGATACAGCGGCCTTAATACGTCTTTTAAATCGAATGTGGGAGCAAGCGGCTTAGCACATACCTATTTATTGAACTCAAGCTCTTACATTAAAACAAACATCGGTATTTCGGGGCAGGGAAATATAATTACTGCCGATAGAGTGGATACAAGTAAGCATCCCGCAACCATAAGGCCTGATTACAGGAATACATCCTATACCATAAAATATTCTGCCAATACAACTTATAACAAAAAATTTAATTCACGCAATTTCGTGAACGGCGGTTTTTATTTAGATCTGTATAATACGTCTTTTGTAGACAGTATCGACAATGACGGTAAGGGTTTTGTGATACTCCGTAATTATAAAGGACAAACATTTTTAGGGCGCGGTTTTATAGAATGGAAACATTCCTTTAATGAAAAACTGTCACTCAATACAGGATTTACTTACCAATATTTAGTGTTAAACAGATCGAGTGCGCCGGAACCCAGATTAGGATTAAAATATGAATTCAGTAAAAAACAATCGGTAAGCTTTGGAGCAGGCCTGCATAGCCAAGTGCAACCTTTGTATATTTATTTTGCAACGTCAAATTTAGGAAATGGCAACATCCGGGAAACCAACCGCAATTTAGATTTTACAAGGGCTGTGCACGCGGTTGTGGCATACGATGTAAACCTATTTAACAGCGTCCGCATTAAAGCAGAGGCTTATTATCAATATTTGTACAGTATCCCAATTAAATCGTATCCTAATTATTTCAGTACCGTTAATTTAGGTGCCGACTTTAACAGTCCCAATGTAGACAGTTTGGTAAGTAAAGGAACAGGTGATAATTACGGAATAGAACTGACACTCGAAAAATTTTACAGCAAAGGCTATTACTTTTTAGTAACTGCTTCACTCTTTGAAAGCAAATACCGCGCAAGCGATAACGCATACCGCAATACTGCTTTTAACGGGAACTATGTATTTAATGCATTGGCAGGAAAAGAATTTAAAATTAAAGAAAAACATATTTTGGCTTTAGACGTTAAAGTAACTTATGCCGGTGGAAAGCGTTACGTACCAATTAATGTGGCAGCATCTATACTGTCACAAAGCGAAGTGCGCGATGGTACATTCGCGTATAATTATCAATACGACCCTTACTTTAGGATAGATATTAAACCATCTTATAAATTAAATACCAAACGTTTTACACATGAAATAAGTGTGGATATTCAAAATGTGACACGGCATAATAATATTTTTCAGCAGGAATACGATCTTAATACGCAAGCCGTTAAAACAGATTACCAACTAAAGTTCTTTGTTATTCCCCAATATAGGTTAACGTTTTAGATAGTTCTTAATATAATGTAACGGTATATTATCAGGTATAACTACATTAAACTTTTTAAACGTAAAAGTGTTAACTTTGAATAATAGTCAATGTCAATCATCATAAAAAAATAAAATGCCATGTTACAAACAAGTACAGATACTGATTTTGAAAATCTTATAAAATCAAATAATAAAGTAGTAGTAAAGTATTTTGCCGACTGGTGCGGATCCTGTAAATTATTTTCGCCAAAATTTAAACGCCATGCAAGCCATGAAGATAATGCCGATGTATTATTTTTAGATGTAAATGCCGAGGAGAATGAGACTGCGCGTAAGCTTGGCGGGGTTGATAATTTGCCGTTTATAGCCACCTTCAAAAACGGAATATTATTTGAGGGTTCAGCAACAAGCAAAGAAGAGTATTTACAAAAAATGATAGAGGATCTAAGAAAATAAAATATTTTAAATCACATAGGCACATAGAAAACATAGTTTAAAAATCTATGTGCCTATGTGGTTAAATAAACTAACACAAATGAAGATACCTGCCATAAAAAAATTAGTTGAAACCTATAATCTGGCTCAATTACAGGAAGCAGAAGCCGCTTTATTAGAAGAACAAAAACCGGCCATTGATGTGGAAGGCGATGATGAAGGTGAACAACTGACGCATATTTTAGCATCCATTTATATTAAAGATAAAATGGAGCATCACGGTACAGCTTTCAATCAAGCTCTTCGTGATTTTAGTCAAAGAGTGAGAAACAGTATCGGGTAATCTCATTACTGATTGGGTTATCCTGAACCCGTTAAAGAATCCTTCGGGTAATGAGATGCTGAAACGAGTTCAGCATGACGACCTCAATAGAGGGTTCGAAAGTACTGGTACGGATACATTAGGCCGGTAGCGTCTCTCATAAATTGGTAATAGTGTGCGCTGTTTTGGACGAACGGTGCGAACTGTAAGCCTGCAAAGAAAGAGCGGGGTCGCTTACAGTTGGTGTTCGTCCTTGAATTTTTGTTTCTTTTTGTTCAAGCAAAAAGAAATAAGAAGATCAAAATATTACAAATCTGTTTTTTTTATCAAATTAGTCTATAAACATATTATTTAATCAACTCTTTTACCTTACGCATATCCAGATCCATCGCCTCCAGCACATCTTCTTTAGTATAAAATGTAGAATAATCAGGCATTAAGCCATGGCCGTTATTCTCAACATTAAGATCATGGTATATATGATAAAACGGTACAAAAATCCGTACATGAGTATGAGGCATATATAGAGTTCCGTTAATAATTGCGTTACTTCCCGCAATGTTTCCGCCGGTTTCTTCGCCAATAACAGTGGCGTTGGCTTTATACTTTAAATACGTTGCGGCAATACAGCTCATCGAAAAAGATTTTCCGTTAATCAGTACAAATACATTTCCTTTAAACGCATTCCTATGCTTAGGTATTCCGAAAAAGTAATGTTTAAGTCTTCCGTTCTTTATTTTTTCAGGCATAAAAAAAGTAAACAATAAAGGGGTTATCCGTGTACCGAAATTCATTTTTAATTTAGGATTAAACACCAACAAATTTGCTTTCCTGTCAAAAGAGGCCTTAAACCGTTTATGAATTAAATAAGATAAAAAATTGATGCCGTCATTGATTTGCCCGCCACCGTTATCTCTTAGGTCTATCACAACGTTTTCAATATGTTTATCTTTAATGTCTTTAAAAGTCCGTCTGAAAAATCGTTTCCAATGCCTTCCCGAAAAAGCGTTAATGCCAATTACGGCAATGGGCTTTGTATAATCGATTACCGAATAACGACATGTTTTTATTTTTTGAATGTAAATTATAGAATCTTTTTTAGGTAAAATCAATGTGTCTTTTAAAGAAGAGATCGCATTAAGCTTACACGTATAAACAGCGCCTGTATTGTTTTTCAGTTTAACAGTGTATAAAGGCTTAAATCCGTAACAAAACGAATAATAATACTTGAACCATTCATATTTAATTCCCCCTTTTTTATAGGTTTCATTATAACCGTCGGTTGTAAAAACAGAAAACAGGGTTTTTAATACTGTATCTAAAGGATGCCCGTCAATGCTGATAATTTCATCGCCTGCTTTTATAGTTGAGTCGTTTGATAAATTATTGATAACGATCATTTTTTTATTGTTCAACAAAAAAGTATTAAGCGGTAAAATGGGCCGGCTAAGCTTTTCAACTGTTTTTACATACGCTTTTGAGGCAGCTACGTCTGTATGTCCGCAGCCTATTTTGGCAACAATTTGTTTCAGGTAAAACCTAACCTGCATTTCATTCAGGGGTTTGATGATTTTTAATTTTATTGCTTCAATAAAGGCATGTAAAGAGTCTTTTGAAATGTAGCGGTACGGATCAGGGTGAAATTTCAGAAGGTATTTTTCCGTATAATTAATATCTTGTAAAACTTCTTCAACAGAATACGTTTTTTGAATGTCAAATTTTTTATGTTGCGCTGTACAGCTAAAGCAGGTAATAAGAAGAATCAGGCAACAATAGAACTTCATGTTTTAATCTTTAGCTAAAACACCCATTCTTTTACCAAGCACGCTCATATACTCCCGAATGTCTTTTACAGTAGCTTCATCATTGGTAGCCCGTAAATATGTATCGGTAAGCGTTACAATATTCTGATGAAAAAATTTTTTCATCTCATCAATGCTCATTTCCTTTGTCCAAAGGTCAATACGCATCGTATTATTTTCTTTTTCATCCCAAAGCGCCAACATAATGCTTTTGCAAGAGCTTCCTTCCTTAGCATCGGGAGCTTCCCACTCTATAGTATGCGGTAATTGATTTTCATCAACAGTAACTTTAAATTTTATTTCAGATGTCGTCATAGTTGTTCCTTCATTATATCGATCTTCATTATACATTCCTTTAAACGGTAATATTTATAAATAGGACTCGGGTTGTTTATTCTTAAATTGATTTTAAATTTTCGCTAATTTAATTAAAATTTTAGCTTTAAAACGCTAATTAAACTCAATAATACTAATACATTTGTAACATGATCCAATATCCTAAAATGACTTTGCAAAACGGCAAAGAATTACCTGTACTACGCTTCCATCCCTGGATATTTTCTGGCGCTATTAAGCACCAGGACGGTGATTTAAAGGATGGGGATATAGTGGAAGTATATTCTGCCAAGGAACAGTTTTTGGGAATGGCCCAATATCAAAAAGGGAGTATTACGGGCCGTATTATTTCTTTCAGTAAACAACAAATTAATGTTGATTTTTGGGTTAAGAAAATACAACGCGCTTTTGATTACAGAAAATTTTTGAATTTAGAAGGTAACCCTCAAACCAATGTTTACCGATTGGTTTTTGGAGAAGGAGACGGTGCCCCCGGTTTAATTATGGATTATTATGACGGACATGTTGTGTTACAGGCACATAGCATCGGTATGCATTTATGCAGGAAAGATATTGCAGAAGCATTGCAACATGTATATAAACAGCAACTGAAATCAGTTTATGATAAAAGTTCGGAAACGCTGCCTAATACTTATTCAACGGGTTTAGCAAACGAATATTTATACGGAAGCTGCAATGAGGAGTTAATTGTTTTGGAAAATAACGTTAAGTTTTATATTGATTTTATAAACGGACAAAAAACAGGTTTCTTTATCGATCAGCGTGAAAACAGGAGTCTGTTAGGGCAGTATAGTAAAGATAAACGCGTATTAAATACCTTTTCTTATACGGGAGGCTTTTCCATATATGCCGCAAAATTTGGTTGTGAAACGGTTCATTCGGTAGATTCAAGCGCTAAGGCAATTGACCTGTGTCATAAGAATGCGATCCTGAATAATGTAACCAATCATGAAGGCTTTGCCGCTGATACTTTTGATTATTTAAAAGACCACGGTAAAAATTATGATGTTATTATTTTAGATCCCCCCGCATTTGCTAAAAGCAGGGATGTGTCGCATAATGCCGTAATAGGCTATAAGCGCTTAAACCAAATGGCTTTGCAAAATATTAAAAAAGGCGGCATCTTATTTACGTTCTCCTGTTCGGGAGTTATTGATAAAAAATTGTTTTATAATACAGTAACCGCTGCCGCTATCGAATCCAGAAGAAATTTAAAATTATTACACACAGTGTCTCAACCGGCCGATCATACCATTGTGCCTAATTTCCCTGAAGGTGAATATTTAAAAGGATTGGTATTTTATGTAGAGTAGACTCAAATTGAAATAAATGATTATCTTTTAAAGGAATTGTTTCTCGCAAAAATTAAAATGAATAATCTCCCAACAATTAAAGAACTTGGTTTAGATCTGTTATATCTAAGCCCTTTTCAAAAATTTTGGACTCTTATAAAGCCGTTTATATTTTCGGGATTATTTTTTCTATTTGCAATATATCACCTATGGATCCCTGCCATACTTTCAGTCGTCTTATTACTCTTTACAACATATGTTTCAACATCGCATGATCTGGTACATATGAATTTAGGCTTAAAAAGAAAGGTTAATACGGTGTTGTTAACAATTATTGAAATGCTGGTTTTAAGAAGCGGGCATACTTTTAAAATAGCACACCTTAATCATCACAAATGTTTTCCTCACAAAGAGGACATTGAAGGAGAAGCTGCGCATATGTCTTTTTTGAGAACTATTATAGAAGGCCCCATTTACCATTTTAAATTATATGGTTGGGCATGGAAAAAAGCGGTATGCAGGGATAAAGTTTGGCTGATACTAGAAGCGTTGTGGTTTGTAATAATTATTACTTTAAGCATTGTTATTTTCCCTAAAACCCCCATATTATTTTTTTACGTTTGCTTAGTAATAGCAGGGAGCTGGACGTATCCTTTATTTACGGTTTACATTCCGCATAATGCAAAAGAAGAGAATCCCCTGTTTCAAACAAAGGCGTTTAGAGGTGTGCTGATCAGCACTTTATTTGCGCAGCATAATTATCATCTAGAGCATCATTTGTACCCTATGGTGCCTCATCAAAATTGGTTAAAGTTATCAAAGCGTCTGGACCCTTATTTTAATAAACTTGGTGTAAAATTTATAAAGATATAGTATGGAAGATAACCGAAGTTTATATAAAGTATTTGTAGAAAAAGGAATTTATCCGCTTATTCTTACCGGTATCGTTTTAATTTTTGTCGGGTTTTTTTTAATCGCTCAATCAGTAAGTGGTCAGCTGTTACCTCACGATGTTCATAATTTGGGAATGACAACCGCGCAGCTTTCATTTTTTAATGAGGGAAAAGTATTAAAATTTATGTTTCATGACCGAGTTGCTTTCGGCGGCTCATTAATATCTGTAGGCTTGTTATATAGTTGGTTGGCTGCTTTTCCTTTAAAGCAGGGCAAAGCATGGGCATGGTGGTTATTTGTGATCTCGGGACTTTCAGGCTTCGGCAGTTTTCTTACATACCTTGGTTATGGTTATTTAGACAGTTGGCACGGCATAGGTACTTTGCTTTTATTCCCCTTATATATAGCGGGCCTTTATTATAGTTACAGTTCAATTACGGGCCCTAAAACAATCAGGTATTTATTAATAAAAAATGCGGACACCCGCTTAAATTCTAAATTAGGACTCGGCAATATTTTTTTACTGTTCACATCCGTAGGTTTATTTTTAGGCGGTATTACTATTATGATCGTTGGTATGACAACTGTATTTGTACCGCAAGACCTTGGTTATATGCAAATAAAAGTATGCGGCTTAACGCAATTTAATTCTAAGTTAATACCAATTATTGCTCACGACAGGGCTTCGTTTGGAGGAGGACTTGCAACTATCGGCGTAATGTTCTTTTTTAGCATATGGTGCTCAAAGCCCGGGCGCGGTCTTTGGGAAATTTTGGCATTATCAATGTCTGTAGGGTTTTCAACGGCTATTGGCGTTCACTTTTGGATCAAATACTTTGACTTTTGGCATATAGCGCCGGCCTATTTTGGATTGCTTGTGTTTTATATCGGGTTATTTCTGACATACAAAGAAATGGTAAAAGATAACGTACATGATCCCGAAATAATGAACTAATACCGTTGCTGAATTCTTCTTGCCGCTCATGCTATTTCTTATTAATTGTTTGAATTATTAATTAAATTCGTACATCAAATTATACTATGAACCCTATTTTAGAAGTAAAAAATATCAATAAGCAATATGCCAACCATATTGCTTTAAAAGATGTGAGCTTAATTGTTGAGCCTCAAAAAATATTTGGTTTGTTGGGCCCGAACGGTGCAGGAAAAACGTCGTTGATCCGCATCATTAATCAAATTACAGGTCCCGATAGTGGCGAAGTGTTATTTAACGGCGAGCGTTTATCGCCTAAACATGTTGATTTTATTGGCTATTTACCTGAGGAACGCGGACTTTATAAAAAAATGTCTGTTGGTGAGCAGGTGATGTATTTGGCGCAATTGAAGGGTTTAAAGAAACATGATGCAAAAGCAAAACTGAAAGAATGGTTTAAAAAATTTGAAATAGAAAGCTGGTGGGATAAAAAAATTGAGGAACTCAGTAAAGGCATGCAGCAAAAAATTCAGTTTATTGTAACGGTTTTACACGAGCCTAAATTATTGATTCTTGACGAACCTTTTAGCGGATTTGACCCTATTAATGCACAATTAATTAAAAAGGAAATTTTAGAACTGAGGGAAAAAGGGGCTACTATTATTTTTTCAACCCATAACATGGGAAGCGTAGAGGAATTATGCGACAATATTGCCTTAATAAACAAAGCGGAAAAATTACTGGACGGATCCGTAAAAGAAATCCGTAAGAACTATCAAAGCAACACATACCATATTACATTCAAAGGCAATTTAATCGGCTTTACAAATGCAGTGTGGGCCGGTGCTGAGTTTTTGGATAAAAAATCAGACGGGGACGTGCATTCCGTAACCGTAAAAATGTTGCGACAAAATAAGCCGAACGATTTATTGGAAGCTGTTTTAAGCAATGCGGAAATTTTATCTTTCAATGAAATAGTTCCTTCTATGAATGATATTTTTATTTCGGTTGTTGAAAATAAGCAAACGGCAAACACACAAAGTTCATTTACGGAATAACCCATACCACTAAATTCTAAATCCTTATTTCCTGATATTATGAATAAACTATTTTTAATTATCCAACGTGAATATTTTTCGAGAGTTAAGAAAAAATCATTTCTTTTAATGACTATTCTGGGTCCCTTATTAATGGCAGGTGTTATGGTAGTGCCTGTATGGCTTGCTATGCGCGACAAAACAGACCATCAAATTTTAGTATTGGATCATAGTGGTTTATTTATTAATAAGCTGCCTGATTCAAAACAAATAAAATTTACCTACGGCGTAGAATCTTTACAAAGCGCTAAAGCCAAATTAAAAGACGGACCCTTTGACCTGATCATGGAAATAGGATGTAATCCTTTAAATGATAAAAAAACAACGCCTTTACTGTATTATAAAAAACAACCCGGCGTAAGCGCGGAACAATACATTTCTAATTCCATTGAAAATATTTTATTTGATTACAGGTTACAGGGCGACAGCATAGATCTTTCGAAAATAGACAATGCACGCAGGCCTGTGGAAATGCTTACCATAAAGGTAACAGAAGACGGTAAGGATGAAAAAACAAATACAGGGACCAATATGCTTGTTGGTTTTATATGTGCCATTATTATTTATTTTATGATCTTTTTATACGGCTCGCAAGTCATGCGCGGTGTTATTGAAGAAAAAACAAACCGTATTGTAGAAGTGATTGTATCCTCTGTAAAACCTTTCCAGTTAATGCTTGGAAAAATAGTAGGAATAGCCTTAGTTGGGTTAACACAATTTATTTTATGGATATTGCTTACCGTTCTTATAAATTTCGCAGTAACGAGCATTATCTTTAAAAACCAGATTGCCGATACCGCTAAACAAAATGCACAAGTTGAAAAGGTAATGAAAAACGATCTGTCGGCAGGTGTCAATAAAATGGAAAAAGTGCATTCTTCCAATGAAGTGATTGAATTGCTGAACGATTTTAATAATATCAACATCACTAAACTGTTATTATGTTTTGCTTTTTATTTTTTATTCGGGTACTTATTATATGCCGCTTTATTTGCAGGTATTGGTTCAGCAGTTGATAGTGAAGCCGATACACAGCAATTTATTTTACCCGTCACCATTCCGCTCATCGCAAGCTTTATCATTGCACAAAGTGTAGCAACCGATCCTGACAGCTCCATGGCGCAATTCTTTTCTATATTTCCTTTAACATCGCCTATAGTTATGATGGTGCGTTTGCCTTTTGATGTGCCTGCTTGGGAATTAATACTTTCTATGGTATCATTGGTAGTAGGGTTTTTATTTTTTACCTGGCTCGCCGGCAAAATTTACCGTACGGGTATTTTAATGTATGGTAAAAAAGCAAGCTGGAAAGAAATAGGAAAATGGTTGTTTTACAAAGCATAGCAGCAAAAATTAATTCAGAATTAGTCTTACAAAAATCGATGAACGGGAGGTTTTAAGCAACCAAAATAGTTTGATTTGAAAGGTATTTTATTATATTCGTAATACTATTATGGAAAAAGAGATCTTGTTAGAGGTAAAGAACTTGGTTACTGAGTTTAAGTCCGACGGTGAATTAATGAAAGCGGTGAATGATGTATCGTTTACATTGCATAAAGGCGAAACCATTGGTATTGTTGGAGAAAGCGGCTCAGGTAAATCAGTGACCTCTCTTTCTATCATGCAGCTTATTCCAAACCCGCCGGGTTATGTATCGGGGGGCGAAATTTTATACCACTCCAAAACCAAAGGAACCGTAAATCTCAGGAATCTTGATCCTAAAGAAATGCGTTCGTTTCGGGGTAATGAAATTGCGATGATTTTTCAAGAACCCATGACAAGCCTTAACCCTGTGTATACATGTGGCAATCAAGTAATGGAAGCTATCTTGTTACACCAAAAAATATCCAAAAAGGAAGCGCATAAAAAAACCATTAAATTATTTGAGCAGGTGCAATTACCCGATCCTGAACGAATTTTTAGTGTATACCCACATCAAATTTCGGGCGGACAAAAGCAAAGGGTAATGATAGCGATGGCTATGAGTTGCAATCCACGAATATTAATAGCCGATGAGCCTACAACGGCGTTGGATGTAACAGTACAAAAAACGATCCTGGACCTGATGCTGCAATTGCAGCGTGAGCAGGATATGGGCATTATGTTCATTACCCACGACCTTGGAGTTATTGCTGAGTTGGCCGATACCGTTATGGTTATGTATAAAGGTAAAGTAGTGGAGCAGGGACCTGTATTAGAAATTTTCAGTAATCCTAAACATCCTTACACTAAAAGCTTGTTGGCATGTCGTCCTCCGTTAGACAGGCGCATTGTGCGTTTGCCGGTGTCTTCCGACTTTATGAAATTAGATGAGCAAGGTGTGATGGTTGAAATCCCTAAAACAGTAAGCGAGGCCATCAACAGCGTTATCATTACTAAGGAACAACGTACAGAACAGCATATAGAATTATACAGCAGGTCTAAAATTCTTGAAATACAAAATATTAAAACCTATTTTCCCAAAGCAAAAACACTGTTTGGCCAAACCAAAGAATGGATAAAAGCAGTGGATGATATAACGCTTGATGTATATGAAGGTGAAACACTGGGGCTTGTAGGTGAGAGTGGCTGCGGAAAAACAACATTAGGACGCACCATCTTAAGATTGACGGAACCCACAGAGGGAAAAATATTTTTTCAGCGCAATGACATGTTGAAGCTTAAAGCAGACGACATGAGACATTTCCGGAAAGATATGCAGATCATTTTTCAGGATCCTTACTCGTCATTAAATCCCCGCATTACAGTTGGTGAAGCGTTGATAGAACCGATGCAGGTTCATAATTTACATTCATCCAACAGCAGCCGAAAAGAAAAAGTAATGGAGCTGTTGAAAAAAGTGGGTATGGAAGAAAAGCAATACCACCGTTATCCTCATGAATTCAGCGGCGGGCAGCGCCAAAGGATCTGTATTGCCAGGGCCTTATCATTAAATCCTAAATTTATTATTTGTGATGAGAGCGTGAGCGCTTTAGATGTTTCTGTTCAGGCGCAGGTATTAAATTTATTAAATGATCTGAAACGGGAATTTAAATTTACCTATATTTTTATTTCACATGATCTGTCTGTTGTAAAATTTATGAGCGACCGAATGGTAGTCATGAATAACGGAAAGATAGAAGAAATGGGGGATGCGGATGCTATTTATTTAAACCCGCAATCAGACTATACTAAAAACCTGATCAACTCTATACCAAAAGGCCAACTTACGGATATAAGAGCAAGCATTGAGAAAAAGAAATTGATCTTAGCTTAGTATTATCGTTCAGTTATCCTTCCGGAGGAATTTATTATTTCACCGCAATTCTCTTTTATTCTTGTATTTTTGTTTTTACAAACACTCATGCTCGATTTCTTTAAAACATTAACCGACCCGCAAAGCATCATCCACTATGGCGGCCTGTGGCTGTTGTTGTTTGTAGTGTTTGCGGAGACAGGGTTATTGATCGGTTTTTTTCTGCCGGGTGATTCATTGATCTTTATTTCAGGACTATTGTGCGCAACCAAGCCGGGACTGTTGGGCGTTTCATTTATAACTTTAGTAGTGCTGTTAATGTCGGCAGCCATTATAGGAAATATATTCGGTTATTGGTTCGGAAAAAAAGCGGGAGAAGCCTTATACACTAAAAAAGAGAATTTCTTTTTCAGGAAAAAGCATCTGGAAACTACTAAACTCTTTTATGAAACACATGGAGGTAAAACACTGATAATGGGGAGGTTCTTACCCATTATAAGAACCTTTGCACCTGTGCTTGCAGGAGTTATTAAAGTAGATTTCAAATTATTTTTAATATATAATGTTATCGGTGCAATAGCCTGGATCGGATCCTTTGCAAGCATTGCCTATTTTTTAGGATTAAAGTTTCCGCAAACAGAGCATTATTTAGGATACATTGTGGTTGGATTAATCGTGATCACCGCTATTCCTGTAGCAATTACTTATTTTAAAAACAGAAATCCTAAAATAGGCTAGCTCTAAACAATAATTGGTATCACCGTCAATTAAATTCAGGCATGCAGTTTGGCAAACTCTTGTTTATGAAAACAAAATATTCTCTTCTTTTATTCGCAGGATTATGTGCTGCCGGTTGTAATAAAACAGCCACTATAAATCCTGCTAACCCAAACAGTTATGTAGGAACCGTTACTCCTAAAGAATTTTTATCCGATGCTACATTTAATAAGCTGATTATTGAAATTGATTATGTAAACGGCTATCAGCCTACAACGGCAGCAGTTAATAATATAGTTGCTTTTCTTCAAACCTACTTAAAGAAGCCAATGGGTATTGAAATAAGTCTTAAAGCGATAAGCTCACCGGGAAAACAAATTTTAACGATAGATGATATTCAAGCTGTAGAAAAAAATAACAGAACGTTGACCGCCGAAGGAACTACACTAACGGCTTATTTTTTTATAGCGGATGGTGAGTATTACCAAAATACGTCTAATTCAAAAGTATTGGGTGTTGCTTATGGTTCTACAGCAATGGTATTGTTTGAAAAAAGCATTAAAGACCTTTCGGGAGGAATAGGACAACCCTCTGTAGCCATGCTTGAATCGACAGTTGCAGAGCATGAGTTCGGTCACCTTTTAGGATTGGTAAATAATGGAAGCCCGATGATCTCATCGCATCAGGATAATGCAAACGGAAAGCACTGTAATAACTCACATTGCCTAATGTATTATGCTACAGAAACAAGCGATGTATTGGCAAACCTTGTCGGAAATACTATCCCCACGTTGGATGATAATTGTGTAAGCGATTTGAAAGGAAACGGCGGTAAATAATTAATACCTGTTAAAAATAAAAAAGGCGATCATACATCGCCTTTTACTAATTACAAAATTTAAAAAAATTATTTCGCGTAAGCCGTAGCCCTTACTTCCCTGATCACCGTTACTTTTACTTGCCCGGGGTAAGTCATTTCAGTTTGTATTTTTTGTGAAATATCAAAGGCCAGTTGTTCTGATTGTTTATCGTCTACCTTATCGGCAGATACCAATACACGCACTTCTCTGCCTGCCTGTATAGCATAAGTTTTTTCAACGCCTTCATAACTCAACGCCAATGCCTCCAAGTCTTTTAAACGTTTCATGTACTGTTCGGCAACTTCACGGCGGGCTCCCGGCCTTGCACCGCTGATGGCATCACATACCTGAACAATGGGCGAATATAAAGTCGTCATTTCAATCTCATCATGATGGGCTCCGATGGCATTACATACTTCCGGTTTCTCTTTATATTTTTCAGCGAGCTTCATCCCTAAAATAGCATGCGGTAATTCAGGCTCTTCATCCGGCACTTTACCAATATCATGTAACAAGCCCGCACGTTTGGCAATTTTAGGATTTAATCCCATTTCACTTGCCATAATGGCGCAAAGATTCGCTACCTCGCGGCTGTGTTGTAATAAATTTTGTCCGTAAGATGAACGGTATTTCATGCGACCTACCATGCGGATCAATTCAGGATGTAAGCCGTGAATGCCTAAGTCAATACAGGTACGTTTTCCTGTTTCAACAATTTCTTCATCGATCATTTTTTTAGTTTTCTCAACAATCTCTTCAATACGGGCCGGGTGAATTCGGCCGTCTGTTACCAATTGATGTAATGATAAACGACATATTTCTCTTCTTATCGAATCAAAGCAGGATAATGTAATGGCATCGGGAGTATCATCTACAATCACCTCTACGCCTGTAGCGGCTTCCAATGCGCGAATGTTTCTTCCTTCGCGGCCAATGATCCGGCCCTTAATTTCATCGCTTTCAATATGGAAAACCGTTACCGAGTTTTCAATAGCTGTTTCTGTTGCCAGACGTTGTATGGATTGAATGATGATTTTTTTCGCTTCCTTATTGGCATTAATTTTCGCTTCATCCATGGTGTCTTTAATAAAAGCCATGGCTTCCGTTTTTGCTTCCGCCTTAACGCTTTCAATCAATTGTGCTTTAGCATCATCCGCGCTTAAGCCCGATACTTTTTCTAAAAGCTCAACTTGTTTGCGGTGAGATTTTTCAATTTCTTCGCTTTTCTTTTTATATAATTCAACTTGTGAATTCAGTTGAATTTTTTGATTTTCGATCTCCCTGTCTTTTTTGGTAGCATCCTCAATTTTTTTAGCTAATTCCCCTTCCTTTTGTTTCGCTTTATTTTCGAGCTGAGATAATTGTTGGGTTCTTTCATTCACCGACTTATCATGCTCTGCTTTTAACTGGAGGAATTTTTCTTTGGCCTGTAAAATTTTCTCTTGTTTTAAACTTTCCGCTTTTAGTTCGGCCTGCTTAATTAAGTTCTCTTTTTCCAGCGCACCCGATTTGTTCAGTTTTGAATTTGCTATCGCAAACCCGGCAACTACTCCCGCTATAAGGGCTGCTGCAATAAATAGTATAGATATAATTGTCATAAAAAATAGTGTGTCGCGCGTTGTTTATACTATTTAACCAAGTGTACGGGGCGACTATCCAAACACTGATTAATAAAAAAACGCACAAACAAATTTGAACTTTTTCAAACTGCCTGTGCGTTAAACCGGTCTTAATTAAGACGTTATATATATTATTCTTCTGTTCTTTCTATGTCTTCCTGATGTTTTGCCAACATTTGCTCTACATCTCCCAACACATTTTTCAGAGTGCTTAACTCTTTTTCAGCGGTAAGGTTTTCCTTTAGCAACTCTGATACTAATTGCAAGGCTACCATCGCCAAAATATCTTTTTTATCTTTTACTCCGTAAGTTTTTTCAAACTCCGAAATTTTCCGATTTATAAGTTCTACTGCCTGTTTAACGTTGCGCTCGTCTTCACTTTTAACTTTCAGCGGATATAATCCGCCTGCAATTTCTACTTTAACACTTACGTCGCTCATTAAACAAAGCTAATTTTCTTTTAAGCACTCAACAGAGCTATACATTTATCAATTTCACGCACCAACTCATTAATTTGTTTTTTCATAACGTTCTTATCCGATCCGCTATTACTTGAACTAGTTGCTAATATAACATTTTTTCGGTGATTATCCAATTGTTTTATGTCAATATTATGGTTATCAACATGTTGTGAAATATTAGACACTGTTTCCGTCATTTTTAACAACTGATTTGCCATTTCCTCTTTTTCATTTAATAAACTTAACCGTTCATCGCTTAAAATGTCAATTTGTTTAAATAAGCGATCAATAAACGCATCTTGCTCTTCTGCTTTTGATTGAGATTTTAAACCGGCAATTTCTGTTTCGAAAGAGGATACCGAATGGTTCAATTCTGTAATTTCAGAATTTAAAGAAGCAACCGTTGTTTGAAAAGACACCAATTGTTGCTCCAATTCCTGTTTTTTAGAAACTAATTCATTATAAGTATCCTGAAGATTTCCTGCTAATTCATTCGAAGATTGTGAAGCGCTTAATTCTTCTCTTAAATTACCGGCTTCTATTTTTAACAGGTCTAACTCCGCTTGTAAAGCCGAATTATTTGCCGTCAAAGTGGTAATTTCAAAATTCTTAGCGTGTAATGTTTCTCTTAAGTCTTCCGCTCTGCCTTCAGCCACTACTTTTAATTCTGTTAATTCTACATTAACCAATTCCAGTTGTTGCTCGGCAATTTCCAATTTATCTGCTATGCTGTCAATTTCAGAAATTAAAGAAGTGTTTTCCGCTAACAGCTTTGTAAATTCAACCTCTTTATTTTCTAATGCCTGTGCATTGCTTGTAGAAAGCTCATTAATAAAATTGTCGAAATTTGTTTTCTCTGCTTCAAAAGTAGAATTCAATGTTTCAAACTCTTCTTTTAACGAGGTATGTGAATTATTTAAATTTCCGTATTGAGACGTTTGCGCTTCAATAGTTGAATTTAATTCGGTGATCACCAGGTCTTTTAAAGTAATACCCGATTCAAGATCACTGATCTTCGTGCTCAAATTTAAAATTTGCTCATCCATTGTTGAAAGCTGCGAATTTTTATAGCTTTCAAATTCAGAAGATAAAGAACTGTAACGTTCTGTGTGCAAAGTTATCTCAGATGATTTGCCTATTGACTCTTCATTTAAGGATTCAATTTGTCCTGTTTGAGAGATAAGAGTGTTGCTTAACTCATCAATGCTCGCTTTCAGGGCTTCATTTTCAGATGAAAGCGCATGAATATCATCAGATAATTTCGAATTTTGAGAAGTAGAATGAATCACTGTGTTTGACAGTTTCTCATCGTATTCGGCCATTAATGTATTAGTTAAAGAAACCGATTCGTTTTGAATAGAAGCTATTTGTGATTCAAAGCTTGCTTTTAATTCATTTTCTTTTTCAAGGAATGAGTTGGTTAACGATTCAACGGTTGAATTTAATTCAGTTTCAAACTCAGCTTGTTTACTTGTCAGTTGCGTGTTAAGATCTGCTATTTGAGATTCGTAACCGGCAGTTAACGTTTCTCTCTCACCTGTAAATGTTTCAGATAACAATGAAATTTGACTTTCATAGTTCGATACTAATTCTGAACGTTCATTATTCCACTGATACGTTAAGCCATTTATTTTTAATTCGTATTCGTTCGTTAAACCGGCTATGGTTTCATTACCTGAATTTGATAGAGAAGATACGCGGTTTTCCGATTCCTGTTTCAATGATTCAAGCCGGGCAATGTACTCAGAGGTTAAGCCTTCAATTTTTGACTCGTAGGAAGCAACCGTTTCTTCGTGAGATGATTGATAATTTTGAGTCAGCTCATTGATTTTGTTTTCCAACTCTGTGCGAATGCCGCTTTGTTGGTACGTTGAGCTTGTTCTCAGTTCATTGATTTGTGATTCGTATTCTGATTTTAAGCCTGTAATTTCTTCCCGAGATGCAGAGTGTAGGTCTGCAATTTGTAGATCGTAACCGGATGAAATGGTAGAAAGCCGGGCTGTCAGCGCTTCAATCTTAAGCAACAAGCCGTCTATTTCACTTTGCTTTTCACGAAGTTGTTCACCAATGGTATTGCGTAATTCTTTAAAAGAGCTTACTTCACTTTTTAAATGAACGTTGTCACGCTCCATTACCATAAGTTTTGTATTCAACACATCAATCGAAACCTGTAAGCGTTTACAATCTTCATCGCGCTCTATCAGCTGATTACGGTAATCGCTTAAGGAGCGCTTCACTACATTATACTCTTTACGCAGCGCTACATCGCTATCTAAGACTTGTTGTAATTCCGATTTTATATTCTCTACATTCATTTTCAATAAACATTTTGTTGTTCGTTAAAAATAGAGTATTGATAAACCTGTTTTACTCAACTACTTAACTTTGCATCAACAATGCTATGTTAATTAAGTTACATAGATTTAATACAGCCATAATGCGAAATTTCAAGTTAGTTATTTTATTTTTTTTAAGCTTCAAAACCTTTATTTACGGGCAATATAACGGTTTAGGGTTTTCTTATCCTTTAGCCGGGGCTATTGTAGTTACAGGAAATTACGGGGAAATACGCCCCAATCATTTTCATGCCGGGCTGGATTTTAGTACAGATCCTATTCTTAATTTACCTATTAAGTGCGTGGCCGACGGTTATATTAGTCGCATTAAAATAAGCGGCAGCGGTTACGGTAAAGTACTTTATGTAACACATCCTAACGGTTATGTTACTGTTTACGCGCATCAAAAAAAATATGCAGATAGGATAGATGCATACGTAAAACAAAAACAACTAGAACAGAAAAAAAATGACATAGAGTTATTCCCTGCTCAAAGTGAATTATCCATAAAAAAAGGCGAATTGATAGGATACACAGGCAACTCAGGAAGCTCAACCGGTCCGCATTTACATTTTGAAATAAGGGAAGAAAAAACAGAAATACCGCTTAACCCTTTATTGATTTATGATGTAAAGGATAATATAAAACCGGAAATTACGCACCTGGCTATTTTTAATACTAGCGATACAAATGCTATTGTCACACAAACTGTAGTTACTTATAACCGTAAGCTTACAAAATTAAATACTTTTAAG
>JANYGK010000061.1 GCA_025362395.1 Bacteroidota bacterium
AGCTTTTGGAACCTGTATAAGGAAGCACCGGCTAAAAAAACAACCGTAAAAAAAGCGGCAAGTAAAAAAACGGTTCCTAAAAAAGTAGCGGCGAAGAAAGCGGCTGCTAAAAAGAAATAGATCTGTAACTATTTATAGTGAAAAGTCATTTGTTCAAGGCAAATGACTTTTTGCTTTCATTACTATTTGATACATTTATAAAAACAAAATTATGCAAAAGCTGTTCTTCTTGTTTTTCTCTCTATCCATTTCAGGGCTTGCCCAAAAAATACTAAAGTGAAAAATTTTGATGTTGAAAATAAAAAATATTTTATTGCATCCTAAAGAAAGGTAAGATGATGATGTTTGAGACGTTTGATAGGACTTTAAAAAAATAAACAGAAAAATAAAGGTTACGCTGGGGAAGAATGCATGGATTCTCCTATACAGGCATCTAATTTGATACTTCTTTCTAAATTATAATTATGTGGTGGCAGTATGTATTGGTATTCCTCGGAGCCTTGGCTTTTGATATTGTTCCGTTTCCATTTCTTCCGGCATTTACAATCATGATTTTTTTACAAATTGTATTTGATCTTAATTTATCGGCAGTTATATGTATTGGAGTGGCAGGCTCTATCCTTGGCAGATACATTATGTCTTTATATATTCCTCACATATCCAATAAATATTTTAAAGCATCAAAAAACGAAGATGTCGAATTTCTTGGAAATAAAATGAAAGAAAAAGGATGGAAAAGTCAAATGGCTATTGTGGCTTACTCTTTGCTGCCATTACCCACTACGCCATTATTTGTTGCCGCGGGTATAGCAAAGTTAAAACCGCAATATATAATTCCTGCTTTTTTTGTAGGCAAATTTACAAGTGACACCATTGCTCTTTCTATGGGAAAATACACTTCTGAAAATATAGATAAGATGAAATCCGACCTTTTATCGTGGCAATCAATCTGCGGGCTTTTGGCGAGCCTGTTAATACTTTGCGCCTTGTTGTTTATCGATTGGCGCAGTCTAATACAAAAAAAGAAATTTGTTTTGAAATTTAAAATATTTAAGTAATCTATTTCATAAATAATCTTTATATCGTGATTCACAATACTACATATTTTTAAAAACATAAAAAAACAGATTCAAAGAAAGCAGTTGCTAAGAAAAAGAAATAAAATTATACCTATTTATAGTGAATGCTATTCGTTACTAAAATGGCTTTTACTTAAATAATATTTTGATATATTTACAAAAAACTAATTATATGAAAACAATTTTGTCGGTTATCCTTATTATTTTATCCTTAAATACATTTGCTCAAAACAAAATAGAAAAAACAGGACCTGCCATAGATAAAAAGGAGACTCAATATTTTACTGATATAATAGGTGAAGATAAAACCAACTTTTATGTGCTTAGAAGTGATTTAGCAAGGGTAAAAGCAAGTTATGGAATTGAGCAGTTCAGTAAAGAAGGATTGACCAAAACCAAACAAATCGCTCTTATTAAATATAATAAATTCACTGTATTTCAAGGTTCTTTGTTTGTTAAAAATAAAATTTATTTATTCTCAAAGCAATACAACATTCCTGATAAAAAAGCAGAGCTTGTGGTCGACGAATTTGATGCTTATAAAACAAATACTGATTCTAAAAGAACTGTTATTATGCAATTTGAAACAGATAACTCAAAATGGTTTCAAACAAGTTTCATGTATCTATTAAGCCCGGACAGCACTAAGATCGGTTTTTTTGCCAAATACATTGATGATCTTTCTTTTGAATCATATACGCTTGACGGCTTAAAAAAGGTTTCGGCGAAACCTGTATTGAATACAAATGAAGGAGAAAAAATTATAATTGAAAATCTGAAGATCGACAATCAAGGAAATTTAGTTTATCTTTTTTACAGTAAAAACAATTTCAATTTAGTTAAACAATTTTCCGGTAACGAAAAAAATGTTGTCGGCAAAATAAAAGAAAAAGCAACGGTTGAATTAATAGGATTAAAAACGCTCATTGATTCTAAAAATAATATTCTTTATACTTATGGAATGTTTTATGAGAAAAATGAAAACGAGAAAATTAAAAACTTTAAAAAAGGTGGTTTATATGTTGCCAAAGTAGATTATAAAACGCTCATTGTGATTTCCGAAAAATATAATTATTTCACCAAAGACATTTTAACTAAACTCACTTGCGATAATCCAAAGGCCGATTTAGGATATTATTCACCGGCAATTACACTTTTAAATAATTCTGAAATATTATTTGAGGCATATAACACTTCTTCCGCAAGTCAATCAAGAGGATTAGGAACATCAGGATATGATATGAGCCAAAAGGTATACTATTTTGCCAATGAAATTATTGTAGCAAAATTAAAATCTGATCTGGAATTAAGCTGGATGCAACTAATACCGCGTTCTGTAACTTATACTAATATAACTGACAATACAGAGAGTACGATTGAATACACAAAGATTATTAATGATAAAGGCATTAACTATTTGTTTATTGAACATCCTAAATTTGAACAACAAAAGATTAACTTTTTAACTACTAATACATGTAATATCCCAAATATAAAAAGTTATATAAAATCTAATTTTGTAGAATACACTATTGATAAAAATGGAAAAATAGATAAAAAAATAATTTATTTTAACGATGATACTTGGTTAATTCCAAATTTGAAACTCATCAATGCCGGCGAAAACAAATACATTACACGTTTTAGAAAAGGAGACGATGAAAGCTTTGGAGTTTTAAATTTATAATAATATATTTATTTTCAAATGAAACTCAGGGCGGTTAGCGTCTAAAAACAAACTGTAATAGCTACCCTGCCCCAGCCATGGTCTACGCCTCTTACAAACTCAGGTGTAATGTAATAGCGACTGTATTCAAAGCTTGTGCGATGTATGGCTAAAATTATTCCGGCCATGCCATCATATACAAACCGGCTAATATCACCTGTAGGAACCCTGAACATACTGTTGGTATTAAACACGCCGCCCTGCATGGTTGCGTTATAACCTACAGCCCTTGCGTTTGCTTTAACTACTAAAAACAGTTTAAATTTTTTAGCGCCGTTTTTCTCTAAACCCAAATTTTTAAAGTAAGGTGTAAATAATCCTACCCTTGCTTGTATACCTACCGCGCCATCTGTATATAGTGTTCCTGCTCTTACCGCAACGTTCGCCATAAGTTCAGCATACTTTGTATAAATAATTGCTTTTTCATATTTAGCACGGTAATTAATAATGTAATCGGCTGCTATTTGTGCTTCCCAGCCCAACGGCCTGATGTTTACCAAAGCTTTATGAATCGCCTTTTGTTCATCTTCACAACGGGCACAAGGTCCTATCACACCCAAATCTAACTGCGTTTCGAGAGATTGTTTTTTATCGGCATCCAACGAAATTAAAAAATGAGAAACAAAAGCAGTGGCCGCGAAAGGTCTCTCTAAATAATTAATGGTATCGTAACGAATACTCTTAGGTGTAAAACAATCTTGTTCTATATTAATTCCGTAATAATTTTTGGCGTGTTTATTTAAAAGTATTAAGGCATAAGAAAAAGGAGAATATTTAATGAACCGGTTGATTACCCTGAACTGAATACCTTGTGTATAATAGCGATCTGTGGCGCTAAAGAAGTCGTTATCGTAGTTCAGTTTAATATAGCTTTCGGGCTTTGATATAGAATCAGGCGTTTGGGCAAAAGCAATATTGCCAATTAATATTAAAACGATTATGATTTGATAAAGCTTTCCCATATTTTTATGTACGTAAATTAAAGAATAATAGTTTAACAATCATCTTTGAATTTTCCCGCAGATCCGGAGATCTCATAGAAGTAAAGACCTGTGACATTTGCGAAATTTACGGGAAATAAAAACGCAAAACTTAAACTATTGCCGCTTAAAACTGTTTTATAAACATGCTTGGATTTAGATTCTCTCATTATACAAAACCTGACCAAACACCTTTTGATAAGCTGTTTGACATTTTTAAACAATTAATTACTTACACGAGCGGCGATTTTAGTGAAGCCATTAGCTGGCTGACTGAATTAGATAAAGAATATAAATTAACCGAGCCCGATTACGGCATCGGCGACTTTATACAAGAGCTTAAAGACAAAGGTTACATTAAAGAAGATGAGCCGGGATCGGGTGGGGTAAGCATTACATCTAAAACAGAAAAAGCAATACGCCAACAAGCATTGGAACGTATTTTCGGAAAACTTAAAAAAGGAAAATCAGGAAATCACTCTACAAAGTATACAGGCAGTGGGGAAGAAATGAGCAGTGATAGCAGGCCTTTTCAGTTCGGCGATTCATTGGAACAAATCTCCATGCTGGAGTCATTTAAAAATGCGCAGGTTAATAACGGCATAGGTGAATTTATGATGACCGAAAATGATTTGGAAGTAAAAGAGAAAGAACATAAAACGCAAACATCCACTGTGTTGATGATCGATATTTCTCACTCCATGATCCTTTACGGTGAGGACAGAATTACCCCGGCAAAAAATGTAGCCATGGCGTTGTCTGAATTAATTAAACAGCGTTACCCAAAAGATACCTTAGATATTATTGTATTTGGGGACGATGCCTGGCAAATTGAAATTAAAGATTTGCCTTATCTGCAAGTTGGTCCCTACCATACCAATACAGTTGCAGGGCTTGAGCTTGCCATGGAC